>CP016490.1:0-608415 GCA_002966495.1 Halomonas sp. GFAJ-1
GGCCATGCCCGTGATCGTCGTGACCATGCCCGTGATCATCGTGGCCATGCCCGTGATCGTCGTGACCATGCCCGTGATCGTCGTGACCATGCCCGTGATCATCGTGGCCATGCCCGTGATCGCCGTGACCATGCCCGTGATCGCCGTGACCACTGGCGACGGCGACAAAGCGGTTAAAGTGGCCGTTTTCTCCCTGTAACACTTCAATACCGAATCGTGTAAACGTCCGCGTTGGCGCTACCCAGCTCGCCTGTATCCCCGTTTCTTGCAGACCGTGGTCACCAAATAGGAAACGATTCACCAGCGGACGATCAGAAAAGTCCCAGTCATGCGGGTGGCGGCTATTCATGTACCCCACGTCTGACAGAAACTTACCACCCTTAAGCTGAAACCCTGCCGGTAACGCACGCGTAACTAAGTAGGCTTCTTCAACTTCTATGTGATCCTCATCAAACCCTACTAGCAGCGTGCCATCTAATAAGTCGCCCAGCCGCGATTCAATGACCAGTTCGGAATGCCCAAGGTTGAAGCCTTCACTCAGACCGTGGTCATGGCTGTGGCTGTGTCCGTGGTCATGGCCATGATCATGGCCTGAAAAACCAGCCGGCGTCTGATTACCGCTGGATATTTCGTTATAAAAAAATCCTTCCAAAATCAGCGAGACATCAATTTCCAAGCCAGTATCTCTGCTGCCTTCCGCCACCGCGATGGGCGGTATAAAAAGTGCTGCGGTCGTCAGTCCTGCAAGCACACTCTTCAACCCACGTTTACTCATTAATCAATCCCTTACACAATATAGTTATGATATATCATAACTATACGTTAATAGTATAATTATCAGTCGCTTATTAACGGCAGGCGCCCACAGTCACATTTTAGTGGCCGACACCTATTAAAATATTATGTTATAACATAACATAATTCAAGAAGAGCCCCTGTGAAGAGGTCTGCCATAAAAAAACCGGCGCATTACGCGCCGGTCAACAATCGAAACCTAACAGGCAACCTTCATTTAGCAATCAACACTCCGACCACATTCTAACCAGGTTGTTATACGTGCCCGTAAGGGCAACCAACTCATGGTGCGCCTCTCCTTGCTCCGACCTTAGTCGACGCAGCGACGTGTCCATTTCATAAAGTAAACGGCGCTTTTCTGTGTCGCGAATCAGGCTTTGCATGAACATATAGCAGCCCAGTCGCTCACCGCTTGTCACCGCCGTGACTTCATGTAGCGAACCCGACGGATAGGTAATTAAGCTCCCTGCCGATAATTTAACGGTTTGTTCGCCGAAGGTGTCGGTAATTTTCAGCTCGCCCCCTTCGTACTCATCCGGATCAGACAGAAACAGCGTTGCCGACACATCGGTGCGCAAATAGCTGCCGTCTGGCAGTGGACGCAACGTGCTGTCAATGTGCTTACCGTAGTGACTATCTTCCACCGTGTAACGATTGAAGTTAGGTGGAATAATTTTTAAAGGCAGTACAGCGCTCATCACTTCTGGCGTACGGTTTAATGCACGCATCACGATAGTGCGCATATCGCGAAGCACCGGTGACTGCTCTGGGATTTGCAGGTTCTTTTTCACCTGTCGTGCCTGTGGGCCCGCACTAATGCCACGCGCCCACTCGGCCTCTAATAGCTGGCGACGCATGGTCGCCAGCTCTTCAGGTGTCAGAATATTTTCAAAACTGACAATCATAAGTTAGCTCTTAGAAGTCGTAGCGAAGCGTTGCAATGGCATGGCGGCCTGGGCCAGGAATCCCTTGCGCACCGCCTTCCGCTAGCTGAGAAATATAGTCTTTATCCGTCAGGTTAAAGGCATTCACACGAAGCTGTAGTTCATCGGTAAAGCGATAAGCCGTTGACGCATGGAACACCGAGTACCCATCGATTTCAACTTGGCGGCGGCGCGCGTCCGGCTCAGACGCCACGCTGTTGACCTGGCTTGCGACGTACTCCATACCGCCACCAATGCTCCACTGCGGTGTCACCTCGTAGTCAGACCACACGTTAAACGTATGGCGCGGCGTACCGCCCAAACGTGACCCAACTTCCCACGCGTTATTAGAGCTACGCACTTCAGAGTCCATGTACGTGTAGCTGGTATACAAGTCCCAACCCGGGGCTAAGCTACCCATGGCACCAATCTCGAAGCCTTCAACGCGCTGCTTACCGTCTAGCACATCAAGTAGGTCTCCGCCGCCCTGAGCCGGCGTGCGTGCATTGTTCTTATCCGTACGGAACAGTGCAGCACTCAGCAGCAGGTTATCGGCAACGTTCCACTTAGTACCCAGTTCATAGGCAATGGTCCGCTCTGGATCGGTATTGAAGGCAGACTCATCAATAATGTCTTCGCGGCCCCCTTCGGTCGCATCGCCACCACCGGCTAGCTGCACCAGCCCACGATCAAAGGTACCGGTCACATCAAATGATGTGCCTACAGAGGCATACACAGTACCGTTTTCCGTTGGCTTGAAGACCAACCCCAGGTTACCGCTCCATTCGCTATCCGTTCGCGACACTGGGCCAATCGGTTCATCATAGCCAGTATCCGTGGCGGTTGATTTGACATGATCCCAGCGCACGCCGGTATGTAAGTCCCACTGAGGTGCAAGCGCCGCCACGTTCAGCGCATAAAGCCCTACCTGCTCCGACTCTAAGCGGTGACGTGTGCCATCGTAATATGCAACAGGCCTTACCCGACGCTCAGGATCATACAGAGAGGTGCGCGGGCCATTTTGGTCTGGGCGGCGGTCATTTTTAATATCCACATAGCCCACTTCAGCACCGACGACTAAATCATGACCAATCTGGCCCGTATCAAAGGAGAGCAGCAAATCTGTTTGGTTAAAGAACGACGTATCTGTTTGATCACGCGGCTTTAAGTCACCTTGCACCTGCGCCTGAGAGAAGTCACCGCTGCCCCAAGCCGCTTCAGGGATTTTGATTCGCGGTGACGACGTAATGGAATCATTCTCTACCCGGCTAGCGCGGAACTGGTTGCGCACGCTCAAGCCATCGTTGACATAGTGCTCAACGGCGACGCCCAGCTGGTCAACGTTGATCTTTTGATAGTCATCAACATGCCCGTAGAAACTGCTGTAATCAATCCCCGGCGGCAGCTGCCCGGTGTAGTAACCATCGCCTGCGCGCTGACCACCCGGCGTACGGCCACGATCATTTAAGCCCGAAGGGTCACCACTAAATCCTTCCCGATCAAGTGGAATCCCCTGGTCGGGAACGTTATTTTGCCGAGTATGTAAGAAATCAACGTCTACCCGCGTATCTTCTTGCAACCCCCACACGTAAGCGGCATACACGCCTTGGCGGTCATGCTCCACAACGTCTCGCCCATGGCCGTCTTGCGTGTGATGCATCAAGTTGAGACGAAACGCACTGTTATCATCTATACGACGGTTAAAGTCACCGGTTAGACGAAACAACTCATCCGTGCCCACAGAGGTTTCTATTCGGTTGCGGTCTTCCATTAACGGCTGCTTGGTCACAAAGTTAATGGTGCCTCCCGCAGAACCACGGCCAGAGAACGCCGAGTTAGGGCCTTTAACCACCTCGATTTGATCGACATAGAAAGGATCGCGGAAGTAGTTACCCAGGTCGCGGCTACCGTTCACGTTAATATCGTCGCGTGCGTTAAAACCGCGAATTTTAAGCTGGTCGCCACCGGGTGGATTACCTTCACCTGCTTGCAAGCTAATGCCAGAAACATTGCGCAGCGCATCGCGCAGTTCGGTAACGCTCTGGTCTTCCAGTAGGTCACTGGTCAACACCGTTACGATGCGCGGTGTTTCCAATACATCCCGCTGATACTTCACGCTATCCATAAACGTACCGCGGTAGCCTGTCACAGTGACCGTATCAAGCTCAGCTGAGGCCTCTGCGGCGGTTTGTGCGTGAGCATTAACGCCTGCTGTTGCAAGAATGCAGGCGCTAGCGGTAAGCAATGTGCGTGCATAAGAGGATGAGCGAGCGCTCACCGCACTAAAAGTGTGTGAGTTGATTGCGCTGGAAAGCGCTTTTTTCTTCGTTGTTAACATGGTGCATGCTCCCTTGTGTAAGACTTAAAAGCACCGGTAAGACGACCGTGAACTATCATCCCGATCAAAAAATGAGAATGATAATGAGAGTGAGGCGCTTTTTTATTTGGGCCATATTACCCAATAAGAACATTTTCGCAAGTGCAAACAATTATTATTTACACCAATAGCATGCTAACTAAACCGCCTATTTCAACAACTTACATGGGGATTTTGCTCACTGAGCAACGGGGCGCTGTGAGATGTACGCTCTGTCTCAATCAATTAGGAGCCTATAGCTAAAAATTATTGAAATATTTTCTCTACTTCATCACCCCATTCAAAGGCAACAAAGCGTATGCAGACAGACAAGATTGCGCTTATTAAAAGCATCGGATAGGCGGGCTGTGAAGAATAAGGGTTAGTGCATCCCAGCCCTTCTCCTTCCCAGGGGCAAGCTACTCCTATCGTCTAGGTTCACGATAATTTCTAGGCGTACTCCTGCCATCTACCTAGGAGAGTAAATACACGGTGCTTTCTCGAAGATAGCTCTACACCTCCATTGAGTTAGTTATACTTCCCTTGTAAAGCGGCATAAAAGAATACTCGACGAGCGCATTAGCTTTCGTGCTATCATTTATTAACTTTATGATTGTCAATACTATTGGTATAACCGCTCAGTGAGTAGCCCACTATTACTGTCATAAGGATGAAGCACGTATCATTCAAAAAATTAAATTAATCTACATTAAAATTTTCTAATTTATAATTTATAATTTATATTTATGAACATCAAGCAGTGAATTGTTTAAACAACTCTAGTTTTAAAATCAACTTTCGTACTGTTCAAAATTTACGCAGGCTATTTATTCATAAAATTCATTCTCCAAGCCTCGCTAGAAAACTTCCAATAACCTTACGCCAAACCATTTCTGCTAGCGGCAGTTATTTAGGAAAATCAATGAATTGCCAGGTTTCAGACGCTAACATTTTCCATCGCCTTGCCGACGTGCTCTCTGAAGCGCATGGCGAAGCCTACTTTGAAAAAGTCGCAGCGGCGCTTGGTGCGTTGTTAGCAGTCGACCATTTAATAATTGCTCGTATTGATAAGCATCAACAGGCCACCACGCTAGCAATGTGGTCTAAAGGAAGTTTACTTAATAACGTCACGTTTTCTTTAAAAGATGTGCCTCCAAGCGCTACCAACAACACAGTCAATTTAAATATTCACCCAAACGCCGCGCAACACTTCCCCCACAACCTGCTGCTCCCTACACTAAATGTTGATGATTATTTAAGCGTACCCTTCACCCTACCCTCGGCAGCTCATTCTGAAAGAGGGTCCATTGGGTTTGTAGCAGCCGCTAACGCCAGCCCCAGCGCTATTGAAGACTCACGTTACTCGGCGGAAGTACTACGCATGGCGTCGGTGAGTATCGGGGCGGAGATTACCCGGCTTGAAAAAAAGCGGCGCCAGCAGCAGCGCACGCTCTACAAAAGGCACGCCTTAAAGCTACTTAGCCATAGCCACAAAGTGATTACCCAAGCCAGTAGTGAACAGGCATTATTAGACACAGTTTGTCAGCAGGCCGTTGAGGTTGGTGGGTTTTCGATGGCTTGGATCGGCTATTCACAGCCGGGCAATAGGCATGTAATCGCCCCTCAAGCAGCTGCAGGCAAGGCACACGACCACATAGCGACTATTGTGGCAGCGTTCGGGGAGTTTTATGCGGCTTCTCCGCACCTGGAGCACACCGAGGTAGGCTGCTGCACACCTATACAGCTTGCTGATATTGCAAACCACCCTGCTTTTAGCTCGCAAAAAGACATTGCGTTAGCCTGCCATCTACGCAGCGTCGTGTGCCTCCCCCTTGAGTGCCACGACCAATGTTATGGCGTGCTGGCACTTTATAAGCCTGATACTCAACCCTTCGACGACGATGAGTTACAGCTACTTAATGCACTAGCAGGTAACGTCGCCTTTGGTATTGATACGCTACGCAGTAAAGCGGCTCAGCAACGCATTCAGCGCGCGGTATTAAAAATCACCCTGGCTGTTTCTGCACGCACAGGGGAGGAGTTTCTCGATCAGCTAACTCACCATATGGCAGATGCGCTAAGCGCAGACTTAGCGTTTATTGCTCAGCTTAATACCAGCGACCCCAATCGGGCTGATACGCTGGCAGTCGTGATTGATGGGGAGCGGCAGCCTAATTTTACCTACACTCTACCAGGTTCTCCCTGTGCAGAAGTGTTAGCTAATAGTGAGTGTATTGTGGCTGACGGTGCTGGGTCATCACTTCCCGTGGAGGGGCGTGATGCACTGTACTGGGTGCGTGCCTACGCAGGCCGACGGTTAGATAATAATGAGGGCAAGGCGATTGGGTTGTTAGGCGTAATGTACAGAGAACCGCTACACGACACCGAGTTAGTTTCCAGCGTGTTACAGATTTTCGCCTCGGGCGTTGCCGCAGAGCTGGCGCGCCAAAAAGATGAAGCACATATTCGCCAACTCGCTTTTTACGACCCAGGTACCGGCTTACCTAACCGCACTGCATTCATACGGCGCCTGGAAAGTGGCTTTGATCATGCGGTAGAACAAGACCACGGCCTTGGCTTAATGCTGCTCGACCTTAACCACTTCAAAGAGATTAACGATACCCAAGGGCACGATGTTGGCGATAAGGTTTTAAAGGCGGTGGCGGCGGCCTTCCAGCGATCCCTTACGGGCAATGAGTATCTCGCTCGCTTGGGGGGCGATGAATTTGTGGTGCTCATCGAACCAAGCACTCAACGCTCACTTATTCACACGGCAGAGTGCTTGCTGCATGCACTGGCGAACCCTCTGGTCATCGATGGTCAGAGTTTTGAGCTAGAAGTGAGTATTGGCGTTGCGCTATACCCAGACGATGCAGAGAGTGCCCGGGAACTACTGAAGCACGCTGATATTGCCATGTACCAAGCCAAGCAGCAAAAACTACCTTATCTCTTTTTTGAAGCACAGATGGGGGTTGCACTTGCTTCGCGATTGGATATGGCAAAGCGGCTCTCTGAAGCGCTAGTCAACGGGTCATTAAGCCTTCATTATCAACCGCAAATTGACTTCAAAACCGGCCTGTTAACCGGTGCAGAAGCCCTTTGTCGCTGGTACGACCCCGTGCTGGGGTTTGTTGGCCCGAATGAGTTTATACCCTTGGCAGAAGAACGCGGCCTTATCATTCCACTGGGCAACTGGGTCATCAACGACGTTTTTCGCCAGTTGGCCGCTTGGCAGTCTGAAGGGCTCACCATGCCCGGAAAAATAGCCATCAACATTGCGTCTCGCCACTTTGAAGACTCCCGGCTTATCGACAACCTACAGCGTAAATGTATTGCCCATGGCGTCTTGCCCTCTCAAATTTGCCTTGAACTGACTGAGAGTGGCTTTATGGAAGCCCCCGAGGAAGCCGTGGCGATAACTCAAGCTCTAAAAGAGGCTGGCTACGGCCTAGCCATTGATGATTTCGGCACAGGCTACTCATCGCTGGCGTACCTAAAGCGCTTTTCAGCCGATAAGCTCAAAATTGATATGTCGTTTATTCTCGACATGCTAAACAACCATCACGACCGCACTATTGTGGAGACAATTATTGTGATGGCCCATAGCCTGGGCATGGTCACGGTTGCTGAGGGGGTGGAGTCTTGCGAGCTGGCCACAGCCCTACGTGAGATGGGCTGCCAAGAGGGACAAGGCTATTTGTACGACAAACCCCTGCCTGCTGATGAGTTTATGGCAAAATGGTTAAAGTCACACTGATACAACACATAACTGGATACAGTGGTTTTTAACACGCCCTGCCCTGTAGGGCATTTATATAGAGCATTTAAAAACAGGCCAACTCATCTATCGCGGTTACATTTTTGCAAACTGAATACCATAATCATCCGGATCGACAATGCCCTCCAGCCTACCGATTTGACCAAAGTCGTTCACGTCTAAAATAGTATCGATATTTGTATCCCTAAAGGCCAAGTTTTTAACCACATCGACTTTCACCGGCATACCTTTATTATCAACATCCATTATCCATGCTAAAAAGCCACCTGAAAATTTCGCCAAGCTACCAATAGGATAAAGGCCATAGCACTGAATATACTCAACCAATATCGCCTTATCATAGCTACCATGCTGCTCATTAACTATGCGGTAGGCATCTAGAGGCGTACGGGGTTGAATTCCATTGCGCACATGGGTCAGCTTATCAACCGCCTTAATAATTGATACAAGCTTAACCACTTCTGTTAACTGCTCATCTTTCAAGCCTCGTGGGTAGCCCGTGCCATCCAGCCGCTCGTTAGCATTCAATATTACATCTTCACATATCTCACTAGGCACCCACTTTAGTGCTGTTAGCTTTTCTATCAGAACATTAACATGCTGCTTTAAAAGAAGCTTCTGACGTGCGTTCATGCTCTCTTTTAAAGAGGGTAGCTCTTCGCTCACCATTAAGGGCTTACCCATGGTATGCAACAAAGCGCCTAGCACCACTTCCCTAATGCTGATTGAATAGGCGTCCCTTAATAGCATCATATCAGCGGTTTGCGTGGCCACACGTATGGCGTGCCTTACCCAGCCCGGCTCATTGTGCAAAAAGGAGAGCGAATACAGCGCTGTTTTTCTATCTTGCCTGACAAAATAAAGCACCGTTTCAACACAGTCATAGAGTGTTTTTTCAGGGAAGTGTTCACGGCTTTTAATATACATCAGTGCATACTGAAGCTGATGTGCTAACTCCAAAACACCGCGTTGTATAGGCGATTGACGTTTGCGCTTTTCCAGGCTTTGCTCCTCACGACGGAGAATCGTTTTCTGTTTTGTACCGGGTAGAAAAAGATACGAATGACTGACTATTTTTTCATTAATACCTGAACGATAAGCAGCCTCGCGCTCTACCTCGGAAACCAGGTGAAAAATCTCTTCTGTCTGCTGTGGGTCTAGCCCTTCAAACTGTATACCTAGCGCGGCATAGCCATGGTGCCCAAAAGGCCGTATATGGCGCAATAACGCTTTTGCGCGAAAGTTAGTACCGTTTGGAAACTCTATGGTGACCCCGGGCAACAGGTGACCAACAGTTAGCGCATTACTATCCTCAATACTAATCTCCACTAGGCAGCCACCTACTGAAATATTGCGCAAAGAACCATTTACTACCAAACCGTTAGTATAAATTTCAATACTCACCCTTGCGCTCATCCCTAAAATAAAGGGGATTCTGGCAGTGCCACGGTGCTCCACTAAAAAAACAGACGCAGGCAGTGTGCATTTTAACTGATAGATACCGGCATTTAGCTTTGTCGCCACTGCAGGTACATTGCTAATACTGTACGCGTCACGTCTTAGCGTTCTATTCTTATCACTGGCTTCATAGAGGTGAAGGGCCTCAATGTCAAAATTAATGCACTCTTCATCTAAATAGTCCTCTATCTTATCTCCCTGTGTCTCTACCTTTAACAATAGCTGTCCACCATCCAGGCTTAGCCCTACTACCTCAGCCGCTAGTGTGCACGGTAAATTTTTAGCGTAGATGCAAAGCTCGTACTCATGCTTGATAAGGTTTTGTAACACTTTTGCGGATGGATTTTTACTTTGGTAGAGGGTATGCATTGTTATTCCCCGTGTCGTTTTAATTATCAGTGATGGGGTATCGAATATGGAGTATCGAATATGGAGTATCGAATATTTTAAAAATACAGACTTTTAATAACTTAAACTAGCCAAAAAGTATTATGTTAACAACAACTATTGCGTTTCCAATTGTTATCAACAATCACTTACAAAAACGCCCCCGTGCAGTTACATAGAGCACGGAGGCATTCGTGTAATGACATATGTATTCGCTTAGCTTACGCGAATACGTTTGTCCATTCATTGCGCTTAGCCAGCAGATTGCGGGCAAGTTCCTGCGCACCTTCCAAACTATGGCTGGCGGCCCAGCCGCACTGCAGCTCATTGCAAGCGGGTACTTCAGTGGCATTCAGCACATCATTGAGCGTTTGCTCAATGATGTCGATCACTCCGTCATAATCATCGTGGTTGATCATCGCGATATAAAAGCCGGTTTGGCAGCCCATCGGGCTAATATCAACCACTTTATCCGTGTGATTGCGCGACAGCTCAGCCATTAAATGCTCCAAAGAGTGAAGCGCGGGCATGTCCATGTGCTCTTTATTAGGCTGGCAGATGCGCAGGTCGTATTTATGGATACGGTCACCGTGCTGGCCTTCTTTAATATCGGCCAAGCGGACGTAAGGCGCTTTTACCTTGGTATGATCCAGGTTAAAGCTTTCGACGTTCATTTTCTTTTCAGTCATGTTGGCTCCATTTTTTCGTGTGTGTCATGGGCGTATTCTACACTCTTGCCGCTTTTTACACCTTGGGAGCATCAAAATTCCACGGCTCATCGGTGTAAACGCACACGTTGGCATCTTCAATATCGCCATCAGGAGATTCGACATGCTCAGCGAAAAAATCCTGGATCTCTTTACGCTGGCAGTGAGCTTCAAACTCTTCACGGCTGGCCCAAATTTCATGGAACACGATGGGGTAGCTGGTGCCCTGAGCGAAAGGGTTATCGATTTGACGCGTGACGGTGTAGTGAATACATGCATCTTCCCGGTGGGTGTTCGGCTCTAATGATTGCAGCGCTTTAAAGACAGCTTCCTCTTTACCGGCTTTGGGTTTGAAGCTGGCGATACAGTAGACTTTTTCCGACATGGTCAATTTCCTAATTCATTAAGCGTGCGTCATTATGCGGCTTCAGCAACCGGGTTCACAACCTATCGAATAATGCGTTCAGCTAAGATCTCTAAATCAGACACCGTCATGTCAGGTTCACCGCCCCAAGGGTCAAAGGGCGCGTCAGCGTGACGTCTTATCCAGGCGCTGCGCAGCCCTGCATGAGTAGCTCCAATCACGTCAAAGGGGTTGCTGGAAATCAGCCAGGTATGCTCTGGCCGAATCTCTAGCCGGGTACGTAAATAAGCATACACGGCGGGGTCAGGCTTGAAGCGTTTTACATCATCGACGCTAACCACCGCGTCCATGTGGCTTTCTACGCCTGCCCGGGCAAGTAGTTTAGTCACCGCTTCATGAGTACCGTTAGAAAATGCGACGCAACGAATACCTGCATCGCGCAATTGGTCAAGTGCAGGCACCACATCAGGAAACGCGGGCAACTCCGCATAAATCGCCATCAAGTGGTCTTGGTCATTATCGGTAAGGCCCGTTTGCATCGCACGATCGGTGAATACCAATGCTTCACGGGTACATTCTGAAAACGGCACGTAAGCGCCCATTAGTCCTCGGCGAAAGCTGTATTCCAACTGTTTTTCCCGCCAGCGCTTGGAAAACTCGCCTGCTTTTGCAGAATCGCGCAGGCGCTTTTCAAGCTCCACCGTTACGCCCTGGGTATCAATCAACGTACCGTACACATCAAATGCTAATACCGGTTGCATAGTAACTCCCGCCCTGGTGCTTGTGACTCGTTATCTCATGCATTTAGCATAGCTGTCTGTTTGAAAAACAAAAACGCCGCTGTGATATACAGCGGCGTTTGACCGGCGTTCAGCCCTATTAAACGGTAAAGGCAGCTTTTTGTTCGCCGGTTTTAAGATCGCCCGAGCGCACCAGTTCATCGGTAATACGGTCGATGGCACGTTTGGTACGGCCAATCATCTCATCAACTTCGCTACGGTTAATGGTCAGCGGCGGCGCAAAACCCAGGATATCGCCTTGTGGCATTGCACGGGCTATCAAACTTTCTTCCATTGCCGCCGCAGCGACACGGGGGCCAACTTTCAGCGCTGGGTCGAAGTGCAGCCGCTGCTTGGCATCTGGTGAGAACTCCAGCGCTGCCATCAGGCCAACACCACGCACATCGCCCAGCAAGGGGTGGCCTTCAAAGGCGGTTTTCAGCTGAGCTTGGAAGTAAGCGCCGGTTTCAGCGGCGTTACCTACGAGGTTTTCACGCTCGATAATGTCCAGGTTGGCAAGGCCAGCAGCACACCCTAGGGCGTGGCCGGAGTAGGTCCAGCCGTGGCCGATAGGGCCAAACTCGCCGGTGCCCTGCTCAAGCACTTTCCATACTTTGTCACCCACAATCACACCGGAAAGCGGTTGGTAGGCACTGGTGAGGCCTTTGGCGATGGTGACCAAATCAGGCTTCATGTTGTAATGGTGGCTGCCAAAATCGGAACCGGTGCGTCCAAAGCCACACACTACTTCGTCGGCAATCAGCAGCACATCGTACTTCGTCAGCACGGCTTGGATGGCCTCCCAATAACCTTCTGGCGGCGGCACGATACCGCCGGTACCCAGTACTGGCTCGCCGATAAAAGCGGCCACGGTATCCGGGCCTTCATCCAGAATCATCGCTTCGAGCTTATCGGCACAGAAGGAGGAGAATTCCAGCTCAGTCATACCGTGCTGCTCGGCGGCGCGCAGATAGTAGTGCGGCGCTTCGGTATGGCGGATCGTGTCAATCGGCAGGTCAAAATGGTCGTGAAATGCTTTCAGACCGGTCAGCGAGCCAGAGGCAATGCCTGAACCGTGGTAGCCGCGCATGCGTGAAATGACCTTCTTCTTCTGCGGGCGGCCCAGCACGTTATTGTAATAACGCACGATCTTAAGCTGGGTTTCGTTGGCGTCCGAGCCGGACATGCCATAGTAGACCTTGGACATGTTCATGCCGGCAATTTTCAAAATGCGCTCGGAAAGCTCAATTTGTGGCTCGTTGGAGTGACCCACGTAGGTGTGATAGTAGGAGAGTTCCAGGGCTTGTTTGTAGATCGCTTCCGCAACTTCGGTGCGACCATAGCCAATATTGACGCAGTAAAGCCCCGCAAAGCCGTCGATAAACTCACGGCCATCTTTATCCACAATGTTAATGCCTTTACCGCCGGTAATTACGCGGCCCGGCGCATCGCCGTGGGCAAAATCGCGCAGGTGGGTAGAAGCGTGGAACGTAACTTTGCGGTCGCGTTCGATCAGATCCTGATGCAAGCTCATAACGTTCTCTCTATACGGTAAACCTCCCCGGTCAGCGAGGAGGGTATTTTTAATAAGTAAGCACTTTTTTAGGCAATAACTGCTGCTCTGCGAGCAAAGGCCTGACTGAGCGATCCGTCGTTAGCTACCCGATACTGAGCCCAAAGCACCCAAGCAGTAATACTTCGTTTCTAGATATTCATCGATACCAGTGGCGCCGCCCTCACGGCCAAGGCCGGATTGCTTCACACCGCCAAAAGGCACCGGCGGGCCCGTCATTTTCACCGAGTTGACACTCACCATGCCGTACTCCAGCGCGCGCATCAGTTTCCAGATACGGCGAATATCGTGGGTATAGATATAGGCCGCTAGGCCGTACTCGGTGTCGTTAGCCATTTCAATCACTTCGTCGTCGGTGCTGTAAGCAGTAATGCCTGCCACAGGGGCGAAGTTCTCTTCACGCCATACTTTCATTTTGGGGGTCACGCCTGTCAGCATAACCGGCATAAAGTAGTTCTCACCTGGCGCTTGGCTTTGGTCGCCGCCGCTCACGGTAGCGCCTTTGGAGATGGCGTCATCCACAATGGCTGCCGCTTTTTCTACCGCCTGTCGATGAATGAGCGGGCCAAGGTCAATTTCACTCTGCAAGCCATTTCCCACTGTGAGGGCCAACATGCGCTCCTTGAAATGCTCAACGAACTCATCGTGAATCGACTCATGAACCAGAATACGGTTCGCGGCAAGGCAATCCTGCCCAGCGGTTTGAAACTTGGCGTCGATGGCCGCATAGGCGGCTTGTTTGGGGTCCATATCTGGCCCAACAATAAACGGCGCGTTGCCACCCAGCTCCAGAGAAAGACGCTTGACGGTATTAGCGCTCTGCTCAATTAATAGGCGCCCTACACGCGTGGAGCCGGTGAACGACAGCGCACGAATACGCGGCTCGCTACACAAAATTTTCGAGACTTCCGCCGG
The DNA here is from genome assembly GCA_002966495.1 of Halomonas sp. GFAJ-1. Classification (NCBI taxonomy): domain Bacteria; kingdom Pseudomonadati; phylum Pseudomonadota; class Gammaproteobacteria; order Oceanospirillales; family Halomonadaceae; genus Halomonas; species Halomonas sp. GFAJ-1. The sequence goes on from CP016490.1 coordinate 14,036, forward strand.
GTCGCCCAGCACTACGTTGAAAATCCCGGCTGGAATACCCGCTCGCTCGGACAACTCTGCTAGCGCCAGCGCCGAAAACGGCGTCTCGTTGGCGGGTTTGACAATTACCGGGCAGCCAGCAGCAAGCGCGGCCGCTGCTTTGCGGGTAATCATCGCCAGCGGGAAGTTCCACGGCGTAATCATTGCAGCAATACCCACCGGCTCTTTAAGGGTGCCAAGTGAGGCGTTAGGAATGTGGCTAGGAATGGTTTCGCCATAGGTACGCTTGCCCTCTTCTGCGAACCAGCGCACAAAGCTAGCGCCATACTGAACCTCACCACGGGCGTCGGGCAGTGGCTTGCCCTGCTCTAGGGTCATGATGGTGGCGAGGTCTTCACGGTTGGCTTGAATTAGGTCGTACCAAGCGAGCAGCCGCTCGCAACGTTCATCAGCGCGCAGCGCACGCCAGTGGGTAAACGCAGCCTCTGCAGCATCCACTGCGGCCGTAATCTGTTCAGCTTCCAGGAGCGGGATATGCCCAATGGCTTCGTTAGTCGCTGGGTCATATACGGCTTCTTCATGGCCACCTTCGCCATGGGTCCACTTGCCGTCAACGTAGGCGTACTGCCGGAAAAGACGCGGATCTTCCAGGCGTTTCGCGAGCGTGGTCGATAGTGTGGTCATGGGCACCTCCCCTGGCTGCAGCCACGTTGGACGACAAACCATTATAAAAATAAAGGTGAATCGCTCGACCTAACGCCGAGCTGATTCGATGTAACTAGGGTAAAGGAGAGTGGCCACGAAGTGTTTTTGAAAACGAGGAGTTATCGCTGCACTTTTTTTGTGAAAAGGCGTTTTTGCGTGGTTTTTTTCGGCAGTTAGCGAATAGCACACTAGAGCATATCAGTGTCGTCAATGCCAATGGGCTCGCGCTTAACCGTTTTTGTCACAATGTAGGTGAAGTAACGCTCAATACCCGCCTCAGATACTAACCACTTATCCATCAGGCGCTGGTAGCTATCAATGGTGCGAGCTTCAAACTTGACTAAGTAATCGACCCCTCCCCCCACCGCCACACATTCAGTAACCTCTGGGGTTTGCATGACTAACGTTTCAAAGCGGGCGAAACTTTCGGCGTTATGCTGCTTGAGTTCGATCTGCACCCACACTGGGTTACGCGGTACCAATACGTCTGCATTGATGCGCGCCGTATAGCCTTCAATCACGCCCGCCTTTTCTAGCCGTTTCACCCGCTCCCAGCAGGGGCTTACCGAGAGGTTAATCGCCTCGGCAAGTTTCGACTTGGTAATGCGCCCATCCCGGGAGAGGATGTCGAGTATTTTCAGATCATAACGGTCGAGTTTCATCATGCCCGACGCTACGCCTCCAGACGTTCAACAACATCAGCGATCACCGCAAGGGTGTCCCCCATATTGATTAACGAAGGCGCGCGGCGGGCCATTAAAATACCGTCGCGTTCCGCTTTATAGGCCACCGGGGCCGTGCCACTACGGGTCATGTCGTATACGTGGGCAATGGTTTGGCCGTTTTTCACCTCATCTCCCAACGCGACGAGCAACTCCAGTACGCCGGAGTGTTGGCTCTGTACGTAGCAGCTGGCATCCGGCATATCGAGATACATCTGACCGCCTTCGGGCATTTCCACCTCACCCGCGACCAAGCCGTAATGAATCAAGAAATTGCGCACACCGCGCTCGGCAATCGCAATGCTTTGCGGCGTGGAGGTACCGCCACCGCCTAGCTCGGTGGCTACAAATACCTTGCCCTGGCGTTCACAGGCCGTATCGAATAGTTTCTCTGCGTCCAGCTCAAACATCACCATGGCATAGGGCGCGCCAAAGGCTTTGGCACCCTCAAGAGCAGACTGCTGCTGCGCTTTATCATCCAGCACATGAGAGGCGCCAAACGGCAGGATATCCAGCGTGCGGCCACCGGAGTGCAGATCGAGTACCACATCGCTCATGGGGACCAGCACGCGGGTAAAGTAGTCGGCAATTTGTGGCGTGACACTGCCGTTCGGATCACCGGGAAAACTGCGGTTAAGGTTACCTTTATCCATCGGCGAGGTGCGCTTACCTGCCATGACCGCGGGCGTATTCATGCACGGAACGATAATCACCCGCCCAGTCACCTCTTCTGCTTTCAGCGATGCAGAAAGCTTAAGCAACGAGGTAATCCCTTCGTACTCATCGCCGTGATTGCCGCCCGTTAGTAGCGCCGTGGGGCCTTCGCCATTTTTAATCACGGTGACAGGGATCATCACCGCTCCCCAGGCCGACTCATCGGTAGAGATCGGCAGCTTTAAAAAACCGTGTTGCACCCCATCGGCATCAAAATCAACGGTGGCAGAGATAGGGCTAGGGCGCTTTTGACTCAGTTGATCGGTCATTGCATGTTCCTTTTATTTTTTACAACCCACTACTTAACAAACAGCTGGCGCGGAAAATTGGCCAGAGTTTCACAGCCGGTATCAGTAATAAGAATGCTTTCAGTGATTTCCAGACCCCAATCGTCCTCCCATAGGCCGGGCATAAAGTGAAAGGTCATGCCAGGTTTTAGGATGGTTTCATCTGAGGGACGTAGGCTCATCGTGCGCTCGCCCCAGTCGGGCGGATAAGAAATACCAATGGGGTAACCACAGCGAGCACCACCCCGATCAAAACCGTATTTATCCATGGCCGCGCCCAGCGCCATGGCGATATCCGCCGTGCGGTTGCCAGGCTTGGCAACGGCTAAGCCATCTTCAATGCCTTCCAACAGGGCTGACTCCGCACGGATAAAATCCGCCGGCGGTGTTCCCAGAAACACCGTGCGCGACATCGGCGCGTGGTAGCGCTTAAACACCCCGGCAATTTCGAAAAACGTGCCTTCGCCTTTACGAAAGGGTGTGTCGTCCCAGGTAAGGTGCGGTGCGGCGGCGTCTTTGCCGGTGGGCAACATAGGCACAATGGCCGGGTAGTCACCGCCAAACACTTTGCCATTTTCGTCGATAAACCCTTCGATACCGACGCGGTAAATTTCCGATACCAGCTTGCTCTTGGGAAGGCCCGGCTCGATCACCTCCAAGATGCGCGTATGCATACCTTCCACTATTTTGGCGGCGATACGCATGTAAGCGACTTCTTGTGGGGACTTAATTGCTCGGCACCAGTTCACCAGGGCGTTGGCATCCATAAAGCGCGCATGTGGCAGTTCGCGCAAAAGGCTTTGATACGCTTTGGCAGAGAAGTAGTAGTTGTCCATTTCCATGCCCACCACGCCGGTATGCCAGCCACGGTCAGGCATGATCGACTGAGCCAGATACTCCATGGGGTGCATATCCGGATTCTGAACATAGTAATCCGGGTAGTAGGTGATGTTATCAGGATGAATCCAACAGGTGCGCAGGGCACCGTTGGCATCCATCCGGCGGCCAAACCATACCGGCTCGCCTTCAAGGCCCACCAGCACGCACTGGTGAACATAAAAGGACCAGCCGTCATAGCCGGTTAGCCACGCCATGTTAGAAGGGTCGCTGACGATCAGCACATCAATGCCACGGCCAGCCATTTCTGCACGCACCTTCCACAGGCGGGTAGCATACTCTTCGCGCGTAAAAGGCAGGGAAACCTCAGTCATCGGGCAACTCGCCATCAAAGATCACTAAGAACCAGCACACTGCCCATAATAGGCGCTGCGCTGGGCCACAGGATCGACCTGGCCACCGCCGCAGTAGGCCCGCCAATGTCGTCTTAAGCCGATACTAGCACTCACCCTTGGTTGCCGGTCAAAGCCTTTATTACAAAAAGTGCATACTGAACGGTGATATACGCTATACCCGCGTAGATCAGCCTTTAGCGCTCACCATGTTAGGCTGATAAAACACGACGATGAGCCAGAGGAAACGATATGAAAATAGTGGTGCATATTGATGATGCCGCCCAGTGGCAGGCGGCGATTGAGAAAGCGCTACCCCAGGCAACGGTGTTGACGAGCGACGCGCCCGCCGAAGCGCGTGCTAATGCCGATTACCTAGCAGTCTGGAAAGCCCCGGCGCACCTATTGCAGGAACAAGCCCAGCTTAAGGGCATTATTAACCTAGGCGCGGGAGTGGATCACCTGCTAAAAACGCCTGGCCTACCCAGCGGTGTGCCGATCGTGAAATTACGCGACGCGGGCATGGGCGAGCTAATGGCCGACTACACCCTTTACGGCGCACTGCATTTTTATCGCAGTATGGACCGCTACGCCCAGCAGCAGCCTAATGCCGAGTGGCAGCCTCACCAGGTGCCTGAGAAATCCCACTGGCCAATTGGCATCCTGGGCCTAGGGGCGATTGGAAGCCTAGTGGCCACTCACCTTTCGCAAGCAGGTTTTCCAGTACTAGGCTGGAGCCGTTCAGCAAAGCAGATTTCGGGTGTTGAGTGCTTTCACGGTGACGCAGGACTTGATGGGCTGCTTAGCCAAGTGCAGTGCGTCGTGACTATTCTGCCGGATACCGCCGAGACTCACGGCATTCTCAACGCTAAACGACTGGCAAAACTCCCCCAAGGCGCCTGTGTGATTAACCCTGGCCGGGGCAGCCTCATCGACGAGCAGGCGCTACTAGACGCACTTGGCAAAGATCGCAAGCCAGGGCATCTACGCGGTGCACTGCTGGATGTTTTCTGTGAAGAGCCGCTACCTGCCAACAACCCGTTGTGGCAGCATCCGCGGGTTATCGTCACCCCCCACATGGCCGGCCCCACGCCGTTAAACGACGCGATTGACCAAGTCATCTCGTATCTTCGCGCTTTTGAAGCAGGTGAAGAACTTGCCACTGTTAATCCTGATGCAGGCTACTGACGCTGCCCGCCGCCCTCGTTATACTGGTACTGGGAACCAAGTGCTGGTCAACAACTCTTAGGACTACACTATCAATGGAGGATGAGCTTTTGCGTAACGTTTCGCTACGTTTAACTAAAAGCCAGTTAACCAGCGCTGCTATTATGTTGGCAATGTACGGCTTGGCTTTTTATAGCTCTGCCGCCGCCGATACCGCGCCTAATGCCGATACCCAGCCACTTCCCATGCCGCAGCCTTTTGAGGCTCAGTACCAGCTTGAAATTCGCGGCTGGCCGAGCGCTTCCATCACCCACACCCTCAACAACGAAGGGTTTCACTGGCTCAGCGATATGCGTTTTTCTGTGGCAGTGGCAAGGGGCCAAGAACGCAGCCGCTTTACATTAAATGATAACGAGACACACTCACTGCTTTATAACAGCAGCTACTCGCTGTTTGGAATAGGCGATAGTTATCAGCTAGACGAAAGTGATATTAGCTCCCTTGATCGTCAGGCTGCGCTGTTCGATCTCTCACGCCGAGCCGGTCACGAGAACTGCACAGCCAATGCCCCGTGCGATATCGAGTTTGTCGACCATCGCGGGCGCGACGAGCATTTTCAGTATTACGTGACCGAGCCTGGCACCGTCAGCGTTCCGGCAGGTGAATTTGAAGCACGCCGCGTAACACTCTTCGATGTGGAGAAGCCCGACCGCCATTTACAGATTAACTTCCACCCTGAGTGGCCGGGGCTAATTCTGTCGGCACGGTATGAAAAAGAGGGGCGTCGGCAAACGCAGCTCACCATGACGCAATTTAATCCCGCCGAGGTAGATACGCCCTAAATGCTCTCAGGATTACTGATCGTTCTACTGCCCCTGGTGCTGGGTTACTTAGTCCGCATTCGCTCATCCCGCTTACTTGATCAGATAAACCGAGCCGTGAGTGGCTCGGTTTATCTGATCCTGCTGTTTATGGGCATCAGCTTGGCGGGGCTTGAAAACCTTACCAGTCAACTTTCACGCTTGGGCGGCAATGCCCTGCTGCTATTCAGCATTACCACCGCGTTTAACTTAGCGGCGCTGTGGTGGCTGTCATGTCGTTTAAGGTTAAAAGTGGGCAACTCCCCGGTGGTAAAAAATGCCCCTACCAGCAAACTGGCCGCGATGCAGGGTTCTCTGCTGCTAGTCGCAGTAGTGGTGGCAGGCGTTATAGTAGGTCTGTTGCTTGGCCCCTATCTAGGTGAAGCGCTGTTTGATACAGCCGATTTACTGGCTGAATGGGTGCTCTACCTGCTGCTGGTATTGATTGGCTGCCAATTGCGCAACTCAGGCATGCCACTAAAGCAAATATTGCTCAACCGCATGGGGTTAGCCATTGCCGTGACGCTAGCGCTTAGCTCGCTGCTGGCGGGCTTGGTGGCCGCTCCGCTGCTTTCGTTGAGTTGGAACGAAGGCCTCGCCATGGCGTCAGGTTTTGGCTGGTATTCACTTTCAGCCATTTTAATTGGCGACCAGCTTGGCCCACTGATGGGCGGCGTGGCGTTTTTTAACGACCTTACCCGTGAGCTGCTGGCGTTTATCCTGATTCCACTGGTCATTCACCGCCACACCGCCCTGGCCATTGGTTACGGCGGTGCGACGTCCATGGACTTCACTCTACCCGTTATCCAACAACACGGCGGCGTGGCCTGCGTGCCCGTGGCAGTCGTCAGCGGCTTTATCCTATCGCTGCTCTCCCCGCCGCTCATCCTGTTTTTTCTTTCGCTATCCGGTTAGTAACCATGAGCGTGTATTGGTTAGGATAAGCAGCTCTGACAGTTTAAATCGCCATCGCTTCAATGCCCAGGATGCCCGCGCCTCATGCTAAATGGAATTTGGTTAAGCTTTTTTATTGCTGCTTTTGCAGCATCTGTCTGGCAGTGGTTAGTGGGTGGCGACAGCGAAGTATTTGCGCGTCTTGTGCAGTCGTTGTTCGATATGGCGCGGGTGAGCGTCGATATCATTTTGGTGCTGCTGGGTACCATGACGCTGTGGCTAGGGTTTCTTTCTATTGCTGAAAAAGCAGGGCTGATTCGCCTTCTTGGGCGTGTGCTTGACCCGTTGTTTTGCCGCCTAATGCCCGACGTACCCCGTGGCCACCCTGCGATGGGGCTGATTAGTATGAATTTTGCGGCTAACATTCTGGGCTTGGATAATGCAGCGACCCCCATTGGTATCAAGGCCATGCACTCGCTGCAAAGCCTTAACCCCAGTCAAGAGACCGCCAGTAACGCGCAAATTCTATTTTTGGTACTGAACACCTCATCGCTCACGCTGCTGCCGGTTACTATTTTTATGTACCGCGCTCAACAGGGCGCAGACGAGCCAACACTGGTGTTTTTACCTATTTTGCTGGCCACCAGCGCCTCTAGCCTAGCGGGGCTTCTGGCGGTGGCGTTAATGCAACGCTTAAAGCTTTGGCAACCTGTTGTGCTTGCCTACTTACTCGCTGCTGCACTTGCCTTGGGGCTTTTAATTACCACGCTGGCGGGCATGTCAGCACAGGCGTTAGCCGCAGCTTCCACCCTCGTGGGCAACCTAACACTTTTCAGTATTGTGATTATGTTCTTAGTGGTGGGTGCGCTTCGGGGCGTGAAGGTGTATGACGCTTTTATTGAAGGCGCAAAAGAGGGCGTCAGCTTTACCGTCACCCTGCTGCCGTACCTAATCGCCATGCTGGTGGCGGTGGGTGTGCTGCGCGCCAGCGGCGTACTGGATGCCGGGCTAAGCGGCGTGCGCTGGCTGGTAGAAGGAGTTGGCTGGGACACCCGCTTTGTGGATGCGCTGCCCACTGCCTTTGTGAAGCCGCTTTCCGGCAGCGGCGCCCGCGCCATGATGATTGAAACCATGGATACCTTCGGCGTCGACAGTTTTGCAGGGCTACTGGCCGCCACCCTGCAGGGCAGCACTGAAACCACGTTTTACGTTATCGCCGTCTATTTCGGCGCCGTTGGAATTCGCCGTATTCGTCACGGCTTAGGCTGCGCCCTGGTGGCCGATGCCGCTGGTATTTTTACGGCCATTGCAGTCTGCTACTGGTTTTTTGGCTAGGCAGCTTAGCGCCAACTAAGCCACTGAATAACTTTTCTATAACAATATATTGAGTAACTCCCTATTCACCACCAACATGCGGCGCTTCATAACGAGCTCCACGCCCGCCCCCCTATCTATTTTGAAGGCCCAGCTTGCCTACATCACTTCGCCTTTGTAATTGAGGGCGATGACGTTGATGCGCTGCTTATTCGTCTCGCGGATGCAACAGGCACCACGGTTTCCCCAGATCAAGTGCAACAGATTGTCAGCTACCAAGGGTGCTCTGTGAAATGGGAGCGCCACACTGAGTTTTTTACGCTGACCATCAAGCAAGCAAACAGTGACGACCCGCAAACATGGCCAACGCCTCCCAAGTTTTTACATAGCGTTTTGGCAGACTATGCTGATCAAATTATCAGCGCCAGCACACTACGCGTAGAAACCGCCAACCGCTGGGCAGGCAGTGTTGAGGCCTACGGTTTAGATAAACCCGCCGGCTCGCGGATAGGGGGCGACGATGCCACTGTATGGAGCGATTTCAACCTCGATGATCGGCACATCAACCGCTTTTTACTGGTCAACGACTGTCTGGACAACTACCGACTAGGACGAATGGCGAGACGGCTATTTGATATTGAAACCTACCGAATGATGGCGATGCTTGCGCTGCCTGAAGCCAAAGCATTGAGTAGCGACCTTCAATACTATGAGGCCGAACTATCGACGCTCTCTAACCAACACGCCGAGCAACACACGTCGCCAGCGGAGCCATTGCTAAGCGCTTTAACGCTCTTTTCGGCAAAGCTTGAGCGCTGTGGCGTACAAACCCGCCAGCGGTTCAGCGCAACAGAGGCTTACTCCAGCATTGTGTTTGCCCGTATCAGTGAGATGCGCGAAGAACGGGTCGGCCATTATCCTCAACTTGGCATGTTTATATTGCGCCGCTTTGAGCCTGCCACCCGCTATTGCGACGCCATGAACCGCCGCGTTGAAACCCTTGCCACCAGTGCCACACGACTTAATGACCTGTTACGCACACGCTCTCAGGTAGAAATCGAAGGGCAAAACTACAAAATCTTGCAAAGCCTAGATGCTCGCGCCAGCAGCCAGCTTAAAATACAGAAAGCGGTTGAAGGGCTTTCGATCATAGTGATCAGCTACTACATCTTCAGCTTAATGAAGTTAGGGCTAGAAAGTTTAAGTGCGCTAGGAATAGATATCGAACCCAACGTTGCCGCCACCGTGCTAGTCCCGCTGGGCACGCTTATTATCGCTACGCTTACCTGGCGAGTTTGGAAAGTAAAAAAGCACTAGCCAAGCGTTAATGAAAGCTGCACCTCTATCCTGCGACTTCATCGTTAAACATGCAGTTTGTCCAGGTAGAAGTGGCCGCCACCCGGTAAACCACGTTCTATGCTGGCAGCTTAGATGGCTGCCATACTCATTTTAAAAAAGTTGCGTCCTCATTTTTCAACCGAGCCTTATGAAGAGGCTTTTTAGACTATAGTTAAGCGTCTACTACGCCAGTTTATTGGGCGTCATCATGGATGATGGGAGAAGTAATGCTAAGTAAAGGCAGCATATTTATTGTACTCGCCGCTTTTTTTTGGGGGGTATCAGGGGGAATTGCAGGCGTTCTTTTAGACGATGGGTGGGATGCCTCTGTTGTTACATTTTACCGTGGGGCTGTCGGCCTTCTCTTCGCGATACTCTGGCTACTACTTCAGCGAAAGCACAGCGGCCTGAGAAACAAGCAGCTTTGGTTTTGGTCGGTTATCGCGGGTCTTGGCGTAGCAGGCAATTTCACTTTCTACTTCATCAGTATTGACCACGGTAACGTGGCAGTTGCCGCTACCTTGATGTATTGCGCGCCAATCTTCGTTTACCTGATCTCCTTTGCACTAAAGCTCGAAAGGTCGACGGTTGGAAAGTGGGTGGCGATCGCTCTAGTAATGCTGGGCATCACTATGCTGACCAAGCTTTATGAGATTGGCACTAGCGAACTATCGCTATTTGGGGTCGGTGCTGGGCTACTGGCAGGGCTCTCCTACGCCATATTCATTTTTGGTTTTAAATATGCCGCTCCCCATGGCAGCCCCCAAGCGATACTTTCTATTGCCTTTGCCGTTCTGACTATCGTTCTACTGGTGCCAACCGATATCAATCAAACTATCAGCGTGTTGAGCACACCCGATGTACCGCTGTTTTTGGCGCTGGGTATTTTCGGCGCGGGCCTTTCCTTTCTACTCTATATCCTAGGCATCAACCATACGTCTGCTGCTCTCGCCTCCATGATTGCCATGGTTGAACCCATCACGGCTACCCTGTTCGGCGTCGTGATACTGAGCGAACAGCTAGGCGTTGTGCAAATGGCTGGCATGGCGTTAATACTCGCGACCGTAACAAAACTCAGCGTCTCTTCAAGCAAATAGCAAAACGGTGCGCGTCTTGTAAGGCGACGCACCGTTGATCGCTAGATGGCGCTGATTACGATAAAGCCAACGGGTTAGCTATTCGCCTTTGCCGCCCGAGCCGCATGAAGCTTTTTATAGCTTTCGATCAGGCGCTGATGGCGCTCTAGGCCTTCTAACTGCATATTCGTTGGCGTGAGGCCGTGGAAGCGAACCTCGCCACTGACTGAGCCCACCACCGCCGCCATGGTGGCCTCGCCAAACATGCGCTGGAAATTGGGCAGGTAGTCTTTAAGCTCCAGCTCGTCATCCAGCGCAATTTCCAGCACCGCGTTCACCGCTTGATAGAACAAGCCGCGCTCCACGGTGTTGTCGTTGTACTGCAGGAACATCTGCACACAGTCCAACGCTTCTTCATGGCGCTGCAGGGCCAGATACACCAGCAGCTTTAGCTCCAGAATCGTCAGCTGTCCCCACACGGTGTTCTCATCAAACTCAATACCAATCAGCGTGATGATATCGGCGTGGTCATCCATCTGGCTCTCTTCCAGCCGCTCCACCAAGTCGGTGAGCTGATCATCATCCAGTCGATGCAGGTTGAGAATATCTTCGCGGTAATCCAGCGCCTTATTGGTGTTATCCCAAATCAAATCTTCAATGGGGTACACCTCGGAGTAGCCCGGCACCAAAATACGGCAGACCGGCGCGCCCAGGTCTTCGTGTACCGCCATATACACTTCCGCATCTAGCTCTGCAAAAATACCGAACAGCGTGGCGGCTTCCTCTTCGTTGCTGCCTGAGAAGTCCCACTCGCTGAACTCAAAATCAGGCGTCGCGCTAAAGAAGCGCCAGGACACCACGCCGAAAGAGTCTATAAAGTGCTCAACAAAGTTGTTGGGCTCGGACACGGTTTGGGAGTTAAACGTCGGCAACGGCAGGTCATTCAGGCCTTCAAAGCTGCGGCCTTGGAGCAGCTCGGTCAGGCTGCGCTCTAGGGCTATTTCAAAGCTTGGGTGGGCACCAAAAGAGGCAAACACGCCACCGGTACGTGGGTTCATCAGCGTCACGCACATCACTGGGAACTGACCGCCCATGGAGGCATCTTTCACCAGCACTGGGAAGCCTTGAGCCTCCAGGGCGTTAATGCCCTCCAAGATGTCTGGGTACTTGGCAAGCACCTCCTGGGGCACGTCGGGCAGGGTTAGCTCCTGCTCAAGGATTTCCCGCTTTACCGCCCGCTCAAAAATTTCCGACAGGCACTGCACCTGGGCTTCTACCAGCGTATTACCGGCGCTCATGCCATTGCTTAAATAAAGGTTTTCGATGAGATTCGAGGGGAAGTAGACCGTTTCACCATCGGATTGGCGCACAAACGGCAGCGATACAATGCCTCGGTCTTCGCGGCCGGAGTTAGTATCAATCAGGTGCGACCCGCATAGTTCACCTTCTGGGTTGTAGATGGCCAGACAGTGCTCATCGAGGATTTCGTTGGGCAGCTCATCGTTAGGCCCCGGCTGGAACCACTTTTCATTGGGGTAGTGAACAAAATCACTGCCCGCAATCTCTTCACCAAAGAACTGGTCGTTATAGAAGAAGTTGCAGCTCAGGCGCTCTATAAACTCACCCAGAGCCGAGCACAGCGCGCTCTCTTTGGTGGCGCCTTTGCCGTTGGTAAAGCACATGGGCGAAGCAGCATCACGAATATGCAGCGACCAGACGTGGGGCACAATATTACGCCAGGAAGCGATCTCGATTTTCATGCCTAGCTCGGCCAGCATCGCACTCATATTGGCGATGGTCTGTTCTAGCGGCAGGTCTTTACCCGGAATGTAGGTAGTACTGCCTTCCGGGGCGCCCATTAACAGTGCCTGGGCATCCTCATCGATATTTTCGACTGTTTCAATCTGGAACTCGGGGCCGGTTTGCACCACTTTCTTAACGGTGCAGCGGTCAATGGAGCGTAAAATGCCCTGGCGATCTTTTTCGGAGATATCTTCCGGCAGCTCGACCTGGATTTTAAAAATCTGCTTATAGCGATCTTCCGGGTCGACGATATTGTTCTGGGAAAGGCGGATGTTCTCGGTGGGGATATTCCGGGCGTTGCAGTACACCTTTACAAAGTAAGCGGCACACATGGCAGAAGACGCCAGGAAGTAGTCAAACGGGCCAGGGGCCGAGCCGTCGCCTTTGTAGCGAATCGGCTGGTCAGAAATCACCGTGAAGTCGTCGAACTTAGCCTCTAGGCGGAGGTTATCGAGATAGTTAACTTTAATTTCCATGAGCGGGCGTCCGGAGCAATGAGTGTGCCTTGGCATTTAAAATAAGGCGCCAGGCGAATTGCGGCCCATTATCCAGTTTTTCACCCGCTTCGTCTTGGTCAACGTTACCCGTTTAACGACTTTACCAGCACCTTGGATTTTCGTGCGTGGTTATAGGTTTCGCGTTTTAACGGCGGCAGGTCATCTAGGTTAGCCGTGCGAAAGCCGCGCTCCACAAACCAGTGGGCGGTATGGGTAGTGAGCACAAATATTTCTGCCAGTCCACGCTGGCGGGCACGGCGCTCTAATGCCTCGACTAAGCGCTCGCCCCGCTCGCCGCCCCGGTAGTTACCGTGTACCGCTACGCAGGCCATTTCGCCCACGGTGGTACCGGGGAAAACATGCAGCGCGGCGCAACCAATCACCATGCCGTCCCGCTCGATCACCATGTAATCATCTATTTCATGCTCAAGCCGCTCCCGGGAGCGGGCCACCAGCATGCCACGACGCTCTAACGGTTCTAGCAATTCAAGCAGGCCCGCTACATCGTTAAGCGTGGCTGGGCGAAGCTGCTCGTAGCGGTGTTGGGTGATCATGGTGCCCACCCCGTCACGGGTGAACAGCTCCCCCAATAGCGCATCGTGATTACGCCAGGAAAGTAAGTGGGTGCGAGCTACACCTTCCCGGGCAGCGGTACAGGCCGCGTTTAAGTGGCGTGCCAACTCGCTGCCCGGCAACGCATGCTGCAGGCGAGGCTCGGCTTCTGCGGGGGAGAGCTGGCGCAGCAGCGCGCCCTGCTCGTCTTCTAGCCCCTCAGATTCACCCAGTAAAATCAGCTTATCTGCCTTTAGGGCAACGGCGGCATGCTGGGCCACATCCGAGGCATCTAAATCAAACACTTCGCCGGTACTGGAGAAGCCCAACGGTGGTAGCAACACCAGCGAGCCTTTTTCAAGCAGTCCTTCAATGGCGCTGGCCCGCACCCGGCGTACTTCGCCACTGTGGTCAAAATCGACCCCTTCACGCACGCCCAGTGGCTTGGCAGTCACTAAGTTGCCGGAAATCACGCTAAGCTCCACGCCGTGCAGCGGCGTGCTGGGCAGGCCAAGTGACAGCCGCGCTTCCAGCCATAGCCGCTGGTGGGCGGCCACCTGCTCGACATGGGCCATTACCGCGCGGTCGGCTACCCAGCGGCCATCGACACGGGTTGGCTCAACACCGGCAGCGAGGAGTGACTCGTGCACCTGGGGGCGTATACCAAACACCACCACTAACCGCACGCCCAGGGTATGTAGTAACGCCAAATCCTGGATCAGCTGCTCCCCTCGGCCAGACGCCATGGCTTCGCCCTCAATTAAGATGACAAAGGTTCGTCCCCGGTGCGCATTAATATAGGGGGAGGCATTGCGAAACCAATCAACAAAGGGGAAACGTGTGTCCAAGGGCCGCTCTCCGGCAGCAGGTGAAAGAAAAATAACCGCACTTACTTTAACAGAGCACAAAAAACAGCGGCACCTTCTTGTGAAAAGAAGGTGCCGCTGGGGTTCAGCCTACCCTGGCACCATGCCAAAGCGCGCCGTACAGGCTAATCGCCCATTAGCCAAACATGCCTTTAAACATAAAGAAGAACAGGATAGCTAAGCCTGCCCCTGCAGGCAGGGTAATCAACCACGACATCACGATGGTGCCAATCACACGCAGGTTAAGAGCCGCCATACCGCGTGCTAAGCCCACCCCAAGGATTGCCCCTACCAAGGTGTGGGTAGTGGAAATCGGCAAGCCCGTACCGGACGCCAGTACGACCGTGGTAGCCGCCGCCAGCGTGGCCGCAAAACCACGGCTGGGGGTTAGCTCGGTAATGCCAGTACCTACGGTGGCAATGACTTTATGGCCGTAGGTGACAAGACCAAAGACGATGCCACCGCCACCAAGCACCAGCACCCACCAAGGGACTAACGCAGCACTATCGATAACACCATCGCTACGCACCACGCTAATCACCGCCGCCAACGGGCCAACGGCATTCGCCACATCGTTAGAGCCGTGGGCAAAGGCCATCGCACAGGCGGTAAAGATCATCAACACGCCAAACACCCGCTCAACGTTGGCATAACCAAAGTGGTCGCTTGCGTTTTTTTCGTATTTGATACGCCGCTGCATCACCACGCCCAAGCCCATAATGACGACACCAATCAGGATCGACAGAAGGAAGCTTTGACCAAACGAAAGATCCAGCCCGACATGGGTCAACCCCTTAGTGAGCGTGACCATGGAAACAATAAAGCCCACTAAGAAGATGTAGCCCGGCACATAGCGTTTGGCGGCAGCAAACGGATCGTTACTTTCAAAAATCAGGTGATGAACCGACTTGAACAGCACAAAACCAATGGTACCGGCCAACAAGGGCGAGACTACCCAGCTGGACGCAATCTGCCCCACTTTGCCCCATGCTACGGCTTCCACACCTAAACCTACTGCGCCAAAGCCGACGATAGCACCCACAATGGAGTGAGTAGTGGATACCGGCCAGCCGCGAGCAGAGGCAATCATCAGCCAAATCGCTGCTGCCAGTAGCGCGGAGAGCATGCCATAGACCAATAGTTGCGGGTTTGCCTCAAGCAGTACCGGATCAAGCATGCCGCCGCGAATCGTTGCGGTCACCTCCCCACCAGCTAACCAGGCGCCTAAAAATTCAAAAATAACCGCAATGATGATGGCCTGCTTGATGGTGATCGCTTTCGACCCCACCGAGGTACCCATGGCGTTGGCCACATCGTTGGCACCTACGCCCCACGCCATAAAGAAGCCAAACAGACAGGCTAGGATAATAAAAATTTCACCGTGCTGGGCAATAATCAGCATGAGAACCCCTTAGCGAGCGGTCAGAATCTGTAGGCGACTGCCCACGCGTTCGGCGCGATCGGATAGCTCGCCGACCCAGTCAATGATCTTGTAGAGAAAGATCACATCCACGGGGGGCAACTGGCTTTCCAGTTCAAACAAACGGCGGCGAATCGCCACTTGTTGACCATCCGCTTGGTGTTCGAGGGTGTGCAGTTCACGGATCATGTTCTGCATGACATCGGAAACATTGCGCCCAAACCCGGACTCCAGCAGGTCTTTAAGCTCTTCGAGCGCCTGGCGTGCCTGGGCAACACAGGCCACGCTGGTGACCATATACTCGCGCATAGGCGCTGCTAGCTCATCGGGCACGCGCATTTTACGGCCCAGCATAATGCCGGTAATGTCGCGTACTTTATTAGCGATTTTGTCCTGTACGCTGATCAAGTCGAGCAGGTCAGAGCGCGATACGGGCAAGAACATAGTGTTGGGAAGGTTTAGCCGCAGCTCGGTTTTGAGCATATCCGCATCGTGCTCTAACCGGGTCACGTTTTCGCGTAACGTGGTCGCGGTTTCCCAATCACCGATAAGGGTTGCCTCAAAGAAGGGCAACAGTTGATCGGCACATTCATTAGCCTTGACGATGTGAGCCAACAGCGGCTGGAATGGCGAGCGGCCAAACATCGCGGAAAAAGGGTTGGAGGTAACCATATAGCCTTTAGCCTGTTTTCGGAGTGCCTGGAAATGGCGGGCGCTAGTATAAAGAGTGCGCCTGCCCCCGTCATAAAAAGTTCATAATGTCGTTAGAAACTCGCCAAACCGTCACACAGCTAAGGTGGCTAATATCATGAAAAATTCAAACCTCAATTCTGCCATTAATGAGGTTGAGCTTAAGCTGGCACTGCCTTCCACACAGGTGGATGCGCTGTTTAACCACGCGACCGTTGTGGGTGCGGCGCCATTAAAACAGCATTTAGTTAATACCTACTTCGACACGCCTGCCGGTGATTTAGCCAGGAGCCAGATCGCCGTACGCCTGCGCCAAGTAGATAGCCACGTGCTGCAAACGGTTAAAACTGCAGGCCATGGCAGCGGAGGCCTATCAAGCCGCCAGGAGTGGGAGTGGGCGCTTAACCACCGGCAGCTGGACGCTACCGCTCTTGCTGAACTTCCACCCTTTCAAGGCGAACTAGCAAGGGCTATTGAGCAACTAACCCCTACGTTAAATACCGACTTTACCCGTCACAGCTGGCAGCTAACGTGGCAAGGTAGCCATATTGAGCTGGTATTGGACGAGGGGGAAATTATCAGCGGCGGCGCCCACGCATTGATTTGCGAGGTAGAACTGGAGTTAAAAGCGGGCGAACCAGAAGCGCTATGGTCCCTGGCACTAGCGCTTACGGAAAGCGTGCCGCTGCGGCCATCTGACAGCAGCAAAGCTGCCCGGGGTAACGCCTTGGCCGCTAACCAGTGGCCGCTTCCGGATGCCAGCACGCCCGCCCAGTGGCTACACCGGGCTACCCTGGCGCTAGATGCTTATCACGACAGTGGTCAAAACACGCACTTAGTAGCGGCCCAGCAGGCCTTGAATGCCCTGGCCACTCACCCTCAGCTGGACGATAACCTACACCCTATTGCCCAACAGCTGCCCAATGCACTTACTGCCAACGGGCAGCCGAGTGCTGCTTACGGCCACGCCGCGTTAACGCTGGCCCATCGCTTGTCGACACAAACCCCGCTACGCTGATACGCATTAAGCCCACTTCAGGATGACACGATGAGCTTTCATTTAACCCCCGGTGCAGAGGGGCTGCGCACGCGGCTTTTCCATATTATTTTTGAGTCGGATACGCCGGGGGCCAAGGCATTTGATCTTGCGCTGATTATTGCCATTTTGATGAGTGTAGCGGTAATACTGCTAAACAGCGTGGAAGCCTACGCCACGCGCTATGGCGCTATTTTTTTCTATGTGGAGTGGGCCTTTACCCTGCTATTTACCATCGAGCTAGCAGTGAGGATCTATTGCCTTGAACGCCCAACCCTCTATCTAAAAAGTTTTTACGGCATCATAGACCTGATCGCCATTTTGCCCACGTGGCTAGTGCTATTAGTGCCCGGCGCTCAAGGGCTGGTCATTGTTCGGCTACTGCGTGTGCTGCGTATTTTCCGCATTTTACGCTTAATGGAGTTTGTCGGCGAAGCGCGGCTGCTAATAGATGCGCTCAAACGTAGCCTACGCCAGATTTTGCTGTTTTTTAGCAGCATTCTGATGGTTGTTACGCTGTTTGCCGCGCTGATGTACACCATTGAGTCGCCAGAGGCAGGCTTTACCAGCATCCCCATGTCCATTTATTGGGCGATTGTTAGCATGACCACCGTAGGCTACGGCGACATTGTGCCCGCCACGCCCTTGGGCAAGTCGATCACTATGATTTTGATGCTGCTGGGGTACTCGATTATCGCCGTACCTACAGGGGTATTTTCGGCCCAGGTAATACGCTCTATTCGAGAGGATCGTTATTCAGATGAAGCCTGCCCTGGCTGCGGCCACGACCGGCACGAAAAGCGCGCCCGCTACTGCTTGCGCTGCGGCACATGGCTGGACGAAGAGAGCGAAGATCCACGCAAGAAGAAAAAAGAGCACAAAAACGAAAAAAGGCCCTAGTCATGCACTAGGGCCTTCTCAGCGAGCTGGCTAGCTTTCAAGTGGGCAGCTACAACTTACTCGTCTTCAAAAGGTGCTTGCCAAGCTTCAAGCTCCGCGCCGCTCCAATTTCCGTAGGACGCATTGGGGAACACAATCCAGTCGTTACCAAACCGTTCTGCATGATCATTAACCAGATCGCGCTGCTCTTCAAGGCTGGCGTCGACAAAGTCACCCGAGAAATCATGCAGCGTATCGCCCAGCTGCATCACAAGCGTGTGGTTGTCTTCGACAATCGCGCGACGCTCGGTCTTCGGAGGGCCAAGCAACATCACTCGCTCGTCAGATACCTGGGGAAACTCTAATGCTTCCATGGTAGCCAGCGTATCCGCTTTATTTTCTTGGTAGCGATCCGATACATAGTAGATCGACACACCCTGCTCATCGGCAAACTTCAGGAACTCCATGGCACCTGGGATCAAACGCGGCTCGCCTTCGCGCTCCCAATGCAGCCAAGTATCCCAAACAGTGAAGTCGTGACAGGCCTGCATATCGCGCACTAATAGGGCACTGTTATCGATAAGGGTCTCATCCACATCGGTAATGATGGCCAAGTCGGCACCTTCACCATGCGCTTCAATCTGTTTCTCCAGACGATAGGTCGCCAGTTCGAAGCCTTGGCGCTGTAAAGCAATTATTTCTGCGGATTGCTGTTGGTAACGAAGTCCCATGGCGTATTCAGTCTGTTCACAGGCACTAGCGTCATCGGCTACAGCGTTTCCCGACAGCGGGAGTAGCGCTAAGCTTGCGAAAGCCGTTGCTGTGGCAGCATTACGGTATCGAGATATCGTCATTAAGCAATCTCCAGTTATTGGTGATTATCAAGTCGCGGGGGAACCCCACACCATTCATCACAATTAATTATAGACATTAAGCATTATCATCATAATTTATTTTTATTGCTCATTCAAATAAGAAAGGAGACATGCCAAAGAAAGCACTATTGATGCGCTTGTTATCACTGCTCTGGATGGATGATAGATACATGCAGAAGGTAAACGTAAACAGCCCCCGTCATCAGGGGGCTGGTCATCAATGCTAGCAGGGTATTAACTCGTAAACGGCGAAACATCGCCCCGGCCTTCGCGCAGGATTTTAGGCGGCAGCTCACGTAGGTCGATCACACTGGTGGGGTCTAAATGACAGGCACCACCGTCGATAATGGCGTCTAAATGGGCGCCAAAGCGTTCGCGGATCTCTTCAGGGTCGCTCATGGGCAGGTCATCGCCGACCGGGATAAGCGTTACGCTCATGAGCGGCTCGCCCAGCGCGGCTAACAAGGCGTGGGTAATACGGTGGTCCGGCACGCGCACCCCGATAGAACGACGCTTAGGGTGCAGTAATAGGCGCGGAACTTCGGTCGTGGCATCCAGAATGAAGGTATAGGGGCCAGGCGTATGCGCTTTTAACAGCCGAAACACGGCGTTATCGACCTTGGCGTAGGTGCCTATCTCAGACAGATCCGAACACACCAGCGTAAAGTTGTGTTTATCGTCTAGAGAGCGCAGCCATTTGATTTTCTCAATCGCCTTTTTTTCGCCCAAGTGGCAGCCCAGCGCATAGCCGGAGTCCGTCGGATACGCGACCACACCGCCTTTACGAATGATTTCTATGGCTTGGTCGATCAAACGCTTTTGCGGATTTTCTGGGTGTATCTGGAAATATTGGCTCATCGCTTGCTCCTGCTGGTAGGGCTATGTTCGCTATGTATTTTTTAGCTTGATCCGTTCAGCTTAGCTGATTCGCAGGCTTGTCACCCACGCGCCAGCATTCCACTGGGCGCATCACGCAGATGCGCGAGGCGCGGGTGCTCCCAGATAGGCGGCGCAGCGGTACGGGGGATCAAACTCATGCTACCGGGGGCAGCGTGGCTACCGGGAAAGTGAAAATCGCTTCCCATAGAGGCGTAGAAGCCACGTTCGACCAGTTGGCGTGCCAGGTCACGGGTGCTGTCAGGGTTTTGCTGGCCGCTCACCAGCTCTACCCCCTGCCCACCGGCTGCTTGGAAGGTGTCCATGAGCAGGCCGCGCTTGCGCCGAGTTAGCCCGTGGCGCAGCGGATGCGCGAGAACCGCCACGCCCCCCGAGGCTACTACCCACCCTACTGCCTCGCTAATTTCTGGCCAGAGTGCTTTTACATCGCCTTTTTTACCGCTGCCTAGGTAGCGCTTAAACGCGCCCGCCCAGTCAGGCACCATGCCTTCGGCTACCAGTGCGCGGGCAAAATCAGGACGACCCAAGGGGCGCTCGCTACCCGCCTGCTGCCGGGCTTTTTCAAGCGCATTGGCAAGCCCCGCTTTCTCCAGCCGCTCAGCAATCACCTCGGCACGCTGTATGCGTGCCAGGCGCTGCTGTTCAAGCCCTTCTATCATAGAACCCTGCAGTCCGCCGGGCATAAGCGCCACCACATGAATATTAATTCCCTGCCAACGGGTGGATAACTCACAGCCAGGTACCAGGCATAGCCCTGCGTGCTGAGCAGCTTCTGCCGCTTCGGCTACGCCGTCCATGGTGTCGTGGTCGGTTAATGCCATGTGGCTAAGCCCACGCTCAGCGCACAGCGTTACTAGCGCCGTTGGGGTAAGCGCGCCGTCGGACGCCGTTGAGTGCATGTGTAAATCCACGGGGTAACGCTGGTCGGCATCAAACACATGGGGCAAAGAAATTGCAGGAAGTAGGGGCATAAGCATGACGCCGTGTGGCGAGTTTGTCAGAATAGGTGAGTCATACACAAACAGGCATCCTGTTTCCCCGTTAACGGTTCACAGGCGCTCGCCATGGTGCGCGCTAATGTAGAGGCGGTCAATCCTACGGCTTAACTACCGCCTCTTGCATTCAAGGAGTTACACCTATGCTATACGCGATTATTAGTGAAGATGTATCTAACAGCTTGGAGCGCCGCTTAGCGGCCCGACCCGACCACCTCGCCCGGCTAGAGGCATTGCGCGATGAAGGCCGCTTGGTGCTAGCAGGCCCCCATCCAGCCATTGATGCCGAAAACCCAGGTGAAGCCGGCTTTAGCGGCAGCTTAGTGGTCGCAGAGTTTGAAAGCTTAGATGCCGCTCAAGCCTGGGCAGACGCTGACCCGTATATCATTGCAGGGGTGTATGCCAAGGTAATTGTTAAGCCATTCAAGAAAGTTTTGCCTTGACCGATTAGAGTGAGTGTGGAGGGACCGACGTCTTTTTCACAGAGCCTGTGGAAAACTCTGTGAAAACTCGGCGGACGCTTTTCTATAAGCCAGCGATAGCGCCACGATTAACAAGTTGGTTATTTTTTAACCAATTTTTATTATTTACTTCATCACCACGGATACCCGCGTGACCCACCGCCCTGTTCAACGCCCCATTGTCCTACCCCCGCTTGCGGCGTTAAGCGTTCCGTTGCTCTCCTGGAACGACGCCTCACCCCACTCGGATGCCTTCGGTGATGTCTACTTTTCCCGGGAAGATGGCCGCGCGGAAACCGAGCACGTCTTCTTAGGGGCCAATCATCTTCCCGAGCGTTTTTCCACTTGGCAGCACACCCGCGCCTTTGTGATCGGTGAAACAGGCTTTGGCACCGGGTTAAATATGCTCTGCGCCTGGGCCTGTTTTGAACAGCACGCACCCGCCAACGCGCGACTGCATCTGTTATCCACAGAGATGTTTCCCCTCGACCGAGACTCATTGACCCGCGCGTTAAGCGCCTGGCCTTCGCTCGCGCGTTATTCACAGCAGCTATGTGCCCTATGGCCAGAGGCTGTCAGCGGTATCCACCGATTACACCTTAGCGAGCGTGTCACGCTAGACCTGCACTTTGGCGATACCACAGAACGGCTGACGCTATTAGCAGGCCTGGTGGACGCGTGGTTTTTAGACGGCTTCGCGCCCTCTAAAAACCCTGGTATGTGGCAGCCAGCGTTGTTTGAAGCCATGGCCGCCCGCTCTCGCCCGGGCGCTACTTTTGCCACGTTCACCTGTGCAGGCATTGTTAAACGCGGTTTAAAAGCAGCAGGGTTTCACTGGAAAAAGGTGCCGGGGTTTGGGCGTAAACGGGAAATGCTCGCAGGCTCTATCGACACGCCACCTAGCGACACCCGCCGCCAATCAACACCATGGTTCACGCCCCCCGCGGCGAAGCCCGCTAACCATGTGGTCGTCATAGGTGCCGGCATCGCCGGTTGCAGCATGGCGGCGGCTCTGGCAAAACGCGGGCTAAAAGTGACCGTTATTGAAAGAGATGCCCCAGGTGCAGGCGGCTCTGGCAACCGTCAGGGAGCGTTGTATGTAAAACTCGCCGCCGAAACCAACCCTCAAAGCCGCTTCTATTTTGCGGGATTGCTCTACAGCCAGCGCTGGCTTAGTCAGCTCGTTTCCAGCACGCCGCTTGAGATGCCTCTGTGGCAGCCCTGCGGGGTGGTGCAGTTAGCCTTAAGCGACAAAGAGGCCGCTCGCCAACAGCGCTTTATGGCCGGCCATCCACTGCCAGAAACCGTGGTTTCCGCCCAGAGAGAAGCACTTAGCGAACTCAGCGGTGTGCCGGTATCAGCCGATCACGGGCTTTTTTATCCCCAGGCGGGCTGGGTTCAGCCCAAACGGTTGTGTGAGCAGCTGCTTGAACACGCCAATATCACGCTCTATAAAGGGGAAGCCTCCGCTTTGCACCAGGAAGGCAGCCAATGGCAGGTTGAGATGGCTAGCGGTAATTCCGTCAGCGCTGATCACGTGGTGGTGGCCAACGCGACGCTTGCCAACCGTTTTGCACAGACCGCTGAACTGCCATTGCAGCAGGTACGCGGCCAAGTCAGTGAACTGCCCCTCCCCAAAGGAGTAAAGGCCCCCAAGCGGGTAGTGTGCGCCGGTGGCTATGTGTCGCCACCGTTGGAAGGCGTTTTGACATTTGGCGCCAGCTTTGTGCCCAATGACGCCACCCACCACGTCACCACTGACGACCACCAGCGCAACATTGACGAGCTGCGCCTGGCGCTACCCGAGTGGGTCGCAGAGCTTGAAGCATCTGGCCTAGCGTTAAGTGCTGACGCCCTGGGAGGCCGCGCTGCTGTTCGCGCGGCAAGCCCAGATAAAAGCCCCTATGCAGGGCCAGTGCCGAAGGCAGCTGCCTGGCAACGCGACTACGCGGTGCTGCGCAAAGATGCCTCAAAAGCGCCCAATATCAACGGGGAGCACTACGCTGGACTGTGGATCTCCACTGCCCATGGCTCTCGCGGGCTGGCCAGCGCCCCGTTGTGCGCCGAAGTGATTGCCTCAAGTGTATGCGACGACCCGCTACCGCTAGAGTTACCGCTGGTAGATCACCTGCACCCTGGGCGGCGCATTATCACCGCGCTGGTGCGAGCTCAGTAGTCGCCCTCTTCCTCATCATCAGCTAGGTCTCGCCCAAAGGAGCGCCATTGGGCGAGCGTCATCACTTCGGTCATTTCCAGCTCCAGGTCATGAGCAATAATCAGTTCATGGCGCTCTAACTGTTTTTTCACCTCGGCTACCCAGCCGTGCATACCCTCGCCGGTTGTATCGGTGGTGTCATAGCCCTGGCGGGTGACAAACGCTTCCAACAAGGCATTCAGTGTTTCCGGCGGCAGCATGCGCGCCGGCACTTCGATAAATCGGCTCATTCGCTCTGCTCCCAGGCAGCTAGGCGCTCAATAAACGTCGCTTCATCAATGACCTCAACGCCCAGCTGCTCTGCTTTGGCTAACTTGCTGCCTGCTGCCTCACCGGCCACTAAGCAGCTGGTTTTCTTTGAGACACTGCCCGCCACTTTAGCCCCCAGCAATTGCAGCCGCGCTTTACCTTCGTCCCGGGTCATGGTGTCCATGGCACCTGTCAGCACCCAGGTTTGCCCTTCAAGGGGAGTGGGCCCATGGGTCACTTCACTCTCTTGCCAGGTGATACCGGCATCCAGCAGCGCTTGAAGGGTCTCTAGGTTATGGGGCTGGCGGAAGAAGGTGTGGATATGGGCTGCCACAATAGGCCCCACATCATTAACTGCTTCTAGCGCAGTGAGGTCAGCGTCTTGCAACGCTTGCAAGGTTCCAAAATGGTTGGCCACGTTAGCCGCCGTCGCCTCGCCCACCTCACGAATGCCCAACGCGTAAATAAACCGCGCCAAGGTAGTATTTTTAGCCTTATCCAGCGCGTTCACCAAGTTAGTAGACGACTTCTCGCCCATGCGCGGCAGGCTTTGCAATTGCCCCGCCGTCAGGTGAAACAAGTCTGCCGGGGTTTTCACCCAGTCTAGATCCACTAACTGCTCAATAAGCTTTTCACCCAGCCCATCAACATCCAGCGCCTTTCGGCTGGCGAAGTGCTTTAGCGCTTCTTTGCGCTGGGCAGCGCAGTAGAGCCCACCCGAGCAGCGGGCAACTGCTTCGCCTTCCAGGCGTTCAATGTCCGAGCCGCACACTGGGCAGTGGTCAGGAAAGGTAATCGTGCGTGCTTCTGCCGGTCGCTTATCGGTATCCACCCGCACAACCTGGGGAATAACATCCCCTGCACGGCGAATAGCGACGGTATCGCCAATCATCACACCCAGACGGGTGATCTCATCGGCGTTATGCAGTGTCGCGTTGGATACCGTTACGCCGGCAACCGTAACCGGCTCAAGCCGCGCGACCGGCGTAATAGCCCCGGTGCGGCCCACCTGAAACTCTACATCATTCAGTGTGGTGACCTCTTCCTGGGCAGGAAATTTAAACGCTACTGCCCAGCGCGGGGCACGGGCCACAAAGCCAAGCTCTCGCTGGTGACGAAGATCATTCACCTTAATCACAACGCCATCAATGTCATAGCCCAATTGATCACGCTTTTCGCCTAGCTGTTCGCAGTAGTCAGCGACGGCCTGGGGGCCGCGCATAGTGCTTAACTCGGCGCTGGTGCGAAACCCAAGCACCGATAGTCGCGCCATCAGCGCACTGTGGGTAGTGTCACCCATATCAGGCTGCAACCGTGCCGCTTGATAAGCATGAAACTCTAATGGGCGAGTGGCGGTAATACGCGGGTCAAGCTGGCGTAAGCTGCCAGCGGCTGCGTTGCGCGGGTTGGCAAACACCTTACTGTCTTCATCCCTGGCACGGTCATTAAGCGCCTCAAAACCCGCATGGCGCATAATCACCTCGCCGCGCACTTCCAACAGCTCGGGTAGGTCTTTACCTATCAGTTTTAGTGGTACAGAACGCAGGGTGCGCAAGTTCGAGGTAATTCCCTCCCCGGTGCGTCCATCCCCGCGGGTGGCGCCAATCACTAATACGCCCTGCTCATACACTAGCGATACCGCCGCGCCATCAAGCTTTGGCTCGCAGCTAAACTCAATCTCTGTTGCGTCACACTCCAAGCGCTCGGCGACCCGTTCAGCAAAGGCCACCACATCATCACGGCTAAAAGCATTATCCAATGAGAGCATGGGAATAGCATGGGCGACTTCAGGAAAGCCCTCCGCCGGTGCAGCACCTACACGCTGGGTGGGCGAATCTGGCGATATCAGCGTAGGGTGCTCAGCCTCTAGTTGCGTCAAGCGCTGAAGCTTTCGGTCATAGTCCGCATCGGTCAGTTTCGGTTCGTCCAACACGTAGTAGCGGTAATTAGCATCATCTAGGTCGGCGCGGAGCTGGCTAATTTCTTCAAGCAAACGGGGGTCAGTCTGACTCATTCAGGAGGTTCCGGCATACAAAGTAAAACAGACGTTTAATAACAAAAACACCCGCCTTCGTAGAAGGCGGGTGTTATAACAACGCGGTGATTAACGTGCCTGCAATTGGCGGTGCAGGCGGTGGCGACGCTCAAACTCGTGCACTCGCTGGCGAGCAAACTCAATGGTTTGCGCGGTCATCACGCTGCGGTTTTCATCTTTTAACTCACCGCCCATATGGCGTACCAACACCATAGCGGTTTCCACCATGGCCTCAAAAGCGGCGGAACTATCCGTCGCACCGGGTAGAGGCATCAGGAACGTAATACCCGGGGTAACGAACTCGTCCATTTCCTCAATGGGGAAAGTACCGGGCTTAAGCACGTTAACCATCGAGAACTGCAGCTCACTATCAGCGCTTTCCGTTTCAAACCGGTGAAAAACGCCCATTTCACGGCTGTAGCGCAGCCCGCATACCATCATTAATTCAAGTAGCTTGGCACCATCAAAGCCTTCGAGATCACGTGATAGAACGCTAATCACGACCATTTCATCGGCGTTGGTCAACGTTTCCTTGGCATGCGCGCCATTAACGTCGTGGCGTAACGCCTTTTCAAGCGCTGGGTGGGCACGTACAACGCGATCCTGGGCGGTGTAAGCATCGGTTACATATTCATCATACTCATCGACGCTGTCGTAACCTTGGGAATAGTCGTTAGCATATCCCTCGGAGAGGCCTTGATAATGTCCTTCATCATGGCGGCTCACCGGAGAGCTAGCGGCAGCTTCACGCGCTTCTTGCTGCATTGCAATTCGCTGAGCTTCCGCGGCGCTGGCCGCCGCTTCTCGGGCCTCTGCACGCTCTTGGGCAATACGGGCTTTTTCAGCTTCAGCGGCTTCTTTCGCCTCGCGGCGCTGCTCTGCTTCGAGGGCCTTGCGCTCAGCTTTCTGTTTGGCTAATGCTTCGGCACGCTTGGCTTTTTCAGCTTTCTTAATGGCTTTTTGCTTGCGGCGCTCAATCAAGCGGCGTTTAAAGGAGCGTCCAATACCCTCAAAATCAACCAGACGGTATTCATCAATGGCATCGTCATCAAGCTCGTCGTGTTCGCCCACCGTATCTGAGCGCAGCTGACGGCGCTTAGGCGCATCAGAGGCGTGTTTGGCAAACACAGCATCTTCCGGCTCGGCACGCAGTACGGGCTCTGGCTCTGCTTGGCGCTCTGGCGCCTCCGTTTGTGCGGGGGCTTCTTCTGCCGTAGAAAGAGTGGCAGATGGAGTATCAACACCTGAAACAGGCTGTTCAGTAGCGGTAATGCTAGCCGCAGCAGTTTGGGCAGCTGGCTGAGGCGGCGCTTGCTCTACCTTGGTTTTTTCACTTTTTAGTTTTTGATCAGCAATGATGGCTTCAGAAGCAGTTGGTTCAGAGACCGTTGGTTCAGAGACAGTGGTTTTAGAAACAGTTGGTTCAGAAGCAACGCTTTCAGGCATTATGGATTCAGGAATCGTTGCTGCTTGAGCAGTCGCTGAGGGCATCCGGCTGTCGTTATCGGCCATGGACATGCTAGGCTCGCGACGGTCTTGCTCGAATGCTGGCTGCTCACTGTGCTTGACCTCATGGGTTGAGGGCGCGCTAGCCTGAGGTTCGATAATAGGTGGAGCAGATACAGTCTTAGGTGGAACAGACGCAGTTTTCTGCTTAGCCGTAAATTTGTGCTTAGGCATCGCTTTAGAAAAGGAGTGTTTAAAATCATTGAGCACTTTGGAAGGCCCAGGATGCTCTTGTCTCTCTAACTTGGGCTTTTTTCCAAGCCCGCTGTAGTCAGCAGGTTTAACTACCCTGGCGCCACCGTTGGGTAACTCCCAGTTTATCTCGGCCTCTTTAGCATCGTCATCGAACTCCTCCGGTTTAACGGCCGGTAAGTCGTTGACTGCTTGGTCCAGTCGAGGGACGCGACGCTGACGCTGGAGTCTTCGCACACCGTCGACCACGATAAGCGAAACAAGCGCCAGTCCTAGAATGATTAACCACTCTCTTAATTCCATGTCGAGCATTCCATGGGTCATTTAACCGGTTGCTAAGGCGCCATGCCTGAAGACGGAAACCTTTTGGATAGTAACTAATTATCACCAAGCATAGCGCGATTGCTACGAAAAGGGCCACTTTTTGCTATTTTCTACGTTAGTGCGACGCATTAGATGTTTTTAAGGCAATTTTCCGACCGTATCAACCGTGAAAAGTGCAATTTTAGTGCTTATTAACATCAAGTACCGCATCTTTTCACTTTGGCTTTGCTCATTCACTAAGCGAAAGGCCGCCCGCTCGTCCCTCTAACTCGTTAATCCAGCTGCCTTTAAATCCAACATCCTTGATTCTGTATGAATCTAACTTTTCTGATACTGCCCTGGCGTTTGAAGCATGGTGTTTGAATAGTTTAACAAAAGTGATCAGTGTTCAGCGCTGATGAATCACCCCAGCTTCTATTGCTGAATGTAAGGCTAGTGAATATTTTTGTTTCTTGCGAATTTCTCTAAAAGATTCTGTTCGCGTACGGTGATGCACTGACGCTTAGTGGTTAAAGCTGTACAGAGAAAATGCTAATCCACCAGTGCAGCGGCTTCATCAATCCCCACCGAGACTAGCCGCGACACCCCAGGCTCCTGCATCGTTACCCCCATCAGGCGCTCAGCAGCTTCCATGGCAATTTTATTGTGGGTAATGTAGATAAACTGCACGCTTTCCGACATCTCTTTGACTAGCTTGGCATAACGGCCAACGTTGGCGTCGTCCAGCGGGGCATCTACCTCGTCTAGCATACAGAACGGCGCCGGGTTGAGCTGAAAAATCGCAAAGACCAGGGAGAGCGCCGTTAGCGCCTTTTCACCCCCCGATAAAAGATGAATTGTACTGTTTTTCTTGCCTGGCGGGCGGGCCATGATGGCCACGCCGGTTTCCAAAAGATCATCCCCGGTTAAGGTTAGCCAAGCAGCCCCGCCGCCAAATACTCGCGGAAATAGCGTTTGCAGCCCCGTATTCACCTGCTCAAACGTTTCCCTAAAGCGTACGCGGGTTTCCTGATCAATACGCTTAATCGCACGCTCCAACGTTTCCAACGCTTCGGTTAACTCGGCATGTTGGGCTTCCAGGTAGTTACGCCGTTCAGCCTGTTGGTCGTACTCTTCAATGGCGGCAAGATTGATGGCGCCCAAGCGGCGAATTTTATCCGTAGTGCTCTCTAAACGCTCCTGCCATGCGGTTTCACTGGCGTCGTGGGGCAAGTGTTCGGCAAGGGTTTCTGCGTCATGACCAAGCTCGGCTAACTGTTCATCCTGGGTAGCGGCCTTTAGCACCAGCGCTTGCACTTCCATGCGGCGCTGCTGCAGCTGCTCACGGCTCTGCTCTAGGTTACGTTCATGCTGCTGACGGGCCAGCTCGTCATTCCGCAGTTGCTCAGCCAGGGCTTGGGCCTTTTGGCGAGTCTCGTTTAAGCGTCGCTCTTGCTGTTCGCGCTGATAAAGCAGCTCCTCAAGTTCTTCGGCGGCAAGTTCAACCGGCTCTACCAACATTTCCCGTGCTTCTTCTAACTCGGCAATACGCAGCGCCAGACGCTCTTCACTATCGCTACTGCGGGCTTGCTGGGCACGTAGGCTATCGCGTTCAGCAGTTAGCCTTTCCCGCTCAAGTGCTAGGGACTGCTGGCGCGCTTTAAGGGGCGCGTGCTGCTGGTTGAGCTGCTCGCGTTGCTCGCGCTGACGACTACGCTGCTGAACGCTAGCTTCACGCGCGTTAGCAGCGGCTTCTAACTGCTCCATGGCACTGTGCCAGCGGGCACGCTGCTCTTCTAGCGTGAGCGTTAGTTCCGCCTCGTCCTCCTGCAGCTGTGCCAATTCATCGTTAAGCTCGCTGGCACGGCCCTCTAAATGCTCCAGCCGCTGGGCGAGGCGCTGCTCTTGAACCGCTAACTGCTGCAGCGTCGCCGCATGAGCGCGCTCTTCTGAGGCCTGCTGCTCCCGGGTATGCTCTAATGCTTCGATGGTGTCACTAGCGGCGTCACACTGCGCGTCTAGCAGTGCCAGCGCCTTTTCATCCTGCTCGCGACGGGCGGCTAACTCATCATAGCGGCGGCGGGTTACCAAAAGCGCATCCACGCCTTCGCCATTGGCCTGCTGGTGAAGCCAGCCACGTCCGCGCCAAACCCCATCACGGCTCACCACACTCTCCCCCGGTGCTAGGGTCGCAAGCAGCGCCTCGGCGTCTTGAGAGGTTTCCGCATAGTGAATACGTGCCAGCCACTCGCCGAGTGCACCTGCGCCGGTTACCAGCGAATCTAGACGGTGGCGAAGTGACGGTGAATACGCCGTTTGTTCGATCAAACACCAGTCAGTCGCCAGCGCTTCAGGCAAGGTTTTTAATTGCTCAGTGGCGACCAAGCGGGCATTTAGCCACGGCTCAAGCAGCCAAGAGATCACCCGCTCCCACCCTTGGGTGACGCTAATGGCTTCTCCCAAGCGCGGGGCATCTGTAAGGTCATGGGCCGCTAACACATCCGCTAGCATTGGGTCGTGGTCGGCCAACGCAGCTTCAATTAACGCATTAAGCGAAGCCAGCTCTCCTTGGCGTTGCGTTAACTCGGCGCGCTGCTGGTCGCGGGCCTGAACAGCCTGTTGGTAGGCGGCTTTGGCATCGCTGTAGCGTTGCTGCCACTGGTCGCGTTCAACTTGAAATGCGCCGCTGCGCTGCTCCGCCTCGTCACGCTGCTCTTGACACTCGGCGTGTTCTGAACGTAGCACGGTGACATCGGCCAACTCCCCTTGCTGCTGCCGACGCCGCTGGCTTTCCGTTTGCAGGCGGGTGATGCGCTGCTCTAAGTTGCGTAGCTGATCTTGGCTACGGTCGGCTTCACGACTGGCATCCCGCCAGTGATTCTCGGCATCACTCCACTGCTGCTCGGCGGCTTCTAACGCAGGGGAGGCGTCAGCGAGGGTTTGCTCAAGAATCTCCAGCTGCTCCTCAAGCGCTTCATGTTCAGGCAGTAGGTCATCGAAGCGAGCGTTGATTGTCGCGAGGCGTTCTTGGTCGCCCTCGCTGACCCGGCGCTGTTCGCTCAGGTCTCTACGAGCGGTGGTGATATCGCTTGCTAGCTGCGCATCGCGGCTGCGACGGTGAGCTTGATCTTGTTCTAGGCGGGCGATGCGCGTAGTGGTTTCGTAAAACTGCTGCTGGTGGCGGTCAAGCACCTCGGCCAGCTCATCGTGCTGCTCACGGGCTTGCTCAAGGCGTGTTTCGCACTGGCGAACGCCAAAAACGTCTTTTTCAACGGCAATTTCCAACTCGCGGACGCGGCTTTCTTGATGGGACTGCTCAATACGCAGCGTGCGACCGCGCAATAGAGCAAGCTCGCCCTTTAGCCGGTACTCTTGTTGTTTGAGTTCTTGATAGCGTTTTGCCGCTTCTGCCTGACGCTTAAGGCGTTCCAGCTGTTTATCCAGCTCTTCACGAATATCATCCAGGCGCTCTAAGTTTTCCTGAGTACGGCGCATGCGGTTTTCAGTTTCCCGGCGGCGCTCTTTGTACTTAGAAATACCGGCGGCTTCTTCAAGCGTAGCGCGCAAGTCATCGGGCCGGGCTTCAATCAGCCGGGAAATCATTCCCTGACCAATAATCGCGTAGGAGCGTGGGCCAAGGCCGGTGCCCATGAAAAGATCCGCAATATCCCGACGGCGGCACTTCTGGCCATTAAAAAAGTAGTTGGATTGACCATCTCGGGTTACTAGGCGCTTAACGGCAATCTCTGAATACTGGGCATACACGCCACCCATGCCGCCATCACGGTTATCGAACTTTAGCTCAATGGACGCTTGACCAATGGGCTTACGACCCGTTGAGCCATTGAAGATAACGTCGGCCATTGACTCACCGCGCAGGGTTTTCGCTGAGGACTCCCCCATTACCCAGCGCACGGCATCAATGATATTGGATTTACCACAACCGTTTGGCCCAACGATGGCCGTCATATTGCCATCGAAGGGCACGGTGACAGGGTCAACAAAGGACTTAAACCCAACCAGACGAATAGAGGTTAAGCGCATTGCGACCCTTCTTAGCAGCTACTTACGTGGCGGTTATTCAAAAACGCGGTTGATAACGACATTCGCCGCTTCATCTTCGCTAATTGGGCCTACGCTAACGTTATCCAAGTCACCAAACAAATCCCCTGGCTGAGGCGTTGCCTGGCCAGAAGGCGAAACACGCACCATCAGGCGCGCGTCGCGCACTTGGGAGATCTGCGCGTCGGGCGACATAGCAGCGGTATCGTCTAATACCACGGTGATCGGCAGCTCAGAGACCTGGGCACTGACCACCGCTAGCGGCGGCAGCTCGCCTTCTCGATCCCGTGCAGTAATGAACACCGCCGCATCATCATCGACACTGCCCACTAGGGTCTCATCTAACGACACGGTTACCCGTATACCCTGGCTTTGCGCGGCTTCTACATTGGCTGTTTCAGGCTCAATGCCTAAGCGCTGCTGGGCAACGCGAACACCATCGCGCAGCGAAGAGGCTGTATTGGGGTCTTCAATATTAGCGAGAGCCCGGCGCCAGTGATCAATAGCAGCTTCATATTCACCGTTATCAAAGGCATAAATGCCCAGGATACCCAACACAGTGGGCTGGCGCGGATCTTGCGCCAGGGTTTCGTCCACTAAGTCTTGAACCTCTGGAACCAGCTCACGCTCGGCCATAAAGAATCGCAGCTGGGCTAACTGGGCAAGCAGCGGCGGAATCCGGCCGTCAATTTCGATTAACCGCTCCAAGGCAGCGGCAGCTTGTTCTGGCTGGCCTGAGTCGCGGTATAGCGGAAAGAGCAAGCTCCACACGTTAGGGTTATTAGGCTGACGGGCGGCCTCGGCCTCCATGCGTTCTAGATACATGGCTAATGAGCCGTCTGGGTCGTTTCTAACCTCCTGTTGAATAGCATATAGGGTTAGATCGCCCTCAGCGCCGTGCTGCTGGTACCAAAACACGCTTGCAACGACGACCGTCACCATCAGCACGGGCACCACAACTTTACCGGCAGTCGCGGCTTTTAGCGGCCGTTTAGTAATAACGACCGTGTCGTCCAGCAGGCTGCGCTCCAGCTCAAGCCGATCTTCTTCGAAACGGGCTTCATCAATATCACCGCGTTCGCGGGCGGCTTCCAGGGAAGCTAAGCGGCGTCTAAATATCGCCACATTCTGTTCAGCAGAGGTATCGTTAGCTTCAAAGTGATGTAGCTGATCACTCAGCTTACGGGCGCCACGCATCGGTGCTATTAACAGCCATAGCGTAGGCAGTAACAGTAACGCAATTGCTATCCAGAGCGGTGTCATGAGGACCTCTCGCGGTTGATCAGCGCATCTAGGCGGGCGCGTTCTTCGGCGCTAAGGGCTTTTGCAGAGGCATTACGGCGGGCACGCACCATTAACACGACCACCAGCATCCCCACAAAAATCAGCCCAATGGGCAGCCCCCATAGCAGGTAGGTGCGGTTTTCCAGGCGAGGGTTGTAAAGAATATAATCCCCAAATCGCTGCACCATATGATCAATAATTTCGATGTCCGACTGGCCATCCTGAAGCAGTAGGTAAACCCGCTCGCGCATATCACCTGAGATAGGTGCATCAGAGTCATCGATGGCCTGATTTTCACATAGCGGGCAGCGCATGGAGGCGGTCAAGTCGCGGTAGCGCTTCTCCATTACCGGGTCATCAAACTCTCTAACTTCGATACCGCCAGCAATTGCACTGGCTGTAAAGAGCAACATCAAGAGAACTGAAAGCGTACGAATTAACGCCATTTTTCCACCTCCGGCAGGATGCGTTCGCGGACATCTTCAGGCGATACGTAGCCTTTATGGTGATAGCGAATCACACCGTCGGCATCGACTAAAAAGGTCTCTGGCGCGCCATAAACACCCAGGTCAAAGCCTAAGCTGCCTTCAGGATCAAAGATATTGACCTCAAAGGGGTCGCCAAACTCGCTTAAAAATTCCAGCCCTTTTTCACGGGTATCGCGATAGTTGATGCCCACCATACGGATATTATGATCAGCCAATGCCAGCAACTGAGGCATTTCTTGTTTACAAGCGGGGCACCACTCTCCCCATATGTTCACAAGCGTAACCTCGCCGGTGAGCAGCGTCTGGTCTACGCGACGGCTGGCATCGCGCAGAGTGCTGGCCTCAAAGGCGGGGAATTCCCGTGCCATCAGCGCAGAATCCCGGTCAGAAGGATTAATCCCCAACCCCTGATAAAGAAACAGTGCGATACCGATAAAGCCAACCGGCAGCAGTAGCAGTAGCAAGCGACGGGTCATGCCGTAGCCTCCTTCGACGGCGCTTGAGCAGCATCGGCAGGCGCGGACTTACGCGCAGTCACCCGACGGTAGCGCTTATCCACTATGGCCAGTATGCCGCCGAAGGACATCAGCAATCCGCCCAGCCACAGCCAGCGTACAAACGGCTTATATTGAACACGCATGGCGTAGCTGCCGTCTTCTAGATCCTCACCCATGGCCACATACAGGTCGCGGAATAAGCCAGGACGCAAAGCGACTTGGGTCATTGGCATGCCAGTCGCCAAATACAGACGTTTTTCCGGGCGCATGATGAAGCTACGCCCTGTTTCGCCACGCTGTACATGGATAATCGATGTGTCTGCCAAAAAGTTTGGCCCACGGCGATTGGTAAGCTCCGTCATGGTGAACTGGTAGCCCGCGACCTCCACCGTGGTGCCTGGTGACATACGCACGTTACGCTCGATGTTGTAGTTAGAAACAATCGCCACCCCAACAATCGTCACCGCAATACCCACGTGGCCCAGCACCATGCCCCAATAGGCCAACGAGAGCTTGCGCAGGCCGGCCAAAAACGAGCTGGCGTGGCGCGTTTTATCAAATAGATCGCGCACCATGGGCAAGACAATCCACAGGGCTGAAATAATCCCTAACGACACCCATAGGTTCCATTCACCGCCGTATAGCAGCGGCATTGCCGCGCCTAATACCAGCGATGCAGCCCCTGCCAGCCATAGCTTACGCACTAGCTCCCCCGCAGGCATGCTCTTCCAGCGGGCCACGGGGCCTAAGCCCATAAAGACACACATGATGACCGTAAGGGGGACAAATAACGCGTTAAAGTAAGGAGGCCCTACGCTGATTTTACCCAGCCCCATCGAGTCTAGAATCAGCGGGTAGACGGTTCCCAACAACACCGTCACCGTCATGATGACCAGTAGAATATTGTTGATCAGCAGCAGTGAGTCCCGTGAAAGCCAGTTAAAACCAACTTTATGGCTAACCCGTGGCGCGCGCAGTGCAAACACCAACAACGAGAGCGTGACCGTGATGGTTAGCAGCATCAAAATAAAGAAGCCGCGGGAAGGGTCGTTGGCAAAGGCGTGAACCGACGTCAGTACGCCGGAGCGCACCAAGAAAGTGCCCAACAAGGAGAGCGAGAACGTGGAGATCGCCAGCAATACCGACCAGCTTTTAAACGAGCCGCGTTTTTCGGTGACCGCCAACGAGTGCATTAATGCCGTACCCGTGAGCCAAGGTAGCAGCGACGCGTTTTCGACCGGATCCCAGAACCACCAGCCGCCCCAGCCAAGCTCGTAGTAGGCCCACCAGCTACCTAGCGCAATCCCTACGGTAAGAAACGCCCAGGCCAAGTTGGTCCAAGGGCGCGCCCAGCGGGTCCAAGCGGCATCCAAACGCCCACCTAAAAGCGCTGCAATAGCGAATGCAAAAACAACGGAAAAGCCGACATAGCCCATATACAGCATCGGTGGATGCACAATGAGGCCAAAATCTTGAAGCAGCGGGTTTAGATCCGCACCATCCTGCGGCATGTTAGGCAGTAGACGCTCAAAGGGGTTGGAGGTCATTAAGATAAACAGCAGGAAGCCAACGCAGACCATTCCCATGATGCCTTGAACCCGTGCCACCATGTCCCGTGGCAAATCACCTGAGAACACCGATGCCGCATAACCCCAGCCCGCCAGCATCAGGCTCCATAGCAGTACCGAGCCTTCATGGTTGCCCCATACTGCACTAAACTTGTAGTACCAGGGCAGTAGCGAGTTAGAGTTGTTGGCAACGTTAGCAACGCTGAAATCATCCAGCATGTAGCTTGTTGTAAGGCAGATATAAGCAATCGCGACAAAGAAAAACTGGCCGGCTGCCATAGGACGACCATACGCCATCCACAGTGGGCGGCGGGTCGCCGCCCCTGCAAGCGGCATAATCGACTGAACTATCGCCATTAGCAGGGCAATAACCAGGGCAAAATGGCCAATTTCAGGAATCATTTTTATGAACATGAGCGCTCCGAGATAGCACTGGGCAAAACAGCATGCTGCGCAGCAGGGCAGCGTGAGCGTTAGTATTCGCTAGCGTGTGGAACGCCTTCTTGCTCCAACCGCTCACCGACTTTAGCCGCCTTCGCTTGGAAGTCGGCCGGTGAGTAGCCTGCTTCTTTCAGCGCTTGGGCAACTTCTGGCGGCATATAGTTTTCATCGTGGCGCGCCAGCACTTGGTCAGCCCGGAAACGCCCGTCGGCTTGAAGCTCCCCCACGACGACAACCCCCTGCCCCTCGCGGAACAGATCCGGCAAAATCCCACTGTAATAAACATCGAGATCGTCTACGTAGTCAGTCACCGTAAACTCAACATTCAAGCTTTCTCGATCGCGGGAAACAGAGCCCTCTTTCACCATGCCACCAGCACGGATTTGGCGCTCGATAGGTGCATTGCCTTGTGCAATTTGTACCGGGCTGAAAAACAAATTGATGTTGGCACGCAGCGCGTAAAGGGTCAGCCCAACGGCAATCGCCGTTAACGAGACTAACCCTAAAATAACAAACAGCTTTTGCTTACGTTTAGGCGTCATGATGAACGTCCCCTTGAACAGGTTTAACCGGTGCCTGCGCTGATTTATGCGGGTAGTTGTTAGCCTGACTTTCACGGCGAGCACGACGTTTTAAGCTGCTAAGCAGCTGGCGACGCTCCAGCCGCGCATGCCACAAAATGACTAAAAACAACAGCGCTGTAACGCCCCAGGCGGCCCATACGTAAGGCCCATGACCGCCCATTGCGAGAAATTCATTAATCGATGAGAAAGCCATTAACGCGACTCCTCTATAAGGTCACGCACCCAGCGCTTACTGGCCTCACGGCGTAAGATTTCGCTGCGCGTACGCATCAGCGTTAAACCAATAAAAAAGCTGTAAAACCCAAGCACCATAATCAACAGCGGTGCCCACATTTCCAGAGGCATCGCCGCTCGGCCGGTAATGGTAAAGGTGGCGGGCTGGTGTAGCGTGTACCACCAATCAACCGAATATTTAATAATTGGAATATTGATGACACCTACCATCGCCAATACTGATGCTGCGCGTGAGCCGCTGTCTCGGCTACTGAACGCCCCCCGCAAGGCAATGACGCCTAAATACAGAAACAACAAAATTAGCATGGAGGTAAGGCGGGCATCCCACATCCACCACGTGCCCCAGGTGGGCACTCCCCATACCGCGCCTGAAAACAGCGCTATAAACGTCATTGCAGCACCCAGGGGGGCCATAACGGTTGCAGCCATATCGGCGATTTTGATCTTCCACACCATAAACACTAACCCAGTGATGGCCATGGAAACAAAAATTGACTGGGCCAAAAACGCAGCTGGCACATGGACATAAATAATCCGGAAACTATTGCCCTGTTGATAGTCCGCAGGAGCAAAAGCAAGTCCCCATACCGTGCCGGTTATCAACAGCAGCGCTGCAAGCGCCCAAAACCAAGGCTGCAGCTTAGCGCTAATTGCGTAAAACCACTTGGGTGATCTCAGTTTATTAATAAAGGCCCACATGGAATTTCCGTCCTTTAGCCGTTGATACTGATACGTAGCGATGCAGCAATCGCCCAAGGTGAAAGCATTAACGCCATCGCAAGTAACGCCCCTAAGATGGCCAAGTGCGCCGTTACCCCATCGCCCATAATCGCAGCCTGTACGGCGCCTGCACCAAAAATAAGTATTGGAATATAAAGCGGCAGTACCAGCAGTGAAAGCAGTACCCCTCCCCGTGCCAAACCTACCGTTAGTGCAGCGCCAATCGCACCAATTAAACTCAAGCTAGCCGTACCAAGCGCCAGTGAAAGTGCTAAAACCAAATAGCTACCAGCTGGGAGTGCCAACATAATGCCCAACAATGGCGCCATTAGTGCGAGTGGCAGGCCGGTAAGTAGCCAGTGTACAGCTACTTTTGCTAGCCCTAACGCTGCCAGAGGTTGCGGCGCTAGAAGGAGTTGCTCCAGGCTGCCATCTTCGTAATCACTGCGAAATAGGCTATCTAAAGAGAGCAGCGCCGCTAGCAGTGCGGCTACCCACAATAGCCCAGGCGCGATAACCGCTAACAGCTGAGGGTCTGGTGAAATACCAATGGGAAAGAGGGTAATCACCAAGGCAAAAAACACTAGAGGGTTCAGCACCTCCCCTCGCCGCCTAAGCATCAGCGTTAGATCACGCCTGAGTGTGGCGTTAAGCGCAACAATTAGCCCCCCTTTGGGGTCGTGCATAGGCATTACCGGGGCACTGACGGTGGCATTTGTACTGGGCAACGCTATCTCCTTTTACCCCAACTGTACTCTTCGAAGTACGGGTGAAGCGGTTAACTCGTGATGCGTGGTAACCAGTACACACCCTCCTGCTTTGGCGTGCGCAACTAACTGCGTCTCAAGCGCTGCCACACCGTTACGATCAATCGCCGTAAATGGCTCATCCAGCACCCAAAGAGCTCTAGGGATAAGCGTTAACCTTGCCAGCGCAATCCGCCGCTGCTGGCCCGCAGAAAGCTGCCCTGCCGGCACGTCTTCAAAGCCTCTCAGCCCCACCTTAGCCAAGGCCTCTTCACGCTGCTCTTCAGAGCCTTGCTCACCGCTAAGTGCCTGATACCAAGTAAGGTTTTCTAAGGGAGTCAGACCCGACTTAACCCCTGGGGCGTGTCCTAAATAGAGCAAATTGGCGAGAAAATGTTCACGGGTTTCACGCATTAATGCGCCATTCCAGTAAAGATCGCCATGATAATCGCTCAGTTGGCCCGAGAGAATTTTCAACAGCGTTGTTTTACCGCTGCCATTAGGGCCTTCAATGCGCACGATCTCACCCCGTTGGATATCAAGATCGAGCCCTTCAAATAGCCAACGGTCATCGCGTTCACAGGCCAATTGTCGGGCTTGTAGGCACAGGCTCAAAGGTCTCTCCAGCCATATTGAATTCGGGTCGAACTCTACACGGAAAGGCACTTTCTCGCCAGTCGCACTCTGCGGCCTTGGGTCGCAGCATGATACATATCATCAGGACCGCAAAAAAAGCGTGCTGAAAATAAGAAAAAAACCACCACTGGAACTGTATGCAAAAACAGGTTTATACTGCACATACTGTATGAAAAAACACCCCATAAAAACACAGCACTCAATACAACCAAACGCCTAAGGAACGGGCGCTGCATTGGAGAAACTACAATGACGATGTCGATGCCAGCACCACGGCCTATCCAGGGCGCCCCCCTTCAGCCAGCAACGCTGACCACTACCACCGCGCGGCGGCGTAACGCTGCACACATTACACGACGCAACACCTACGCACTCAAAGTACGCGGCGACCGCATGCGCGACAGCAACTTATTCGATGGCGATGTTATTATTATTCGCCGCTATCAGCATGATACCCAGCAGGAAACAGCGGTTGTGACTATTAACCAGCGTGAAGTCGCGTTAAAACAGCTCTCGATCAATCGCCTGGGCGTGCATTTATTGCCTGAAGACGCAGCAACACCTGCAGTATTCCTGCATAATTGTGATATTCAAGTTTTAGGCATGGTGATGGGCATTGAGCATCACGACTCACCATCACGGCATCATTAAGGCTAATTCAAGCCTCACGACTCCCAGGAGTAATGAGTGCGATATCGCATCCCTGACTTCCCCCCCTACCAGTGGCACACAGCCGTTATAGAGGTAGAGAAAAACCAATTTCTCACCTGGGTGTGCCATGCCCCGAACAAAGAAGCTTTTGATGCGCTGCTGCATGCAGCCAAAGCCGCTCACCCTAACGCAAGCCACCACTGCAGCGCTTTTATTGCAGGACCACCAGGAGAGCAAACACATATTGGCTTTTCAGATGACGGCGAACCTGGCGGCACAGCCGGAAGACCTATGTATCAAGCGTTATTAGGCAGTGGGCTGGGTGAAATCGGTTGTGTGGTGATTCGCTATTTTGGCGGCACAAAACTCGGCACCGGCGGGCTTGCCCGCGCTTATGCCCAAGCAGTCAATTCAGGGCTTGAAACGCTACCACTGCGAGAAATTGTTGAACGGGATAACTATCAGCTAAACGTTGGCTTTGCCCACGAAGCAGTGACGCGGGCATGGTGCGATGAGCAGCACATCCCGATTCAATATGTCGATTACGATGGTAACGGGGTGCGCTTGACCATTGGCTGGCCGCGGGACGTTGTGCTGGATCTAGCAGCGCTCGAGAACCGCCTCAAAATGACGCTCAATATCCAGAAGGCCTAGCCTACGCGTTAAATAGATAGCGTTAACAAAACTCACAAAACAAAAAACGCGACTTAAGCGAGCGCTTGCTCGATAAGCCGCGTTAGCGGGCTATGCGTATTTTTGCATTTTGACTGCGTTTAACTCAGGTACTTGATCATCACCCCGGCGGCCACCGCTGAGCCAATCACACCAGCCACATTGGGCCCCATCGCATGCATCAGCAGGAAGTTGTGCGGGTTCGACTCCAAGCCAACTTTATTGGCAACCCGAGCAGCCATCGGTACCGCTGACACGCCTGCAGCACCAATCAATGGGTTGATCGGCATCTTACTCATCACGTTCATCAATTTCGCCATGAGAACCCCAGCCGCGGTACCAATAGCGAAGGCCACAATGCCCAGCGCCATGATGCCAAGCGTTTCTATTGCCAGGAAAGAATCGGCCATCAAGCGCGAACCTACTGCCAAGCCCAGCACAATCGTGACAATGTTAATTAGAGCGTTTTGAGCCGTATCCGTCAGGCGCTCTACCACACCGCACTCGCGCATTAAATTACCGAAGCAGAACATCCCCAACAGCGGTGCAGCATCCGGCAAAAAGAGCGCTACCAGCATCAGCAGGGCCAGCGGGAAGATAATCTTCTCAAGCTTGGACACTGGACGCAGCTGAGTCATCGCAATCTCACGCTCTTTCTTCGTCGTCAGCAGCCGCATAATCGGCGGCTGGATCATCGGCACTAACGCCATATAGGCATAGGCCGCCACGGCAATAGCACCCAACAACTCTGGCGCTAACACGCTCGATACATAAATAGACGTTGGGCCGTCAGCTCCACCGATGATACCAATAGCCGCCGCTTGCTCGATGGAGAAATCCATCCAGCCCATGGCCGACATACCGACGGCACCAAAGACTGTGGCAAAAATACCGAACTGCGCAGCAGCGCCCAAAAATAGCGTACGCGGATTGGCCAGCAGCGGGCCAAAATCGGTCATCGCCCCAACACCCATAAAGATGATCAGCGGCGCGATTCCAGAGGCAATAGCGATGTTATAGAAGGTGTAAAGCATGCCGTCGCCATAGCCAACGTTCATGGCAACATCTCTTGCAGCACGCAACTGATCCGGTGCGGCAGCGTCGTCAGCAATTGCCTTTAATGTCTCCCGCCATGCTTCTACGCCGCCCAACGGATCAAGCGTTGCGCCCAGCGCCGATGCTATCTGATGCAAGACAGCTGGTTGCGCGACCTCCATTGCTTGATCAAGGGCCGAAATAGCCAACCCTGCCTCTGGAATGTTGGCAAGAATGCCGCCAAAGCCAATAGGCACCAGCAACAGCGGCTCAAACTTCTTATAAATAGCCAAGTAGAGCAGCCCAAGCCCCACCAGGATCATAACCGCCTGACCCAGCTCAAGGTTATAAAGCCCCGAGCCCTCCCATAAGGTGATTAAATTATCCATTGCCGAATGCCCTTAAAGCTCGATCAACGAGTCGCCAACGGCAACGCTGTCGCCCTCGCTGACATTAACTTTCGATACGGTGCCGGCGCTGCTAGCACGCACTTCGGTTTCCATTTTCATGGCTTCCAGAATAATCACGACATCACCTTCCGCTACTTGGTCGCCGGGGCGCACATTCACTTTGAAGATATTGCCCGCTAGCGGAGCGTCGATGCTTTCGCCACTGCTTTCGGCCTCAGCACTAGGCGCTGGCTCTTTTGCCCCCCCCGCGACTTGCTCTTTCACCTCACCGATGTCACCCCCTTCTGAGACTTCCACCACAAACGCTTTGCCATTGAGCTTAACGGTGTAAGTTTCTGGGCCACTCGCCGCCACGGGAACGCTGGCGCTCTTCTCGACCTTAGCAGGAACCTTGGCAGCGCTCGCATCAGGCGCCTGGGGAACGGGTTCAAAGGCGTCTGGGTTGTCGCGGTTTTTCAGAAACTTCAGGCCAATCTGCGGAAACAAGGCGTACGTGAGCACATCGTCTATTTCCCGCTCGCCGTCAGCTAGGCGGATTTTATCTGCACCGGCCTTCTCTTTAAGTTCAGTCGCTAGCCTGTCCATTTCAGGCGATAGGTTGTCCGCCGGGCGGCAGGTGATCGGCTCGCCGCCTTCCAACACCCGCTTTTGTAGCTCAGCATTGAACGGCGCCGGGGCGTAGCCGTATTCACCTTTAAGCAGTGCCTGAACTTCTTTAGAGATCGACTTATAGCGCTCGCCCATCATGACGTTCATCACAGCCTGGGTACCCACAATTTGCGAGGTTGGTGTCACCAGGGGAATAAAGCCTAAGTCTTCACGCACGCGTGGGATTTCGTTCAGCACGTCATCTAGCTTATCGCCAGCGCCCTGCTCTTTTAACTGGCCTTCCATGTTGGTAAGCATGCCGCCCGGCACCTGAGCAATCAGGATGCGTGAGTCGATGCCTTTGAGCGACCCTTCGAAGGCTGCGTACTTTTTACGCACCTCACGGAAGTAGCTAGCGATGTCTTCTAAAAGCTCCAGATCCAGGCCGGTATCACGGTCGGTATCCTTGAGCATCGCGACCACAGACTCGGTGGGGCTGTGTCCATAGGTCATCGACAT
The DNA here is from genome assembly GCA_002966495.1 of Halomonas sp. GFAJ-1. Taxonomy (NCBI): domain Bacteria; kingdom Pseudomonadati; phylum Pseudomonadota; class Gammaproteobacteria; order Oceanospirillales; family Halomonadaceae; genus Halomonas; species Halomonas sp. GFAJ-1. The sequence goes on from CP016490.1 coordinate 56,927, forward strand.
TGAAGAGATAGCGGTATCGACATTGTCGACCCCAGCTTCCACAGCTTTGAGGATCGTCGAGGTGGAGAGGCCGGTAGTGGCATGGCAGTGCAAATGAACCGGGATAGACAGCTCTTTTTTCAGCCGCGCCACCAAGTCATACGCGATATACGGCGTTAGCAGCCCCGCCATATCCTTGATAGCCAGTGAATCTGCTCCCATTGCGGCAATGGTTTTGGCTAGATCTACCCAGCTATCCAGGGTATGTACCGGGCTGACCGTATAGGAAATAGTGCCCTGCGCATGCCCACCTACCTGGCGTACTGCCTTAATAGCACGCTCTAGGTTGCGCGGATCGTTCATCGCATCAAACACGCGAAACACATCCACACCGTTGGTTTTTGCGCGCTCAACAAATTTATCCACTACATCGTCAGCGTAGTGGCGATAGCCCAGCAGGTTTTGGCCGCGTAGCAGCATCGCCTGGGGCGTGTTAGGCATCGCTTCTTTCAACGCACGGATACGTTCCCAAGGATCCTCGCCCAGATAACGAATACACGCATCAAAGGTAGCGCCACCCCAGGTTTCAAGCGACCAATAACCAACCTTATCGAGTTTTTCGGCAATCGGTAGCATGTCATCAAGCCGCAGCCGGGTAGCAAACAGCGATTGGTGGGCATCGCGAAGGACAACATCAGTGATTCCCAGAGGACGTTTTATTTCATTCATGGTCGTGGCTCACAGTTGGTACGTTATGAATTTGTAGTAAATTTAACAAAAAAAATGCCGGTAGCGTGGCAAGCCAGCTACAAAAAGGGCTGCCTATTGGCGGCGTGAAGAACGATAACGATGCACTGCAGCACTAATCACGACTAGCACCTCATCGTTTTGACTTTTTGCAGCCGTCGCTTTTTTACCGTTCCCACTGCTAGGCACCGCCGCCGGAGTCGGCTGAAAGCGGCCAATCAGCTTTGACATTAGCGTAACGCTAATTACCAAAACAGTAAGAAAAACAAAAACAAAGCCCATACCAAGCCCCATTAGGGTCAGTCCCTCGTGGAGTAGCTCTGTATCTTGCATACCGCATTCTCCTTATTTCAAATGCTTATCGGTACCTCAAAAGCCTCTAAAGGCACTTGGCGCAGTGAGGTCTATGCACTAACCTGCCACATCCAGAATAGATTGCAATGGCGCCATAGTGGAAGTCATGGTTGTTAATTTACTACAAAACGGCGAAATAGGCCTTGCGCCTATGGAGGGCGTTATCGACGCTCTCACCCGCGACTTACTCACCCGGCAAGCAGGTTTTGACTGGTCGGTAACCGAGTTTGTACGGGTAGTTGATGCACGCCTACCGCCACGTGTGTTTTACAGGCACTGCCCCGAACTTACCCAACGCCCCGTCGCCACCCCAAGTGGCGTACCGGTGCATCTTCAGTTACTCGGCTCCGACCCCACCGCTCTGGCGGAAAATGCGCGCCAAGCGCTTGCCCTTGGCGCGCTGAGCATCGACCTAAACTTTGGCTGCCCGGCAAAGCTGGTTAACCGCCACGATGGCGGTGCATCACTACTTCGCCGCCCAGAACGTGTCTACCAAGCGGTAAAGGCAGTTGCCGAGGCTCTGGAGGGTCAAATACCGGTGACGGCCAAGATTCGCCTTGGCTTCTCTGATCGACGCCTAGCCATCGCCTGCGCCCAAGCCACCCAAGCCGGCGGAGCAGCCCGACTAGTCGTGCATGGCCGAACACGGGATGAGGGCTACCGCCCACCTGCGCACTGGGAGTGGATCAGCAAAATTCGCCATCAGGTGTCTATTCCCGTAGTGGCCAATGGCGATATATGGACGCTTGAAGACTACTGGAAAGCGCGCACGCTCTCTGGCTGTCGCGATGTCATGCTGGGGCGTAGCGCGTTAGCAGACCCCTGGCTTGCACCGCGCATTCGCCACTGGCAGCGAACCGGCGAGCGACTTCCTGAAACCACCTGGGAAATGCGTGTCAGCGTACTTAAGCAATACGCCGCCATACAACGGCAGCAACTACCTGATCGCGTGGTGGTGTCGCTTGTGAAACAGTGGCTGGCTCAAATGCGCCAAGGCAATGCAGAAGCCGACCAGCACTTTCAGCGCTTAAAGCGCCTCACAGACCTCGATACGCTATTAACCAACTTGGTACCTAGCGACACCCCTCTTCCTGCCTGTGAAGCGACTTAGACAGTGCTTAGCCGTCGCTCATACAACCTTACTGCGCAGTGCTTAATCTCACCAGACCCAACTAAACGAATTGATCAAAAAAAAGCGCCCTACCGCAAATGCGGGGGCGCTTGACACGATCGCAAGATCAGCGTGCGAGCCACGCTGACCAGGCTAGAAAACAGAAAACCCGCTCTCTGTGAGAGCGGGTTTTTAAATTCTGGCGCGCCCGGGAGGATTCGAACCTCCGACCCCCTGATTCGTAGTCAGGTACTCTATCCAGCTGAGCTACGGGCGCTTAACATTCATGCTTAACGTATCAAACAATGAATTTATTGTAACATCAGGTACTTACGCTTTCAACAACGTTTGTTTTCAACTGCCTGTTCTTTTAAAACTTTTATTTCAAAGAACTTAGCTTTGACAACACCCGCTTGTAAGATGGCGCGCCCGGGAGGATTCGAACCTCCGACCCCCTGATTCGTAGTCAGGTACTCTATCCAGCTGAGCTACGGGCGCTAATCTTCTTACACATGAAGGTAATACGATATTACGTTTTCAAGCGATACTGCTACTTGATATGCAGTTGGCGGAGAGAGAGGGATTCGAACCCTCGATAGGGCTATAAACCCTATACTCCCTTAGCAGGGGAGCGCCTTCAGCCACTCGGCCACCTCTCCTCAACGGCACGGCGCGAATATTACCGATTATGACGACTGCTGTCTAGTCCTCTACAGATTTTTTTTCGCACCGACCGGATGTTACCGCTTAAACGCCCTACGGGGGGCGTGACAATCACGGACATTTACTCAGCTTCGCTTTCACTATTACGTTCACGCTGAATGCGCTGATAGATCTCTTCGCGGTGAACCGCTACATCTTTGGGTGCATTCACACCGATGCGCACTTGGTTGCCTTTCACACCGAGTACAGTGACAGTAACTTCATCACCGATCATCAGTGTTTCGCCAACACGGCGGGTTAGGATGAGCATGGCTGATCTCCTTCTCAGACGTTTTAATACAACGGGATGTGTCCGCCAGAAGCGACGCCACCCTATTATGCTGCATGGCGTCGCTCGTCACCAATGGCTCTCTGGCTCCATGACACCTTAACCTCCCGTTGAAAGAAAGCTCACCACCACTCGGCAGCGAGTCACCCCTTCAGCGTAGAAGGTTTAAGGCATTATTGTTATTCAGATTCTATATCTGTCTTATCTAAGCCGAAAGCTTTGTGTAATGCATTAACCGCAAGCTCCATATGTTTTTCGTCAATCACCACGGAAATTTTAATTTCAGAGGTAGATACCATACGAATATTGACGTTTTCATCGGCCAATACGCGGAACATTTTAGAAGCAACGCCTGCATGCGAGCGCATGCCAACGCCTACTAGCGACACCTTGGCGATATTATCATCACCGCGCAGCTCGCCACCGCCTAAATCAGGAATAACGGTTTCTTCCAGAATCTTCTTAGTGGCTTTATAGTCACCCTTGGCAACCGTAAAGGTGAAGTCAGTGTAATCACCTGCTGGCGCCACGTTCTGGACGATCATATCTACTTCGATATTGGCGTCGGCAATTGGGCCAAGAATACGTGACGCCACGCCGGGCACATCAGGCGTGTTCAACAGGGTGAGTTTGGCTTCGTTTTTGGTAAAAGCGATACCGGAGATCAGCGGTTCTTCCATAGAGTCCTCGTCTTGGTCTGCGTCTGCAACAATCAGGGTGCCAGGGCCGTTTTCAAAGCTCGACAGCACCCGCAGCGGTACGTTGTACTTACCTGCAAACTCCACAGCACGGATTTGCAGCACTTTGGAGCCTAAGCTCGCCAGTTCAAGCATTTCTTCCACTGTTATGCTCTCAAGGCGTTGCGCCTTGGAACATACGCGGGGGTCGGTGGTATAAACACCGTCGACATCGGTGTAGATTTGGCACTCATCGGCGCCCAGCGCTGCGGCCAGTGCAACACCCGTGGTATCGGAACCACCACGTCCCAGCGTCGTGATATTGCCGTTCTCATCAACGCCCTGGAAGCCAGCCACCACCACCACTTTGCCTGAATCCAGGTCAGCTTTCAGATCGTCGGTTTCAATACGCTGAATGCGCGCTTTGGTGTAGGCGCTATCGGTGTGAATACCTACCTGGGCACCCGTGTGAGAAGTGGCAGAAACGCCAATTTGCTGGAGCGCCATGGCCAGCAACGAAATGGTGACCTGCTCACCGGTCGACAGCAGCATATCCATTTCGCGCGGTGCCGGCTCTTCATTGAGGGCCTGCGCCATTTCGGTCAAGCGATTGGTCTCGCCGCTCATCGCAGAGACGACGACCACGACTTGGTGGCCTTGATCACGAAAGCCTTTGACCTTTTCCGCCACGGCCTTGATACGGTCGACAGAGCCCACCGAAGTGCCGCCGAACTTCTGTACGTATAATGCCATATGCCGTTTTCCTATGGGTTCGGGAATGGAGGGTGAATGTTGTTATTGCTAATTTTCTTCACTAACAAAAAGGCCGGTAGCAGATAATGCCACCGGCCTTCGTTATTAGCGAAGCGTGTTTTCCAACCAAGCCGGAACGCTGTTCAACGCTCCTGGCAAGGCATCAGGCTGGCTACCACCTGCTTGCGCCATATCCGGGCGGCCACCACCTTTACCGCCCACCTGGGAAGCAACGTGGTTAACCAGCTCACCCGCTTTGACGCGGCTGGTCAAATCCTGGGTTACGCCAGCAATCAAGCTAACTTTACCCGCTGCGGCGTCTGCTGTACCGAGCATGACAACCCCTGAACCAAGCTTGTTTTTCAACTGATCCAGTACGCCGCGCAGGTCTTTGCCCGATACGCCTTCAAGCTGAGTCACCAGCAGCTTAACGCCGTTAACTTCTTGCACCTGGCTAAGCATGTCGCTGCCTGCAGCGCTAGCCAGCTTGGCTTTCAACTGCTCAAGCTCTTTCTCAAGCGCGCGGTTACGATCAACTAGCGACTCAACCCTGGCCTCTACTTGCTCAGGCTTGGTTTTCAGACGCTCGCCAAGACGCTGCACACGGGCTTCTTGCTCGCGGAAGTACGCCAGTGCATTTTCGCCGGTAATCGCTTCTATACGACGTACACCTGACGCGATACCCACTTCGCTAATCACATGACAGCAGCCAATATCACCACTGCGGGCCACATGGGTACCACCACACAGTTCGATAGAGAAGTCATCGGCGCCAATGGTCAGCACGCGCACGTTGTCAGCATATTTTGCTTCAAACAGCGCGGCTGCGCCTTTCTCCTTGGCATCAGCCAAACTCATTTGCTCAATTTTGGTCGGCGCGTTCGCCAGTATTTGCTCATTGACCAAGCGCTCTACTTCAGCCAATTGATCCGCCGTCATTGGCTCAAAATGGCTAAAGTCAAAGCGTAACCGTTCGGCATTGACCAGCGAGCCTTTCTGCTGAACGTGATCGCCCAGCACCAACCGTAGCGCTTTATGCAGCAGGTGGGTTGCCGAGTGGTTACGAATAGTGGCGCTGCGCAGGCTGGCATCCACTTCACCACGCACGTGGGCACCTACGTTAAGCGCGCCCTCCACCATGATCCCTTGGTGCAGATGGTGACCGCTCTGCTTCTGGGTATCCGTTACCTGGAAACGCCCACCGTCTACATACAGGTAGCCGGTGTCGCCTACCTGACCACCTGACTCGCCATAAAATGGCGTGCGATCAAGTACGACAGTGCCTTTTTGGCCCGCTTCCAAGGCAGCAAGCGCGCCGCCTTCCGTATCAACGATAGCGGTGACCGTTGCCTGGTCTTCTAGCTGTTCATAACCGGTAAAGCGAGTTTCACCTTCAAGCTCAATAGAGGCGCTATAGTCTGCGCCAAACTGGCTGGCAGCACGGGCGCGCTCACGCTGAGCCTCAAGCTCACGCTGGAAACCGGCTTCATCCAGCGATACTTCCCGCTCCCGGCAAACATCGGCAGTTAAATCAAAGGGGAAGCCGTAGGTGTCGTAGAGTTTGAACACGGTTTCACCGGGCAGCACATCGCCTTGAAGCTCCTCAAGCGCCGCGTTCAGCAGCCCCATACCGTGATCCAGCGTACGGGCAAACTGCTCCTCTTCTTTGAGCAGGACACGGGCTATCTGCCCACTGGCTTCATGTAGCTCAGGGTACGCCTCGCCCATTTCAGCATCTAGCGCGCTCACGAGCTTGTGGAAGAACGGTTCAGAGGCGCCTAACTTGTGCCCATGACGAATCGCCCGACGAATAATACGCCGCAGCACATAGCCGCGCCCTTCATTGGACGGCAACACGCCATCGGCAATCAAAAAGGCACAGGAGCGAATATGGTCGGCAATAACCCGCAGCGAAGGCGTCGCAGTGTCAAGGTGGCCGGTGGCATCAGCCGCTGCTTTTAACAGATTCTGGAACAGGTCGATTTCATAGTTGGAGTGCACACCCTGCATCACCGCGGCAACACGCTCCAAGCCCATACCGGTATCAATAGACGGCTTGGGCAGCGGATTTAGTGTGCCTGAGGCATCGCGGTCGAACTGCATGAACACCAAGTTCCATATCTCGATATAGCGGTCGCCGTCTTCTTCTGGACTTCCCGGCGGGCCGCCCCACACGTCAGGGCCGTGATCAAAGAAAATTTCCGAACTTGGGCCACAGGGGCCGGTATCGCCCATCTGCCAGAAGTTATCTTCATCCAGCTTAGAGAAGCGCTCTGGGTCAATGCCGATTTCATCTTTCCAGATACGCTCAGCTTCATCGTCACTAATGTGAACGGTTACCCAAAGTTTCTCTTTCGGCAGCCCCAGAGTTTCCGTTAGAAAAACCCAAGCAAAACGAATGGCGTCGCGCTTAAAGTAATCGCCAAAGCTAAAGTTACCCAGCATTTCAAAGAAGGTATGGTGGCGTGCGGTGTAGCCGACGTTATCTAAATCGTTATGCTTACCACCTGCGCGAACACAACGCTGGGAAGACGTGGCCCGCACATAAGGGCGCGGGTCACGACCCAGGAACACATCTTTAAACGGCACCATGCCTGCATTGGTGAATAGCAGCGTTGGGTCGTTGCCCGGCACTAGAGAGCTGGTAGGAACAATCGTATGCCCCTGCTCTTCAAAGAACGATAAAAAAGCCTGCCTGATTTCTGCGCTTTTCATAGGGTATCCGTGACAAGAAAGCGTGATGCCCCAGGGCGCTGTCGCCGCTACCCACTGGGGTCGCAAAAGGAGCATTATAACGCAGTTGTCAAACGACTAAAGCCGCAGTTAGTGGCAAAGTTCCAAACTGAGGGGGTATTTAGAGGGAAAAAGACTCAGATAAACAGCTGAGGGCATAGCGAATTTGCTCAAAATCGAACCCACGGGAAGCCAAAAAACGTTCGCGCTTGGCGCGCTCTTTAGGCGTCTCACCGGGAGATGTGTATCGCCTTGCTAAGGTTTCTCGGGCTAACTCAAACCAATCTACCGCTTCACGCTCTTCTACCGTCGCCAGTGCAGCGGCTAACGTTTCTTGATCAACACCCCGCTGCCGCAACTCACCTTTGATGCGGATAACGCCCTGCCCGCGTGCAATGCGCGAGCGAATAAAGCTTTCCGCAAACCGCGCATCTGACTGCAGCGATTGCTCGACCAAGGCATCCAGACAGCTCTGTATAGCCTCTGGCTCAAAGGCTTTTTGGCGCAACTTACGCGCTAGCTCGGCGCGCGAGTACTCCCGCCGAGCTAGCAGTTGAATGGCAACGTCGCGTGGAGAGGCATCACCGCCAGAAGCAAACATAGCGCTCCCCCACCCTTTTAAAGACGCGCATCACAAAGGACTTATAGCAAGTCGTCGTCGCTGTCAGCGGCAACGTCTGCCACAGGCGCCGTTTCTTCATTTTTAGGGTCAGGCTTGGCTAACAGCTGCTCACGAATCTGCGTTTCGATCTCCAGCATAATTTCCGGATGCTCTTCCAGATACAGGGCTGAGTTCGCTTTACCTTGGCCGATTTTCTTACCTTTATAGCTGTACCAAGCACCCGCTTTATCCACTAGGCTGCACTGCACACCCAGATCAATCACTTCACCGGCGTGGTAGATACCTTTGCCATAAAGAATCTGGAACTCAGCTTGGCGGAACGGCGGTGCCACTTTGTTTTTAACCACTTTTACGCGGGTTTCATTACCAGTAACTTCATCGCCAACCTTCACCGAGCCGGTGCGGCGGATATCCAAACGCACGCTAGCGTAGAACTTCAGTGCGTTGCCACCGGTGGTGGTTTCGGGGCTACCAAACATCACGCCAATTTTCATGCGGATCTGGTTAATAAAGATGACTAAGCAGTTAGCGTTTTTGATGTTACCGGTGATTTTACGCAGTGCCTGGGACATCAAGCGCGCCTGCAGGCCAACGTGGGAGTCGCCCATTTCACCTTCGATTTCAGCACGCGGCGTTAAGGCGGCAACAGAGTCGATGACAATGACGTCTACACCGCCTGAGCGCACCAGCATGTCGGTAATTTCTAACGCCTGCTCGCCGGTATCCGGCTGGGAAACCAGCAGGTCATCTAAATTTACACCCAGCTTTTCAGCGTAGCTTGGGTCAAGGGCGTGCTCGGCATCCACAAAGGCACAAACCTTGCCCTGCTTCTGCGCTTGGGCAATCACTGAAAGCGTCAGTGTGGTTTTACCTGATGACTCTGGGCCAAAGATTTCACACACCCGGCCGAACGGCAGCCCGCCAATACCGAGTGCGATATCCAGCCCCAGCGAACCGGTTGAAACCGACGGCATCACGACGCGAGGCGCATCGCCTAAGCGCATGACGGTTCCTTTGCCAAACTGACGGTCGATTTGGCTAAGCGCTGCATTGAGTGCTTTTGTGCGGTTGTCGTCCTGAGCCATTCAGAGATTCCTCATAACAAGCTGTATAATTAGCCAGTAGTATGCCAAAGATTAGCGGCTAAACAAATCCTCACCGCTATATTTAACGATTATTTCTTTTTGCTGCCTTTTGCCTGCTCGGTGAGACGCGCCACCAAACCCGCCAGCGCTTCGCGAACCGCCTGCTCTCTCACCGCCTGACGGTCACCAGGAAAGTGAAAACACTCGGCTTGCTGATGCTCAGCATCACCCCACGCCAGCCATACAGTACCCACAGGCTTTTCTTCGCTGCCGCCGTCAGGGCCTGCCACACCGCTCACCGCCACGGCTAAACCTGCGCCACTTTCCCGGCAAGCGCCTGCTGCCATTGCTTTTACTACCTGCTCACTTACTGCCCCAACGCTTTCCAGGGTAGCTGCTGGCACCTTCAATAGGCGGCTCTTCGCAGCGTTCGAATACGTCACATAGCCGGCGGTAAAGTAAGCCGAGCTGCCCGCTACCGACGTGATGGCGCTAGCGATTCCACCACCAGTACACGACTCCGCGGTGGTCACTTCCACACCAAGCTGCTGGCACAACCGCCCCATGCGCTGAGCAAGCAGCGATAAATCAAGATTTTTCAGGCTAGAAACGCTGGGTGCCATAGTGACTCCTTCATGTAAGACCTCAGTTCAGCGTAGAATACAGCGTTTATCTTGCCCAAAGAACTCACTCTAAGAACTCACGCTAAGAGCTAGCTCTAAGAACTTACTCATAGCGCTGACTTTAAGCAGTTGCTTATATAATTTACTCGCAGAACTTGCCCAACGAACATGCCGTAAGCCGTGATGACTTACGCCACGCTCAACCAGGACACCCATGTCACAGGCCAGCCCCTCTCATACGCCCATGATGGCGCAATACCTTAAGATTAAACGCGAACACCCCGAGGTACTGCTGTTTTACCGCATGGGGGATTTTTACGAACTCTTTTTCGACGACGCCAAGCGGGCCGCCGCGCTACTGGATATTACCCTTACACAACGCGGCCAATCAGGTGGCAAACCGATCCCAATGGCGGGGGTGCCTTACCACAGCGCGGAAGGCTATTTGGCACGCCTGGTCGCCGGCGGCGAATCAGTGGCGATTTGTGAACAGATTGGCGATCCCGCCACCAGCAAAGGGCCCGTTGATCGCCAGGTCGTGCGTATTGTGACCCCCGGCACGCTCCACGATGAAGCGCTGCTGGACGCACGTCGCGATAACGTACTGGTATCTGTTGCCCCTGGAAAAGAGGGCTTTGGCCTTGCTTGGCTTGAGCTCTCCAGCGGACGCTTCAACGTACTGGAAGTAGAGAGTGAAGCTGAGATGCTCGCCGAGCTTACTCGCCTCTCCCCCGCTGAACTGCTAGTACCAGAAAGCCTGACGCTGCCTGATGCCTGGTCACAAAAACGTAGCCTGCGCCGCCAAGGCGAGTGGCTGTTTGACCTGGATAGCGCCACCCGCAGCCTATGCGACCAGTTTGAAGTACAGGATTTACGCGGCTTTGGCTGCGCGCACTTAACAACTGCACTCATTGCCGCCGGGGTGCTAGTCGATTACGCTCGAGACACTCAGCGCTCACGCCTGCCCCACGTCACGGCGATTAGCGTGGAAAACCGCGACGATGCGGTGGTCATTGACGCCGCCAGCCGGCGCAATTTAGAAATCGACATTAATCTTGGCGGTAACAGCGACAACACCCTAGCCAGTGTTTTAGACACCTGTGCCACCGCGATGGGCTCTCGGCTACTAAAGCGCTGGCTGAATCGCCCGCTACGCCAGCGGGATATTGTTGAGGGTCGCCAAGCAGGCGTGGCATTGCTGTCCATTGACGCTGCCTACATGGCACTGCGGGACACCCTAAGCGACGTGGGTGATGTAGAGCGTATTCTTGGCCGTGTTGCTCTGTATAGCGCCCGCCCACGTGACTTAGCGCGCCTGCGTGATGCACTTGTTACGCTGCCTGAGCTTGAGCAGTTGCTGGCCGAAGTGGATACCGGCAGCGCCTTAGATAGCCTTAAACCGCATATTCGCCCCTACCCAGAAATGGCCGACACACTTACGCGCGCGCTGGTCGAAAACCCGCCCGTGGTGATCCGCGACGGGGGCGTGATTGCCAATGGCTTTGACGCTGAGTTGGATGAACATCGCGGCATGGCCGAAAATGCCGGCGAATACCTAGTTCAATTAGAGCTACGCGAACGCGAGCGTACGGGCCTTGCCAACTTAAAGGTGGGCTATAACCGCGTGCACGGCTATTTTATTGAACTGCCCCGCTCCCAGGCACAGCAGGCACCCGCCGACTATATTCGTCGCCAAACGCTAAAAAACGCCGAGCGCTTTATTATTCCAGAACTTAAAGAGTTTGAAGATAAAGCGCTTTCGGCTAAATCGCGGGCGCTGACCCGGGAAAAATGGCTCTACGAGCGGCTAATGGGCGAGCTTAATGCGCTACTCCACGCGCTACAAAGCACCTCTCGGGCACTGGCGGAGCTGGATGTATTGTGCGCCTTTGCCGAGCGCGCCGAAGCGCTCAACTGGGTGCGCCCGCAATTAGTCGAAGCCACTGGCATAAGCATTAGCGCAGGCCGCCACCCGGTCGTTGAGCAGGTGAGCGATAAGCCGTTTGTGCCCAACGATGTCACGCTATCGCCCGACCAGCACATGCTGATCATCACCGGCCCCAACATGGGCGGTAAATCGACCTATATGCGCCAAACCGCGCTAATTGCCCTGCTAGCTCACAGCGGCAGCTTCGTGCCCGCTGACGCCGCTGAAATTGGCCCTATCGACCGTATCTTTACCCGCATTGGCTCATCGGACGACTTAGCGGGGGGGCGCTCCACCTTTATGGTCGAGATGACCGAAACCGCCAACATTCTGCATAACGCAACGGAACACAGCTTAGTGCTTATGGACGAGATTGGCCGCGGGACCAGTACGTTTGACGGCCTCTCTCTTGCGTGGGCAAGCGCCGAGCACTTAGCGACTGCCCGTGCATTAACACTGTTTGCCACCCACTATTTTGAAATGACCTCCCTGCCTGAACAGGCAAACGGCGTGGCCAACATTCATTTAACCGCCACCGAGCACGGCGATAGCATCGTGTTTATGCACCGTATTGAGGCTGGCCCTGCAAGCCAAAGCTACGGCTTACAGGTCGCGCAGCTCGCTGGCGTGCCCACCCCTGTGATCTCCCGCGCACGGGAAAAACTGATTGCCTTGGAGCAACGTGACGTTGACCAACAGCAGCGCCGTGCTGTCTCGGCAGGTTCAGAACAAGGCGTGCCACTGCAGAACGACCTGTTTGCCAGCGCCCCTCACCCCGTTGTAGAGGCGCTTAAAAAAGCGGACGTAGATGATTTATCGCCTAGGGAGGCGTTGGCACTGCTGTATCAATGGCGCGAACTCCTGTGATCGTCTTAATAGAAGGTCATGTGGCGCTTGCCCACGGGTAAGGGCACCTCTAGAATGTCGCCCATACTTTTTAGCTTATAAAAAACAGCTGATTTATAACCATTCACGATTGACCATGACCGGAAGCGTTTCTGGTCCTGCAAGAGGGATAGCAAGATGACGTTTGTCGTTACCGAGAACTGCATCCAGTGCAAGTACACTGACTGCGTGGAAGTCTGCCCGGTCGATTGCTTCTACGAAGGCCCTAACTTCTTGGTTATTCACCCAGATGAGTGTATCGATTGCGCCCTGTGTGAGCCGGAGTGCCCCGCTGAAGCGATCTTCTCCGAGGATGAGCTGCCCGATAACCAAACGCAGTTCATCGAAATCAATGCAGAACTGGCCGAGGTGTGGCCAAACATTGCCGAGAAGAAAGACCCACTACCCGACGCAGAAGAGTGGGATGGTAAAACAGGTAAGCTTGAGAAACTGGAGCGCTAAACTGCAACATCGCTTAACGCTCTATAAAAACCAGCGTTCGCGCTGGTTTTTTTATGCACCTTTTTGTACTTCGGTAGCACACGCGCAAAAAAAGGCGGCCCGTAGGCCGCCCGCTCCAAGCACTTCCTCTGACCACTCCCTGTGTCAACTTCCTTAGGTGACGTCCTTGCCGGGGCTCATGTCACTATGTCACCCGGCGCACCTACCTGCATCCCGTTGCATCCTGCCTGAAGCATCCTTGCCTCCCCTAGTCCTGAACATATTGTGGCAGATAATTTGGGCATCACAAGCAGGCCAAAATCGCAAAAGGCGAGCCTAGCCGGCTCGCCTTATTTTTTAAAAAACTTTTAAATCAATCAGTTAAATTAAGATTAGTGGAAAATTTCATTTTAACCTACCCATACCAAGCGAATGTCGTCGGCATTTGTAAGAGATCTCTTACAAAATCTTGAGACATCTCTTACAAGCCCGCGCAACGTTTCGCCTTTACTGGCTTTTAATAGCCTTCAACCCCGGGTAAGTCACCTCGCCCAGTTCAGCTTCAATCACCAGCAAACGGTTGTACTTGGCTACTCGGTCAGAGCGGCACAGCGAGCCAGTTTTAATCTGCCCTGCACAGGTGCCCACGGCCAAATCAGCAATGGTAGTATCTTCCGTTTCACCGCTGCGATGGGAGATAACCGCAGTAAATCCAGCGTCCTGGGCCATCTTGATGGCATCTAGGGTTTCAGACAGCGAGCCAATCTGGTTGAACTTAATCAGAATGGAGTTACCAATCTGCTCATCGATACCGCGCTTGAGAATTTTGGTATTGGTAACGAACAAATCGTCACCCACCAGCTGCACTTTATCACCCAGCTTATCGGTCAGCGCTTTCCAGCCCGCCCAGTCAGATTCATCCATACCGTCTTCGATAGACACAATCGGATAATCGGCGCATAGCCCAGCTAGGTAGTCAGCAAAGCCTTCAGCGTCATAGATTTTGCCTTCGCCGGAGAGGTTGTACTGGCCATCTCTGTAGAACTCAGAGGAGGCGCAGTCGAGTGCCAGTGTTACATCTTTACCAAGGGAGTAACCGGCGTCGGCAACAGCCTGCTTAATTACGGCCAGCGCATCAGCGTTAGATGCCAAGTTAGGGGCAAAGCCGCCCTCATCACCCACCGAGGTAGACAGACCTTTCGCCGACAGTACTTTTTTCAGCGCGTGAAAAATCTCTGCGCCCATACGAAGGCCTTCACGGAAGTTGGCTGCACCCACCGGCTGCACCATGAACTCTTGGATATCAACGTTGTTATCCGCGTGTTCACCACCGTTGAGAATATTCATCATCGGCACCGGCATGCTGTACTGGCCCGGCTGACCGTATAGCTCAGCGATGTGAGCATACAGCGGTACACCCTTGGCATTAGCGGCGGCTTTAGCGGCGGCCAGCGATACGGCCAAAATCGCATTGGCACCTAGCGTAGCCTTATTTTCGGTGCCATCGAGCGCCAGCATGGCATCGTCCAGGCCGCGCTGATCGCGCGCATCCATACCTAACAATGCATTACGAATACTGCCATTCACGGCTTCAACGGCTTTTAAAACGCCTTTACCGAGGTAGCGTGTCTTGTCGCCATCGCGCAGCTCAAGCGCCTCGCGGGAGCCTGTGGACGCACCACTTGGCGCACAGGCTTCACCTATCGCACCGCTTTCAAGGCGAACAGTAGCTTGAACAGTTGGGTTGCCACGAGAATCGAGCACTTCCAGCGCACTGATTTCAACAATTTTGGTCATGACAGTATCCTTAGGTTGTCAGTCTGATAGAGAGTGGTGGGTCAAATATATACCACGTTTATTATCACGATCAGCGAATGGCTAGCGGATCGAAGCCTTTGACCAGCGTGTCTAGCTGGGCAAGCTGCGACAAAAACGGCGCCAGCTGATCCAGCGGCAACGCACAGGGGCCATCACACTTGGCGTTGTCAGGGTCTGGGTGCGCTTCTAAAAACAGCCCCGCCAAACCAACAGCGACGCCCGCGCGAGCCAGCTCCGCCACTTGGGCACGGCGCCCGTCAGCGCTGTCAGCACGGCCACCAGGACGCTGTAGTGCGTGGGTAACATCAAAAAACACCGGGTAACCCGTTTGTTTCAAATCGCCAAAGCCCAGCATATCGACGATCAGATTGTTATAACCAAAGCTTGTGCCCCGCTCGCACAGCATCAGGCGGTCATTGCCCGCTTCCTGAAACTTGGTGAGAATATGGCGCATTTCGTGGGGAGCTAAAAACTGCGGTTTTTTAATGTTAATAACCGCCCCCGTTTTTGCCATTGCCACCACTAGATCGGTTTGGCGCGCTAAAAACGCCGGTAGCTGGATGATATCAGCGACCTCAGCGGCGGGCGCCGCCTGCCATGGCTCGTGTACGTCGGTGATAATCGGCACGCCATAGCGGGCTTTGATGTCAGCTAAGATTTGTAACCCTTTATCCAGCCCAGGCCCACGGTAGGAGTGGATCGAGCTGCGGTTGGCTTTATCAAAACTCGCCTTAAAGACATAAGGCATACCCAGTGTTTGCGTCGCTTCAACATAGGCTTGGGCGATCTCATCGGCCAACTCTGCCGACTCCAGCACATTCATGCCGCCTAATAACATGAGCGGCAAAGAATTGCCGGCGGTTAGGCCGGCAACGTTGATATGACGCTCTGGGGTTAGTGCGTGAGAAGCCATGTTTCCCCCTTTACTCTTGAGGCGCCGCGTGGGCACGGGTACGTGCTGCTTTGTGCTCAACGGCGGCGTTAACAAAGCCTGAGAACAGCGGGTGCCCATCGCGCGGTGTCGATGTGAACTCTGGGTGGAACTGACACGCCACGTACCAGGGGTGGTCGGCAAGCTCCACTACCTCGACCAGCGATTGGTCGACGCTCTTCCCTGAAATCACCAAGCCAGCCTTCTCCAGCTCATCAATAAACTGGTTGTTGACTTCAAAACGGTGGCGGTGGCGCTCAACAATCTCATCAGAACCATAGGCCGCGCGAGCTTTACTGCCTGAGGCCAGATGACAAACCTGCCCGCCTAAACGCATGGTGCCGCCAAGGTCAGAGGCCGCATCGCGTAGCTCAATTTTGCCTTCGGCGTTAATCCACTCAGTAATCAGCCCCACCACCGGGTGCTTGGTGTCGTGAGTAAACTCGGTGGAGTTGGCGTCTTCCCAGCCGGCCACGTTGCGAGCAAACTCAATAACGGCCACCTGCATGCCTAGACAGATACCCAGGTAGGGGATCTTGTTTTCACGGGCAAACTGGGCAGCAAGAATCTTGCCTTCCACGCCGCGCTCGCCAAAACCACCCGGCACCAGAATGGCATCTTTACCCGCTAAGCGCTCGGTACCGTGGCGCTCAATATCTTCCGAATCAATATAGTCGACATTGACCTTAATACGTCCCTGAATGCCCGCATGGATCAGCGCTTCATTGAGCGATTTGTAGGCATCCAGTAACTCCATGTACTTACCGACCATGGCAATGCTTACCGACTTCAGCGGGTTCAGCTTAGAATCCAACACCTTCACCCATTCGGACAGGTCAGCTTCGGGGGCTTCTAAACGCAGCTTGTCACAAACAATGTCGTCCAGGCCGTGCTCATGGAGCATCAGCGGAATACGATAAATAGTGTCGGCATCCTGCAGCGGCACCACCGCACGCTCTTCCACGTTGGTGAACAGGGCGATTTTACGACGTTCGCTCTCTTCAAGCTCTACTTCACTGCGGCAAATCAAAATATCCGGCTGGATACCGATAGAGCGCAGCTCTTTAACGCTGTGCTGGGTCGGCTTAGTTTTAGTTTCGCCTGCGGTCTTAATGTACGGCACCAGGGTCAGGTGCATGTAAATCGCTCGGCTTGCACCCAGCTCGCTGCGAATCTGACGAATCGACTCAAGGAACGGCAGCGACTCGATATCGCCAACCGTACCGCCGATTTCCACCAGCGCTACGTCAAAACCCTCGCCACCCGCGTAAACGCGCTGCTTGATTTCATCGGTAATGTGGGGAATAACCTGAACGGTGCCACCCAGGTAGTCGCCACGGCGCTCTTTGCGTAGCACGTTCTCGTACACGCGGCCCGTGGTGAAGTTGTTGCCTTGGGTCATTTTGGTACGAATAAAGCGCTCGTAGTGACCAAGGTCCAGATCCGTCTCGGCGCCATCCTCGGTGACGAACACCTCGCCGTGCTGGAAAGGACTCATGGTGCCCGGGTCCACATTGATGTAGGGGTCGAGCTTGAGCATGGTGACCTTAAGGCCGCGGGCCTCGAGAATCGCCGCCAGCGAGGCAGACGCGATGCCCTTGCCAAGAGAGGACACAACGCCGCCGGTCACGAAGATATATCGTGTCATGGAAAACCTGTCGAAACGTGATCAAAAGGCGTAACAGAAAGCCACACCAGGATGGGACGACAGAATAGCAGAGTAAGCCTTAAGGCTCAATTTGAACTGCTCTAGTTGAGGGGCGACATCGCCCCTCACTATCCAATATCACACGCCCAGGTAGTCCAAAATCCCTTCTGCTGCTTGGCGCCCCTCATAAATCGCGGTGACCACTAAGTCAGAGCCGCGCACCATATCGCCACCGGCAAAGATTTTCTCATTGCTGGTTTGGAAAGCGTATTGGCCATGTTCAGGGGCTTTAACCAGATCTCTCTCGTTAACGTCGATCTTGGCGCTATCGAACCACGGTGCCGGGCTTGCCTGAAAACCAAACGCCACCACGACCGCGTCGGCGGCGATGATCTCTTCAGACCCTGGCACGACTTCTGGACGACGACGGCCATTCTCGTCCGGCTCACCCAGGCGAGTCCGCACTACTTTAACGCCTTCGACTTTTTCTTCTCCCACAACCGCCACTGGCTGGCGGTTAAACAGGAATTCGACGCCCTCTTCACGTGCATTAGCCACTTCACGGCGGGAGCCGGGCATGTTCTCTTCATCGCGGCGGTAGGCGCAGCTGACGCTCGCGGCCCGCTGGCGAATCGATGTGCGGTTACAGTCCATCGCCGTATCACCACCGCCAAGCACCACCACGCGCTTGCCTTCCATGGAGATGAAATCGTTAGGGTCTTTTTCGAACCCTAATCGGCGGTTGACGTTGGCAATCAAGAAATCCAGCGCCTTGTAGACCCCAGGCAGGTCTTCGCCAGGGAAGCCACCCGCCATATATTTATAAGTACCCATGCCCAGGAATACGGCGTCGTACTCCTGAAGCAGCGTTTCGAACTCGACATCAGTACCGATCTCGGTATTCAAACGGAACTCGACGCCCATCTCTTCAAAGACGGCACGGCGACGCTCCATCACATTTTTTTCAAGCTTGAACTCTGGAATACCAAAGGTCAGCAGTCCGCCAATTTCCGGGTACTTATCAAATACGACGGGCTTAACGCCGTTGCGCGCCAGAATATCGGCGCAGCCAAGACCCGCAGGCCCTGCGCCCACAATGGCGACTTTCTTGTCCGTCCACACCACTTTTGACATATCCGGGCGCCAGCCCATGGCAAAGGCAGTGTCAGTGATGTATTTCTCAATCGAGCCAATGGTCACCGCACCAAAACCATCATTCAGCGTGCAGTCGCCTTCGCACAGACGGTCTTGCGGGCACACCCGACCACACACTTCCGGCAGCGAGTTGGTTTTGTGGGAAAGCTCGGCGGCTTCGATAATATTGCCTTCCACCACCAACTGCAGCCAGTTAGGAATGTAGTTGTGTACCGGGCACTTCCACTCGCAGTATGGGTTACCGCAATGCAGGCAGCGGTGTGCCTGGCTGGCTGCATCGGTGGGTTTAAACGGCTCATAAATTTCCGCAAACTCTTTTGCGCGAGTGTGTGCGGCTTTTTTCTGTGGGTCCTTACGACCCACATCAACAAACTGGAAATCGTTATTTAAACGGCTAGCCATGATCTCTCTCCTCGAAGCGTAGGCTCTGGCGGGTTATTCCGGCTGACGCCGAGATTGATTCAGCAAACTACCCAGGCTTGCCGCTTTTGGCTTCACCAGCCAGAAGTGGCGCGCGTAGTCGCCGAAGTCTTCCAGAATCGCCGCGCCACGATCAGAGCCTGTTGCCGCAACATAGGCTTCAATCATTTCACGCAAGTGGCGGCGATACGCTTCCATTGCTTCTGTGTTGACCCGGTGGATCTCAACCAGCTCATGGTTGTACTTGTCCACGAAGCTGCGGTCTTCATCTAACACATAGGCAAAACCACCGGTCATACCCGCACCGAAGTTAACGCCAGTTTCTCCCAATACGCAGACCAAACCGCCGGTCATGTATTCACAGCAGTGATCACCTGCGCCTTCAACCACGGCGGTAGCACCGGAGTTACGCACCGCAAAACGCTCACCGGCGGTACCTGCAGCGAACAGCGTGCCGCCTGTCGCGCCATACAGGCAGGTGTTACCGATAATGGCGGTTTTGTGACTTTCGAACTGGCTATCCTTAGGCGGCACAATCACAATACTGCCGCCATTCATGCCCTTGCCCACGTAGTCGTTGGCGTCACCTTCGAGGTAAAGGTTTAAACCACGGGCGTTCCACACCCCAAAACTCTGCCCAGCCACCCCGGTAAAACGTGCGGTCATTGGCGCCGCTTCAAGGCCATCTTCACCGTAACGTTTGGCAATCGCCCCGGAGGTCAACGCCCCTACGCTGCGGTCGCAGTTGGTAATGGTAAAATCAAAGGTACCGCCCGACTGGTTTTCAATCGCCTCTTTTAGCGCGGCCAGTACTTCCTGGTTTTTGGCACCTGGGTCGTGGGGCACATTGCGGCTCACCTCGCAAAACTGCGGCGCATCTTTGGGGACAAAGTCGTTGGCCAGCAGCGGCGTTAAGTCGAGCTTGCGCTGAGACGCCGTGTTGCCTTCCAACACTTCAAGCAGATCAGTACGGCCGATCAGATCGGTCAACTTGCGAACGCCCAGCATCGCCATCAGTTCGCGCACTTCTTCAGCAATAAAGCGGAAGTAGTTTTTGACCATGTCCACGGTGCCGCGGAAGTGTTCGCCACGCAGGAAGTCATCTTGCGTCGCCACGCCCGTGGCACAGTTATTCAGGTGGCAAATACGCAAGTATTTACAGCCCAGCGCGACCATCGGCGCCGTACCAAAGCCAAAGCTCTCAGCGCCGAGAATCGCTGCCTTAACAACGTCGAGGCCAGTTTTTAAGCCGCCATCCGTTTGCAGGCGAATTTTGTCGCGCAGGCCGTTAATGCGCAGCGCCTGATGCACCTCAGGAAGGCCAAGCTCCCAAGGGGAACCCGCATGTTTAATAGAGGTTAACGGGCTAGCCGCCGTGCCGCCGTCGTAGCCAGAAACCGTGATCAGGTCTGCATAGGCCTTCGCTACGCCAGTGGCGATAGTGCCGATACCCGGCTCGGACACAAGCTTCACTGAAACCTGTGCCTCAGGGTTGACCTGCTTAAGGTCAAAAATCAGCTGGGACAAGTCTTCAATGGAGTAAATATCGTGGTGTGGCGGCGGTGAAATCAGCGTCACGCCGGGCACCGAGTAGCGCAGGCGAGCAATGAGCTGGTTGACCTTACCGCCGGGCAGCTGGCCGCCCTCGCCTGGCTTGGCGCCCTGGGCTACCTTGATCTGCAGCACTTCGGCATTAACCAGATATGCCGGGGTCACGCCAAAGCGGCCGGAGGCGATCTGTTTGATTTTCGAACTGCGGATAGTGCCATAGCGAGCAGGATCTTCGCCGCCTTCGCCAGAGTTGGAGCGCCCCCCCGCCTCGTTCATGGCCTGGGCCAGCGCTTCGTGTGCCTCAGGGGAGAGCGCACCCAGCGACATACCGGCGCTATCAAAACGCGGTAGCAGCGCCTCAACGGGTTCTACTTCATCTAGCGCGATGGGAGTTTCTGCGGGCTTAAGAACCAGCAGGTCACGAATGGTCGCTACCGGGCGCTCATTCACCAACTGGGCAAACTTTTTCCACTTGGTGTAGCTACCCTCTTGTACCGCCGCCTGCAGCGATGTCACGACATCCGGGTTGTAAGCGTGGTACTCGTGGCCGTGGACGTATTTCAGCATACCGCCCTGAGAAATGCCTTTGCGCGCAATCCAGGCATCTTTCGCCAACAGCTCCTGCTGCAGCTGCAGCTCGGCAAAACCGGTGCCTTGAATACGCGACGCCATGCCCACAAAGCAGGTGTCCATAATCTCATCAGACAAGCCCACGGCTTCAAACAGCATCGAACCGCGGTAGGACGCCAGCGTCGAGATGCCCATTTTCGAGAGAATCTTAAACAACCCTTTCTGCATGCCTTTGCGGTAATTCTCCCGCGCATCGGCAGGGTTGCCATTTAGCTCGCCGGTGCGGTGCATATCCGCCATGACCTGATACGCCAGCCACGGATAAACCGCCGTGGCGCCTACGCCAAACAGCACAGCCATTTGGTGAGCATCACGGGCGTAGCCTGTTTCCACCACAATGTTGGCATTAGGACGTAACGTTAAACGGCCAAGGTGTGAGTGAACCGCACCTACCGCCAACGCGGCTTGAATCGGCAACTGCCCCTTGGGCAGTTCAGCATCGGTCAGTACAAGAATGACCTTACCCGCCTTGACCTGTGCTTCGGCTTCTTTGCACAGCGCAGTAATAGCCTGATGCAAACTCGTCTGCTCTGGGTCGTAGCCCAGCGTCAGCGTGTGGCTAGCAAACGCAGGGTCGTCTTGGCTCACTAGCGCAGTAAACTTGCGCGGTGACAGAACAGGCGTGGTCAAAATTAAGCGGTGAGCATGCTCAGGCGTTGCCTTAAAGACGTTTAGCTCAGCGCCACAGCAGGTTTCCAGTGACATCACGATCGCCTCGCGAAGCGGATCGATCGGCGGGTTAGTCACCTGAGCAAATTTCTGGCGGAAGAAATCGGTCAGCAGGCGCGGACGGCTAGACAGTACCGCCATGGGGGTATCATCACCCATGGAGCCCACCGCTTCCTGGCCGCTTTCTGCCAGCGGGCGCAGTACCTGGTCGCGCTCTTCGAACGTTACCTGGAACATCTTCTGCTGAACGTTAAGCGCGTCGGTATCCATCGACTGGAAACGCGCAAGCTCGGCCAGCGCAGACTCTAAATAGCTGGCTTCCTGCTTTAGCCAACGCTTATAGGGGTACGCAGACTTTAAGCGGTCATCGATATCATGGGTATGCAGCACTTCACCGGTTTGGGTGTCCACGGCCAGTATTTGACCCGGGCCAACGCGGCCTTTGGCGACGACATCTTCTGGCTTGTAACCGTAGGTGCCAATTTCAGACGCCAGCGTGATATAGCCGTTTTTAGTAATCACCCAACGCGCTGGGCGCAGGCCGTTACGGTCCAACATACACACCGCTTGGCGGCCGTCGGTCATTACCACACCCGCTGGGCCATCCCAGGGCTCCATGTGCATGGAGTTGTACTCATAGAACGCACGCAGTTCAGCGCCCATGGTCTCCACGTTTTGCCAGGCAGGTGGCACCATCATGCGCACCGCGCGGTGCAGTTCCATGCCGCCGGTGAGCAGCACTTCCAGCATGTTATCCATACTGGAGGAGTCAGAGCCTGTGGTGTTGACGATTTCATCCAGTTCGGCGATATCCGGCAGGCGCTCGTTAACAAAGTTCGCTTTACGGGAGTTTGCCCAGCCACGGTTAGCTTCGATGGTATTAATTTCGCCGTTGTGGGCAAGTAAGCGGAATGGCTGCGCCAAGGGCCAGCGGGGTGCGGTATTGGTCGAGAAGCGCTGGTGGAAAACGCAGATCGCGGTTTCCAGGCGCGGGTCGTTAAGGTCTTTATAGAACGCCGGCAAATCTTCCGGCATGACTAAGCCTTTGTACGACACCACTTCTGAAGAGAGCGACGCGACATAAAATTCTTCTTCTTTGCGCAGCGCCTGTTCTGCGAGACGGCGGGCCATAAACAGATCGACAGCAAAACTGTTGCCACTACCGGGCTGCACAAAGAGCTGTTCAATACGTGGCAGGCACTCAAGCGCCATGGGGCCGCAGACGCTGGAGTCCGTAGGCACCTCACGCCAGCCCAACACCTCTAAACCACGGGCACTTAGCTTTTGGGTCAAGGTCTCTTTGGCGGCATTTGCCCGGGCGTCGTCATTGGGCAGGAAAACCACGCCTACAGCGAACTGCTCGCCTAGCTCTGCGTCCAGCGCCTCTTTTGCCGCTTCGCGCATGAACTGAACAGGCATTTTAAGCAGCAGCCCACAGCCGTCGCCGGTTTTGCCGTCGGCCGCAATACCCCCACGGTGGGTCATGCAGGTAAGTGATTCAATAGCCGTCTTCAGCAAGTCGTGGCTGGCCTGCCCTTCCATGTGGGCAATTAAGCCAAAGCCACAGTTGTCGCGAAACTCGCCGGGCTGGTGGAGACCTCTATTCATGGGCGTGCCTCTATTAAGCGTATTTTATTAGCAGCGTTTTCATGGTATATTTTCGGGTTTTTATTTTTTTATGATGCTTTATCACCCGCCCAGACAGGGGGGTTCCCCTAACCGCTGCTGCAAGAAATGGTCGCTCAGCATAGCTATTTGCCCCTAGAGCGCGCAATCTCTCGCGCCCACCAGATTCTCTAAAACCCTCGCCAAATCCTGTAGTTACACTAACTTAATTATAAAAAACACATACACTTCAACCACTTGCAAACCAATAAAACGATTTTTAAACGGTAAAAAATACTTTGTATACTTTAGTCTAGATTTAGCCTAAGAACCCATGCCGATAGCGCATAAGGCATGCGGATTACACGCAGAGTGATTATTTAGCCTAACGCTCAGATAATAAAAAACCCGCACAAAGGCGGGTTCATCCATACAGGCAAATAGTGTGTTTTCAGCGTTAGCGGCTAAGAGCTATTAATGAAGCGTTGGTAATGAAGAGCTAGAGTCGAGGATAGCGCTGAAGCAGGCTCGAAAGGGTATCAACGGGCGCTGCATCGCTAACACAGGCATCACCTAAGGCCTTGAGCAGCACTAAGCGTAGCTTCTCGTCGATATTTTTCTTATCCAACCGCATACGCACCAAGAAGTCATCTGCTGACATATTTGCCGGGGCAGCCAACGGCAACCCAGCGCTTTGAATAACCGCCTGCGCTCTTGTCAGTGCCGCCTCCTCAATCCAGCCTAATTGATGTGACAGCGTTGCTGCCATCGCCATCCCCGCCCCCACGGCTTCACCATGCAGCCAATGACCGTAACCTTGATGCGCTTCAATGGCGTGCCCAAAGGTGTGACCAAGGTTCAGCAGCGCGCGAACCCCCTGCTCGGTCTCATCTTCAGCGACGATATCCGCCTTGATCTGGCAGCTTTTGGCGATGGCTTCCGCAATCACATCAGGCTCAACGCTGCGCAACGCCTGCATGTTCTCTTCTAACCAACTTAAAAACGCCTCATCACGGATAAGTCCGTACTTAATCACCTCGGCAAGTCCGGCGGAAAGCTCGCGACTAGGCAGCGTGGTTAACGTATCGGTATCCACCAACACCGCTTTAGGCTGCCAAAAAGCGCCAATCATGTTTTTGCCTAGCGGGTGGTTAACGCCGGTTTTCCCTCCGACAGACGAGTCCACCTGGGAAAGCAGCGTCGTCGGCACCTGAACAAAAGCCACACCGCGCTGATAAGACGCCGCGGCATAACCCACCATGTCGCCAATCACGCCGCCGCCAAGTGCGATCAACGTACAGCGGCGGTTAAATCCTGCCTCCAGCAGGGCATCCCAAATGCGCCCCACCTGCTCAATGGTCTTATGCTGTTCGCCGTCAGGGAGCACAACGCTTCGCACGTCGAGGTGGCCAGGAAGCGTGGCACAAAGCGCCTCTAAATAAAGTGGCGCAATAGTGTCATTGGTCACCACCATCACCTGCTGACCCGCTAAGTAGGGCGTCAGCACATTGGCATGCTGCAGTAGCCCTGCACCAATGTGAATAGGGTAGCTACGGTCACCGAGTGACACCGTTAACGTACGCGGAGCATTGAGCGTTTCTGTCATTGCGATACCTTTTTATTCTGCACTTTATTTGGTACTCCAGCGGTTTCCAACGGGTCTACCAAGCGATACACACGACGCAGTATTTCATTGACCACGGCTCGCGGGCTGCGCCGATCAGTGCGCACGGTAATATCCGACGTGGCGCGATAAAGCGGGTCTCGGGTGGCAAACATGTCGTTCAGCACCTGCTCACGATTGGCACACTGCAGCAGAGGGCGGTTACGGTCTTTGGCGGTGCGCTTCAGCTGCTGGTCAACGGTGGTCATTAGATACACTACGGTACCGCGCTCGCGCAGGGCCCGACGGTTCTCTTCGCGCAGAACCGCGCCGCCACCCGTAGCCACCACCACGTCTGATAGCCGGGTAAGCTCATCAATCATTTGAATTTCACGCTGGCGGAAGCCTGGCTCACCCTCGACATCAAATATCCAGGGTATATCGGCTCCACAGCGGTCCTGTATGGCATGATCGCTGTCGTAAAACGGGCGCGACAGTTCTCCCGCCAATAGACGGCCTATCGTGCTTTTACCAGCCCCCATAGGGCCAATTAAAAAAAGATTGGGTAAATCCTGCATCAGCGAGTCATCAAACCATCATCAAGGAGTCGTGGAGTAATAAAGACCAATAACTCTACCTTTTCATTACTCTCTTGGGTATAGCGAAACAGCCGACCAATCAGTGGCAGGTCACCCAGCAGAGGCGTTTTAGCAATTTGGCTCAACTGCTCTGTGGTTAAAATACCGCCTAGCACCACTGTTTGGCCATTGTCCACCAGCACTTGGGTCTCAATCTGGTTGGTATCAATAGGTGGCTCGCCGCCAAACTCGCTCTCACGGAAGCTGTCGTTTTTAATCACCAAATCCATAATGATGCGATTATCTGGCGTGATTTGCGGCGTTACCTCTAGGGAGAGCTCAGCCTCTTTGAATTCGGTATCTGGATTGCCCTGGGCATCCACGCTTTGGAAGGCGCGCTCTTCACCCTGGCGAATAATGGCCGTGCGCTGATTGGCAGTAATAACCCGAGGCTGGGAAATCGTCTGGCTTTTACCTTCGCTCTCTAGTGCCCGCAGTTCAAGATCCAGCAATATATCGCCGGATAAGTAGCCAAAGCTAAAGCCAGTCCCAGCCGCCCCTGTGGAGCCTAGATCTACCGCTAGCCCACCTTGGGCGCGGTTAATACTGTTAGGGTTAATATTTCGTCTTTCAAAAACGCCATCCCCTCGATCTAAAAAGCCTCGGGTGCTGTCGAGCCCCCAATTAATCCCTAGCTCCCGTGAGGCTGTATCTCGGGCGATAACAATGCGCGCCTCTATTTGCACTTGGCGCACGGCTACGTCAAGGCGGTCTAGGGTGCGGATAATATCGCGCACCTGCTCGGCGGTATCCTGAATCAATAGTGTATTGGTGCGCTGATCAACACTGACGCGGCCGCGCTCGGTCAATAAGCCAAACCCATCACCGCCGCGCAGCAACTGGGCGAGGTCTTCTGCCCGGGCATACTTTACTTCAATGAACTCGGTAACCAGCGGGGCGAGCGTTTCACGCTGATTGCGCGCTTCAATTTCTTGGCGCTCAATGGCCGCCAGCTCGCTGGCGGGGGCAACGACAATCACATTGCCCTGCTCCCGGCTGGATAACCCCTGGCTCTGCAGAATCAGCGCTAGCGCCTGGTCCCAAGGTACATCGTTTAAGTTGAGTGTCACGCGCCCCGTGACGCTGTCGCTTGCCACCAGGTTAAGCCCGGTAAACTCGGCAAGCGTTGCCAGCACCGCGCGAACTTCGATGTCCTGAAAGTTGAGACTTAACCTATCGCCGGTGAAGCTATCGCCTTGCCGCTCACGAACGGGCTGGGTCTCTTGGCTAACGGGCTGCACTTCGATAGTGAGTGTTCGCCCGCTTTGGGAGGAAATCATCGCGTAGGGGCCGTTAGTTTGCAGCTCCAGCAATGTATCGCGCTGACCAGGGCGCGGCGTGATACGGGTAATGGGCGTGGCAAAATCAGTCACGTCGTATATCTGATTAAGCGCATCGGGAAGGTCAACATCGCGCAGCTCGGCAATCACTCGGCCTTCGCTACCTTCACGTACTTGGCTCACCACACCTTCTCGATCAAAGGTGATTAGCAGCCGCCCTGCACCATCGGGGCCGCGGCGAAAGTCAATATCTTCAACGCTGGGGCCTTCAAAGGTTTCGAGCGCAGGCGCTGCTGCATTGCTGCTGGGCGTCCCTAGGGTGATTTTCAACTGATCACCCTCCACCTTGGGGCGATAATCAAGAGGCTCTGATAAGTCGACCACCAGCCGGGTTCGGCCGTTACCTTCAATGGCGGTGACACGCTCGACACCGCCACTGCCCACATTCAACCGACGCTGAGCCAGGCCGCTTTGGGTATCAGCTAAATCTAGCGCTAGGCGCGGCGGCGCATCTAGCCGGTAGCCAGTTAACTCGGCTACACCGCCGCTAAATCGCAGCACCAACTCCATCTCCCCGCTGTCGGCTGGGCGTACATCCATCTGGGTAAGCACTGAAGCCAAGCTTAACGTAGGGGTAAAGGCTAGCAATAACAACGTAATTCGACGAAGCGCGGCGACCATGGCGTGACATCCAGTAACAAGTAAAAAGGCTATTCATCAATGGCTAGCGCTGCTTGGCGCTCTTGCCATCCCTGCTGTTGGCTAAACACTCGCTCTACAAGTGTGATTTCTTGGGAGCTAATAAGAGTAATTCGCCCGTGGTTACTACCTAAATAATTTCCCACCCGAACGCTGGTTACCTTACCATCCGGTGAGGCAATCAGCGCGACCCGCTGCCCTCCCATACCCAGCGTGCCTACCAACCGTAACGACTGAAGCTGAAACTGCTCCAACGGTTCAGTGGCGCGCTGTTGGTCGGGGGCAAACTCGCTCGCTTCCGGCAGTAATAATGCGGCGTCTTGGCTGTGCACGCTTTCCGGGGCAAGAAAAGGGCTGCGCACCTCAGCATATCGGTAATCAAGCGGTCGTGGCTCAGGCAGTGGCGAGATAATGTCGGGAGCCTGCCCACCGGGGGCGCGGCGTATCTCAGCTAGCGTTGTATCTAGCTGGTCAAGATTTGCATCACTGCATCCCGCTACCACAATGCTACAGCACACCCACATCAAGCGCTTCATGGTGTGCTCCCTTCATCTGCTGCTTCTATATAGCTGTAGGTACGGGCAAGCAGTGAGAGCCGTAGAACATCGCCCTGCTGGTCTACAGGCACCAAGGTGAGGTCATGCTGGGTAACGATACGTGCCATTTGGCTTATATCCGCAGCAAATTGCGCCAGTTGGTGGTAGCCACCACGCACCTGAATGTCCAGCGGATGCTCAATATAGTGTGTCTTACTTACCGTAGGCCTTAAGCGAATTGTCTCGATCGTCAGCCGATTATCCACGGCGGCGTCACTAATACTGTCCAGTAGTGACGGTATTTCGGCACTGGTAGGCAACATTGCTCGCATTTGCACCATCTGCTCTTCCAATGTGGCAAGCTGGCTTTGTATTTCGGGCAAATAAGCCACTTCCGATGCTTTACTGCGATACTCACTCAGCAAGCGCACTTCTTGACGCTGCTCAATCGCTAGCTGCGCACGTTTTTCGCCCACTAACCACCAGCTGATGCCACCAAACATCATCAAGAAAGCGAGCACACCACATAGCCCTTTAAGCAGCGAGGGCCACTCACCCGCCTCTTTGATGTCCAGCGCTTGCCAATCAAGAGTTTGAAAGCGTTGCCACTCTGAGCGCCAGCGTTCTCGATTCCAACTCATGGCCCAGCCTCCTCGGCAGCCGCTGTGTCAGCAGATTGGATAACCTCAAATTGAAAAGCACGCTCGCTTCCATTCTGCCCGCTAGCCACTTCCGAAAGCACCGGCACCCCAAGCCCAGGCATGCTGGCTATTTGGCGCAGCTGCTCGGACACTTGGCGCTCGTTACCGGCTACGGCTGAAAGGCTAATGCGCTCACCGCTTCGGCTAAGTCGCTGATAAACCACGCCCTGGGCCACGCTGGCCGCCAAATCATTAAATAGCTGAACCGTATGGATGCGCTCACCATGTAGCGTTTGGAACAGCCGCAGCTGTTCGCCAAGCTGTTCAGCATCGGACTGGTAGCGTTTTACGTCGGCAATTTCTCTATTCAGCCGCTCTATATAGGTAGTGATATAAGCATTGCGCTGCTGCTGGGCAACAAGCTGTTGCTGATACACATACGAGACCGCATAGGCCAGCGCACCGCCCGTTAACAGCATCAGTAACACCACACCATAAAAGGCGCGGGTCTGCTTCTCCCGGCGCGCTTCACGCCAGGGCAGCAAGTTGATGTTAATACTCACTGGCCGACCCTCATTGCCAAGCCACCGGCCGTTAACATGGCGGGGGCATCGTTGGTGAGTGCTTCAATATTTAAGCGTTTATTCACCCGCATGCGTTGGAACGGGTTAGCAATGGTCACCGACATTCCGCTATCTTCTGCGATACGTTCGGCAAGGCCAGGAATAACGCTTGAGCCTCCCGCCAGCACAATGTGCTGCACCTCATGCTGGCGAGCCGCCGTATAATACAGCTGCAGCGAGCGCCCCACTTGCTGTACCACGGTTTCTAAAAACGGATTAAGCACCATATCCTGGTAATCGTCGGGTAATCCGCCGCGTTTTTTGGCAAACCCAGCCTCTTCATTGCTCATCGAATAGCGGTCGCGGATAGCATCGGTAAGCTGGCGCCCGCCATACACCGTGTCTCGGCTGTATACGATTTGCCCTCCGCGCACCACGTGAAACGCGTTCATATTAGCGCCAATATCTACCAGCCCAACACACGCCGTTGGGTCGTTTTCAACATTTAACTGACGGCGCAGCTCGGCCAGCGAGCGCTCCATAGCAAAGGTTTCAACATCGACAGCTGCCGGTTCAAGTCCAGCGCGCTCCAAGGTTTCTGTTAGCTGACTAACATCCTGCTGACGACACGCAACTAATACAACCTGCTGCTGGTCTTCATCAAACGGAGCAGGCCCCAAACACTGAAAATCGAATGCCACTTCACTGAACGGAAACGGTATATGACGGTCAGATTCGGCGGTAATTCGCTCTTCGATTTCATCTTCGCTAAGCGCTGCTGGAAACGTGAGCGTTTTAGTAATAGCAGCACTTGCCGGCACGGCCACCGCCGCCTTACGCGTAGAGGGTTTTGCGTGTTCCACCGCACGGCTTAGCACGTTGGCTACATCGTTAATATCGCGTATGCGACGTTCTACCACGGCACCTTCGCGCAGCGGCCGCACAGCGTAGCTTTCTACTTGGTAATTATCGTTGCACTGCTTGAGCTCTAACAGCTTGACAGTTGCCGATGTAATATCGACACCAATCAACCCTTTAGTGGGTTTAAGTAAACGCATGTGGGGTTCGGCTCCGCCTGCCAATCTTACGAGTTCTGAGGTTACATGATTTTTAGTTAAGTCACACGCAGATGGCCTTACGGCACATCAACACTGGTGGCCGCTGCTTCACCTTCCTATAATGGCAGCCAATTACGTGTTACGGCCCTTTTAGCGCCGTACCTATTACTTCTTTCCACGGGTGCCTTCTGTTCATGACGTTTTTTCGAACCCTCATCCTGTCGCTGTTTTCGCTAATTGTGGCGTTGTTTGGAGCCACTGCGCTGGCAGTAGTAGGCGCGGCTATTTATTTTTCGCCGGGGCTGCCCGATGTGCGTCAGCTGCAGAACTTCGAGCTACATACACCGCTGCGTATCTTCACCAACGACGGCAAGCTGATCGGTGAGTTTGGTGAAGAGCGCCGTATGGCGATTGACTTTGACGAGATTCCTCAGGATATGATTAATGCCCTGGTTGCAGCCGAGGATGCCAACTATTTCGACCACTCAGGCGTTGACCCTCGGGGCTTAGCAAGGGCCTCCGTGGAACTGGTCCAGAGCGGCGGCACGATTCAATCCGGTGGCTCCACCATCACCATGCAGGTGGCACGTAACTACATGCTGACGCTGGATCAAACCTTCACTCGGAAGATCCGTGAAATTCTGCTTGCCCTGCAAATGGAGCAGCTACTCAGCAAAGAAGAGATATTTGAGCTTTACGTTAACAAAATTTTCTTAGGTAATCGCGCCTATGGCATTGCGGCGGCCTCAGAAACCTATTACGACAAGCCCCTGGCTGAACTTACCCTAGCAGAAACCGCCATGATTGCCGGGCTGCCCAAGGCCCCTTCTGCCTTTAACCCACTGGCTAACTCTGAGCGCTCGTTGATCCGCCGTAACTGGATTCTGTTCCGTATGCGCGGGCTGGGCTACATCGATGACGAAGCGTATCAGGAAGCGGTTCAGTCGCCGGTAACTGCCCGCCGCTACTTTACTCAAACAGAAGTTGATGCCGCTTATGTGTCTGAAATGGCGCGCCAGTACGCAGTTGAACGCTTTGGCGATACCGCGTACACCGGTGGCTATCGCATCTACACCACCATCGACAGCGAAATGCAGCCCTATGCACGCCAAGCACTGGCCAATGGCCTAGTGGCTTACGATCTTCGCCATGGCTGGCGCGGGCCGGAACAGCGTGATATCGCATCAAGCCTGGTAGAAGCCCAAGAACAGACCGCTACCCAAGGGCTGGAAGAAGAGCTTGCGGAGTCTCCCGAAATTCGTCAAACGGCGCGCCAGGCAGCCCAGCGCAGCCAAACGGAGGTCGAAGGCATTGATGGCGATGTCAGTAACTGGTTACAAGTATTAGACCGAACGCCCAACTTTGGCCTACTGCGCCCCGCCATTGTAGTAGAAAGCAGTGGCCGCGAGATGCAGGTGCTTGTACGTGGTGGCGAACTGCACACCATCCCGTGGAGCGGCCTAAGCTGGGCGCGCCAATACCTAAGCCCGCGCAGCCGGGGGGCCGAGCCTAGCTCAGCCGACCAAATTGCCGTTCGTGGTGACTTGGTGCGCGTGTTTGAAAATGAAGACGGCACTTTACGCTTGTCTCAACGGCCTGATGCAGAAGGCTCGCTGGTTGCTCAAGATCCGCGCACCGGCGCGATTTTAGCCTTGCAAGGCGGCTTTGATTTTAACGCCAGCAAGTTCAACCGTGCTGTTCAAGCGCAGCGCCAGTCGGGCTCTATTTTCAAGCCGTTCATTTACCTAGCAGCGCTGGAGGATGGTGAGATGAATGCCGCCAGCGTCGTGAATGATGCGCCCGTAGTGCTAGATGACGGCAGTAACTCTTTATGGCGCCCAGTGAACGCCAGCCGCGATTTCGAGGGCCCCACGCGCCTTCGACCTGCTCTGGCCCGCTCACGTAACCTTGTGACCATTCGCGTCCTGCAAACCATGGGGTTGGATCATACGATCAACTATCTGGAGGGCTTTGGGTTTGCCTCCAGCCGCCTACCCCGTGGTTTATCGTTAGCGCTGGGGAGCGCCGACTTAACGCCGATGGAGATGACCAATGCGTACGCTGTGATCGCTAACGGTGGATTCCAGGTGACACCGTGGTTTATCCAGCGCGTTACCCGCAACGATGACAACGAACTGATTGACGAAGCAACGCCCCAGGTCGCCTGCCCAAGCTGTGCAGAAGGACAAGAAACCGTTGAGATCGACGGTAAAGAGTATCCCGTTGCGCCCCGCGTGGCTGACGCCGCAGCGGTGTATATTTTGCGCGACATGCTACGCGACGTTATTACCTCAGGAACAGGCCGCGCGGCACTAAGTCTGAACCGTGATGACATCGTGGGTAAAACCGGCACCACCAACAATCAGCGTGATGCTTGGTTCGCCGGTTTCAACAGCGATTTAGTGACCACTGTGTGGGTAGGTAAAGACAGCAACGAAACCCTTGCTGAGTATGGCGCTAACGCTGCCCTACCTATTTGGATCGAGTTTATGGGCGGCGCTTTAGCAGGTTCTCCTTCTGCGATCCCCAATCGTCCAGACAATGTTGTTTCTGCCCGGGTAGACGCAGACACAGGTCGTCGCTTGCAAGATAACCAGTCAGGCGGCATCTCCGAACTGTTCCATCGCGATCACCTGCCGGAGTATCAGACTGGCCGCATTAGTCGTGAACTAGAAGAGGTAGGCGGTTCGCAAGGCTCTGGCACTGCAGAATCGATCTTCTAAATAGCATCGTTAAAACTAACCCCAAGCAAAAGCCCGGAAACCTAATGGTTCCCGGGCTTTTTTAGGTCAGCCAATTTTGTACATCAACATTACTGGCTGTCTTCACTGGCCTCGCAGCAGTTTAAGGCTTTAACCCGCCATTGGCGTTGCCTGAGGTTCACGCTTACTGGCCAGCCAATTGGCACCTATCGCCAAGCTCATAACAACGACGCCCGCTACTTCGGTGATTAAGCTTGGGTAGAACACACCGACGATAGCAGCAGCAATCGCTAAGCGTGGTAACAGCGACATTTTGGTGAAGAGATAGCCTTCCAGCGCAGCCGCAAAGGCACCAAGGGCAAGAATCGCGATGACCGCATTCCAGATCACGATAGGCACCGGGCCACCGACAATGATTTCCGGGTTAAACACCATAAACAGCGGAATCAAATAGAGACCTTTGGCAAACTTCCACGCTTGAAAGCCGGTTTCCATTGGCTTGCTGCCCGCAATCGCCGCCCCAGCAAAGCCTGCCAAGGCAATGGGCGGCGTCACGTTGGAGTCCTGGGAGTACCAGAACACCACCAAGTGGGCAATTAATAGCGGCACGCCAAACTCAGCGGTCAGCGCAGGCCCCACCAGTACGATCAACACGATATAGCTCGCGGTGACCGGCAGGCCCATGCCAAGGATTAAGCTTGCCAGCAGCACCATTACTAGCGCCAGCACCAAATTACCGCCCGAGAAAGCCAGCATCATGGAGGAGAATTTAAGACCCAACCCCGTAAGGCCAACTACCCCAACGATAATACCCGCCACTGCACAGGCCATAGAAACCGCCACCGCATTGCGCGCCCCCAGCTCTAACCCCTGTACCAGTTTAACAAGACCTTTCCATAGCACCCCTTGAGTGCGCGCAAGCGTTACTGGCTGTCCTTGAGAAGGAGCCACAAAGAAGTACCATAAGGCGTAGCGCAGCACGGCAACGGTGATCATCGTCACGACCGCATAATAGCCCACCCGCATCGGCGACATGTTCATGACCAACAGCCAAACAAGCACCGCGAGTGGCAGTAAAAAGTGCCAGCCATCTTTCATTACCTGGCGCATTTGCGGCAGCTCGCTTTTAGGCAAGCCTTGCATACCCTGCTTTAAAGCGATGATATGAACAAAAAGGTACACCGTCGCAAAGTACATAATCGCCGGCAGGATACTGATTTTGACGATCTCTAAGTAAGGCGTATTAGTGTACTCGGCAATCAAAAACGCCCCAGCGCCCATCAAAGGTGGCATGATTTGCCCCCCGGTAGACGCGGCCGCTTCGATGCCACCCGCCTGCTTCGGCTTATAACCGAGCTTTTTCATTAGCGGAATAGTAAACGCGCCGGTGGTCACTACGTTGGCTATGGCACTGCCAGAAATAGACCCCATCCCCGCCGAGGCAAGCACCGCTGCTTTGGCAGGCCCGCCGCGCTGGCGACCCGTGGCGGCATAAGCCATATCAATAAAGAATTTACCTGCACCGGTGCTTTCCAAAAAAGCGCCAAACAGTACAAAGATAAAGATATAGGTCGCCGCCACCCCCAAGGGCAGGCCAAAGATACCCTCCTGACCGAGATAGAGCTGCCCCGCTACGCGGTCAAGGGAGTAACCACGATGCGAGAGAATGCCGGGCATCCACTCACCGAGCCAAGGCAATTCGCCCCGTGGCCCCGCAAACGCATAAATAATGGCCAGCAGACCAATCAGCGTCATGCCAAAGCCCACTGCGCGGCGGCTGGCTTCCAACACGGTCACGGTGGCAATGCAGGCCACTAGGATATCGGTTTCGCTCCAAAACCCTGCGCGACTGAAGATAGCATCCAGATTAAGTACTAAATAGCCGCCGGTAAGCAGCGCGCCTGCTAAAAACAGGCAGTCGATCCCCCAGCCAAGCACGCCGCGTTTGCGCTTGGGGCCGAAGGCGGGAAACATAAGAAACGCCAGCAGCATGATCAGCGCTAAGTGGATGCTACGCTGGTAAAATAGCCCCAGTGGCTGAATGCCAGCGGAGTAAAGTTGGAACAGGGAAAGACCCACCGCCACAATGGTGATACACCACAGCACCATGCGGGGTTGAATCGCATTACCGCCAGGCATGACAACCGGCGGTGGAGTGGATTCGCTCATGAAGTCCTCGGAAGCGTTGTATTGCTTATTTTTTATTCGCGCGGAATCGCGTGAGGCTCTGCCAGTAGTATAGTCACGCGCTGTCCTGCCGCGCTGTCACTTAAACTGATTGCGGGATGCTCGCCATCCGGCCACACCACTTGATGATTAACCGCAGGCGAACCGACTCTTAATACATAGCGATTGTTGGGTACGGGCTCATGAATTGCATTGATCCAGTATCCCCCGTGACCATCGGAGACTTGCTCACCCCGGCCTTCTACATGCCCAAGGCCTGCGGCAAAGTCAGGTTGGTGGCTACGCTCTAACTGCATCACGCCTGCTACGTTGCGGTAGCAGTCCAGCACCGTAAACTTGGCTACTGAGTGATTCCATTGGATACACCATCGCGTACCCACGGGCGCAGTGAAGGCTACTAGCGTTTCACCTTGCTCCAAGATCACCATTAACCGCGCAGACGCAGGCGCCGAAGCGGGGAATTCCCCCGCTTCGGCGAACGGCAAACATATTAAGAAGAGCGCTACAAGCCGGAGTGCCTGGCGGTGCATAGCAAAAAGCCCTTCACGCGCTGTCTACTAGCGATTACTGACGAAGGCGGTCCGGAATGTCGGCACCCACTTCTTCAAAGTAACGAATCGCGCCCGGGTGCAGCGGCACCGGCGTAGAGTTCATAGTGAACTCTACGGTGGTGTCGTTAGCGGCCGGATGAACGGCAATCAGCTCATCGGTGTTTTCAAACAGCAGCTGGGTTAGCTGGTAGGCGAGTTCTTCATCCATATCCGCATTAACGACCAGCACGTTGGGAATCCCGATGGTTTGCACTGCTTCGTCCATACCGTCGTACATGTCCGCGGCTAGCTCGTATGGGGCGAATACTGCTTCAGCTTCCTGGGCGTTAGCAATTTCTTCATCCGATAAACCAATTAAACGAATATCTCGCGTAGCGGCTAGGTTGAGAATAGAGCTCGTGGGCGGCCCAACACTCCAGAAACCGGCGTCAATATCACCATCTCGGATGGCATCGGCGGTTTCGTTAAAGTTAAGACGCTGAGGGGTAAAGTCACTGTAGCTGACGCCGTTAGCTTCCAACACAGCACGGGCATTTAGCTCGGTGCCACTGCCTGGCGCACCTACAGAAACGCGCTTCCCGGCAAGGTCAGCAATACTATGGATGTCCGAATCGGCTAGAGTAACTAACTGCACCGCATTGGGATAAACGGAGGCCAGCGCACGGGTGTTTTCAATCTGGCGGCTCTCAAAGTCACCGGTGCCGGTATAGGCTTGGTAGGCGGTATCCGCCAGCACCAGGGCAAGATCCGCGTCGCCGCGCATAATCAGCCCCATGTTTTCAACCGAGGCCCCGGTGACCTCTGCTGTCGCCTGGGCACCTTCAATATGATTGTTGATCATCTCGGCAAAACCACCGCCGATCGGATAATAAACGCCACCGGTGCCACCGGTGGCAATGGAAAGCTGTTGCGCGCTGGCAGGCAGTGCTACGGCCAACATGGATGCTGCCGCTGCGTATTTTAGCGTTTTCATGAGCGTTTCCTCCGTCCTTACTTGGACTTATAGGTATGGTAGAAAAATTAGGGAGGTGTGAAGCCCCAGCTTCTCGCTGCCGTAAACGGCAAGCAGAAGCGGTGGGGAGAAGTTAGCACGGCTTGCGCGTTTGATGCCAATGGCAACATTACTCGCCAAGCTGAGCCTTCACTTGCTCCACGATATGAGCACCAATGGGCAGTGCCGAGGTCGCCGCAGGCGAAGGCGCGTTGCCCACATTCACCGTGCGCTTAGTATTTACAAACAGAAAATCATCCACCAACTTGCCGTCGTTGGATACCGCTTGGGCGCGCACTCCCGCAGGGTACGGGGTCAAATCTTCTGCCGTTAAGCTAGGGCAATACTTGCGCACCAGTTCCAAATAGCCGCGCTTGTAGAGCGAGTTTTTCATCTCCAACAGGCCTGGCTTCAAATGCTTACCGAGCACTTTTAAAATACCGGGATGGGTAAACATCTGCCCCATATCCCGCAGCGACATATCCTGCTTGCGGTAACCTTCGCGCTTAAGCGCCAGCACTGCGTTGGGTCCAACGGTCACCGTACCATCAATCATCCGGGTCAGATGCACCCCCAAAAAAGGCATATCGGGATCGGGAATCGGGTATATCAGATGGTTGACGATATGGTTGTGGCGCTCAGGCAACAGATAGTATTCACCGCGAAAGGGGCAGATCGTAAAGCCTGGGTCTTGGCCCAGCATGCGGATCACCCTATCCGCCATCAGGCCAGAGCACGACACTAAGTAGCGGCTGGCAAAAGACTCATTATGGGTCGTTACCACTACCTCTTCGGCGCGCTCTTCAAGCCCGGTGACACAGCAACCATAGCGGATCTCGCCGCCTAAACGCTCAAACTCAGCGGCCATCGCGCGGGTCACTTCAGCATAATTAACGATGCCGCTGGAAGGCACAAAAATACCCGCCACCCCAGTAATATTTGGCTCGCGCTCTTTAAGCGCGTCGGCCTCCAGCCACTCTCGCTCCAAGCCATTGGCTGCCGTTCGTTCCCAAAGCGCCTCCATGCGCTGCTTTTCAAGGGCGTTCGTTGCCACCAGCAGCTTGCCGCAGATGTTGTAGCTCACGCCATGCTGATCGCAAAATTTGCGGGTAGCGCGGTTGCCTTCAAGGCAAAACTTCGCTTTTAGGCTCCCCGGCGTGTAGTACACCCCGGCATGAATAACCCCACTGTTATGGCCGGTTTGGTGCTGAGCCGGGCCGGTCTCTTTTTCAATCACCAGCATGCGTTTATCGGGGTAAGTCTGTTTCAGCTGCATAGCGGTGGACATACCCAAAATACCGCCACCGATAATGATGAAATCCCACATAAATGTCGTTTCCTGTGCCAAATTTTCAAAATTTATTGATAATAGCCGTTAATTAACGTTGATCGCCACGTTCCGACGTTGGTCTAAGGAGACACCATGGAGCACGATGCGCCGCGCCAAAATCTCGCTATCAGCGCCTATCGCGAGTTAAAGCACGACATTATTCGCGGCCGCTATGCGCCTGAAGAGAAGTTATTAATGAGCCGCCTCAAGGAGCGCTACGGCGTTAGTACCGGCCCGCTGCGAGAAGCACTTTCTCAGTTAGTCGCTGACCGGCTAGTGGTCGCCATTAGCCAGCGCGGCTACCGCGTAGCGCCGATGTCGCTGGCTGAGCTCAACGATATTTACGATGCCCGCGCCCAGCTGGAAGGGCTGATTCTACGCCTGGCTATCGAGCGAGGCGACGACGATTGGGAAGCCAACGTACTGGCCACCGCTCATCGCCTTGCCAAAGTGACCGACATTAGCTCCCCCGATGAACTGCTGGATGGCTGGGACCTGCGTCATAAGGCGTTTCATACCGCCATTGCCAGCGGCTGCAATTCGCCGCACTTACTGCAAACGCGCAATACGTTGTTCGATCAGGTTGAGCGCTACCGCCATCTGTGGTTGCAAGAAACAGTCATGTCTCCCCAAGCGCTAGACATTAAACGCCAAGAACATGCCGCGCTGGTGGACGTTATTTTGGCAAGAGACACCGATCAGGCGGCTAATATGATGCGCGATCATCTAATAACGCCTGTGCCGATTATTACCCGGGTTTTAACCGCGCGAGGAATTAACTAAATTCTGCGTTTTAAAAAAATGTAGATATTTTATCAAAACGGCGATACCTTGGAGCCAAGCCATTTTATTGTTCAATTTCGCTATGGGCGCTGTGGGCGTCTTTAAACGCGAATCAAGGAGTGCACGCCATGACACGCTTTAACTGGGACGACCCGCTGCTACTGGAAAATCAGCTTACTGATGAAGAGCGCCAAATCCGCGATGCCGCCCACGACTACTGTCAGGAAAACTTACAGCCGCGAGTGCTGACGGCTTTTCGTGAAGAGCGCTTTGATCGCGAGATCATGAGTGAGATGGGTGAGCTAGGCCTGCTTGGCGCCACCGTTTCCCCCGAGTATGGCGGCGCGGGTGTTAACCACGTGGCCTACGGTTTGATTGCCCGTGAAGTAGAGCGCGTAGATTCCGGCTACCGCTCGGCCATGAGCGTGCAGTCATCGCTGGTGATGTACCCCATCGAAGCCTTCGGCTCTGAAGAGCAAAAGCATAAGTACCTGCCCAAGCTTGCCAGTGGCGAAATGGTTGGCTGCTTTGGCCTTACCGAACCTGATCACGGCTCCGACCCCGGCTCGATGATTACCCGCGCTGAAAAAGTCGACGGCGGCTACCGCTTAACCGGCGCTAAAATGTGGATCACCAACAGCCCCATTGCCGATATCGCCGTGGTATGGGCCAAGTCGGCCGCCCACGATAACCAAATTAAAGGCTTTATTGTTGAGCGCGGCACCGAAGGCTTCACCACGCCGAAAATTGAGGGCAAAGTTTCGCTACGCGCCTCCATTACCGGTGAAATCGTGCTGGATAACGCTTTTGTACCCGAAGAGAACCTGCTACCCAACGTGAGCGGTTTGAAAGGCCCCTTCGGCTGCTTGAACAAAGCACGCTACGGCATCGCTTGGGGCGTGATGGGCACCGCCGAATTCTGCTGGCATGCCGCCCGCCAGTACACTCTGGATCGCAAGCAGTTTGGCCGCCCCTTGGCCGCTAACCAGCTGATCCAGAAAAAGCTCGCCGATATGCAGACCGAGATCACTCTGGGCCTACAAGCCGCCCTGCAAGTGGGTCGTTTGATGGATAGTGGCAACTGGGCACCGGAAATGATCTCGCTGATCAAACGCAATAACTGTGGCAAAGCGCTGGATATCGCTCGCGTTGCCCGGGACATGCACGGCGGCAACGGCGTTTCTGATGAGTACGGTGTGATTCGCCATATGGTGAACCTAGAGTCGGTAAATACCTACGAAGGCACCCACGACGTGCATGCGCTGATTCTTGGCCGCGCCCAAACCGGCATCCAGTCGTTCTTTTAAACGGCCAGCCGACACCCAGCCCATGCGATGAACATACCAAGCGAGGCCGTTGATGAGCACAGCAACCAAACCACTGGCAGGCATTAAAGTACTCGATATTTCCCGTGTACTGGCTGGCCCGTGGTGCGGGCAAATGCTCGCGGACATGGGGGCCGAGGTAATTAAAGTTGAGCGCCCGGTCAGTGGCGACGATACCCGCCACTGGGGGCCTCCGTGGCTTTCTGGCAGCGCTGAGTCCGCCTATTACCTATGCGCTAATCGCGGCAAGCGCTCGGTTACGGTAGACATGGCTAAGCCCGAAGGCCAAGCGCTTATTAAGCAGCTTGCCGCCCAGTCGGACGTACTGCTTGAGAACTTCAAAGTGGGCGGGCTAAAAAAGTATGGCCTGGATTACACCAGCCTCAAGGCGATTAACCCAGAGCTGATCTACTGCTCAATTACCGGTTTTGGCCAGGAAAGCCCCTACGCCCATCGGGCGGGCTACGACTTTATGATTCAGGCCATGGGCGGGATTATGAGTCTAACAGGCAGGCCGGATGGGGAGCCGGGGGGTGGCCCGGTGAAAAGCGGCGTCGCCTTCACCGATATTTTCACCGGGCTGTATGCTGCCAATGCGGTACTGGCAGCGCTTTATCAGCGTCGTGATACCGGCGTTGGTTGCCATATCGATATGGCCCTGATGGATGTGCAAGTGGGCGTGCTGGCCAACCAAGCGCTTAACTACCTCACCTCAGGCCAGGTGCCCCAACGGTTAGGCAACTCGCACCCTAATATTGTGCCTTACCAAGCGTTTGCCACGGCGGATGGCCACATGATTGTGGCGGTCGGCAACGATGAGCAGTTCAAACGCTTCTGCCAAGTGCTTTCCCTGCCTGAGCTAGCTCAAGACAAACGCTTTGCGAGCAACGGCGAGCGGGTCGCTCATCGCGAACAGCTCGTACCGCTGCTTGAAGCTGCGCTTGCCCAGCGCAGCACCGATGAGTGGCTGGCAGCGTTTGAAGCCGTCGGCGTTCCCAGCGGCCCTATTAACACCCTTGACCGGGTATTTGATGACCCCCATGTGCAAGCACGCGGCCTTAAACAGACCCTGCCGCACAGCCAAGCGGGCCAGGTAGACCTGGTGGCTAACCCGATCCGTATCAACGGCCAGTCGATGAGCGCTACCACTGCCCCGCCCTCCTTGGGCGAGCATACGGAACGCGTGCTGGAAGAGATCGGCATTACCGTCGAGCAGCGCCAAGCACTGCGAACGGCAGGTGTTATTTAACATCCCCGTCCTGGTAATCTCCTTTATAAGCGCCCTTTCGGCGCTTTTTTTGGTTGCAATATCAACTCAT
This sequence comes from Halomonas sp. GFAJ-1, assembly GCA_002966495.1. Classification (NCBI taxonomy): domain Bacteria; kingdom Pseudomonadati; phylum Pseudomonadota; class Gammaproteobacteria; order Oceanospirillales; family Halomonadaceae; genus Halomonas; species Halomonas sp. GFAJ-1. Next base: position 98,488 of record CP016490.1, read on the forward strand.
TCGAAATTTATACAACAAATGTACAAAAAGTTAACAAACGGCTAAAATAAAGGTATTAAGGTATTTTCTAAACTCACGCTAATTGACCAGTGTCAGTAGTAAGAGCCTGCACCCCTAGATTAATAGTCGTCATCAAAAAGGAGACACCATGGCTAACTGCGCACGGGTCAACGGAACGTGTAAGCGCTGCGAAGGCGAGCTGCCTTTTGAGTTCACTATGGCGTTTCAGCCCATTGTGGACGTCTCGCTTGCGAAAGTAGTCACCTACGAAGCCCTCGTGCGCGGTATCAACGGAGAATCCGCCTGGAGCGTTATCTCCCAAGTAACCGACGAAATGCTCTACCGTTTTGATCAAGCCTGCCGTGTCAAAGCGATTGAAATGGCGAGTGCGTTAAATATGCAGACGGATCTATCGATCAATTTTCTGCCTAATGCTGTTTATGAGCCAGAAGCCTGTATCCAGGCAACGCTGGAAGTTTCAGAGCGCGTTGGTTGGCCCACACATCGGCTCATTTTTGAAATTACTGAAACCGAGAAAGTGCGCGACCGCCAACACTTACGCAACATCATTGATGCGTATCGCTCAATGGGGTTTAAAACCGCGCTAGACGACTTTGGCAACGGCTATGCCAACCTGGATCTTCTCACCGACCTCACCCCCGACAAACTGAAAATCGACCGTGAGTTAGTGATGAACTGCGATCAAGACCCGCGGCGCCAAGCACTGCTCAATGCGATTATTTTGCTCGCCAAAGAGCTAGATACCACCTTGATTGCAGAAGGTGTAGAAACCCGCGCAGAGGCGCTATGGTTAGCAAAAGCAGGAATTACGCGTCAGCAAGGCTTCTTTTTTGCCAAACCGGCTATAAATTCCTTGGGACACCACCTTACCCCGCTACTGCTGGCGTTAAGAGCAGAAGTACAGGCCTGAAGGGAGCAATGGATGACTGCCATTAGCGCTGACCACCTCTATGAGCTTTTTAATCGCTCTAAGCAAAATACTGAAAACGTTATTAAAACGGCTCCCCTGGGTATTTGCATTACCGACCCAAACGGGCATTTTGAAATGGTCAATCCTGCCTACTGCCAGTTTTATGGCTATCGTGAAGAGGAGCTTATTGGTCAGCACTTTACGCTGGTGGTGCCCGCCGCCTACCGCCAGCAGATGGCAGAACTTCACGATGTATTTATTCAAGGCAATGAAACCCATGAGCTTCGCCAGGAGTGGGAAGTACGCTGTAAAAACGGCGAAACACGCACCATTATTGCCGAGGCCGCCCGCACTATTGGCGATGATGGCAAACCAAGAAAAGTCACTTTTGTTGTTGATATTACCCAGCGCAAACGGCTCGAAGAGCGTTTAACACAGGCCAATGAGCGCTTAGAATATATGGCCAGTCACGATGAACTTACTGGGCTTGTTAACCGTCGGCAAGGGCTTAAACGCCTAGATGAAGAGCTTGAGCGCTGCGAACGTTACGGCGGTGAGCTTAGCATTGCCATGTTTGATCTAGATGATTTTAAAGCCGTCAACGATACCTACGGCCACGCTACCGGTGACAACGTACTTCAAGAAGTGACCGCCAAAGTGAATGGCGAGCTTCGCTCGACTGACGTGCAAGTGCGGTTGGGGGGCGAAGAATTCCTAATTATCATGCCTGAAATCAATGCCCAAGCCGCACATACGGCAATGGAGCGTATTCGCCAATGTGTCGCTGAATCACCGTGTACTGAACATAGGCTATCGGTCACGCTCTCAGCGGGCATTGCATGTTATGTTGAAGCCTCCAGCACTCGAATGCTTGATCGTGCTGACAAAGCGATGTACCAGGCGAAGCAAAACGGGCGCAACTGCGTCGTTATCGCACCGTCAGCCATGTAACAACGCTTATTGCACACTATGCTAAAACGACAACCTGTCCACACTCCCTATACCAATAGGAGCGAGCCATGAGCAATGCCGAGCTAAACGAACTAAAGCAGAAATACGTCGCAGCGGGCGCTGCAAGCCCCGCCACCGCCTTTGCGGATCGCGCCGAAAACGCTGAGATCTGGGACGCCGACGGTAACCGCTTCATCGACTTCGCAGGCGGTATCGGTGTACTAAACGTTGGCCATCGACACCCTAAGGTAGTCGCAGCAGTCAAAGCCCAGCTCGATAAGCTGATGCACACCTGCCAAACAGTGATGCCCTATGAAGGCTACGTAAAAGTCGCTGAGAAGCTGAGCCACATCGTCCCGGTGCGTGGTCATGCCAAAGTGATGCTGGCTAACTCAGGCGCAGAAGCGCTGGAAAACGCAGTGAAGATCGCCCGCGCTGCGACAGGCCGTTCTAACGTGATTTGTTTTGACGGCGGCTACCACGGCCGTACTTTTTACACCATGGCCATGAACGGCAAAGTGGCCCCGTATCAAAGCGATTTCGGCCCGATGCCAGGCACGGTATTCCGCGCCCCTTACCCGGTGCCCTACCACGGCGTTAGCGAAGACGAAGCCATTCGCGGCCTGAAAATGACGCTGAAAACCGACGCCAACCCGAAAGACACCGCAGCAATCATCCTTGAGCCGGTACTGGGTGAAGGCGGTTTCTACCCGGCCCCCACCAGCTTCCTGAAGAAGATCCGCGAAATTTGCGATGAGCACGGCATGCTGATGATCATCGACGAAGTGCAGTCTGGCTTTGGCCGCACCGGCAAAATGTTCGCCATTGAGCACAGCGGCGTTGAGCCCGACATGATGACCATGGCGAAGAGTATGGCAGACGGTATGCCCATCTCAGCGATTGTGGGTACCGACAAGGTGATGGATGCCTCTGGCCCCAACTCCCTGGGCGGCACCTATACCGGCAGCCCCACCGCCTGTGCCGCAGCCCTGGCCGTGATGGAAGTGTTCGAAGAAGAGAACATTCTTGAGAAAAGTCAGGCCCTGGGTGACAAGCTAGCCAAACGCTTCAACCAGTGGCAGAGCAAGTTTGACTGCATCGATCACGTGCGCAACATGGGCGCCATGGCAGCATTTGAGCTGGTCTCAAATAAAACCGACCGTACGCCCAACGCTGAGCTGGCAGCTGCGCTGTGTAAGAAAGCCCGTGAAGAGGGTCTGATCCTGCTCTCCTGCGGCATGTACGGCAACACGATTCGTTTCCTGATGCCGGTCACGATTGAAGATGACGTGCTGAACGAGGGCCTCAATATTATCGAATCCTGCCTGGAATCGCTGATTTAAGCATTAGGAGTACCAAAGCAAACGCCGCCCAAAGTTAGGCGGCGTTTTAGTTACTAAGCAGCAGACCAGGGCAATCTCTTACCGCGGCCGCCGGTCGCCTTCGAGGAAATTAACTGTAAAGACGGCTTTTCCGTGAGTCTCAAACGACCATTTCATCACATCGCTTAAAGCTGCCATCACCTCGTCGAACTCTCCAAACACCTGGGTACTCATCCGGTTAGGGTGCACTTCAAGCCCGGTTGCTTCCAAACGCTTTACCACGTCTTTAACCACCGGCTTAAAATCATCAGTCAACGGGTAATAGCTTAGCTGTACAGAAAGATACATCCTGCCTCCTTATATTTATTTATGCGCGCTTGCTGGCCCCATGCTCAAACCGCTGCCAAGCCGCCACAATGGCTGCCCGCGTTTCATCTGGGTGTTCCATAGGGAACATGTGGGTACCAGGCACTTCGCTAATGGCTAGCCCATGACGCTTAAGCCGTTTAACCCGCGAAGGTGTCAGCAGATGTGACTCCTGCCCGGCCACCAGTTGAATAGGCACACCCACTCGGCGCGGCAGCCCGGAGAGGTGATCCGGCAAATGGCGGAAAATTTCCACCTCAACACGCGGGTCGAAGGTTAACTCAGCGCTGCCATCGTCTAACAGGCGCGTGCCTGCCTCAATGTAGTCGTTTAGCGCCTCTGGGGTAAAGCGACAAAACAGCCCACGGCGGCGCAGCGAGTTCGCCATGGCTTCGCGGCTCGGCCACACGCTGCGCCGCCCCTGGGTTTTACCGGCAGGCGTGATGCGATCAATAAAACCAAACCGTTTTGCCGCCTTCATCGCCCAGGCATCCGGCCCCAGCATCAAGGGCGGGTCGAGCATAATCACCCCGCAAAAACGCTCGGGCTGTTTATCGGCCGCCATGGCCATCAATGTGCCACCTAACGAGTGGCCAACGCCCAGCAACGGCGCGTCACTTTTAGGCAGGTAGCTGATCAGCTCATCAACCAAATTGCTCCAGTTATGGTTCACCGGGTAATCAGGATGATGGCCCAGCCGATCCAGCGGATGGAGATCAAACGACTCTGCCAATGGTTCTAGCAGCGTGCGATAACTTAAGCCAGGAAAGCCATTCGCATGGGCAAACACTAAACGGGGGCGTTGGGCAGACATGGGGGGCTCGCAGGGTAATAAGGCCGGGAAGCGGTAAGTGAGCATTACGCCTGCTCACGATATCTATTGTTCAGACAAACTATCATACGTCTGTTTTAACGCTTACCAAGAAGAGCGTCAATCGACATACGTATTAACCCGCTAATTAAAACAGCGACAGTTGCTGAACGGTGGTTTCTTCTGCCAAGCGGTACCCCACGCCCAATAGCCGAACCGGCCTTTCACCCCGCGACCACCCCACCTTTAACAGCGTTTCAAATTGCTCCAGGTTAGGTGCTGGGTCGGCGTGCTCCACGGTGGTTTGGGTAAAGTCGTTAAACTTCACTTTTACCATTAGCCCACGCACGGCGGGCGCGGGCTCTAGCCTGGCATAGCGACGCTCTAAGTCGCTAAGCAGCTCGGGAAGCGCTTGGCGGCAGGCTTCCAGGGTCGGCAGGTCTTTAGAGTAGGTTTGCTCGGTGCTTATCGATTTGCGTTCTCGGTGGGTTTTTACTGGCCGTTCGTCGCGCCCATAGCTAAGTTCGAACAGCCGATGCCCGAAGCGGCCAAACTGTTCGACCAGCTCGGTCAGCGGGCGAGCACGCAAATCTCCGCCGGTATGAATACCCAGCCCTGCCAGTTTTTCAGCGGTGCGTGGCCCAACCCCGTGAATCTTTTTTACCGGCAGCTGCTGCACAAAGCTATCAATCTGGTCTGGAGTGATGACAAACAGGCCATCGGGTTTGCGCCAGTCGCTGGCGATCTTGGCCAGAAACTTATTCGGCGCTACACCCGCTGAAACGGTAATACCCACGTCGCGGCTCACCCGCTGGCGAATCGCTTCGGCCATTAGCGTGGCGCTGCCGTGGTGCAGTGTAACGTCGGAAACGTCTAAAAAGGCTTCATCTAGTGAAAGCGGCTCAATCAGTTCGGTTACATCGCGATAGATCGCAAATACTTGGCGCGCCACCGCTTTGTATTTGGCCATATCGCCACGAATGACCGTTAGATGCGGGCAGCGCTTAAGCGCCTGAGCCATGGGCATGGCGGAGTGGATGCCAAACTTACGGGCAGGATAATTGCAGGTGGCGACCACCCCGCGCTGCTCAACGCTGCCGCCTATCGCAATAGGCACATCGCTAAGCGCCGGGTTATCGCGCATTTCTACCGCTGCGTAGAAGCAGTCACAGTCGCAATGGATAATTTTGCGCACAGGCTAGCCTTGCCTCCGCCTGTAAAAAATCACAGTTTATCACAAGGCATGCTATAGCGATGATGAGCGGCAAACCCCGCTGATTTAAATCACGTGCCGCAGAACGTGCGCAGTACCTGCTCGTTTTCTGTTGCCGGCGCGGCTAAGCGGCGCGCGTCTTCGGATTCATCATAAGGGTGGGTGACCACCGCCAGTAGGGTGTGAAACGGCGCAAAATCGCCCTCATACGCCGCATCAATAACTTCCTGGATACAGTGGTTGCGGGGAATGATCACCGGATTGGCGCCCCGCATAATGGCTAAGCGCTCGCTGTTTTGGCTGGCCGCCTGCTCTGCTTGCCAGGTAGCTAACCATACTGCTAGCTCACTGGGCTGGGTGGTTAGCGCCAGCAGCGCCTCTTTGTGCTGCTCACTTGAGGTTTCTGCGTAATGCGTAAGTGCGTCAAACGTGGCGGTCATATCCATACGCCCTTGATGCATGCGGCTTTCCAGCCCTTTCATTAGCGGCTCGGCTTGGTCACTGTCCGCCGTAAGGCCGAGCTTATCCGCATGCAGGCGGCGCTGTTCGGCATCAAATAGCGGCTCAAAGCGACGTATAATATCGGTGGCCTGCGCCACCACCGCATCGCCCTCTTCACGCATCAGCGGCAGCAGGGTTTCGGCAAAGCGGGCAAGATTCCACTGGGCGATAGCGGGCTGGTTGTCAAACGCATAACGGCGCCCCTGATCAATCGAGCTAAACACCTTTTGCGGGTCAAACTGCTCCATAAACGCGCAGGGGCCATAATCAATTGTTTCCCCGGCAATGCTGCAGTTGTCGGTGTTCATCACGCCATGAATAAAGCCAAAGCTCATCCATCGTGCCACCAGTGTGGCTTGCCGAGCGACAACCGCTTCTAATAGGGCGAGGTAGGGGTCTTCGGCACTGGCTGCTTCGGGATAGTGGCGCGCAATAACGTGATCTGCCAGCGCTTTAAGTGCCTGTTCGTCCCGTCGCACGGCGGCAAACTGGAAGGTGCCTACGCGAATATGACTGCTGGCCACACGGGTAAATACTGCGCCGGGTTCGGGTAATTGGCGAACCACTCGCTCACCGGTCGCCACTGCCGCCAAGGCGCGGGTGGTTGGTACACCGACCGCGGCCATAAACTCACTGACGAGATACTCCCGCAGCACCGGGCCCAGCGGCGAACGGCCATCACCGCCACGGGAAAACGGCGTGCGGCCGCTGCCTTTTAGCTGCACATCACGACGTCCCCCCTTCTGGTCGACCACTTCCCCCAACAGCAGGGCGCGGCCATCGCCCAACTGCGGTACAAAGTTGCCAAACTGGTGTCCTGCGTAGCCCAGCGCCCGAGGCTCAGCGCCTGGCGGTAGCTGATTACCGCTAAACCATTGGGTAAGGGTGGCATCATCAGGTTTGTCCTTCATACCTAGCGTTTCCGCCAAGGGCTCATTAAACGCAATCAACGTGGGGTGGCTCACTGGCATAGGCTGACAAGCAGACCACAGTGGCTCGGGAAGCGTTGCAAACTGGTGTTCAAATGGCAGCACAGGGGCCTCCGCTTTTAAAATAGTCGCCTAGAGAATACCCTAGCAGCTTACTCAAGTAATTGGCGATAACATGCCGCAGACGAAATCACTAACCAATGGTATGGCCCCGGTTGAGGGCGACGATTTAACACCGCTTATACGGGATTTTTATTGCAGGGATACGCTTAAGGTTGCCCACGACTTACTGGGCTGCCATTTAGTACGCCAATATGAAGGCGAACTCATGGTAGCGAAGATTGTGGAAACTGAAGCGTACCGTGGGTCTGAAGATTCCGCCTGCCACGCACACCGGCGGAAAACACCAAGAACCGAGGCCATGTTCGGGCCACCGGGGCACGCCTATGTATATCTGGTGTATGGCATGCACTGGCTGCTGAACGTGGTCACCCAGCCAGAAGGCAACCCCTGCGCAGTGCTTATCCGCGCGGTAGAGCCGGTTACCGGTGAAGCCGCTATGCGTGCGCTGCGTGATGTGCGGGGGCATAACCTGAGCAATGGCCCCGGCAAGCTCTCCCGAGCGCTACGTATTGATAAAGCGCTGTATGGCCATGATATGACTCAACCTAACGCGCTATGGATAACGGCAGGCGAGCCGCCCCACGCCGTTGCCTCTGGCCCCCGCGTGGGTATCGACTATGCCCAGCCCGCCGACCGCGATGCCCCTTGGCGGCTATGGATAGACAACAATCCTTGGGTATCAAAAGCACGTTAACCTCGCGTCAGGCAGGCCACCGCATGTTCTAAAACAGGCGTTAACGGCGCCCGCCACTGATGGGTTAACAGTGCATCCGCCCGGGTGACGCCCAATGAGAGCGAGGCCACCGGCATGCCCCTGGCGTGGGCTTCGCGGCAGAAACGGTAGCCGGAATAAACCATCAACGAGGTACCCACTGCGAGCACCGCGTTCGCATTTTCAAGCCCCGCCTGAGCAGCTAGCCGCCGAGCAGGGGGCACCACATCGCCATAATAGACCACCTGGGGCTTTAATATCCCCTGGCAGCGCGGGCAGTTAAGTACCTTAAAGCTAGAGAAATCAGTCTCTAAGTCCGCATCGCCATCGGGGGCATGGCGGGCGTCCAGCGCCGCAAAATAGGGATTCATCCTAGCCATTTCACTGTGCATGGCGTGGCGCATCATTTGATACTCACACGCCATACACGCCACTACGTCTGCCCTACCGTGCAGGTCGATTACCTTTTTAGAGCCCGCTCGCTGGTGTAGACGATCCACATTTTGCGTTACCAGTAGCTCCACATGTCCCATCGCCTCAAGCGCTGCCAACGCACGATGCGCCCCGCTCACTTGGGCTTCGCGCATGGCTTTAAAGCCCACCAGCGCGCGCGCCCAGTAGCGCTGGCGCACGGCGAGTGATGCCATAAAATCGCCGTGCTGCACCGGCGGCGGCCGCTTCCACTGCCCATCAGCATCCCGATAATCAGGAATGCCGCTGTCAGTACTTACCCCTGCCCCGGTAATCACCCACAATTTAGAATAGCGTTTGATAAAATCCGCCAACGCTTCCCCCGCTTTCGCGGTGCTAGTTGTCATTTCCACGGCCTGCGTCAATGGATCACCCTAGGCAATATTGCTACAAGTAAACGATACTGTATGACAATCAAAGCACATGCAATGTGCCCTCGTTTTCAACGTAAGGAGTGTCTCATGCAGTGGGATCACGAGATTATTATTGTTGGCGGCGGTATGGTGGGCGCCGCCTTGGCGGCTCGGCTTGGCCATGCGGGTATGTCGGTTGGCTTAGTAGAACGTGGCAGCGCCCCAGCTCCGCTCAGTGGCGACTATGACCTGCGTATCTCTTCGCTTAATGCCCGCTCACTGGCGTTTGTGAAAGCGAGCGGTACCGAACTTCCTGAGGAGCGCTGCTGCCCGTTTCGCCATATTGATGTGTCCAACCAGGACGGCACCGGCCACTCGCTATTTTCCGCCGAAGAGAGCGGCATGGACGACTTCGGCCTCTTTATCGAAAACCGCACGCTGCAGTACGCGCTGTGGCAACGCCTGGCGAACCTTCCCAGCGTTACCTGTTACACCGAATGCGCACCGCTAAGCACCATGGCAGCCACTACTGGCCGCATGCTGGAGCTGGATAACGGTAAAACCCTAAGCGCCCGCTTGATTGTGGGTGCAGATGGCGCCCGCTCAACGCTTAGAGAGCTTTCGGGCATTAGCATCAGTAGCTACGACTACCATCAGCGGGCGATGATTATTAACGTTGAGACTGAGCTGCCCCAGCAGGATATCAGCTGGCAGGTGTTCACCCCCACTGGCCCCATCGCGATGCTACCCTTACCCGGCCAGCGCGCATCGCTCGTTTGGTACGACAGCGATGAAGCCACCAAAGCCCGCGAGCAGCTATCTGATGAGGCGCTTCAGCACGCCATTGAAACCACCTTCCCCAAACGTCTCGGTAAGCTCACCCGTATCGTTGCACATGCCAGCTTTCCGATTAAACGCCAACACGCCAAGCGCTATATCGGCAAGCGCTTAGCACTGATTGGCGACGCGGCCCATGTTGTGCACCCGCTGGCTGGCCAAGGGTTAAATATTGGCCTGCACGACGCCGACACACTGGCCGAAATTATCATGCAAGGCCGCGACCCCGGCGACTACCTCAACCTACTCCGCTTTGAATGTCAGCGCCGAGCGGCTAACCAAGCGATGATCGCCGCCACCGACAGCTTCCACCATTTATTTACGGGTTCCAGACCACTACGCCAGCTGGGCGACCTTAGCCTTCACCTTGCCGAACGCGTACCGCTCGCCAAACGCATGATGATGCAGCAGGCCAATGGGCTAAATCCGTTCAAAAACATCTAACGCTGACTATGCTGAGGGGGGAGGCTGCCATCAGTAGCCCCAAAACAATCACAACAACCCCTCAAAAAAGGAAAGCGCATGCAACGCAAGCAACCCTATGCACTGGTCACATTTGCCTCGTTAACCGGTCTTGGCCTGCTGCTAGCCACGTCCTTATGGGCTTGGGATGGCGTCGTCGAAAAGCAAACCTTCGAGATGGAGAGCTTCACCACGCAAGGCGGCGAGACAATCCCCAACGTGACGATAGGCTGGGAAGCTTATGGCGAGCTTAATGAGGCGCGCGATAACGCTATTCTGATTACCCACTTTTTTCCGGCACCAGCCATGCTGCAGGCCGCTATGACGCCGATGGCGAGCCGACCGGCTACTGGGATGCGATCATTGGCCCCGGCAAACCTTTGGATACCGATGAGTACTACATTATCTCCTCGGATACGCTGGTAAACCTGAATACCAATGACCCCAATGTCACCACCACAGGCCCCGCTTCAATTAACCCAGACACCGACGAGCCCTGGGGAATGGACTTTCCCGTGGTGACGATTCGCGACTTTGTAGAAGTGCAGCGCGAGCTCTTAGAAAGCCAAGGCATTGAATCGCTGCATGCCGTGATGGGCGCTTCCATGGGCGCTCTTCAAGCAATAGAGTGGGCCAGTGCTTACCCTGACAAGGTCGATAGGCTAATACCTGTTATCGGTGGCGGCGTTGCCGACCCATGGCTACTGGCAACGCTTAGCGCTTGGGCCGCGCCGATTCGACTGGATGCCAACTGGAACGAGGGTAACTACTACGACGGTGAACCACCCACCGATGGGCTGAAAGAAGCGCTTAAGCTCGTCACGCTCAACGCCAACCACTGGCAGTGGGCCAATGAAACCTTCAACCGCGACTGGGCCGACGAAGAGCGCGACCCCGCCCAGGATATCAACGCCCGCTACGCGATTGAGAAAACCCTGGATGACGTTGCTGCCGCCCGCGCAGAGCTTTCCGATGCCAATCACCTGCTGTATCTGGTGCGCGCCAACCAAACCTTTGTGGCGGGCTACGGTGACTCGTTAGAGGAAGGGCTTGCCGCCATCAACGCCCCCACGCTAATGCTCTACAGTGAAAACGACCTTGTATTCGCCCCCGAAGGCGTGCGCCATACCGCAGAGTTAATTGAGGCAGGCGGCAACGAGGTGGCGCTTGAAACCCTGGAAGGCAACAGAGGCCACTTGGATGGTGTTCTATCCATCGACCAGGCTAGCGAAACACTGCGAGAGTTTTTGAGGTAAAGGCGTGAGCGCTGGCTCTTTGGGGCCAGCGCTTACATCGTGGCTCTGTAAACCAGGCTCAGGCTCTATAAACCAACCTCACGCCCCGACAACCGCTGACTGATTTAGTAGACCAATCTCGGTATAGCCTAGTCTTTCTCTAATCACCATCCAGCACGTCGCAAGCCCAACAACAACGCCCACAGTCGGCCAATTCCCGCCGAGCCAACAAATAGAAGGACGCCTATTAAGACAGAGGCACCACCCCGCCATCGTAAATAGGGAGTAGCGCTTGGTCGCGATTGTGCAAAACTCTCGCCAATAGACACCGCGCCCATCGCCACAAAATAAATACCCATTAGTGCTGCACCTACTGCCAGCCATGCAGGTGTACTCACTAACACGCCTACAGTTTGCGGTACCAACCTCCTGCCCAGCTTCTCGCGCAATAAAATAAGGCAGAGACCTATCAGCGTATTACTGAAAAAGTGCACAGCATGAACCGTTAACACACTAGCGGGTATATCCTCCTGGCCAAACAACACCATTGTCAGCGATACCGCAAAGTCCGGTAAATGCCGTAAAACCATCCATAGCCCCAGCAGTGCAATGATACTGGTCACCAGCGGGGTTGCTTGCATCCTTGCCATACGGGCTCCTTAGTCATGTCTGTTACACGGCGTACACCTCAATCGGCCCATTCCAGGTCCCCGGTAAACACGACCGTTAGCCAGCGGTGCGGCCCTTCATCGCCCACCAAGTCGCTCACTTCGTTACGCAGAGCATCCCACTCGCCAATGGTCCGCGCCGGTGCATCGCTGGGAACAATAAAATAAAGTTCAATCTCCCTGGATCGGCCCACACGCGCAATGTAAGCACGATAGGTAGTGAAGCCATGTTTTTGGACAAATGCTTGCGCCACTTGGTCGACATGCTGCTTAAGTGCTGACGGAGTGACAAGGAAGATATCTGCCAAGGCTCGCCTGACAGTTGAGACAGGTAGCGGAATAATAATGAGGCACACAACCGCAAGCACCGCCGGGTCGATATAGGGTGATATCCACTCCCATGGGGTTCCCTGCACGATATAGCCAAGGGAGAACGCCACCAGCAGCGCAGCAGTAATGCCCGCGGACATCACCCACCCTCTTACATCAAGGCGCACAAAATCTGAGCCTATCCGGCGGTTGGCTCGGGCTTCAACGGTGGCGATCACTACACATGCAATGAGCGTAATCACTGCGTAGACAATCGCCCACCCAAACTCAAGCTCGCGCCCGCCCTCCAGCAAGCTGCTGATAGCGTTAAACAATGCATAAATCGCAACGCCAATCAGCAGCGTACCGTTCACCCCCAACACCATGGGCTCAAGATGCCAAAAGCCCACTGAAAATCGCTCTCTAAGCTTGCGGGAAAGCCCTTTCGAGGCTGCGAAGGAGGTAATAAGGTTCACTACCAGTAACGAAAGCAGGCTCATGCTGGCATCCACCATCGCATAGATGCCATCGAACATAATCGAAAACGACCCCGATATCAGGCCAAAGCCAATTCCCAGGCCAGCAATCACCAGTGTCACCGCGATAGAGGTTCTAAGAACGCCACTCTCGTCGCTTAAATCAAAGAGACGTTTACTGCCCATAACTATTTTCATTCCTTTGCTTGGTTCTTTGACTCCACCCCATAACCTAAACGACCAGGCTAGCACTACATTGCAGGAGTTCTTGCGTTAGAGTGTTTAAGCATTGCGGTTATTTTATGAAATAAGAATAACTGATAGTCGAGTGCCCGCCCTCATCTGTGGCTGCAGATAAACGGAGATTTTGCACCCATTGCTGGAGGATGAGCCACTAGCCCCCCTTTTAGATCGAAGCCTACAGGGCGTTAGCGGCTGGCGTTTTCTTCGGCCACTTGGCGCAGCGCATCCACCAGCACGTCGGCGGGCTGGGCTCCGGAGATTAGGTAGCGGCCATCGAGAATAAATGCGGGCACGGCATTTACTCCCGCGTCCATAAAACGCTGCTCGGCTTCACGCACTTCATCCGTGTACTGATCAGAGCGGGCAATGGCTTCGGCGGTGTCGCCGTCTAGCCCAACCTCAATAGCCTTTTCGCGCAGCACCGCTGGGTCGGCGGGGTTTTTCGCTTCACCGAAGTAGGCCTCAAATAGGGCCAGCTGAAGCGCCGTCTCTTGGTGTTGCGTTCCGGCCCATGCCAGCACGCGGTGGGCGGCGAAGGTATTGTTCGCCCGGCGCTCCAGGGCACCACGGAAATTCAGCCCAAGCTCTTCGGCAGCGGCCATAATCTCGCGTTGGGACTGCTCCATGTTGGCCGCGTCTTTGCCGTACTTGCGGCACAAGTGCTCCAAAATCGGCTCGCCCTCAGGCGGCATATCGCGATTCAGCTCAAAAGGCTGCCAGACCAGCTCAATATCGATCTCGCCACCCAGTGTCTCTAACGCTTGCTCCAAGCGCCGGTAGCCAATGGCGCACCACGGGCAGGCCACATCGGATACTAGGTCGATTCTTACCTTTTGCATTTTGTTAACCCCTACGGCATATCCCAACATTCAATCAGACGAAAGAAAACATGGTACGTGGATATAGTGAGTAACGGCAGTGCTGATTAAGGAGGCCACCATGGAAAAGCCGCGGTGTTTAAAAGCCAACAAAGTGAAGCGTGGGACCGCTGGTTTGATGGCCAAAGTGCTACTCCAGACTTTATGAGTGAACGCGAGGCGTTTTGATACTGAAGTCACTGCTTTCGAGCAGCAGTGCTACGTCGATAGATAGGACATATGCGAGAACGCTACTCGCCCACGAGTTCAGAAAAGCGGCCCGCCTTATCCAAGCTGTATTCGCCAAAATCCTGCGCCATGTAGAGCGTGCCTGAATAAGCGCTGTGCGCCTCTTTACGGATATCCTCAATGGAGGGAGAGGCATGAGAGATAAGCGGATAACGGGGGCTAAAGTGGGTGAGCACCAAGTTGGGCAGCGTGACCCGCTCGGCAAATGCCGCCACCTGCTTGCCGTAGCTATGCCCTACCTCACCGGCCTTCTGGGCCATTTCTTCGGTGTAGGTGGCCTCGTGAACCAACACCTGCGCTCCAGCACACGCTTGCGCCAACAGCTCGGGCTGGTCGTTGTCTCCGGCAATCACCACTTTTCTAGGGGCGTGTTTGAACAGCAAATAATCCTGGCTGCGCAGTTGCTTGCCTTCAAACGCTACATCCATTCCTTGCTTCAACTGCCCCCACAAAGGCCCTCTGGGAATCCCTTGCTGATCTAATTTATCTACGTCCAGGGCAGCATCCACATTGCGCTCGGTGAACGCATAGGCATAGCACGGCACGCGGTGGGAAAGCACAAACGTCGTTACCGCCATGCTCTCAAACTCAACGCAGGGCAGTTCATCGGAGCAGATAAATTCCAGAGCAAAGGGCAAGCTGAGCTGGGTGACCGCACATGTCGCTTCCAGCCAAGTTTGGATACCCGCCGGGGCCACAATAGTCAGCGGTGCTGTGCGCCCACCCATGGTCGCACTGGCCAGAATGCCCGGCAGCCCATAGCAGTGGTCGCCGTGTACGTGAGTAATCAAGATGGCTTTCAAGGAATGGAAAGACAGCTTCGTATGCAAAACCTGATGCTGGGTGCCCTCACCACAATCGATCAGGTACCAGCCCTTCCCCTTGCTCTCTCGCAGAGCGACGCCGGAGACGCTTCTTGTTTTAGTCGGGACACCGGCGGAGGTGCCTAGGAAGAGTAGATTCATATCTTTTACTTGCTCTCACTTTAAGACCAAGGCGGCAAATTGCCAGTCAGCTAAATTTAAAGGCCACCTTAGCTTTGAAATCACTGATCTAACGCCCTCTGAAACATTTCTCTATAGGCTGTCGGGGTCGTTAATAGTTGCTGACGAAAGTGATGCCGCAAATTCGCAGTCGACCCAAACCCAGAAGCTGTGGCTATCTGCTCGATAGTCATCGTGGAACTTTCAAGAAAACATCGAGCCTTTTCCAGGCGCTCTATAAGAAGCCATTTCGCTGGAGTCGTGCCTGTCGCAGCCTCGAAGCGCCGTAGAAAGGTTCGAGAACTCATTCCGACAATGCTAGCCATACTTGCTACAGTGTAATTGCCATCAATCTCCTCTCGTATATGGTCAAGGAGTGGCCCAATCCGAGAACTTTCATATAAAGAAGGTACTGCGCGCTCAATGAACTGAGCCTGTCCGCCATCTCTGTGCGGAGGGACGACCAAACGCCTAGCGACCATATTGGCTGCCTGCATACCATGATCACGACGCACTAAATGTAGGCAGAGATCAATACCAGCGGCACTACCAGCCGACGTCATTACATCGCCTTCATCGATATAAAGAACATCAGGCTCGACCGCAATCTCAGGGTAACGCTGACTTAAAGTATCTGTGTAGCGCCAGTGCGTCGTGCCTCGCCGACCTTTGAGCAATCCCGCTTCGGCCAGGACAAAGACTCCCGAGCATATCGATAGCACACGAGCACCATTAGCATGTGCCTTGCATATCGTCTTGATTAGAGTCGCTGGAACAGGCTCCGTAGCACCACGCCAGCCGGGTATAATAATAGTGCCAGCCTGATCGATGATTTCTATTCCAGCATCGACGACAACACGCATTCCACCTATTGCTCGCATCTCGCCTGGGTCAATACCAGCTATTTTAAATTGGTACCAGTTTTCCCCCATCTCAGGCCGTGGCAAGCCGAATACTTCTACTGCCACACCAAGCTCAAACGTACATAGACCGTCGTAGGCGATGGCGACGACAAGAGGGTTGGCAAGCTTTCGTGCATGATCTGATTTTGGCATGATTTTGAGCATACATGGCAAAACTGCCATCTACCAGGCTCAAAACTGAATCGCCCCAGGTTTCGTAGACACCTCCAGGCCTTATACTAAAGGTATCTAGGAGGAACCATGAGCTATCCCCGCTACACTGAAGAATTCAAAATCGAAGCCGTCAAGCAGGTGGTAGAGCGCGGCCATCGCGTGGCCGAGGTCGCTGAGCGGCTAGGCGTGTCAGGTCACAGCCTGTACATCTGGATCAAGCGCTACGATAAGCCGGTAGAACAACGGCAAGAAGATGATGATCTCCAAGCTGAAAACCGTCGTTTGAAGGCCGAGCTCAAACGCGTATCAGAAGAGCGAGACATATTAAAAAAGGCCACCGCGTACTTCGCCAGGGAGTCCGACTGAGGTACGCGTTTATTCAAAATTATGCGAGCCAATATTCGGTACGTCGCTTGTGTCAGATGATGGCAGTGCACCCCAGCGGTTACTACGCATGGTGTAAAAAAGCGCTCTCTAATCGAGCGCGAGAAGATGAGCGCTTGCTGGGATTGATCAAGCACTCCTGGCTTGAAAGCGGCGGTGTATATGGCTATCGCAAGGTCTACCAGGACTTGCGTGAAGCTGGCGAAGCTTGCGGGAAGCACCGTGTGGCGCGTCTTATGAGTAGGGAAGGTTTACGTTCTCAGACAGGCTATCGACGACGCCCTGGCGGCTATGGCGGTGGAAAACCGGCTGTTGTATCCCCTAACCATTTAGACCGTCAGTTTGAAGTAACAGCGCCAAATGTTACTTGGGTGACGGACATCACGTACATCCGCACTTATGAAGGCTGGCTTTACTTAGCGGTAGTTATCGACCTGTTTTCTCGTCAAGTGGTTGGCTGGTCGATGAAGTCTCGCATGACTACGGAGTTGGTACTGGATGCTTTGTTATCAGCAGTCTGGCGACGCAAGCCACAAGGAACGGTGATGGTGCATTCGGATCAAGGAAGCCAGTTTAGCAGTGGAGACTGGCAAAGCTTTCTGAAAGCGAATCACTTGGTAGGCAGCATGAGCCGACGTGGTAACTGTCATGACAACGCCGTTGCTGAAAGCTTCTTTCAACTTCTAAAGCGAGAGCGAATCAAGCGACAGATTTATTCAACACGCGAAGCAGCTAGATGTGACGTGTTCAATTATATTGAAATGTTTTACAACCCAAAGCGCCGACACGGCACAAGTGATAACTTGTCACCGGTTGAGTATGAAAGGCGTTACTTTAAGAGCCTAACGGGTGTCTAGAATATCCGGGGCGATTCAAGATAACGACGCAGCCAAACAGTTTTATTTGAAGGCCGGAGGCCAAAAAGATGACGTGTGGGAGCTTTGGGAATTGAAACATTCAATAAAAGCTGAGTGATCTTAAGCTTGTAGAGTGTTAACGGAATGTCGCAAGCGATGAAGCTTCTTTGATGATGATGGTGGAAATCAGCGCGGCGAACAGCACGCTGGTTTCACTTAGGGCTGAGACCATTTCAAGAGGGGCGTAGGCAATCGCCCATCCCCGCACTCGCCAGTATGCCCGGCAGCCCATAGCAGTGGTCACCGTGCACGTGGGTAATCAAGATGGCTTTCAAGGAATGGAATGTTAGCTTGGTATGCAAGACCTGATGTTAGGTAGGATCGTATCAAGATGACCATTTCAATTGGATCACTTCATTTCTCCATCACTAAAAGTACGCTCAATGAAGCTTTTCTATCCTGACATCAAAACGCTTGCACACCCTATTATTAAAGGGCTAGACTGATTTTACTGTGTAACCATCATGTCAGGTTAAACCATGTCTACGTCAGAAAAAATCACCCGTCGATTGCGGCACATGAGGCGAGGCGTCCCGTTTTCCATCAGCCAGTTCCATGAGCTGGGATCAAGTGCGTCTGTGCAAAAAGCGCTAAGCAGGCTCGCTCAAGAAGGCGTGGTCGAGCGTGTGGCCAAAGGTATGTATGTTCGTCCAAAGCCCCTGGCCAGCATGCCATCTATCAAGATCACTGCAAGTGCAGAGCAGATCGCAAAGAAATGGGCTCAGCAGCATGGTTATACATTAGTGAGACAAGGCGTTGAGTCCGCTTATCGACTCGGCCTGCAAACACAGGCACCTGTCAAAACGGTATTTTGGAGTAACGGTGCCAGCCGAACGTTTTCGATAGGTAATGAAGTCGTCGAGGTGCGGCATGTCGCAGAATCAAAGCTTCGGTGGAAATCACGACCGGAAGGTGAGCTATTGCGAAGCTTAACCGTTACCCCAGCCAATTCCGTTAAGCTCAGCGGACTGAAAAAGGCCATTTCCAGGCTGAAACTTTCTGAGGCAGAAAGTCGAATGGCTATCAAAAAGCTCAAGTCCACTTCTCTGCCTGAAGGATGGCATGACAAATTAGAGCAGTTTGAAAAGGAAATGATGGTTTGACGGACATTTTCGATCTTTATCGCGATCCAAAAAAGCATGACGAGCTGAAAGCCATCTTAAACCTTGGCGCCCAAGAGCATCCCGCTGGTCTTGCCCAGAATTTCCTTGAGAAGGATATCTGGGTAGCGGAGGTTCTTCGTTTACTCTATGACGAAAACTTGCTTGGCGCCCACTCAACCGCCTTCAAGGGTGGCACCGCCCTGAGCAAGTGCTGGAGTGCCATAGAACGCTTCTCGGAAGACATTGACCTCTCCATTCACTGGAGTGATCTCGCTGGCGAACCTGATGAGATCGCAGCTTGGGATCAATCTACCCAAAGCAATAGTCAGAAGAAAAAGTTCCGCGAGCGGCAGACAAAACTACTTACAGAGTGGTCTACCGATCTTGTTGATCGCCTCAACGAAAAACTGGCTCACTATGAGATTGCTGGGCTACGAGCGGAGCTTGAGCTGAGCTCGAAAGGGGAAAAAGTCAACGTCCATTTTCCAAGACTGAGCAGCTACGACAGTAATTACCAACTCGACTACATCTTGCTGGAATTCGGTGGCCGAAACCGGGGCCGACCAACGATAAGCCATAAGATCAAATGCTATCTTGCAGAATTAGAAGAACTGCAAGTCATCGCTTTTCCTCAAGCAACGGTTGAAGCATATCACCCTGGCTATGTTCTTTGGGAAAAGCTGACCGCACTGCATCAATTTTCGACTCAGGAAAAAGACCCAGACCCACATCGCCTGGCTAGGCATTGGTACGACGTGGACTGCCTCCTTCAACAAGATGATTTTATTGCTCACATTGATGCCACGGAAGCGATGGTCGACGTGGTGGCTATGAAGAGCCAGCGATGGCCCCAGAGGGGTGTGAATTTCGAGGAAGTGCGGAAGGGGCAACTTGTTCTTATACCAGAAGATGACCGACTCAAGCAGATTGCAGCAGATCACAACGCTGCAATTGAAGGAAGGATGTTTTTTGGCGTCCCGGACGATTTCGAGACCATCGTTTCAAGGCTTAAGGAAGCACAGGATAGGATAAATGCCGGTATTAACAGCGACTCTCCAGGCAAGTAAAGCCGATTTGGCTAGCATCAAGCCTGCGTCAGTTTCGAATCTAATGAAGACCTCTGGCTGATTAGGCCTTTAACAGCCAACCAAGGCAAAGCGTGAAATATTGGGGTTGAGTGACAGCCACAACAAAACGGCTTTTAGCTAAGCGCCACACAAACCATCTCCCCACCCAACCACTGCTGCTTTAGTCCCTTCTGCTTTTCAAGCAGCAGCGTCAAATACTCACGCAAAGGATGATCAGACGGCAGCACGGCAAGATGTTTGCGTAGCCTGCGCTGATAAGGAAACTGCTCAGCAGGCACGTGCAACGGCGTGGCATTCTGGGTGAGCCATTCGATATCGGGCAGGAGTAAATGAGTAGCGCCGCTATCCAGCGCTAGTGTGACGCCTTTTACATCAAAGTCACCGGCGTAGATGTGTGTTCGGCGGGTTTTGTGCCACGCCTCAGCGAGTAATGCAAAGCCACCACCGTAGTGGCTGTCGCCACGGTAAAAGACTAGCGGATTTGCGTAACCGCTTAGTGCGGGTAGTTCCGGCGAAAACTCATAGAAGCTGTCCAGGTTTTCGACCTGAATTAGTGCACTAAAGGCGCTCAGCTTTAGCCCCATTACATCCACATCGCGAATAGCTCGTGGCTCGCTGGCAAGCCCTGCTGTTGGCTGTGGCGGAAAGCTGACGAGCACCCGACGTGCTCGGGGGCTTTCACGGGTGGCTTTATCTTCTTCTACGCCCTCTTTCGCCTGAGCGCTGCTAGTCAGGCCACTGAGTGAGCGGCCTAGTGGCGCTATGCGGGCGCTCTCTAGAACGTCATTAATCTGCGCCAGCAATGCGGCGTCAAAGCGTAGCGTTTTGCCGTTGATGCGCGAGGCTAGGTCAATGTCGTGCTGGTGGCACCAAGCCACTACGTCGTTTACCCATTGGCCACGGGGCTTTTCTACTATGGGCTTGCGGAGCAGTTCGCGGGCGACGCCGTTTAGCCCATTGCGGGCGCGACCGGGTAGGTTCATACGGCTAGCTGCAGCTCAACGTCGTGGATCAGGCGCAGGTGATTGAATTGGCTGGCCTGGCTCTCCTGCTGTTTGAGCTTAAACGCCTTTTGGTCGCTGCGGGGCAGGCCCTGGTATTCGGAAATCACCTGGAAGAGCCAGATCTCATCGGGCCATTCCAGAGGGCTTTCGTGCAGGTACTCAAGGGCGCTGACCGGCTCCGCCTGGGGCTGATCGATCACGCTCAAGTAGAAGTGCTCCACATCCTGTTTCAGCGCCTGCTGGCGGGCGGCGGCCAGGCTGCTTTCTTGTGCTTGAGCAGGGGCTGCGGCTTCTACCGTTTGCGTGGTGTGGCGTGGCTGGGGTAGCTGGTGGAGCAGCTCGGCAAGCACTTGGCTATCAAGGTTACGATCCAGCGCCGGGGCGGCGGCTGCGCTTAGCGGTGCGGCTTGATTGACCAGCGTGGGTACCTCGCTGCGCCGGGCGTAGTTGCCCGGCACAAAGCCAGGGTGTTCACGCATAAAGGCGGCCATGCCGCTGATTAGACGGCTGCGCGCCTGCTGCTTACGAAAGCGCGCCATCAGTTCGATCAGGCGGCGCTGCACTTCGCGCAGGCTGGTGTAGTGGTGGCTTAGCTGCTGCTGAAGCTGGCTGATCAATAGCTTGCGCAGGCTGCCGTCGCTGCCTACCAGCTCAATCAACTCGTCGAAGTCGATCAGCGCCAGGCCATCCAGCAGCCTGGCGATCTGCTTCTGGGCGCGGTCGTTTTCGCGGATTTTGTCGTTGAGCTGGCTGACGAAACCAAAATCGCTATTCAGCCGCTGCCATAGGCTGTCGATGGCGTCGGCGAAGCGTCCGTTCAGGTCGTCGACCTCCTGGCGCAGGCGCATCAACTGCTGCTCCAACCGCCAGTGTTCGCCGCGGCTGCGCGCCTCTCGGTAGCTGTGTACCAGGGCGCGAATCAGCTCCAGGGTTTCTGCTACATCGGCATTCACATGGCGGCGGGTCTCGTCGGCGAGCATCTCGGCGATCAGTTCGCGCACCTTAGGCGCCAGCTTCACGCCGCTCTGCTCATCCGGCCGCCATAGAATGCGCGCCGCCAGCAGCTTTCGTAGCGCGCTGTCGCTAAGCGCTTCCAGCGGCACTTCATCGCGGGTGTAGGCCTGCATCAACACATCGGCGTGTCTGCCCAGCAGCGCCAGCCGTTCGCTGCCGGTTTTCAGCAGGCGGCTTTCAAGCTCATTTCCATTGCTGTTCGCGTTCTTGCTCACGCTCTTATTCACGCTCTTATTCACAGAAGGGCCTCCTGTGAACCGGAGCCTTCCTCGCTATCAGCCTCAATGGGCAGGTTCTCTTCATCGCGAATAAAGCGCACCAGATCCACCAGGTAGTCGATCTTGCCGGTGACCACGAATACCTGCCGCTCTGAATGGGGCTGGAGCAGGTAGCCGTGCTCTTTCAGACGCTTGAACACCTGCTTTACCTGAGCATCCAGCTGGTCACTTTGGGAGCCAAAAAAGCTGTCGGTGGCCAGGCGCTCCAGGCGTTCCCGCAGGCTTTGGTTGTCTTCACACTTGGCGCTGAATTCGGCGGGTTTGAGCACATCGCCGGGGGCAGCCAGGGTATCGCGGCCCAGCGCCTCTTGAACCAGTTGTAGCCATTCCAGCAGTGGCAGCAGGCTATTGAGGGTATCGCTGAGCTGGCGCGAGAGCTGATCTCGGGCGCTGTCGTTGAGCTGACGCCAGGCCAGAAAATAGACGCTGCCATCTTCATTGCTGGCCAGCCGCCGATTAAGCGGCCGCAGGTAGGTATCGATCTCCTCCCGGGTCTCTTCATTGGTGAGATGGCGATAGCCGCTCTCATCGCTAATCGGGCAGACAAACTCACCCGCCAGCAGGCGTTCAAGCAGTGGGCCATGTTCAATCATACCGTCACCTCCTGCTGACGCTCCTGGAGCCGTTCGGCCAGGCGGCTTAGCCGTGGCTCGATGCGTTTTAACACCCGCTTGTTGGGGTTGGCCTCATCGCGATCAATCAGGTAGCGGTTGGCGAACAGCAGCAGCACATCGGACTCGGGGTTGGGAAACGCGCCGACGATATGAATGCGGTTGCTGTCGCAGGCGTCGAAGAGTTTTTCGACGTTGTGGTAGGCCAGGGTGCCGATTTCATCGATGGGCCAGTGGATGGCAATTTCCGCATCGCCGCGCAGCAGGCGGGTAAACGCCAGCAGGAATTTGCACAGAATCAAATACGCCATGCCCTGGCTGGAGGATTCCAGCAGCTGGCGGTCGTTTTTGATCACCAGATCGGTGCCGCCTTCGTTCAGGTGCAGCTCCAGGCGCAGCAGGCTTTCAAAGCTGTACTGCTGGTCGCTGCGCAACAGATCCACCACGTCCGCCAGGGCGTTGAGGTAGTCGTCGCTGGGTAGCGTCTGGCCGGATGCCCGCCACTCTTTATAGCGCTGGGCGAATAGCTTCAGCGGCTCCCAGAAGCCCAGCTCATCAATGGTGGACTGAATGCGCACTTCGGCTTTGCTGATGCCTTCCAGGCGCAGGTCATCGGCGACCTCTTCGGAAAGCCGGCGGCTTTGGGCGCTGATGCGCCGGTTCAGATCGCGGAATACGGTGAAGAACTTATCCAGGTCGTCGCTTAGGTTGCGCCCTTCCTGAATCAGCTGCTGCTGTTGATCTTCCAGCAGTTTGAGCATGTCGCGCAGTAGCGGCAGCTGTAGACGCGGGTTGTCGCTTTGCAGCTTGCTGCGTTCGCTCTCCAGCGCTTCGGCGAAGCCGCTGCTGGCGTCTTTGATCAGTTGGCTTTCCACCTCCAGGCAGCCACGGCGTAGCTGCTCGATGAGCTGGTGACGATTGCCCAGCGCCTGGCGGGCTCGCTCAATGCGCTCCTCTACATCGCCCAAGGGGGCACCTGGGGCTTGGCCGTCGGGTTCGATGGCCAAGGCTTCCAATTGGCTCAGCAGCGGCTTTAACGCTTCCAAACAGCCATGTTCACTCTCCCGCTGGGTTTTTAGCGTGCTGACCGTGCTTTGATGAGCTTTGCGCGCCGCCTGGAAGTCGTTTTTCAGGTGCTCTTTGTCACGCTGCAGCTTTTGTTCCGCCTGCTCCAGCTCGGCCGCTTGGGCGACCAACTGCGGTTTATGCTGGCCCCACTCCACGCGCATAAAGCGGGTGTACTCGGTGAGTTCATCCTGGCGGGCGGCAGTAACGCGGATGCGTTCTTCCTGGCTCGCCAGGCGCTGCTTGGTATCTTTGAGTTTGGCGGGGTCGACGCCCTGCTCGGCCAGTTCCTGGCTAAAGGCTTCTTCCAGTTCGCCACGCTGGCGCTGGTGCTCGGCGTTGGCGTCGCTTAGCTGCTGCTTATACTGGCGCAGCTGGGCTTCCAGGCTATCCACCTGGCTCTGGCCGTCGGCTTTTAGCTCCAGCAGCTGGCTTTGATGGGTCTCGCTAAGGGCGTCAAGCGCTTTCTGCTTCTCTTCCCGCAGCTCCTTTTGTGCCTGCTCCTGGCTGGCTAACGCAGTTTGATGAGCAGTGCGGCGCTCCTGCTGGCGCTTGGTGTGGCGCTCCTGCTGCTGGCGGCGGGCCTCTAGCGCAAACTCGACTTCCTGCTCGGCGCGCTTGTGGGCCATGCGGCCCTGATCCTGGGCTTCATCAGCCTGCTGCACCCGCTCGTTATGCTGTTTGAGCGATTTCTCGGCGGCTTGGCTCTCCGTTTGCACCCGGCGTTTGGCACCATCCGCCTCTTCGATGGCGGCCAGCAGGCTGGCTTCATCCTGGGCGTAGTCGGGCAAGGCGATGGCGGAGAGATCCAGCGCCAGCCCAAACAGGTCATCGCTGCCGCTTTCTGCCAGTTGCGGGGCAAGATCACGCCGCTCCAGCAGCTCCGGGGCGATCACTTTACCTAGCTGCTGCTCCCAACCGGGACGATGGTAGCGCAGGAAGTGGCGCAGGCTGCCCTGCTCCGGGTCGCGCTGCTGATAGAGCGCGTAACAGCGTTGCTCGGCGCGCTCCAGCTGCTGGCGAAGTTGCACCAATTGCTGTTCGGCGTCGTCCCGGGCGCGGCGGCAGCTTTCAAACTCCCGGCGCAGGCCTTCCAGGGTCGCCGCCGAGGCGCTGCGCTCCTGCTGGGCTTGATCCAGGCGCGCCTGGGCAAGCTCCGCTTCGGATGCCTCTTCGGCGGTTTGGGTCGAGAGCGAGAGCTGTGCCTTTAGTTCGGCGAGCTGCTCGACGCCGAGTTCCAGCTGCGCCTGGTACTCGCCTTCCAGGCGTTGGCGCTCCTGCTGGTAGCGCTCGTTCAACTGCTGTTCGGCTTCCCACTGCTGCTCACGGCGCTGGGCTTTCTCTTCTATTAAAGCGTCGATGAGCTCCTGGGCTTCTCCCGTTTGCCGGGCCAGCGCCTCAGAGAGTTCGCGCAGTCGGCCGTCTAAACGCGCCTGGCTCTCTTTTACCGCGTCCTGCATCACGTTCAGGTGCTTTTGCAGCTGGTCGCGCTGTTCCCGCCACTGGGGCAGCGCATTGATATCCCGCTCCAGCGCGGGCATGTCCGCATCGGCGTAGTGCTCGTACTGAGTTTGCAGGTCATTCAAGCGGCGCTGGGTCTGCTGCAGATCGCTGACCACTTCGCTGTGGCGGTCGTTTAGCGCGTCCCGGGCCTCACCGTAGTCGCTCTCCCGCTGCTGGAATTCGCGGTGATGGCGAGCCAGTTCGGCATCCACATCGGCCATGCGGCGCTCTGCTTTCTGCCGATCATCTTCCAGCTGGGGTTTCAGTTGCCAGAGTGTGGCATCCAGGTCGGCGAGTTCACGGTCGATACCGGCGAGCCGGGCCAGCGCTGTCTGCAGCGGTTCCAAGCGCATAGATTGGCGCATCTGGGCAATCCACTCCCGCGCCTTAGTGTTGCGAATCCGCGTCACCGGCAGCTCAACACCATCCTCTTCGAAAATCGCCGCCAGCATGGTTTTGAGGGTGTCCATCTTGCCCTCTTTGGCATGCACCGCCGAGACCAGCTTTTCGATATGGCGGATGCGCCGCTCGGGTTTCACCAGGCTAAACTGGGCGGCGATTTGGCGCAGCTTAAGGCCGTCGCGACTGTTGCCGTGCAGCTGGGTAAAGTCGTTTTGAATCACCGAGCGAAATTCAGAGGTCGCGCCCAGCTTGGGAGAAACGGGCGTGCCGTTGCGCCGCAGGCCGCTGGCCCACTGGGTGTAATCCAGCGCGGCTACCCCCGCGTCGCTCTCCACCAGATAATCTTCCGGCTGGTAAGGCGCGCCCACAAAGCGGTACTCCACCCCACCTTCGGCTTTGCGGGTCAGCACCGCCTGACAGATGTTGCCCGCTTCGCGACGGTATTCGTACACCAGATAGCTGTTGCGGTGGGGCAGGTAGAACGCATCAAACTTCATGCGGGTTTTGGGCACTACCTTGTTGGGTAGTTCGCCGTAAAACACCGGCACCAGCCGCTGTAGCGTGGTTTTACCGGAGGCGTTGGTGCCGCAAATATTGGTGTGGCCGTCCACACTGAGTTCGACCACCCCGTTTAAGTGGCCGTGAATCATCACGATTCGCAATAAGTGAGCCATGCCGTATCCTTGGACTGGTGTTGGTATTGCCTTTCTCAGACACTTCTAATTTGCCACTGCGCTTGCCAATACTGCATTAACCCCCTTCAAAACGCAGCAATCTTTGTGACATCACCAGTTCACTGCATACTGCGTTCATCACGCACTAGCGCCCTCCTCATGCCTGAACCAAGTTCATCCGAAGGCTTTTTTGCACACAAAGTTTGCCCATTACTGAGGTTCAGCATAATTCTTCTGAGTTTGGGCCAAATGCAGTATGTACGAAGGTGGTAACTTCAAAAAAACGATAAACATAAGTAACGGCCAGCAAACACACTTATAACGCTCCATTTATGAGGAAACTACCATGAATAAGCTAAACAAAATTACGTTGGCGGTCGGTTTAAGCCTTGGCGTATCCGTAACGGCTTCTGCTGCAGATATAAACTGGCGAATGGCAACACCATGGAGCGGTGGCCCATGGCTTGAGCGTGATGCGCAGCTGTTTGCTGATCGCGTTAGCGAGTTGACCGATGGAAAAATCGCGATCGAAGTCTACCCCGGTGGCACACTGGGTAGCGCACTGCGCGTTACCAATAGTGTGAAGTCGGGGGTTGCCCAGGTTAGTCATAACTACATTAACTATGACTATGGCACAGACCCCACTACTGCGTTGCTGGCAGGTCACTGAAGCGGCTTAACGCCGGAAGAGTTCATGCTATGGATGTACGAAGGCGGTGGTGCTGAACTCTACGAAGAGTATCGACGTGACGTATTTGATGTTGTGGCGTTTCCTTGTGCCATTCTTGGCACCGAAATCTTCCTTCATTCCAACAAGCCGGTTAGAACACTTGAAGACTTCCAGGGGTTACGGCTGCGTACCTCTGGCGCATGGGCAGAAATTGCTTCCCGTTTAGGCGCTTCTACGGTCGTCATGGCGGGTAGTGATATCTACAGTGCTCTAGAGCGAGGCGTGATTGATGCTGCGGAGTGGGGCAGCCCTGAAATGAACCGCCCAACAGGGTTTCAAGAAGTCGCGCAATACGTGATTACCCCTGGCGTTCACCAGTCAGGCGGCTTCCTTGAGTGCCAGGTGAATAGCAATACCTGGGAAGGGCTAGATGAACGCGACCAGAGCATGCTGCGTCTTGCCGGTAAATTGTCGGTTTTCGATACCTGGCTTGCTAGCTCATTCGCTGATCTTGAGGCCTATCAAGAGTTGGTTGATGGCCCCAATGAGCTGATTGAACTGGATCAGTCCTTCATCGACGCAATTTATGAAGAGACAACCAAGTGGGAAGATGAGTATGCCGCTGACAATGAGTGGTTTGCGCGGGTACTCGAATCTCAGCGCTCGTTTAAAGACAGCATGAGCAACTGGTCTGAATATCGACTGCCCATTGGTGTTATGGGCCGTTAGTAGCCACTTTTAAAACAATGAGAGGGGCCTTAACGGGCCTCTCTTTTGTTTGTTGGCGTATGTCCCTCTGATCCGCTGAGATTTCCTCATGAAACTAATCCGAACCATAGAGGCGCTCACCCGCTTTGCTGGCTGGTTGGGTGCACTCCTCGTCCTGCCTTTAATAGGTGCATTAATCATTGAAGTATTTAGCCGCTATGTAGCCGGTAGGCCGACCTTATGGGCCTTTGAAGTTAGTTACATGGTAATGGGGGCAATGTTCATGCTGGGTATGGCCAATGCGTTGCGTATAGGCCAACACGTCAGCGTAGATATTGTCGCTTTACAGCTTAGCCCACGTGCAAATGCTGCCATTCGCGTAATAGGTTACGTGCTATTTCTACCCGTATTGGCGTGGCTGGTATGGGAGCTATCCAAGTATGCGCTATCTGCTTTTGAAACCAATGAACGCTCAGGCCGCTCTGCTTGGAACCCGGTAGTTTGGCCGATCTTCACGGTATGGTTTGTAGGGTTTGCACTGCTGGCACTGCAAGTAGTGGCTGAACTTCTGAAATCCTTATGTTTGCTCGTCGGTAAACACCCCACAGAGGAGTCAGCCGAATGAGTAGCTACCTTGCGCTATTGATGTTCCCTGCACTGATGGCCTTAATCATTGCGGGTTTCCCAATCGCCTTTTCAATGATTTTAGTGGCCACCGGCTTTGGCATTATTCAGTTTGGCGACGT
Organism: Halomonas sp. GFAJ-1; assembly: GCA_002966495.1. NCBI lineage: Bacteria > Pseudomonadati > Pseudomonadota > Gammaproteobacteria > Oceanospirillales > Halomonadaceae > Halomonas > Halomonas sp. GFAJ-1. Next base: position 126,733 of record CP016490.1, read on the forward strand.
TGCCGCTTACCAGCTGTTGACCAAAATCGAAGACACGGCGTCCAACTCGATTCTTGCAGCCGTACCGCTGTTTATTTTTATGGGCGCAATGCTTGAACGCTCAGGTATAGCCGAGCGTTTATTTGAAGCGATTCATATGTGGACGCGCCGTTTGCCCGGTGGGTTGGGTATCGGGGCCATCATTTTGGGCACTCTGTTTGCCGCTTCCAGCGGCGTTGTTGGTGCAACAGAAGCGGTCATTGGCATGCTGGCCATCCCCGTGATGCTCAAGCACCAATACAGTAAAAGCCTGATGTCAGGCACCATCTGCGCCAGCGGTTCTCTGGGTACAGCCATACCCCCTTCGATTACCGTTGTGGTGCTAGGCCCTGTGGCAGGGGTTTCAGTGGGATCGCTGTTCAGCGGCTTGCTGATCCCTGGCTTTTTGATGGCGTTGATGTTCATGGCCTACATCATTGGCGTTGCGTACTTAAAGCCGGAAATGGCGCCGCGCATTCAAGTTCAGGAACCCGATGTTCCGCTCGGCGAAAAACTGCGTATCACGCTGATTGCGCTCGTGCCCACCATGCTGCTGATCTTTACCGTGCTGGGCACTATTCTTATGGGCTTGGCAACGCCAACAGAAGCTGCCGCGTGCGGCGCTCTGGGCTCCATCATCTTGGCAGCGGCTTACCGAAACTTGAAAGTTCCGGTTCTTTGGACGTCAGCAGTGAAGACCGTGAATATTTCTGCGATGATCCTGCTCATTGTATTAGGCGGCAGCATGTTTGCTGGGGTGTTTTTTGCCTCAGGCGGAATGGCGACGGTTCAGGGATTGCTGATGGACACCGGCTTGAGCCCCTGGATGATTTTAGGCATGATTCTGCTAATCGCCTTTATTGCAGGGTTTGTGCTGGATCTGATTTCAGTCGTACTGATTATTATCCCTGTGGCTATGCCGATCGTCAGGATGCTGGGCTTCGATGAGATCTGGTTCTGTGTTGCATTTTTAGTGGTGCTACAAACCAGCTATCTCACCCCACCGCTGGCACCGGCGATTTTCTACTTAAGGGCGATCACCCCTCCAGAAGTGACCCTCAGGCATATGTATAGAGGCGTTGTGCCCTTTATCATGGCGCAATTGATCGTGCTGGCGCTGGTGTTAGCGTTTCCACAAATCGCGCTCTGGTTGCCAGACGTGATGGGTGGCCCTTCTTGGCGCTAAAAATGCTATAAATAGGATGTTTTCAGCCGCTCTTTATGGGCGGCTTTTTTCATGGTGTAACAACCCTCAGCACCATACGCGCCTGCTGGACGAGAGTGGCCACTGCAGTGCTAAGCTACCGTTTACGCAATCTGATTTGGAGACATTATGCCCCGCTATCCCGACCACCTCACTGGCGAAGGCCCTGTTAACCCTTTTCCCGGCATTAAAGTGTTGGAGCGCCGCATTGGCCGGGAGATTCCTCATCGACTGGGCTCTAACGAGGGATTGGATATGCCACACCGCGCCCTGCGCGAGCACTTTGGCGATGCGGTGGTGCAGCACGTTTACTGCTACGGTGATGCTGAGGCGCTGGGGGTGCGCCAGCGTTTGAGCGCGCTGCAGAACATTCCGCTTGAGCACCTACTGGTAGATGCCGGAGCCGACAGCCTGATTGCCCTAGCACTACGCACCACCTGTACAGTGGGCGATACAGTGGTTAGCACCGCAGGCACCTACCCTACCTTCGGTTATTTCGCCCAGGGACAGGGCTGCCGCTTGATTGAGCCAAGTTACCATGAGGCGCCTGGCGTACTCGCACCCAATTTGGAAGCACTGGCAGCGGCCGCCCATCAAGAAGATGCTCGGCTGGTTTATCTAGCCAATCCGGATAACCCCAGCGGTCACCTGCATAGCAACAGTGCGATTCTCACGTTACGCGAAGCGCTGCCAGAAACTTGCTGGCTGCTATTAGACGAGGCCTACGGGGATTTTCGCGACGATGCGGATAGCGACTTTGCTAGCAAGGCGCTTCCGGGGGTGATTCGCCTGCGTACGCTATCCAAAGCACACGGTTTGGCCGGGCTACGCATTGGTTACGCCATTGCCGAGCCTACCGTGCTGACGATGATGATGAAGGCGCGTATTCACTACGCGGTTTCTTCCTTCACCCAAGCCGCTGCCGAAGTGGTGCTCGACCACCCCGAGGAAGTACGCCAGCATATTGCGGATGTCAAAGCCCGCCGCGAACAGCTGGCACTGCATTTTATCGGTCTGGGAGCAGATGTGTTGCCCAGCGCGACGAACTTCATCGGCATCCGTCTTCCCACCGTCGAACTTGCCACCGCGGTACATCAGGAGCTGCTAGCAGAGGGTGTGCTGGTCGCACGTTTAGCGCACCCTGAGCTGGCGAATGTGATCCGTATCACGGCGGTGGAAGAAGCCCTGGAACCCGGTAAATTAGCCGCGCTTGAAAAGGTGCTTCACCCCTCGACACGGTGAGAAGTAAGTGTCTCCCATAGCTCAATCGCAGCGGCCAAATCCTCCAAGGAAGCGCCTACCGACTTGAACAACGTGATGGCCTCTTTATCCGAGCGCCCCGGCTTGGCACCTGACAGCACCTCTGCAAGCTCGGCTTGAATGTCATCAAAGTGGAAAGCGCCTTCCTCTATGGCTTGCAGAATGTCCCCCGCTTCGCCTTTGGCCCCGGCGTAGGTATCCACAAACACCTCGGCACGGCGTAAGCACTCTGCGTCGCTTTCACGCATTAGGGGGCGAAACGCGCCAATTAAATCCAAGTGCGTGCCCGGTGTTAGCCATTCGCCTTTAATCAGCGGTTGGGTGGATAGCGTTACGCAACTCACAATGTCGGCCTCTCCCACAGCGGCGGCTAACTCTTCCACTACGTGAGTTTCAAAACGGTCAGCATACTCATGTGCGATTGCCGCTGCTTTGCTCGGGTTACGCCCCCAAATCAGCACACGTTTGATGGGGCGAACGCTGGCGTGGGCCTCAATCACCATAGGTGCCAGTTTGCCCGTACCCACCACCAACAGCGTTTCTGCCGACTCAACGGCCAACGCCTGGGCAGCCAGCGCAGAAGCTGCTGCTGTGCGTCGGCGCGTTAACTCACTGCCATCAATACAGGCCAGGGGCTGGCCGTGCTGTCCTTCGCTGAGCAGATAAAGCCCAGAGATAGCCGGAATACCGTGATCGGCATTTTGCGGGAAGACGTTTACCATTTTCACGCCAATATAGCCCGCCGACTCCCAGGCAGGCATCAGCAGCATAGTCGCTTCACCATCGGGCCGGTACATGGCGTGGTGGTGACGCGGCGGAGATTCAACACCCTTCACAAAAGTATGATGTAACCGGCTAATCACGCCTTTCCAACTAAGGTAACGTGCGACATCTGCAGAAGAGACAACCTGCATCACTTAGTCCTCCCACTGTGACGTTTTACCCTGCTGGGCCGGCATCTCGATGCGTTGTTGACTGCCATCACCCCTTGGAAGTAGTGATGATCTGGATAAATTGCGGCCATTGCGAGATCTCCAATCGTAGTAGCAGATGTTGGAGACTACGACGATGGGGTGCAGCGCGCTTGCCCGAAACTCTGAAAACTTTGCCCGCAAGTGCTGAAACACACCAAGCAACGTTGATTGGGGAAAAGTATTAACGACAAGGCTTATCTATCAGAAGAGGGGGCGATCTCAAAGTAGCGCCGATAGGCGCGGGAGAAGCTACCTTGATCACGAAAGCCTACCAGCATGGCAATATGACCTAAACTAAGCGTGCTGTGACGAACCAACGTGCGAGCATGCTCTAAGCGCCTACGCTGAACATACGCGAGGGGCGTAACACCCGTTAGCTCGCGAAAGCAGCTGTGGAAATGGCCTGGACTTAAGGCACACAGGGCAGCTAACTGCTCAACGCGCACTTCATCCGCCAAATGCTGGTCTAGCCAGGCGTCCAAACGCTCTAGGTCCAGCCGTTCGCTGATACAACGGGCACCTAGCTGCCCTGCTGTCTGTATGGACTCATCTTGTAAATACATATAGAGCGCCCGTAACAGCAGCACGGCGATTTCGTTTTGCAGCGCCGGGCACTGCTCAAGCTGATGAGCCAACGCATGGGTAAGTTGGTTTAAGGCAGGTGGAACGGTAAAGAAACGCGGCTTATCGAATAAGCGCTCAATCTCGCTGCCCTTTTCCAGCGTGGCTAAGTGCTGCACGGGAATGTCCAGCACTAGCGTGCGATTGCTGCCATCGCCCTGGTACTCATGATGGCGCGACGAAGGGATTAAGCAACCACGGCGAGCTGTGACTCGCTCTCCTTGGCCTTCCATAGCAAGCTCGGTGACACCGCACGTCGCCAAAATTAGCTGATGAAAATCGTGGGTGTGCGCCACCTGCTCTGGGGCCAAATTGCGGTTATGCAGCTCAAACTGGGCCATGGATGTACCGTTGAATGGGAGCAAGATGAATCATTGAACTATAAAACGGCTGACTTAAAAAAAACCATCAAGCGTTAACGCTCAGTAAACGCTTGATGACCAGCATAGTAATGGGGCAACAGCCACTTAGTGCATGTAACGAGCGCAACACCCGCTAAGGCGGCCAGAGCCGCCCCAAATGGTCAGGTGAAAGAGTAGTTGGTGTTCCAGTTCTCTTCGAGGAAGTTGTTGAGATCCAGGTTTTCGAAGTTAGCCAACGCTTGAGTATTAATATCTTCTCCTGAGAAGGAGACGCGCAGCAGTAAAGCATCATCAGGGTCTTCTGATGTATCACTATTGCCTGCCAGCAGATAGACTACTTCGTCGTTTGCAAGCCCAAGCTGACTAAGCCAATCAGCACCTTCCACGCCAAATTCGGCAGTTGTAAATACGGCAAAGGCAATATCAGCATCAGCTAAAGTTCCAGTACCGATACCATCTTGATTGACATCATACTTTCCGAAGCCTGCTCTATAAATGCCATCCATGACGTTACTTGCCTCAAATCCACGCAACATTTCAACATCACTGGCAGTTAGATCAATAAATAATTCATCACGCCCATCAGCATCACCAACACGAAAATCAGTAATGAGATCAACATCACCATCTGGTTGACCATTGACCAAAAACGTTTTTGACAATTGAGTGATGCTACCGCCAGGTTGTCCGTCCTGTTCGTTAGAAAATTTATCAAAACCTCCTAAAGCAAAGCGCAGCTTTTGGCTTTGGCTATCATCAAGAATACTTCCTACTACAACTACATTCTCCACTGCATCACTCACTAAAAACTCAGAAGCAACTCCACCATTATCCTCTACATTTATTTCATAAATATTTTCAAAAGTATCTTTCACAACCCAAGACACCAGCGAAGACAGCTCTAAATTATCATTATTAACAGCGCCAGCAATCAAATCAATCGAAGTATTGTAGAGTCGTTCAGCTGCATAGACATCCAGCTCACCTACTGCAAAAAACTTCTCATTAGAAACATCTAAAGCATACCTTTGTGGCAAATCTTCACCACTGAGGGAACGCTGCACCAACTCTCCTAACGGATAAGTCACAGTCAACCCTGCTTTATTAAAATTATCTAAAACACTCAGTGCTTCAAAGTCTTTATAACCAATATCACCGGTATTTACAGAAACTAAATCAGCCTTCTGGATTTCAATAGTGTTAACTGCTGCAATCAAACTATCAGCATCATCTTCAACAGTCCATGACAACAAATCAACATCAGCTAAGGCATCTTCATTATTTGCACCCAATAAAATATCATCAACTTTAGCCAACAAATCTTTTGTTTCTTCTACAGTCAAAGCACCTGCATCAAAAGGAGTACTCATTTTTACTTCGTAACTACCTGGGCGCCTGTCATTTGAAGGCTGCGGCAATGAGCTATCACTATCAATAATATTATAAGCTTGCTCTAGCGTATAAAAGACAACTACATCATTTAGATCTACATTCCCCAAGTCTAAAAAGGCTTCATATTGCTCAGGCGTAAGATCAGTTTTAGCTAGAGCAACTTTATCTGCGTTCTTTACCCAAGGGGCATTGACCTCAATGGCATTAAATAAACTGTCTAGCTGAGCAGCAGTAATCTCCCAGGATTGTAAAATTTCTACGCTTATCTCCTGTGAGTTTATAGCTCCATTAACGATTTCTTCCGTAGCTTTATACCTTGCTTCAGCCTTAGCTACCGTCACGAATGAAAAGCTTTCTTTAGGTTCTTCTGTTTGAATTTCGTAACGTTCACTGACACTGAGCATATCCCCCAGCGTCAAACTTTCATTAAAAATAAACCTAACAGGTGTTTCACCTAAAACAAACACGTCTCCTAGCTTTGCTACAAGCTGGTCACGCTGCTGAAGAGTCAAAATATCATCACGTACAGATACCTCGACAGCGCCTGAAAAGCGTCCGTTTGTATCTTCAGCATCAAGTATAACAATGGCGAAGTCTGACACTGTCCAGCTATAAAGCTCATCCAAAGCTGCGCTATCTAAGCGCGCATTCCTTGCAGACTGCTCGCCTTCATCCACGATTAAACCAACAGCATTTCTGTACTCTAAAGCTTTCTCAACGGATAGTGCCTCAGCCAAATATGCTGTTGAATCATCGATAATATAATTCGTCGCCAGCCCACTATTATCTTCTAGATAAATCCCCACCGCTTCCTCAAGCGTATACGACTGAATCTCAAAGCCAGCGATTTGATCCAGAATAGCGTATTGCTCAAACGTAATAACCGCCGTGTCGTTTATTTCAACCAGCGTTGCGTCGCGGATGTGAGGAGGATGTTGACTACCGTTATTTGTATAGGCCGTGACAATGGCGGCAGCACTATCTAAAACGCTCCACTCGTAGATGTCCGTCACTGACAAATTGTCGGTGCTTGCATTCACGAGCGCTAGTACGGCGCTGTAATACCCTGCTGCGTCGGCCACATTGATGCTGCCTTCGCCAACGGCTTCGTCAATATCGAACACGTCGCGAGTGAAGAAGAAACGCTCAGCTAAATCGCCTGGAGCGGCGAACGTTTCAGTTGCCTCATCAAACACGTAAGTCAGCGTGTATGCGACCTCGTTATAATCAAAGCCATCTTCACCAAGGCCATCAACCAAGGCGTCGTACTCAGCGGCTAGAATATTGCCATCTGCACCACCGTTGGCCACGAAGATACTGTCTGCGCCCTCAAGAACTTCCGGAATACCGCTTGTACTGTTCTCAATGACAGCCAGAATATCGCTGGCAGAATCGGTGATGCTCCAATTGTAAAAGGCTTCAAAATTGGCTGCGTCCCGGTCGGTAGAGCCCTCAAGAATGCTCTTGACGGTTTCAATCTCTGTTAGCGCGTTGGCAACTCTCAACGCTCCGTTGGCATTTGTGTAGGGCGTGTTGCCCGTAATGGAGTAAAACTCACTGGGGGCGAGTACGCCACCGGCCTCAGCACCCACGGCTGCTTCCAGATCCGCGTAGGTGACGGTAGTTCGGAGGGCATCCTCACCTGCATCCAAGCGCAGCGCATCCTCAACAACACCCAATAGCTCTTCGTACTGCGCTTGAGTGATTTCCTCACCTTTCACACGCACCGTTTCAGCATTCAAAATGGCATCGTTGTCAAACGCATCATCATCGGCGTTGACGTTACTGATACCGTTGAGCAAGTTGCTAATGGAGTCTTCGATCTGCCACACCACTGCATCGCTTGCCAGCAAGGCCGCTTGGTTCTCTGCACCCGCGATGATGGCGAAATAGCTCTCTCCCTCAGCCACTGTCCACACTTCATCGAACGATGTATCCAGATCGATCACGTAGCTGTCGACGAGCGGGCCATCGCCATCATCAATAACAGAGATGGCGTTGGCCAGCGTGTACTCCACCAGCTCATCGAGCCGCACGTAGTTAAACTCAGCCGCGCTCAGCGCTTCGAACTGCGCAATCGTGATGATGTCATCACTCACATTCACCGCATTCGCGCGCGTGAGATGAGGAACACTACCCTCTTCAATCGCTTCTAAGATCGCTGAAGCGCTATCGACGACCGTCCAGTTAAACAGCCCATCGGCATCGGGCGTTTGGGTATTAAGCGCGCCATCGAGAATGCGCTCTACTACTTCGAGAGTTGCCGCTGCTTCATCGACGCTGACCTCACCCGCCTCAAAGGGTACGGTGGTATCGATGTCATAGTTGGCGGCCAAGCTCTCGGCGTTGACAGCATTTTCCAGCGTGTAGCGAACGATGGTCGCGCCCAGTTCGAAGTTTTCCAGCGCATTGAGCTGGTCAAATTGAGCAGAGGTGATCACCCGATTGTTCGCTGATACCTGATTCGCTTCAATCACGTGCCCTTGATCCAGGTCCGCGATAATAGCCTCAGCCGTATCACTAATTTCCCAGACAAATAGCGTCAGCGGTGGCTGGTTGTTAGCGCCTTCCAAAATGCGAGACACATCCGCAAAGGTGCCTTCAGCTTGGGCAACCGTAACGGTGCCAGCATCAAGAACTTTATCAAGGTTAATAATGTAGTTACTGGCTAAGGGGTCAGCAGCCAGGGCCTCGGCCAGCGTGTAATCTACTTCTGTATCGCCGAGCACGAAATTAACTAGCGCGTCTAACTGCACAAACTGAGCGGGTGTGATAATCATTTCAGTGACCCGAATACTTTCAGCCTGATTAATTTGCGGGCGAGCAGAGGGCGTTGCCAGAATATTCGCCAAACTATCAACAATGTGCCACTCAAGTAACATGGAACGCGTTAGGCCGTCTGAACCGGTATTTTGTGCTAAATCGAGTAGTTGGCGGGTGTTATTAATGAGTTCGGCCGCTTCTCGTACCGTTACATTACCAGCGTTAAATAGCGCGCCGGGGGCCAGCGTATAGTTAGCTGGCATGTCGTCTGTGCCTAACGCCTCTTCTAACGTGTATGGCACCACCGTGTTGCCAAGAACAAAGTTATTTAACGTATTAAGGTCGGCAAACTGATCGGGGCGAATGGTGGCATTGGTTAATGTGACGCTTTGAGCGCCCACCACTTCTGGTCGGCCTAAGCCACCGCTTACCAGCACATCTTCGGCATCGGCACGAATCGACCATGTATAAACACTGCCAAGGCCAATTGGCGCAGTGTCTACGTCAAAATCACCCGCCAAAATCATCTCAACCAACCCAAGCTGGTTGCCCGCGGCTGTAAGGCCAAGCATCCCCGCGTCAAAAGGCTGGCCTGGGTTAATCAAGTACTGGTCAGGCAGCTCACCGTTTTGCGCCAGCGTTAATGCTTGCTGAAGGGTGAGGTAGGGAAGGTCAGCGCGGGCTTCAAGGGTATTGGAAAGCTCGCTATTAGGGTCTTGAGCATCACGTTGGGCACTGCGTAGTGGATTATTAGCCCCTTCACGATAAGCGTCTAAATCCAAATTGACGCCCGCCGCATCAATAGCGTCAAGCGCCTGCTTCACTTGGCCTGCAATTGAAGGAAGGCCTAATGCATCCGCCATTTCCTGATTGGTTAATTCGCGGCCGTTTTCACTCGCTTGATTAAAGGCAGAGGCCAACCGTGACAGTGCATCAGCACTACTGATGCCTGCGGTAGCCGCCATAGATAACAGGCTTGCGACTTTGACGCCGGCAATTAGCAGGTCAACGTTCGCCGATGCTTCGGCCAACGGGTCAGTGGTTAACAGGTTAAGTCGATCATCAAGCCCCAAGGCGGTTTTTATAACGCTTTCGGCATCGCTATTATTCAGGCCAAACTGCTGAGATAACTGCACCATCATGGTGGTGAGTGGTGTAATGACGGTCGAGCCATCGGGTGCTCGCAGCACGCCCGTAAAGGGAAGCCCTGTCGATATATCCACACCGCCAGTGGCGGTAAGAATACCGCTACCCTGCAAGCCGGAGAAAAACCCGCTGCCATTGGTGGTCACACTGTTAGCGTCGAACTCACGGGTAACGGTAGCACCCGAGATATACCCATCAATTACATAGCCACTAATCGTTGAAGGCCCGGTTTCGCCACCACCACCACCACCACCACCTCCCGCGGCGGCAGCTCCCAGGGCAATCGCGCCCCCGCCAACATACAACCAAGGTGGAATATCCGCGAAAGAACTAACAGGTGCGCTACTACTTGCAATGCTTGTGCCTGACACAGCGGGGCTGAAAGAGGCGCTCGGTACGAAAAGTAAATTACCGAAGTCGGTGCCTTCTGCTACGCCGTACTGAAGCGCACTACTGGGGCTGATAAGGAGCAAATCCCCTTGCTGGACAACTGCACTACGCGCCAACGTCATTTGGCTACCGTCCGCACGGGTAATCAGCACATCACCGTTTGGCAGCAGCTCCCATGACTGCACATCGGGAAGCTGACTAAGGGGAACTAGCAGGCCGCTATCATTACTTAGCGCCTCCATGAGCGCGGTGATATCAACCACCACACGGCCACCCTCAAGGGCAACATCCGCAGCCGCCAAGTCGATACGATAGCCATTATTCATTAGCAGCGTCAGGCTGCCGTTAGGCATGCGAATGACTTCGGCGACGCCTTGTAAATCGTTAATCGCCACGTTGGAGTCAGCAAGCGCCTGCTGGGCCATAAGGGGTAAAACCAGCGTGGCAGCCATGCCGGTATTTTTGAGTGCTTTTTGGTTTTTCGCCATCCAGCGGCGCACGAATGCCACTCGCGCCTGTGGATCAGCCGGTATGTCGATACGCACAACATCGCCGCGGGTGTCGGCCATTGTTTGCCATGCATGCTGCGAAGCAGCACTGCTGACCCTGACACCGTTAAGCAAATGGCCGCTAATCACGCCTGGTTGCGTCGACTTAAGAATATCGGCTGATGACGTCGCCATTAAGCACATCTCCACTAAAGGTAAATGGCGCTATGCGCCGTATTTTTATTTCGGATCGCCGTTAATCGACGATGTGCCGCGGTGAGAAGCAGCAATCAATGTGATTAGAAAATTGGCCTTAAGTATTTCACAAAGAAGTAGCAAATAAACCATTAAAAAGGACGCTTAATTGCCTGTTAACGCGTATTAGAGGCTTCATGAACATGCGCAGGGGGAGATAGTTTGGGAAGGCACAACAAAAAAGGGCCTAGCGATGAACGCTAAGCCCTAAAATTTGGTGCCGGTGGCCAGACTCGAACTGGCACACCCGTAAAGGCGGCGGATTTTGAATCCGCTGCGTCTACCAATTCCGCCACACCGGCAATGGATGAGCATTATACGGAGATAACACCGTAGGTCAATCACATCAACTGACTTTATCTAACGAAAGCGCTATCCTATGCCGCCTGTTTGACCACTGAAAAGAGCCATTTCCATGCAGCGCGCGGACTTCCATTTCGAGCTACCCGATGAGCTCATTGCCCGTTACCCCTCTGAGCAGCGCAGCGACTGCCGTTTGCTATGCGTGGATGGCCAGAGCGGCGCACGTGACCATCGCCGATTTACCGACTTACTTGAAATTCTCGAGCCTGGCGACTTGCTGGTGTTCAACGACACCCGTGTCATACCGGCACGCCTGCACGGCCATAAAGCCAGCGGTGGAAAAGTCGAAATGCTATTGGAGCGCCCTTTAGACAGTCATCGCGGCTTGGCGCATATCCGCTCCAGTAAATCGCCGAAGCCTGGCACCGAGCTAATCTTTGAAGGCGATATTCATGCCATCGTAGAAGGCCGCCGCGACGCACTGTTTGAGCTGCGTTTTCTAGGCGACACGCCGATGATTGCCCTGCTAGAAGCGCATGGCCATATGCCACTGCCGCCCTATATCACCCGCGAAGATGAACTCAGCGACCGAGACCGTTACCAAACGGTGTATGCCCGTCGCGACGGCGCGGTGGCCGCTCCTACGGCGGGGCTTCATTTTGACCAACCGCTGCTAGACGCGCTGGCCGAAAAAGGGATTAACAGTGCATTTGTGACCTTGCATGTGGGCGCGGGCACCTTTCAGCCAGTACGGGTTGATAATATCCTTGAACACCACATGCACAGTGAGTGGATTGAGGTTTCTGAAGCTGCCTGCCAAAAAGTGCGCGATACCCAGGCTGCTGGTAGGCGAGTGGTTGCGGTTGGCACCACCAGCGTGCGCTGCCTAGAGAGCGCCTGTATGAAAAGCGCCAATGGTGAGATAGCTCCCTACAGCGGCGATACCGATATTTTTATCTACCCTGGTTACGAGTGGCGCTGCGTGGATGCGCTAATCACCAACTTCCACCTGCCGGAATCTACCCTGCTGATGCTGGTGTCGGCCTTCGCAGGCTATGAACACATGATGCAGGCTTACCGTACAGCCGTAGAAGAGCGTTACGCCTTTTTTAGTTATGGCGACGCCATGCTGCTTACCCGCTAATTAACGAGTTATTGTGATGCGAAACGAATGCTTTATGCGCTTTGAGCGCTTAGCCGAAGATGGCCGTGCGCGCCGTGGCCGCCTGCACTTTCCCCGTGGCACGGTGGAAACGCCCGCCTTTATGCCCGTAGGCACCTACGGCACTGTCAAAGGTATGACACCCGACTCCGTGAAAGAGATTGGCGCGGAAATCATCCTTGGTAATACGTTTCACCTTTGGCTGCGCCCGGGCACCGACGTGATTGAAGCCCACGGCGACCTTCACGATTTTGCCCAATGGGACAAACCCATACTGACCGACTCCGGCGGCTTTCAGGTGTTCTCGCTCGGTGAAATGCGCAAAATCACCGAGCAGGGCGTCCACTTCCGCTCGCCGGTAGATGGCAGCAAGGTGTTTATGGGGCCGGAAGAGTCCATGGCCGTGCAGCGCTCGCTGGGCTCTGACGTAGTGATGATCTTTGACGAGTGCACCCCCTACCCCGCTACCTTTGAAGAAGCGGAAAAATCCATGGAGCTTTCGTTACGCTGGGCCCAGCGCTCACGCGATGCCCATGGCGACTCACCTTCAGCGCTATTCGGCATTATTCAGGGCGGCATGCACCCAGCGCTGCGCGAGCGTTCGCTCAACGGGTTGTTAGAGATCGGCTTCGACGGCTTGGCGATTGGTGGCTTGTCCGTTGGCGAGCCCAAAGAAGAGATGATCAAGGTGCTCGATTACCTACCCACCTGGATGCCCGATGAAAAGCCGCGCTACCTGATGGGCGTGGGCAAGCCGGAAGACCTAGTAGAAGGCGTGCGCCGAGGCGTGGATATGTTTGACTGCGTAATGCCGACCCGCAATGCGCGCAACGGCCACCTCTTCACCTCTGACGGCACGGTCAAAATTCGCAACGCCAAACACCGTTTCGACACCCGCCCGCTTGATGATGAGTGCGACTGCCATACCTGCAAGAATTTCTCCCGCGGCTATCTGCACCACTTGGATCGCTGCAACGAAATGCTAGGTTCGATGCTTAATACCATCCATAACTTACGCTACTACCAGCGTGTGATGGCTGATTTGCGCGCGGCAATCGAAGCGGGTACATTGACGACCTTTGTGGAAAGCTTCTATGCACGGCGCGGCCTACCGGTGCCTCCCCTTGCAGAAACTGACACCTAATCAATAATAGCCACTGGCTGCGGCGAGTGGTTTATTAACCCGTTCACCCATTGAGTGTTCTAACCCAGGAGTTCCCTGCAATGCTGGATTTCTTCATCTCACCAGCCCATGCCCAAGAAGCCGCTGCTGGCGGTGGCATCGCGCAAATTGTCATGCTGGTCGGTTTCGTACTGATTTTCTACTTCCTGCTGTGGCGCCCCCAGGCAAAACGCGCCAAGCAGCACAAACAGCTGGTTACCAGCTTAGCTAAAGGTGATGAAGTCGTCATCGGTGGTGGCTTAGTGGGCCGCATTACCAAAGTTAGCGATGAGTTTTTAACTCTGGAAGTTTCAGAAGGCAACGAAGTTAACGTGCAGAAAAATGCCGTCGCTGCCATTCTGCCCAAGGGTACCATTAAGTCCATCTAACGCCTGAAGTCTTCCCTGCCGAGTCAGTGCCAGCCACCCCGGCAGGGGTGACATGGTAGCGTCGATGGTGAACGTTGCTGTGCACAGCCTGTCTGTGCACAGCAATTCCGTTTGTAATTGAAGGCAGGGCTTGCATGCTCAACCGTTACCCCCTGTGGAAGTATCTGCTGATACTGGTCGTCCTGGTGGTTGGCCTTATCTATGCGCTTCCCAACTTGTTTCCCGCAGATCCCGCCATTCAGGTTAGCAGCGCCCAGGGCGATGCGCTGGATGAGCGTCAAATAACCCGTGTCGAAGAAGCGCTTAACGAACAAGGCGTCGAAATCAAAACCATCGAGCAGGAGAATGGCCAGTGGCTCATTCGCCTGGAAAAGAACGATGATCAGTTGAATGCTCGCGACATCGCCACTCGCGTATTAGGCAACGAAGCCACGGTTGCACTTAACCTGGCAGAAGCCACGCCGAGCTGGTTACAAGCATTTTCTGCGTCACCCATGACGCTGGGCCTAGATTTACGCGGTGGCGTTCACTTTTTACTTGAAGTGGACATGGATGCTGCCCTTACCCAACGATTAGAAGTCAATGCAAGCGCCATGCGTGAGCTGCTGCGCGGTGAGCGCATTCGCTACCGCAACACCGAAGTAGCCGAACGCTCGCTCTCTATTGATTTTGCCAGCAGCGATGACCGTGATGCAGCGCGCCGCTTAATCAGCCGCGACTTTCCCGACTTTGATTACAGCAGCGAAAGCGATGGCCGCACCTCTCGGCTGGTGATGTCGCTTAGCGACCAAACGGTCAACGAAATACAGGATTACGCGGTTAACCAAAACTTAACCACCTTGCGCAATCGGGTGGATGAGCTAGGCGTTGCCGAACCGATGGTACAGCGTCAGGGCCCCAGCCAGATTGTGGTTGAACTACCGGGCATCCAAGACACCGTGGCTGCAAAGCGTATTGTCGGCGCCACCGCTAACCTGGAGTTCCGCTTAGAAGCGCGCAACGACACGCCCGACATGGAAACCGAGCGCCATACATTCCGCAACGACACTTCGCGCTCAGCGGATTTGATGCGTGATGTGATTATTACAGGCGATAGCGTTTCCAGTGCCAGCCATAGCTTTGACGAAAACGGCCGCCCCCAGGTCAACATCAACCTGGATGGTACCGGCGGTACGCTAATGAACCGCGCCACGCGCACCAACATTGGTCGCAATATGGCAGTGCTGTTCATTGAGCACAAAAGTGAAGACCGGGTTGAAACTGACCCAGAAACCGGCCAAGAGACCATCGTTCGCGAGCCTTACGTTGAGCGTGGCCTGATCAGCCTTGCCACCATTCAAAGCGCGCTAGGCAATAGCTTCCGGATTACTGGGCTGGACTCGCCCACCGAAGCCGCAGAGCTTGCGCTACTGCTGCGTTCCGGCTCGCTGGCAGCGCCCATTTACTTTGTTCAAGAGCGCACCATTGGCCCAAGCCTAGGCGCTGAAAACATCGAGCGCGGCGTACTCTCGGTGCAGATCGGCTTGCTATTGGTAGTGATCTTTATGCTCGCGCGCTACAAGGTATTCGGTATCTTCGCCAACATTGCGCTCGCCATCAACTTAACCCTGCTAATCGCCGTAATGTCGATGCTGGGGGCTACCCTGACGCTGCCAGGCATTGCCGGTATTGTGCTGACGCTGGGCATGGCGGTGGATGCCAACGTGCTGATATTTGAGCGAATACGCGAAGAGCTGCGCAACGGCATGTCGATTCAACAAGCCATACACGCGGGCTATGAACGCGCTTTCACCTCCATCGTGGATGCCAACATCACCACGCTGCTGGTGGCTGTGATTCTGTTCTCTATTGGCACCGGCCCCGTTAAAGGCTTTGCCGTTACGCTCTCCATCGGCATTTTGACGTCGATGTTCACCGCCCTGCTGGTGACCCGTGCCATGGTTAACCTAACCTATGGCAGCAAACCCGTCAAAAAGCTGTGGATCTGAAAAACGTGCTCAGCTCAGAATTTAAGAGGTGGTAATGAAACCCCTATCACACCTGCAGATCGACTTTATGGGGCGGCGCAACATTGCGTTCGTGGCCTCAGCCGTCATGCTTATTGTTTCGATTGGCGCCATTTTGTTTCAGCAGCTCAATCTAGGGCTCGACTTTACTGGCGGAACCTTGGTTGAGGTGCGTTATAGCGCAGCACCTTCGCTGGATGCGATCCGTCAACTTCTTGAAAGCAGCGGCTTTCAGGATGTGTCGGTGCAGACTTTTGGCGCTTCAACCGAAGTATTGATCCGTTTGCAGCAAGCTTTTGATCCTGAGGTAGGCAACGAAGTGGTGAGCCTGCTTCGCGCTGAGGGCGAAAGCGTTGATCTTGTACGCGCGGAGTTTGTCGGCGCTCAGGTCGGTGAGCAGTTGCGCGACCAGAGCGGGCTAGGCATGCTGGTCGCCCTTGGCATTGTGATGCTCTACGTGGCCTTTCGCTTCCAATACAAATTTGCCATCGGTGCGCTATTTGCTCTGCTGCATGACGTTATTATCGTGGTGGGTATCTTCGCGCTATTCCAGCTCGACTTTAACCTCACGGTTCTTGCAGCCATTCTGGCGGTCATTGGTTATTCGCTAAACGATACGATTGTGGTGTATGACCGGATTCGTGAAACGATCCGCACGTCACGCATTGATGATATGCCGCAAATTTTTAACGAAGCGATCAACGCCACGCTCTCGCGTACCCTGGCAACGTCTGGCACCACCATTCTCGTACTGCTAGCCCTGCTGTTACTGGGCGGCGATATGATTAATAACTTTGCCATTGCTTTGTTAATCGGCGTGCTGGTGGGTACTTTCTCCTCAATCTATATTTCCGGCGCGCTGCTGCTGCCACTTAAGCTTTCTCGGGAAGATCTAATTCCAACCAAAAAAGAGCTTGATGAAGAGGAAGAAGAGCTGCCTTAATAAAGTACGTTTGGCACACAACAAAAAGCCCTGCTGGTGATGCCAGCAGGGCTTTTTTAAGCACTCATTTTAGGTGCTCATTAAGTATTCGACTTGACCTAAAAGTGCGGCGCCAGCTGTTTGATCAGCGCTTTATAAAGGCGCGGGCCAGCAGCCATCAGCTGACTCTCGGGACTTACGGTCGGTTTGCCATCTGGTGTGCCCATTAACGCACCCGCTTCTTTAAGCAGCAGTGACCCCACCTGCATATCCTGCTCTTCAAGGCCCAAGACAAAAACGCTGTCTACGCGGCCAGTCGCCAATTCACAGATATCAAGCAAACCACTGCCGGTGGCCAGCAAGGTTTCAACCTGGGGGGCAAGCTGCTGAGCAATGGTTAAGTAAGCAGGCAAGTGGCTAGGACGTAGCCAAGCTTCGGGTAGACTCATCGCCATCCGCGTACCGGCGATCGCCGTTGGCTTGCTAACGCGCATACGCTTGTCGTTATACTGCGCGCCACGGCCACGGCTGGCGATATACTCGTCATCACCAAACGGCGAGAGAATCACCGCGTGCTCGGGGCGGCCTTTCACAAGACACACCACTGAGAGTGCAAAGCCCTTGCCAGCTACCGCTAAATTTGTGTAGCCATGCATAGGTTCAATCTTCCAGACAGTATCCGCGCCCTCCCCTTCACCGGCTTTATACGGCGTATAGCGGCCGGTAACACCGTGGTGGGGGTAGCCACGCTCCAACTGCTGAACGATGGTCGCTTCTGCCTTACGCGCAGTGTCTTCTAGCAACCGGTCGAGATTAAATTCTTCATGAGCATTTTCAATCCGCTCACGGACGCGTAAAAAGTGTTCAACAGCGCCACGCGCAGCGCGCAGCGTAAATTGGACCATCGGATTCATGATCGGGCCTTGTCACAGTGATGTTAAAGAACAGTGGGTAGTCGCAGGGCTACCTTTGGCGCGCAATTCTAGCAGAGCCCCCTCGGGCATGCCATCGACTCATGCTAAACTGCGCGGTTTCCGCATTTGATTACCGAGCCTATTATGCTTGAGCGCATTCGTATTGTTCTTATCGGCACCAGCCATCCCGGCAATATTGGCGGCGTAGCACGCGCTATGCACAACATGGGCTTGGCCGACCTTGTCTTGGTAGCTCCTCGCTGCGAGGTGATCACCCAGGACAGCATCTCCCGGGCCTCTGGCGCTGACCACCTGCTTCATCAAGCGGTGATTCACGCCACTCTTGAGGATGCTGTTGCTGACTGCACCTTGGCCGTAGGCGCCAGCGCGCGCTCGCGCACCCTCCCCTGGCCAATGATTTCACCCCGCGAGCTGGCCGAGCGCCTACCGAGCGAATGCCACCAGGAAGGCGCCCACGTCGCGCTGGTATTTGGCCGTGAAGACAGCGGCTTAACCAACGCCGAGCTACAGCGCTGTCATGCCCATGTGCATATCCCCACCAACGCTGATTTCAGTTCGCTCAACTTAGCAGCAGCCGTTCAGGTATTAGCCTACGAATGCCGCATGGCGTGGTTAAGCCAAGCGACACCAGAGCCAGTCAGCGATAATGAGGACGAGCTGGCGACTCACGCAGAACTGGAGCGTTACTTCGAGCATTTAGAGCGCACCCTCATTGCGATTGAGTTTCACGACCCGGCTCAGCCGCGCCAGTTAATGGCAAGATTGCGCCGCTTATACTTACGCGCCCGTCCAGAAAAAATGGAAATGAATATTTTGCGCGGCATTCTATCAGCCACCGAAAAAGCAGCAGATCGGCAGCAGCCATAGTGATAGCCGCTGAACTAACCAGAATGACCTAAACTTGAAGTCGTGGCTTCGCGCCCCAACATCGCCTTCCTGCTAACGTTATTCCATTACGCTTTTTTATTGCTGTTAACTTATGACGGTTAACCCACTGATGCGACGCTGCCGCCCTTAACGCCCAAGGATCACCCATGTTTCAACGCCTGCGTGAAGACATTAATAGCGTATTCGACCGCGATCCTGCGGCCCGTAATTTTTTGGAAGTGTTAACCAACTATCCTGGCCTGCATGCGCTGCTGCTGCACCGCTGCGGCCACTGGCTATGGAACAAAAACCTCAAGTGGCTAGCCCGCACAATCTCGACGTTTTCCCGCTGGCTTACGGGTATAGAAATTCACCCAGGCGCTACCATTGGCCGGCGCTTTTTTATCGACCACGGCATGGGCGTGGTGATTGGTGAAACAGCGTTAGTAGGCGATAACGTAACGCTTTACCAAGGGGTCACTTTAGGCGGCACCAGCTGGAATAAGGGCAAGCGCCACCCAACCCTGGAAGATGGCGTGATTGTCGGCGCGGGTGCCAAAATTCTTGGCCCGTTCACCGTCGGTGCGGGGGCTAAAATTGGCTCAAACGCTGTGGTAACAAAAGAAGTACCTCCGGGTGCAACCGTGGTAGGTATTCCTGGCAAAATTGTTAAGCGTGCTGACCCGGATGTAGAGGAAGCACTGGATGTGGACCCTGCTCGCCGAGAAGCTATTTGCCAAAAGTTTGGCTTCGATGCTTACGGCGTTAGTCAGGACATGCCCGACCCCGTTGCCCGCTCCATGCAGGCGATGCTGGACCACATGCATGCCGTGGATGAGCGCATTGAGCGCATGTGCTCCACACTGCGCAAATTGGATGCAAGCTACCGGGATGGCCAGCTACCTGAACTGCGGGATGAAGATTTTGCCGACATTCTCGACGAAAACGATACCGGCTGCCCAGGGCTAGGCAGACATCAGCGCAATCAGCCCAACGACACAGCCCCCCATTCATCTTCTGATACGTCGACCACGCGCAATAGTTGACCAAAGCACTCAGGATTTCCATAATGGCTGTACATTTGCCGTGAGCACGCTGATGGCTCAGCGTCGAGGTTCCTGTCATGCGCTTGACCACAAAAGGCCGTTACGCTGTCACTGCCATGCTTGATTTGGCACTTAATGTGCAGCACGGGCCCACTAGCCTGAGCGATATTTCGCAACGCCAAGAGATTTCCCTCTCTTATTTGGAGCAGCTATTTGCCCGCTTACGACGTGCAGGGCTGGTTACCAGCGTACGCGGGCCTGGCGGCGGATATTTACTGGCCATGCCCGCTGAAGAGATCAGCGTCTCGCAAGTTATCGACGCCGTGAACGAAACCGTTGATGCCACACGTTGTCAAGGACTATCCGACTGCCAACAGGGCGATACCTGCTTAACCCACTTTCTGTGGTGTGAGCTTTCTGGGCAAATTCGCAGCTTTTTTGACGACATTACCCTTGCCCAGTTGATGCAGCGCCCCGATGTAATACGTATTGCTTCCCGGCAACAACATCGCGTAGATGCTGGCATTCTTGCCTCATCCCCCTGAAGGCCCAACCTGCACGCTGGAACCCATGACCACGACTACCTCACCTTCGCTGCCGATTTACTTAGACTACGCCGCCACGACGCCGGTTGATGCTCGGGTGGCCGAGGTCATGCAGCGCTACCTGACGGTTGATCAGCTGTTTGCCAACCCCGCCTCGCGTAGTCATATGCTCGGCTGGCAGGCTGAACAAGTCGTTGAGCAGGCACGGCGCCAAGTGGCAGATACTATTGGCGCTGACCCGCGTGAAATTGTCTGGACCAGTGGCGCCACCGAAGCCGACAACTTAGCGCTGATTGGTTTTATGCGTGCTAACCGTGAACGCGGCATGCACTTGGTAACCTCCCTCATCGAGCATAAAGCGATTGTCGATACGGCTAAGGCGCTTGAAAACGAAGGGTTTGAGGTCACTTGGCTAACACCAGGGCGCGACGGCTGCATAACGCCCGAGCAGCTTCGCAGCGCGATGCGTGATGACACCGCACTGGTGTCGCTGATGGCGGTCAATAACGAACTGGGCAGCATTAACGATACTGCCGCACTGTCCGCGGTTGCCCACGAATTTGGTGCCGCGTTTCATACTGACGCAGCTCAAGCGGTGGGTAGGGTTCCCCTTGATGTGGTGGCGCAGAGCATCGATTTGATGTCGCTTTCTGGCCACAAAGCCTATGGCCCCAAGGGGGTCGGCGCGCTCTACGTTAAACGCCACCCAGATATTCGTGTTGAAGCGTTGATCCATGGCGGCGGGCACGAGCGGGGCATGCGCTCGGGCACCCTTCCGACCCACCAAATCGCCGGAATGGGGGAAGCCTTTGCGCTCATACAGCGCGAGCATCAAGCCGACCAAGCACACGTCGCACAACTTCGCGAGCGGTTTTTAACCGGCTTGGAAGGCATTGACGGCATTGTCGCCAACTCCCCGCTGAAGCACGCGGTGCCCAATATTTTGAACCTTGCGTTTAAAGGGGTTGATGGTGAAGCCCTTCTGATGGCGCTACGCGATGTCGCCGTATCCACCGGCTCAGCCTGCAACTCTGCAAGCGTTGACCCCTCGTATGTGCTGCTAGGTATTGGCACACCCCGCTCACTTGCCCTTTCATCGCTGCGGTTTAGTTTTGGCCGCTTTACCCACAGCGCAGATATTGACCATGCGTTAAGCCTTATTCGTCATGCGGTGAGCGGACTACGCGCCACAGCGCGTTAAATAGCCAATGCTCTCTCCTGGCTCTCTACTTAAGACTTCTTCAAGGAGGACGCCCAAATGGCAACTCTCAACATTACCCCCGCAGCCGCCCAGCAGATTCGTCACGTACTAGACGAACGCGGCCAAGGGCTCGGCCTGCGTGTATCTGTTAAACCCAGCGGCTGTTCCGGCTATAGCTACGTGCTCGACTTTGCCGATGAGACCACCGCCGACGAAGTGCGCTTTGAGGAGCATGGCGCCAGCGTCTATGTTGCACCTGATGCGCTAGAAATGCTGGATGGCAGCGAAGTGGATTATGTGAGCGAAGGGCTTAACCGCTTTTTCCGCTTCAATAATCCTAACGTTAAAGATCAGTGCGGTTGTGGCGAAAGCTTTACTGTTTAAGCTCTCCGGGCAATATCACCGGTATTCATCCCCTCCGGGAAACGCTATAATCGCGGCCACTCGGTACCCAGTGATACCTTTGCACGCGTACCGAATCACTTTTCCTGCGCCGCCTCGGCTTTCCGGGGCGGCAATTTTGCTTATCTCAATTAAGGAGAACTCTGCATGGCTACTGAACGCACTCTTTCGATTATCAAGCCCGATGCCGTCGCTAAAAACGCGATTGGTGACATCATTGCTCGCTTTGAAAAAGCTGGCCTGAACGTCGTTGCCGCTAAAATGACCCACCTTTCTGAAGAGAAAGCGGGCGGTTTCTACGCCGAGCACAAAGAGCGTCCTTTCTTTAAAGACCTAGTAGGTTTCATGACCTCTGGCCCGGTCGTTGTTCAAGTGCTGGAAGGCGAAGGCGCTATCGCTAAAAACCGTGAACTGATGGGCGCTACCAACCCGAAAGAAGCGGCTCCTGGCACTATCCGCGCTGACTTTGCGGAAACTATCGACGCTAACGCTGTCCACGGTTCTGATTCTGCGGAAAGTGCTGAGCGTGAAATTAGCTACTTCTTCGGTAACGACGAAATCTGCCCGCGCTAAGCACTTCGCGCCGCCGTTTCAACACCCGTTGCCGGCCATTTTTGCGGGGGCCTCGCCCCCGCCTCTTTATGAACGCTGACCGCCATGACCACCACCGTAGCTCAACATACGCCTGCCCCCCACTCCACAACTGAACGTGCGCCTACCGCTAATCCCGCGATAGAGCGCCAGAACCTGCTCGGCATGTCCCGCGAGCAGATGGAAGCCTTCTTTTTGTCCATTGGCGAAAAGAAGTTCCGCGCCGCCCAGGTGATGAAGTGGATACACCAGGAAGGCAGCGATGACTTCGCAGCGATGACTAACTTATCAAAGCCGCTACGGGAAAAATTAGCGAAGGTGGCTGAGATTCGTGGCCCGTCGGTTGTCTACGAAGGCACCTCAAGCGATGGCACGCGCAAGTGGGTGCTAGAGGTGGAAGATGGCAGCTACGTTGAAACAGTGCTGATCCCCGCTGAAAACGGTAAGCGGCGCACACTGTGTGTCTCTTCCCAGGTGGGCTGCTCGCTGGACTGCAGCTTCTGCTCCACCGGCAAGCAAGGCTTCCAGCGCAACCTGACCGCGGCTGAGATTATTGGCCAGGTATGGGTTGCCCAGCGCAGCGTCGGGCCACGCCGCGACACTGCCAATCGTCCAGTTACTAACGTCGTCATGATGGGCATGGGTGAACCACTGCTCAACTTTGACAATGTGGTACCCGCAATGAAGCTAATGCTGGACGATAACGGCTATGGGCTTTCCAAACGCCGGGTAACGCTATCAACCTCCGGCGTTGTACCGATGATCGATAAGCTGGGTGATGAGATGGACGTCAGCCTGGCTATTTCGCTGCATGCGTCCACCGATGAACTGCGTAACGAACTCGTACCGATTAATCGCAAGTACAACATTCGTGCACTTCTGGATGCCTGCCACCGGTACCTATCGAAATGTCCTGACAACCGCCAGGTCACAATCGAATATACGCTGATCCGTGACATTAACGACCAGCAGGAGCATGCCGAGCAGCTTGCTGCACTGCTGAAAGAGCTGCCCTGCAAAATCAATCTCATACCGTTTAATCCGTTCCCTAATTCCGGCTACGAAACACCGTCGCGCAACCAAGTCATGCGCTTTCAGCAGTGGCTCTATGATCAAGGTTACAACGCCACTGTTCGCGTTACGCGAGGTGAAGACATTGATGCGGCTTGCGGCCAGCTCGTCGGACGCGTCAAAGATCGCACCAAGCGCAGCGCACGCTACATTCAATCCGTGCAGTTAGATGCGGACTAGACGCTGGTGACCTTGACTTCCATTGAACACAGCGCTTTGATGGATTCGTTTTGTTGGCGGCAGGGGCTTGACCGCCAACAGTACCGTTTTAAGATTTACGGCATTTAAAGACACGTCATTTAGAATCAACCGTTTTCAGCGGCATTTAGTAAAGGCAACCATCAAGAGGGTGTACATGACCGGTCTTTGCAGGCGCTTCCCATCTAGGGCATCTATGCTGTGTGTGCTTATCAGCAGCATGCTGCTAACCGGTTGCGCTACGCCAAGCAACGCCCCGGTCGAAGGCGGCCAAAATGCAGCTGAAGCCTATACCCAGCTAGGGGTCGCTTACTTAGAGCGCGATAACCTTCCCCGCGCGTTGAGCGCTCTTGATCGTGCGCTGGAAATTAATCCTCGTCACGCTGAGGCACTTCAGGCCCTTGCGCTGGTCTATCAGCAGCAAGGAGAGAACGAACTTGCTAATCGCTACTTTGAGCAAGCCGTTAATGCAGCACCCTCGTTTACCCGAGCGCGCAACAACTACGCCGCATTTCTCTATCAACGGGCACAGTTTGCAGCGGCTTGTGAACAGTTAGAAATTGCATCGCAAGATGCCCAGTACGCCAACCGAGCCCAGTTATTTACTAACTTAGGGCAGTGCTATGTGGCGCTGGAAGAATTTGATAGCGCCCGCGAAGGCTTTCAGCGGGCGCAAAGTATCGACCCACGCAACCCGCGTGGGTATTTCATGTTAGCCGAACTTGAAGTTTCTCAGGGTAATTATGAGCAAGCCTGGGCGCCACTGCAGAGCTATTTGCAGCTAGCCGGACCAGACCCAGCAGCACTGGAAATGGCGATTGACCTCGCCCATGCCCGAGGCGACCACGCCGCGGCTGCCGATTACCAGCGCATGTTGAATACCAATTAACTGATGCCCTGATCACCTATTTATTGAAGGATGCTCAGCCATGAGCGACACACAGTTACACGATAGCGTTACCGCTGACACCAGCTCCCCTGGTGAGCTTCTATTACGCCAACGCGAAGCGCTTGGCGTTCCCCTAATTGATGCTGCACGCGCCCTCAACCTGCGCCCTGCTGTGGTGGAAGGGCTGGAACAAGACAACTACGCTGAGATTCCGGTCACCGCCTATCGACGAGGCTACCTACGCGCTTATGCCCGGTATTTAGGCATGGACGACCGCTTAGTGCTCGATGCTTATCAAGTGCAAAATGGCAGCATCGATACGGAACGCAAAGTTGCTCCCGTTTCCGTTAGCCGCCCCCCTTCCAAAGTGGGCGCCTGGCTATTTAAGCTTGTCACGTTGCTAGTAATCGTTGGTTTAATTGCCGTTACCGTAATGTGGTGGCAAAGCCGTGGGGGCAGTGAGCCACCCAGCATGGGCGCTTCCCCATCGGTAGAGGAAGAAGAAGCGCTTAATGCTACCGCTGAGCGCGAGCCAACCCCAACCAGTGAGCCGGCAGTAGCCTCAGCACCGCAACTAACGGAAGAAGAGGCTGAGACATCACCCGCGCCCATGGCAGAGGTGACGGATGAAGCCACACAAGCAGCCGCCATGGTGGTTGCGGGTAGTAGCACACCCGCGAGCGATGCCAGCGAAGAGGAGCCTACAGCAGAAGCCGCTCCCCCTGCCGCCGCGCCCAACACCCTGGAGCTGACATTTAACGAACAGTCTTGGACTGAGATTTTTGATGCCAGCAACCAGCGGGTGTTTGTCGGCCTCCAGACGCCCGGCACTACCGCCAGTGTAGAAGGGGAGCCTCCATTTCGGTTAACGATCGGCAACGCAACGGGCGTAGAGCTACGCTACCAAGGCGAAGCCATCGACCTTCCTCAACGCGCCGGTGCCAATAATGTTGCCCGCTTCACCTTAGGAGAGTGACACGTCTTATGCACGCCCCTTCTCCCATTAAACGTCGATTTTCTCGCCAAATTCATGTTGGCAAGGTACCCGTTGGTGGCGATGCACCTATCGCTGTCCAAAGCATGACCAATACCAACACGCTTGATGTCGCAGCCACCGTGGCGCAAATTCAACAGTTGGAAAAAGCCGGTGCCGATATTGTGCGCGTTTCCGTGCCTGATATGGACGCTGCTGAAACCTTTGGCCAGATCAAAAAGCTCGTCGATGTACCGTTAGTGGCCGATATACATTTCGACTACAAAATCGCCTTGCGCGTTGCCGAACTGGGTGTTGACTGCCTGCGCATCAACCCCGGCAATATCGGCCGGGAAGATCGGGTACGCGCAGTCGTCAGTGCAGCCCGTGATAACGGCATTCCAATCCGCATTGGTGTTAACGCAGGCTCTTTAGAAAAAGACCTGCAGAAAAAGTACGGTGAGCCTACCCCCGCCGCGCTGGTAGAATCAGCCATGCGTCATATTGACCACCTCGACCGCCTGGACTTTGCTGACTTTAAAGTCAGCGTTAAAGCCTCAGATGTGTTTATGGCTGTGGCGGCCTACCGTGACTTAGCTACGCGTATCGAGCAGCCGCTACACCTGGGCATTACCGAAGCGGGTGGTTTGCGCGCAGGCACCGTCAAGTCGTCTATCGGGCTCGGCATGCTGCTGATGGACGGTATTGGCGACACCATTCGTGTTTCCCTGGCGGCAGATCCGGTTGAAGAAATAAAAGTCGGTTTTGATATGCTCAAAAGCCTGAGGCTGCGCTCTAAAGGCATCAACTTTATCGCCTGCCCCAGCTGCTCACGGCAAAACTTCGACGTTATCAGCACCATGAATCAGCTCGAAGAGCGCTTAGAAGACGTGATGACGCCCTTGGATGTCTCCGTTATCGGCTGTGTCGTGAATGGCCCCGGCGAAGCCAAAGAGACCGATATTGGCTTAACCGGCGGCTCTCCTGCCAACCTCGTTTATATCGATGGCAAACCCGCCAGCAAGCTGCGTAACGACCACCTTGTCGATGACCTTGAAAAGCTGATCCGCGAAAAAGTACGTCAAAAACAGCAGCAGCAAGACGATATGATCGCTCGCAGCGTTTAACGCCGAGCCAGACTGCCCAGCCCGGAGCGCACTGTTCAGTTAACTTGTGCGTCCCGGGCTGCCTCCCATACAAGGAGTTTTCATTGAGTAAGTCCACCGCCAAAAAGATTCAAGCGATTCGTGGAATGAACGACCTATTGCCCAGCGACAGTCCTCGCTGGCAATTTTTTGAAACCACCGTTCGTCAGTTAATGCATCGCTATGGCTTTGATGAAATTCGCACGCCCATTGTCGAGCAAACCGCGCTCTTCGCCCGCTCTATTGGCGAAGTGACCGATATTGTCGAAAAAGAGATGTACACCTTCGACGACCGCAATGGCGATAGCCTGACGCTTCGCCCTGAAGGCACCGCAAGCTGTGTGCGTGCTGCCATGGAAAATGGCCTGCTCTACAACCAAACCCAGCGGCTTTGGTATCAGGGGCCGATGTTTCGCCATGAGCGTCCGCAAAAGGGCCGCTATCGCCAGTTCCACCAAGTAGGTGTCGAAACCTATGGCTTTGAAGGACCCGACATAGATGCGGAAGTGATCCTACTCTCAGCCCGCCTATGGCGTGAGCTGGGCCTTTTGGAACACGTAACGCTAGAACTGAACTCGTTGGGCTCCACAGAAGCCCGCGCCGCCTACCGCGAGAAACTGGTGGCCTATTTCGAGCAGCACCACGACGTGCTGGATGAAGACTCTAAGCGCCGCCTGACCAGCAACCCATTGCGTATTCTTGATTCGAAGAACCCGGCAATGGCCGAGATGCTTAATGCTGCCCCGCAGCTGATGGACCATCTTGACAACGAATCCAAGGAGCATTTCGAGCAGCTGAAAGCGATGCTGGATGCCGCCAATATTGCTTACGTGGTCAACCCTCGCCTTGTGCGCGGCCTAGACTACTACTGCCGCACGGTGTTTGAGTGGACAACTACCGCACTGGGCAGCCAAGGCACCGTTTGCGCAGGCGGGCGTTATGATGGTTTGGTAGAGCAGCTAGGCGGCAAACCTACCCCAGCGGTGGGCTTTGCCATGGGCATCGAGCGCCTTGTGCTACTGCTGGAAACGCTCAATTTAGTGCCTGACGCTGCGTTAGGCGGCTGCGATGTCTATCTTTTACCCATGGACGACAACGCCACGGTGGCCGCACTTACCCTAGCAGAACAGCTGCGCAGCGAGCTTCCGGCCCTCAGGTTGCAGCTACACTGCGGGGGTGGCAGTTTTAAGAGCCGAATGAAAAAAGCCGACAAAAGCAGCGCCCCCATTGCCGTTCTACTGGGCGAAGATGAGATGGCGGCAAATGTCGTTACGCTTAAGTTTCTGCGCGAAGCACGCGAGCAGCAACGCGTGGCCCGCGACGAGCTTGCGGCTACGCTTGGCGAACTAGTTTCCCATTAACCCTACTGCTGTGACGCAATGCCGAAACAGCAGATGAATACTTGCTAGCCGCCTATGCGGCTATGCCATAGCACAGGAGGCCGCCCGTGGCGGAGCTGAGAAGCGAAGAAGAGCAGCTTGATGTCATCAAGCGCTGGTGGAAAGAGAACGGAACCTCTCTTATTGCAGGCGCCGTTCTCGCAGCAGCGGGGGTGTTTGGTTGGAACGCCTGGCAAAACTACCAGGAAGGACAGGCCGAAGCCGCCTCTGCGCGTTACCAACAGCTTGTGAACATGACGGCTGGTAACGCTTTAGAAGAGGATCAACTGGCCACCGCCCGCGCGTTAATCAGCGAGATTAACGACGATCATGGCAATACGCTTTATGCCGAGCTTGCGCTACTGCTGGACGCTCGCCTTGCCGTACAGCAAGACAACCTGGCAGACGCCAAGGCCGCTCTAGAGAACGTCGCCGACAGGTCGTCGCGCCGCTATGTACAAAGCCTTGCCTGGCTGCGCTTAGCGCGTATCGAAGTCGCTGAAGGCAACCCTGAAGCTGCGCTTAGCCTGCTTGATGAGCCAATCACAGAGTCGCTCGCCGCCCAGCAAGCCAATATACGGGGCGACGCCTATGCGGCGTTAGGTGATACAGAGCAAGCGCGTGACGCTTGGCAAACTGCGTTAGAGCTGGCCCAAGCCCGTAACCAAGCGCTCTACGGCGTACAGTTTAAGCTTGACGATCTCGGCGCCGAGGAGGCGACACAATAATGACGATCAGCCTGACAAAACCGCTTTTTTCCAAGCAGCTACTGCGCGTGGCGCTAGGCGCTGTTGCCTTAGCATTACTAGCGGGATGTGCCAACAAAGGCGAACCCGCCTATACGCCTAAAGAGTTACGCAGTTTTGAAGAGACCTCATCGCTGGACAGCGTGTGGCGTAGAAACGTAGGCGATGGTCTAGGCCGCGCACGCTACCCCATCGCCCCCACCCGTGAAGGCGATACGGTATTTGCTGCTGACGCTACAGGCCTGGTGATGGCGCTTAATGCGGACAGCGGTGAGCGTGAGTGGCAGACCCAGCTGGACACGCCTATCTCAAGCGCTTTGAATGCCGTGGCAGGCAACCTCTACCTAGGCACCCGCAACGGTGAAGTGTTCGCGCTTAACCAGCGTGATGGCAGCGTTCGCTGGCGTTCACGGGTCGCCAGCGAAGTTCTGGCCGCCCCCCAGGCTAACCAGCAATTACTGTTAGTACAAAGCATTGATGGTCAAGTAACCGCGCTAGACCGTGCTAGCGGTGAAGAGCGCTGGGTGTATACCAGTTCGCAGCCAGCGTTGACGCTGCGCGGCACCGGCACACCCATGACCATCGACCCGGTTACCTTTGTTGGCATGGCCAATGGCCGATTAACCACACTGGATAACCGTAATGGTCAGCCACTGTGGGACATGCAAATTGCCACACCACGGGGGCGCAGTGAAGTTGAGCGCTTGGTCGACCTATCCGGCCAGCCAGTGCTGAGCCCGGACGGCCGCTTATTTGTGACCAGCTATAATGGCCGCGTTGTTGCTCTGGAAGCTACCCAAGGGGGTGTGCTGTGGGAAAGCAATCTGTCTAGCCGTCACACGCCCATCCTGGTAGGCAACCTGCTGTTTGTGGTCACCGACAACAGCCACGTGGTGGCTCTGGATGCTAACAGTGGCCAAGAAATTTGGCGCAACAACAGCCTGGAAGACCGCTGGCTAACGGCGCCCGCCTTCGCGGATGGACGCCTGGTATTTGGCGATTTTGAAGGTTACCTGCATCTACTTGATGCGCGTGAAGGCGATATCGTCGGCCGCACCCGCGTGCACCGTTCAGGTATTAGCGTACGCCCGGTGACTGAAGGCAACATCATTCATGTTCAGGCGAATAATGGTCGCCTGGAAACCCTGGAAATAACTCCATGACACCCGTCATTGCTTTAGTCGGTCGACCCAACGTGGGTAAATCGACGCTGTTTAACCGCCTGACGCGTTCGCGTGATGCGCTCGTGGCCGATTTTCCTGGCCTCACTCGTGACCGCAAATATGGCAATGGCATGTTGGGCGGCAAGTCATACACCGTCATTGATACTGGCGGCATTAGCGGTGATGAAGAAGGCATCGATGCCGCAATGGCGGAGCAGTCGTTAGCTGCTATTGATGAAGCCGATATCGTGCTGTTTTTGGTTGATGCCCGGGCAGGGCTAAACGTCGCTGACGAGGCCATTGCCAATCACCTGCGTGTAAACCAGAAAAAAACCTGGCTGGTAGTGAATAAAACCGATGGCTTGGAAGAGCACTCGGCCATGGCTGACTTTTGGAAGCTTGGCCTGGGTGACCCCTGGCCCATCGCTGCCGCCCACGGGCGTAACGTATCGCTGCTAATCGATACCGTACTAGAGCCGTTCCCTGAGCGCGACGCCAGCATCCCTGCCGATACGGGCAGTAAAGGGATTCGTATTGGTGTGATTGGCCGCCCGAACGTGGGTAAATCCACGCTAGTCAACCGCCTGCTTGGCGAAGAGCGCGTGGTGGTGTTCGATGAAGCCGGCACCACCCGGGATGCCATCGAAATACCCTTCGAGCGTAATGGCAAACCTTACGTATTAATTGATACTGCCGGTATTCGGCGTCGTAAGAACGTGCGCGAAATCGCCGAAAAGTTCTCGATCATCAAAACCCTCGACGCGATCAAAGAGTGCCATGTTGCAGTGATGGTACTCGATGCACGCAGCGGTTTGGTTGAACAAGACATGCACCTGCTGGATTACGTGCTAACCACTGGCCGAGCGCTAGTGCTAGCCATAAACAAGTGGGATGGCCTTGAGAGCGACGCCAAAGAGAAGATGCGCGCGGAAATTAAACGCCGTTTAGGCTTTGCCGACTATGCCGAGATACACTTTATCTCGGCTCTGCACGGTACGGCGGTGGGTGATCTATACCCTTCGATTGAACGCGCCTTTAACGCCGCTAACGCACACTGGTCAACCAACCGGCTGACCACATTGCTGCAAGATGCGGTAAGCCAGCACCCACCGCCGATGGTCAACGGGCGGCGGATCAAACTACGGATGGCCCACCAGGGCGGCAGCAACCCGCCTATCATTGTGGTACACGGCAACCAGACCGCGTCGCTGCCTGAGGCTTACCGCCGCTACCTGACCAACACCTTTCGTAAAGTGTTAAAGGTACGCGGCACACCTATGCGCTTTGAATTCCGTACGGGCGACAATCCGTTCGACCATATGGCGGGCGCCAGCGATAAAGAGAAGGCTAAAAAGCGCGAGCTTAACCGCACCAAAGAAGCGCGTAAAAGCCGCCGCTAGGCCTTAATGCCGGCGACATCATCTAGGCTGATATAAACAACGCCTGCTGAATTCTTCAGCGGGCGTTTTTAGTTATAAGTTAGCGCTCGTAAATTAGCTTGACAGACGTTCGCGCTAGCCCTCAAATAGCCGCGCTTTTCAGCACTGCCTCACCCTGAATTCTTAGCCCTTCCTAGGAGGGAGTTTTATGATAACGGCCGTTAGCCGCTGGCGCGGATTTGCGATGTTAACCATGGCAAGCCTTTTAACTGGCTGCCTGGCGCTACCCCAAACGGGTTTGTTTGCTTTTCGCTTAGCCGTTACCTCACTGGGCATTGAAGAGGTGCGTATTGGCCCCTATAACATTCAGGCTGGACTCGATACCAGCGATTTGACCAGCTTGATAGCCTCTAGCCTAGGCACGGGCAGTTTGCCCGTTCAGGCCACGCTGGCGATGGGTTTAGGCCTACCCGCGGGCATGCCTGCGGTTGAGATGTCGGGCTTTCGCTGGACGCTGGATATGCCGGGAGTCGACCCCGTCAAGGGACAATACCAGCAGGATGTCACGCTGACCCCCGGCGACGATGCTAAATTACGCCTGCCTGTTGCCTTCGACATTCTCGCAACCGACCCGCAGCGTATGACGCCAATGCTAGAGCTGGTTAGCCAACTAGCATCTCAGGGGGAGTTACCGGCCGGCAGCGAGCTAGCCATTACACCAGGGGATCTGCGCGGCTTAGGCATGACGCTGCCATCAGGCCTCTTCACACCTACCATTCGCCTAAACGTTGGGGCCGATGGTCAGCTCGTTCCCCAACGCTAATGGCTTAGGGCGGTTTAAGAGAACGATTTAAAAAGGGCAAGCTAAGAGGCGCTGGTATTATCAGGCTATCTCTTTTCTTGCAGCCGCTTGCGGCCTACCCAGTGGGCCGCAAATTGCCAGGCGGTTCGACCGCTACGCCCTCCTCTCAATGTCGCGAAACGAACGGCCTCTGCTTTTGTCGTATCGTTCCAATCCTGGGGTTTGCCAAGGTGGCTAACCCAGTGCTCACACACCTCAAGGTACGTCGCTTGGCTGAAGGGGTGAAACCCAAGCCATAGCCCAAACCGGTCTGAGAGCGAAATTTTCTCTTCCACCGCATCGCCATGATGCAGCTCCTCGCCAACCAAGCGGCTGCCGCTATTGT
This sequence comes from Halomonas sp. GFAJ-1, assembly GCA_002966495.1. Lineage (NCBI taxonomy): Bacteria > Pseudomonadati > Pseudomonadota > Gammaproteobacteria > Oceanospirillales > Halomonadaceae > Halomonas > Halomonas sp. GFAJ-1. The sequence continues at coordinate 159,267 of CP016490.1, forward strand.
CATCCATCGATTCCGGCAGCAAATGGCGACGGTTGGAAGTTGCATAGAGTAAGACGTTCTCGGGCGGCCCAGTTAAGGCACCGTCCACCACGCTTTTGAGCGCTTTATAAGCGTCATCGTTGCCCTCAAAAGAGAGGTCATCGCAATACACCACAAAGCGCTGTGGCATATGGCGCAACTGCTCTACCAGCAGAGGAAGGCTGCAAAGGTCGTGACGATCCACTTGGATCAACCGCAGCCCCTCCTCAGCCAGCGAATTAAGCAGCGCGCGTATAATGGATGACTTCCCGCTTCCCCTAGAACCCCATAGCAGCGCGTGATTAGCGGGGTGTCCTTGTAGAAACGCCCGCGTGTTATCAATGAGGGCCAATTTTTGCCGCTCAATACCCAGCAGGTCGTCCAATGTCAGCGCATCGCGTGGTGGTACCGGCACCAGCCACCCACCCAAGGGGTGGCGCTGCCAAATCGCCGCCACATGAATGTTCCAATCCACCGGCGTGGGTGCAGGCGGCAGCCAGTGGTCGACATGATCTAACAGGCGCGTAATGCGCTGGCTCAATTCAGCATCCATCGTTGTCCTCGGAGTGCGTTATGATAGAAAGGTTTGATTTACCACCGACAGTAGTTATCTTGTCGGCAAGGATCTCTACTCGTATAAGGAAACCGTCTATGCGTTGGCTTCGTCCATTGGCTATTACTGCGCTGTGTGCCTCTATAGCGGCGTGCGCCACCTCCCCAACCGGCCGATCACAGCTGTTACTGCTTTCAAATGATCAGTTGAACCAAATGGGTCAACAAGCCTTTGCTCAGTATCAACAAGATGTGCCTACCGCTGATCAGGCAAGTCACCGCTATGTTCAGTGTATAACCAATGCGATTGTTGACGTACTCCCCGCTGAACAGCGTGACCTCGATTGGCAAATCCGTGTCTTCGAGTCTGAGCAGCCGAACGCGTTTGCGCTACCCGGCGGCTATATGGGGGTCAACACGGGCATGTTAAATATAGCCACCAATCAGCATCAGCTTGCCTCTGTGGTAGGCCACGAGATAGGCCACGTTATCGCTAACCACGCCAACGAGCGCGCCTCTACCCAAAGCGCGACGTCACTGGGCTTATCGGTCATTTCCAGCACATCAGGCATGCAGACCCCCGGGGGCCAGCAATTAATGGGCGTGCTAGGCATGGGGGCAGAGTATGGCATTGCGCTCCCCTTCTCACGCCGCCATGAAAGTGAAGCCGACATTATCGGCCTACAGCTGATGGCCCAGGCCGGTTTCGACCCTCGGGAAAGCGTCACGCTATGGGAGAATATGCAGGCGGCCTCCAGCGGTGGCGCACCGCCCGCCTGGATGTCTACCCACCCAAGCCAAGGCCAGCGAATCCAAGGGCTTCAAGCGAATATGGATCAAGCGCTGGCAAATTATGAACAGGCACGCAACAGCGGCCGCACGCCCAACTGCCCGCGTCCCTGAGCGGCCTACGCTAGAGGTTTGAATGATTCGAATTGGTTTACTACTGCTTGTCCTGCCCATTTTGGTCCTGATGGCCGTCTATTTTTGGGAACTGGGCGATGTACGCGCCTGCCAGCTTGACGGCGGCTACTGGGATTACCTGGAAAGCACCTGCCGTGAGACGCCGCAGCCTTTTGTTTCCTGGCTTGAGCGCTCGCCGCTACTGGTCAACGGCGGCATGCTAGTGTCTGTGTTGGGGCTGGTTATGTGCATGGTAGGGTTTTACACCAAACGCCGTTAATCGCGGATAATAACGCCAGCAACAGTAACGGGGGCAGCTAACCAAGCTGCCCCCGTTACTTATCATGCACTGCCATTTGTCGATCAACGCCTTCATCAACAGCAGCACTAATCGATAGAAGCACTAATCGCTAAAATTTAGCGATTGCCTAAGCTGCGAGCGCACTGGCGCGGTGTCCGGGCGTACATTACGCCACAGAAAAAACGATTCAGCAGCTTGCTCTACCAGCATACCTAGCCCATCCAGCAGCTTGGCGCCACGGGGTCCCGCCCACTGTAAAAAGACCGTTGGCTCGCTGCCGTACATCATGTCGTAAGCCCAGGCCTGCTGGGTAAAAAGCAGGTCAGGCAGCGGCGGTAAGTCTCCGGTAAGACTGGCGCTGGTGCCATTAATAACCAGATCAAACTGCCCCTCTATGGTGTCAAACCCACCGCCTTTCACCGGGCCCAGGTCAGCAAAGTCCTGCGCCAACTGGCTGGCTTTCTCTGCGGTGCGATTCACCACCACCAGCTCGCGGGGCTTTTCAGCCAGCAGCGGTTCCAGCACGCTACGTAGGGCACCACCCGCGCCAATGACCAGCACGCGCTTATCTTGAATGGGCACGCCGTGGTAAGCCAGGTCACGAACAAGCCCTATGCCGTCGGTGGTGTCGCCATAGGTACGGCCATTGCCCCCCGCGATCAGGGTATTGACCGCCTGAGCACGTTTGGCACGGTGGCTAAGGGTGTCACATAGTGCAAAAGCCTCACCCTTGAAGGGCACGGTCACATTCGCCCCGCGCCCGCCTTGCTCCACAAACGCCTGCCATGCCGCAGCAAACCCGTCCAACGGTGCAAGCTCAGTGGTATAGGTCATGGGCTGCTGGGTTTGGCGACCAAACTCCCCGTGAATCAGCGATGATTTAGAGTGTTTGATAGGGTTACCAAAGACGCAATAACGGTCAGCCATAGAGCCTCCTTATGTCTCGCCCTGCTGGGCGGCTTCAGCAAGCCAATCCCTGGGCACTAGGTATTCATTAAGCTTCGCCTCTGGGCTACCCGCTTCGGGCGTAAAGGCGTACTCCCAACGCGCTAATGGCGGCATCGACATTAATATCGACTCAGTGCGACCGCCGCTTTGCAGGCCAAACAGCGTGCCTCTGTCCCAGACCAGATTGAACTCCACGTAACGACCGCGACGGTAAAGCTGGAAGTCCCGCTCTCGTTCTCCCCAGGCATCTTCTCTGCGCCGCTCAACGATGGGTAGGTAAGCCTCTAAGAAACTATCGCCAACGGCTCGCTGAAAGGCAAAACAGTCCTCAAAGCTGCCTTCATTTAAATCATCAAAAAACAGCCCGCCTACGCCCCGGGTTTCATCACGATGCTTGAGGTAAAAGTACTCATCGCACCACGCTTTGTAGCGAGGATAAATCTCTTCACCAAAGGGCGCGCAGGCGGTTTTTGCCACGTGATGCCAGTGCACGGCGTCTTCAAACACAGGGTAGTAAGGGGTCAGGTCAAACCCGCCGCCAAACCACCAAACGGGGGGTTCGCCTGCCTTTTCAGCAATAAAAAAGCGCACGTTGCCGTGACTCGTAGGCACATGGGGATTTTCAGGATGCAGCACCCAGGAAACACCTACCGCGTGAAAGCTGCGCCCAGCAAGTTCAGGCCGCACCGCCGTGGCAGAGGGCGGGAGCTTTGCACCAAACACATGGGAGAAGTTCACACCGCCTTTTTCAAACACAGCGCCATGCTCAATCACCCGAGAGCGCCCGCCGCCGCCCTCCTCACGCTCCCAGCTATCCTCCTTGAAACTGGCACGACCATCGGCGGCGGCAAGGCCGGCACATAGCCGTTCCTGCAGGTCTAACAGGTAGTGTTTAACGTCGTCTAGGTGCTCGTGTGCCACATTAACTCCCAGGGTAAATAGGTTGAGTGAGCCGCTGCGTTTACTGGCGAAGCACCTTGCCAGTGACTAAATCACGAATGGTGCTTGGGCGAGCGTTGCCACCTAATGCACCGGGTGCGATAGCAGCGACGTCATCACCAAATATCGAGGCGACTTCTTCAGCGCTCATGGCAGGCGGGTCTCCCGCGCGGTTAGCGGAGGTGGAGACCAGCGGCCCGCCAAACGCTTCGCATAATGCTTTCATCAGAGGATGGTCGGTTACCCGCAGCGCCACGCACTGATGAGCGCCACGCACAAGCCCATGGCTGCGGCCATTATCCGGCACCAGCCATGTATTGGGCCCTGGCCAACTAGCGGCTAAGGGGGCATGAAGGGCAAGCGGCAGCTGATTTAACCAGGGCTGAAATTGATAAATACTGGCCGCCACCAGAATGACTCCTTTGGCAGGGTCACGCGCTTTCATACGCATTAAGTGCGCCAGCGCTTCATCGTTATCCGGGTCACAGCTAAGCCCCCATACGGCTTCGGTGGGGCATGCAATAACGCCTCCCGAGCGCAGCGCGCTCACTGCCGCCTTTAATTCAGCTGATTCCATAGATGCTCCTCGTGAAAAATCATGACCTGCCACTGCTCAGCCAGTGAAAATAATCAGCTAGTGGCATCCTACCATGGCCGTGCCAAACGCACCCAACCGCCTGCCTGCTGCGTAACATGGCCCTCTAGCTCTAGCATCAATAGCCGCTGCTGACACTCGCTTACCGTGACGCCAGTACTCTGAACCAGCACATCAATTGGCGTTGGCGAGGTACCTAAGACGCTCAATAGATGGTCAGCGGGCGGTACAGTGCCGCTTGTCTCAACAACGCCCGTAGCGTCGGCAACCGGTTTCAGCTCAGGCGGTAAAAAACTGCTAGCCCAGTGCTGCAGTTCTTCAAGTATATCGTCCACATGGCGTACAAGTGTGGCGCCGGTACGTAGCAGGTGCAAACAGCCGCGCGCCTGCACATTATGCAGCGACCCTGGCAAGGCAAACAGCTCGCGCCCCTGCTCAAGGGCTAAACGAGCGCTCACCAGTGAACCGCTTTTCTCGGTCGCCTCTACCACTAACGTGCCTAAACTGAGGCCGGTGACAATTCGATTACGACGGGGGAAGAATGCCGGGCGGGCAACCGTTCCCGGCGGATGCTCGGAAAGCAGCAACCCACCTGGCGCGGTGCTTAACTGCTCGTATAAATCTCGATGACGGGCGGGATAAATGACATCAACGCCGCAGCCTAATACCGCAATTGAGTGCCCACCGGTCGCCAGCGCAGCGCGCTGGGCGACTCCATCGACTCCCAGCGCCATGCCGCTAACAATGCACCAGCCACGCTGGGCAAGTTCGCGGGCAAACGCTTGGGCATTACCGCTGCCCTCTGAGGTAGGCCTTCGCGTTCCCACCATCGCAAGTTTGGGGCCCTCTAGCGCACTTAGATCGCCTTGGGCCCAAAGCACGACGGGCGGGTCGGGTAGCTGGTTAAGTAGCGTGGGCCACGCGGGGTGGTCACGGTGGAGCAGATGACGATTAGGGCCAGCCTGGAGCCAGGCTTCGGTGTCGTTTACCACAGATTGCAGCGGGCTGCGCTCTGGATGTTCAAGCCATAAGCGCAGCGCCGTGGCTGCCGCGCTGGGCAGCGCCGCCAGCCAGCCCTGGGGCCACTGTGGCCCGCGAGCCACCAGCTGAGTAATACGGTGGGCGCCCATACCGGGCAGGGCATTCACTACCAGCCACTCCTTGGCATCCATACTCAACCTCCTCTTCGCTGCTCTTTAGTAACGTTTCATCTAACCGGTGTACGTGCCACATCACCCACGGTAAGTACATTCGATGCCTGCATGACCAAGGCATAGCTCACGCGGTTGTAAGGCTTAAAGACCATCACTTGGCCTGCTTCTGTTGCAGGCAGTTGGATAAGCTCGTCAGTACGCGGGTCATTAACCAACTCCCCCTGCTGGTCTACCCGCAGCACGTGTCCTGGCTGAAGGCCGTCTTGAGTACCGAGGTCTACCGCCACCACCTGCAAGCGCCCAATAAAACGCACGCCCCCAGGAACTGCAATAATATGACCAGACAGACTATTTAACGGTGCGCGAGGCTGGAAGATCTCCTCTTGCTCACGATCTTCAAGCGCCATCAGAATGTCGTTATTACGTACTTCTTGATAGGCACTCAACACTTCTACCCGAGCAATATCGCCTTCACTGCTTAGCTGGCGCGCCTCGCCAATGTTGATCATTTCAATACCCAGCGGTGTTCCGTCATTGGCAAGATAGGGGTCGCTTTGGCGATAAATGCCCAGCCGTGCTCTCGCGGGAAGTTCCCCCCGAACATAGAGCGTGTCCCCTGCGCCGCTAATCAAGCGTCGGTTCTCCCCACCCACCACGTAGGCCAGCTCCCGCAGCGACTCACCCTCCTCCAGCACTCGGTGTTCGCGCAAAAAAGCCCGCACAACGTCCATGGGCAGGGGAGCAATCGCTTCCCGTTCCGGTACGGTGCGCATTTGGGGGGTCAGCTTTACCACACTCTGCCCCCGCTCTAACGTTAAACAGGGGGCGCCCTGGCAACGGCCTAGCACCAGCACATCGCCTGGGTAAATAAGATGGGGGTTGCGAATTTGCGGGTTGGCCTGCCAAAGTTCAGGCCACTGCCAGGGGGAACGTAAATAGCGCGCAGAAATACCCCACAGCGTATCGCCGCGAACCACTTCATACCGCTCCGGCGCGTCGCTACGCAGCCGCTCCCAGCCTAAAACTGGATGACTCACCAGCAGGGCTATACACATTAGTAGGGCGCCAAAGACGCTATAATAAAGAGGCTTTCTTGCCGCCATCCTGTTCTCCCTAGGCAGTCGCTGGTGAAGTGATACGCAAGGCCGCAGCGAGGAACGCACGAGCCCAGTAAGACCGACAGCATGATATGATGGCTGTTAGTAAACCACTTATAGTAATGCACATAGGCCCGCCGACACAGGTGGCGAGGCCTTTACATTAAAGACTCAGTTTAACGGTGATTGTAACGCCATGGCCAAACTTCCTATTCTCGAATTCCCCGACGAGCGCCTGCGTACCAAGGCGGTAGCGGTGGAAACCGTTGACGATGAGGTTCGCCAGCTCGTCGACGATATGCTGGAGACCATGTATGACGCACGGGGTATCGGTCTTGCGGCCACGCAAATCGATATACATCGCCGCGTGGTAGTGATGGATGTTAGCGACGATAACTCCCAGCCGCTGGTGCTTATCAACCCACGCTACGAGCCGATGGGTGAAGAGAAAGAGCCGCTCTCCGAGGGGTGCCTGTCCATCCCTGAGTATTACGCCGAAGTACCGCGTTTTCTCAAGGTAAAGCTCAATGCGCTTGACCGAAACGGCGAGCCCTATGAGTTAGAGGCTGACGGCCTATTGGCACACTGTATTCAGCATGAGTATGACCACCTAGAAGGCGTACTGTTTGTTGACTACTTATCGCCACTCAAGCGTGACCGGGTGCTGCGAAAAATGCAAAAACGCCACAAGCTAATGCAGGACGCTTAAGCTGATACCAATGCGTTACCCCCGGCCGAGCGGCCACGCTATAAACAAGCCCACTTGTTATTATGTGGCTTTTGCGTTCGCTGCTCGGCCTTTAACTGTTAAACGCCCCCCCCCCTTTACTGTTAGGTAGTCACGCCCATGTCTCAGTTGCGCGTTGTTTTTGCTGGCACGCCTGATTTCGCCGCTTCAAGCCTCGCCGCCGTGTTAGAGAGCCAGCATCAGGTGGTAGCAGTTTATACCCAGCCTGACCGCCCTGCAGGCCGAGGACGCAAACTTACCCCTAGCCCGGTCAAGCAACTTGCCCTTGAGCATGAAATACCGGTGTATCAACCTGCCAGCTTAAAAAACGCGGACGCCCAAGCCGAATTAGCGGCGCTGGAAGCTGACGTGATGGTCGTTGTTGCCTACGGCTTGCTGCTGCCCCAGGCCGTTTTGGATACGCCGCGATTAGGCTGTATCAACGTACATGCCTCGTTATTACCCCGTTGGCGCGGCGCGGCGCCTATTCAGCGGGCTATTGAAGCCGGCGACAGCGCCTCTGGTGTAGTCATTATGCAAATGGATGCAGGGCTCGATACCGGCGCAATGCTTTATGAAGTACGAACGCCGATCACCGCGCGTACCACCGGCGGTGAGCTGCATGACCGGCTCGCCATCCAAGGGGCAAACGCGTTGGTTAACGTGTTAGACGAACTGGATAGCGGCAACCTAACCGCCACTCCACAGCCCGAAGAGGGCGTGACCTATGCAGCCAAGCTAAGTAAAGCGGAAGCCGAGCTAGACTTTCACCAGCCCGCCGAACAGCTAGCGCGTAAGATTCGCGCTTTTAATCCCTGGCCGGTGGCCTGGTGCACGCTGGGTAATGACCGCCTACGTTTATTAATGGCCAGTGTTGAATCCAGCGAACAGCCGTCCTCACTGCCCGGCACGCTGCTTGAACATGGCGAGGATCACCTGCGTATTGCCTGCGGCGAACAGGGCCAAGAAGTGCTTTGTGTTAGCCGCGCGCAACTACCGGGGGGCAAAGCCATGGCCGTACGTGACCTGCTCAATGCCCGCCAAACACCCCTAACGACTGGCGCCCAGCTTGGGCTGCCCGCACCTCAACAAGGAGCTAATCAATGAGCCAACAGCGTCCCGCAAAAGGCGGCAGTGGCCAAGAGGTGCGCGCTGCTGCCGCCCGTGCGTTAGTCCCCGTTATTACTGACAAAGGCTCACTCGCCGGGCTTGATGAACATAGCGTTGTCGCCCGCGACCGTGGCCTGCTGAAAGAGTTGTGCTACGGCACCTGCCGCCGCCTGCCCCGCTTGGAAGCCCTCGCTAACAAACTGCTTAAGCAGCCGTTTAAAAAGCGCGACAGCGACGTTCACGCGCTGTTGCTCATCGGTATTTATCAGCTGCTGTATATGCGCATCCCTGCTCACGCCGCGGTGGGTGAAACCGCGGGCGCTGCGCGCTTGCTGGGCAAAGAGTGGGCTACCCGCGTGCTTAACGGTTGCCTGCGCCGTCTACAGCGGGAAGCCGAGGAACTCCAGGCGGATGTCGACCGCGAAGAGCACGTTGCGCTAGAGCACCCCCCTTGGCTGCTAACCGCCCTGCGGGATGCTTGGCCCGACCAGTGGCGCGCCATTGCCGAGGCGAATAATGAGCCGGGGCCCATGACGCTAAGGGTTAACCAGCACCACAACGACCGCGAAGCGTACCTAGCGCAACTGGTTGAACAAGGGCTAAGCGGTTATTTATGCCCCCATGCGCCTGACGGCATCACGCTTAATACCCCCTGCGATGTTTCCGTGCTGCCAGGGTTTGAGCAAGGCCATGTGAGCGTTCAAGATGAAGCGGCCCAACTCTCTGCTGCGCTGCTTGGCCCCGCTCTTGCGCCGCGCCCTGGCGCCCACGTGTTGGATGCCTGCTGCGCCCCGGGGGGTAAAACAGCCCACTTGCTAGAGCAGTTCGATATTGCCCTAACCGCCATTGATAGCGATAACCAGCGTTTAGGCCGGGTGGATGATACCCTCAACCGTCTAGGGCTAACGGCAGAGCTACAGCATGCCGATGCCACCCAGCAAGATTGGTGGAGCGGCACCTCGTTTGATGCCATCTTGCTCGACGCGCCCTGCTCCGGCACCGGGGTTATTCGCCGCCACCCAGATATTAAAACGCTGCGCCGCAAAGAGGATATTCGTCAACTCGCGAAGCTGCAGCAGCAGTTGTTGGATAATCTCTGGCCCTTGCTGCGCCCCGGTGGCACGCTGCTCTACGCGACTTGCTCTGTACTACCCGCAGAGAACGCCGACCAAATTGACGCCTTCATTGCCCGCACACCGGATGCCAAGGTCACCACGCCCAGCGACGTGGCCTGGGGCATCCCAAGCGGCGAAGGTCGTCAGCTCTTTCCAGAGCAGGGCAGTCACGATGGCTTTTTTTATGCCAGACTAGAGAAGCAACCTGCCTAAGCGGTTACTTCACCCAAGGCAGTGAATTCATGACAAGGATGGAGACACCATGAGTCATCACACCTACAAGCACATTGAGCTAACCGGCTCCTCTGAGAAAAGCATCGAGGATGCCGTACAGAACGCAGTGGCTAAAGCCTCTGAGACAGTGAAGCACATGCGCTGGCTAGAAGTCACCGACACCCGTGGCCATATCGAAGATGGTCGCGTTGCCCACTGGCAAGTCACCGTTTTACACTGGAGTAAGCGCTACCTGCTTTTTGACGGCGGCTGGTTTACACTGGCCGCCGTCTTTATTGCAGCGCACACTTACACACATTATCCAGTGGCAAGACGCGCTGGCGCTTACAACGGAACCGATGCTCAGCAATGAAAATCATCATTCTTGGCGCCGGCCAGGTCGGCGGCACCCTGGCGGAGCATCTTGCCCGCGAGGAAAATGACATTACCGTCGTCGATACCGACGGAGCGAAACTACGCGAACTGCACACCAAGCTGGATATTCGTACCGTTACCGGTGCAGGTTCTTATCCAATTGTGCTTCGCCAAGCGGGCTGTGAAGACGCCGACATGCTGATTGCGGTGACCAACACCGACGAAATCAACATGATCGCCTGCCAAGTGGCCCATACGCTGTTTCGCACCCCCACCAAAATAGCCCGCGTGCGCGCCACGGCCTACCTAACCCGCAAAGGCCTGTTTGCCCACGAAGCGATCCCCATTGATGTATTGATCAGCCCAGAGCAAGTGGTGACCGACCACGTGCGCCGCCTGATTGAGCACCCAGGTGCTCTGCAGGTGCTGGAGTTTGCGGGTGGGTTGGTGCAGCTAGTGGCGGTTAAAGCGTTTTACGGCGGCCCACTAGTAGGGCAAGACCTCGCCTTCTTGGGCAAGCACATGCCCAACGTGGATACCCGGGTAGCGGCCATCTATCGCCGCAACCGGCCGATTATTCCCCGTGGCGATACGGTCATTGAAGCCGACGATGAAGTGTTCTTTCTCGCCGCACGGCGGGATATCCGCGCGGTGATGAGCGAACTGCGCCGCGTCGAGCGTGATTTCCGCCGGGTGGTGATCGCCGGCGGCGGTAATATCGGTGAACGCCTCGCCGAGCACCTGGAGCACACCCACCAGGTGAAGATCATTGAACACAACCTGGAGCGCTGCACCACGCTCTCTGAGCGGCTTGACCGCACCGTGGTACTCCACGGCAGTGCCACCAGCAAACGGCTGCTGGAAGAGGAAAATATCGAGGATTGCGATATTTTCTGTGCCCTGACCAACGACGACGAGGTCAACATCATGTCGTCGCTGCTGGCCAAACGCCTTGGAGCGAAGAAAGTGCTCACGCTGATCAACAATGCAGCCTACGTTGATCTAGTTCAGGGCGGTGACATTGATATTGCCATCTCCCCTCAGCAGGCCACCATTGGCAGCCTGCTCACTCACGTGCGCCGGGGCGATATTGTTAACGTACACTCGCTGCGCCGGGGTGCCGCAGAAGCCATTGAAGCTATTGCCCACGGCGACAAACAGTCTTCCAAGGTCGTCGGCCGCACGATTCATGACATTGATCTACCCGAAGGCACCACCATTGGTGCCATTGTGCGTGGCAAAGAGGTCCTCATAGCCCACGACGATGTGATGGTAGAGAGCGGCGATCACATCATTCTGTTTGTGGTCGATAAGCGGCGAATCCGTGATGTGGAGCGGCTATTTCAAGTGGGATTAACGTTCTTCTAGGCAATGTTCTTACTAAACACGGGGCCACTGCTATGAGGCAACCACGGCTATGAGTTTGCGGATTATTTTACGCATTTTAGGTTTGCTGCTGATGCTATTCAGCCTCACCATGCTGCCCCCGATGCTGATATCGCTATGGTTTCGTGACGGCGTCTGGCACGCCTTTATGAGCGGGATTGCCATCTCAGTAGTGACCGGTTTAGTCCTTTATTTACCCAACCGAAATGCCCGAAAAGAGCTGCGGATTCGCGATGGTTTTATTATTGCCGCCATGTTCTGGACGGTGCTGGCGCTGTTCGGCTCGCTTCCCCTCATGCTGTTTGGTGAAGGGTCGCTAAGCATCACCGATGCAGTGTTCGAATCATTTTCAGGGCTAACCACCACCGGCGCGACGGTGATTACCGGCATCGACTTTCTGCCGGAATCCGTGCGCTACTATCGCCAACAGCTACAATGGCTGGGCGGTATGGGGATTGTGGTACTGGCTGTCGCTATCCTCCCGACGCTGGGCGTTGGGGGCATGGCACTTTACCGCACCGAAATACCGGGGCCGCTAAAGGACTCCAAGCTAACACCGCGCATTACCGAAACCGCCAAAGCCCTCTGGTATATTTACGCCACTCTTACGATTGCCTGCATGGTGGCCTACATGCTGGCGGGTATGGACTGGTTTGATGCCCTGGGCCATAGCTTTTCTACCGTCGCCATTGGCGGTTTTTCTACCCACGACGCCAGCATTGGTTACTTTGATAGCGCCACGATTGAGCTCATTTGTATTGCCTTCATGATCATTTCAGCGGTGAGCTACAGCCTGCACTTTATCGCGTGGCGTGAAAAAAGCCTGCTGCACTATTTTCAAGACCCGGAAGCCCGCTTTTTAATGCTGTTTTTGGCGGGTTTAACCATTATCACCGTCATTACACTCTGGCTGAGCAATACCTACGATGTCATGCGAGGATTGCGCCACGGCGTTTTCCAAGTGGTCTCGGTTGCCACTACGGCTGGCTTTGGCGTCGCTGACTTTTCCGCCTGGCCCGGCGCACTGCCCTTTTTGCTGTTCATGGCCGCTTTTGTGGGCGGCTGCTCAGGCTCCACCGCAGGCGGTATGAAAGTCATCCGTATTATTCTGATTTTGAAACAGGGCATGCGTGAGGTAATGCGCTTAATTCACCCCAATGCGGTGATTGCCGTTAAAGTGGGTAAAGTTAGCGTGCCTGACGGCATCGCCCAAGCGGTATGGGGGTTCTTCTCCGCTTACCTCATGCTGTTTTTCTTAATGATTGTTGGTGTCATGGCGACGGGCGTTGACCAGGTGACCGCTTGGTCAACCGTTGGCTCAGCGCTTAATAACCTTGGCCCTGCCCTCGGCGAGGCCAGCAGCCACTACGGCGATATGCCGAGTCTCGCCAAATGGATTCTAGTCATCGCCATGCTGTTGGGGCGCTTGGAGATTTTCACCATACTAGTGCTGTTTACGCCCGCATTTTGGCGCCGTTAACCCACCACCGCTTTTATCTGTGCGCTTTCATATTTTATACATTGAGTAATAGTCATGACCCAAGACGACAGTTCACCACTGGCCACGGCGCCTATCACCCTACCCGCCACCAGCGGGCCTTTAAAAACCGTGACCGTGGGTAACACCCACTACACCCTGCTGGGTACCGCACACGTCTCTGCCGAAAGCGCTGATGATGTTCGCAATCTTATCAACGGCGGCACCTTTGACGCCGTTGCGATTGAGCTATGTGACGCACGCCACCACAGCATGAACAACCCTGACGCCATGGGCGAGCAGGACCTGTTCCAGGTATTCAAGCAAGGTAAAGCGGGCATGGTGGCAGCAAGCCTGGCCCTTGGCGCCTTTCAGCAGCGTATTGCCGAGCAGTCGGGCATCCAGCCCGGCGCCGAAATGCGAGCGGCGGTGGAAGCCTGCCAGCGCCGTGAGCTACCGCTGCTGTTAGTTGACCGGGATGTGGGTATTACCCTGAAACGTATTTACCGCAATGTGCCCTGGTGGCAGCGTTTCTCGCTTTTCTCTGGGCTGATTGGCAGCGTCATGTCCCGCCAGGACGTTTCCAAAGAGGATATCGAGAAGCTCAAAGAGGGCGATATGCTGGAGGCGACCTTCAACGAATTCGCCGCCGAATCGGAAGCGCTGTACACGCCGCTGATTCGCGAACGCGACCGCTACATGGCGCTACGCTTGGCCGAAGAGGCACCGCCCGGGCGCTATAAAAACGTGCTGGTGGTGCTGGGTGCCGGGCACTTGAAAGGCACGGTGGAACATCTTGAAGCGCCGCTGCCGGAAAGCCCCACCCCCGAGCGGGAAGCGCTTGAAGCGACACCGCCGCCCTCCAAACTCTGGAAAGCCGCCCCCTGGCTGATTACTGCGCTGGTGCTTACCGGGTTTGTGATTGGTTTTTCGCGCAATACCGAGCTTGGCTGGCAGCTGGTGATTGAGTGGTTTTTAATCAACGGCATTCTGTCGGGTGGCGCGACGATTATCGCCTTAGCACACCCGGTGACGGTGATTACGACGTTCTTTGCCGCGCCACTCACCTCGCTTAACCCCACTATTGGCGCGGGGTTTGTGGCCGCAGGGGTAGAGCTATTTATGCGCAAACCCAAGGTGCGCGACTTCTCTACCCTGCGCCACGATGTGACCGAGCTTAAGGGCTGGTGGAAAAACCGCGTCTCGCGCACCTTACTGGTCTTTCTACTGGCGACTATTGGCTCGGCGATAGGCACCTGGGTAGCCGGGTTTAGAATTGCCGGCGCCCTGTTTGGTAGCGGTGCAGCCTAAACATTGCACGCTTAATGCCCTAAACGCTGCCATCTACTTTGCGGGCTAACAGCCGCTGCATGGCAGCGGTTGGTTCTGCAATTTTGCGGTAGTAGCGGCTCTCGGCGTAGCTGTCGTTGAACACATCAAAGTAATCATCCAAGACACTAGCCGCGTCTTCATCGCCGCTCTGGCGCAATAGCTCAATGGCCACTTCCGCCGTGCAGAGGTGCGCTTTCGAGGCTGGCTTACGCAGCCGATAGCGTGTTTCACGCTCGGTGCGCAGCGGCAAAACGGGCAGCGTATCCAAGTAGGGGCTCTTGCGGAACATGCGCCGCGCTTGGCGCCAGGTGCCATCTAAAATCACAAACACCGGAATGCGTGCCTGCTGCTTCGCCGCGTGCACAGCGTTAATACCCACCACGCGCTCGGCGTAATCCGGCTGATCATCAGGAAAAATCACAAAGGGCGCGTAGCGCGGGTCTTCAAGCAGGGCCGCCAGCGTTTCATCTGGCGCAGTGCGATACCAGGTAAACACGCGGGTATTGGTCAGCACATCGCCAATTAACCGGCCGGTATTGGTCGGTTTAAAGTGCTCAATAGAGTGAGTTAGCAACCACACCTGGGCATCGCTCTCTGCCTTTACTTGATAAGGGCACAGGCAGTTAAGCTCAGGCAGATTACAGCCTTTACAGCGCGTCACAAAACTACCCCGCGCTTTAAATTCACGCCGAGGCGGCCGCGGGTGTCCCGTTACCGGATCACATTCAATGTGCTCAGGCGGAATAGTAATAGAGGTAGCGTCAGACATCTGCGCTCCAACGATTTAAAGAAGGCAATAAAAGGGCGCAGAGTATATAGCAGCCCGCCCACCATGACGAACACCGCGCTCTTTCGGCCACTTCAGTAAACCTACATAGTTTTTAAAGTTGACACTAAAAGCAACTCACCGATAAAGTCTTGTCAACTTTCAAAAGAAAAAAGGTTTACCCGTGACCGCTACCGCTTTCAATGCCGACACCGCCGCTCCCCGTCACGACTGGACACTGGAAGAGATTAATGCGCTGTTTGCGTTACCTTTCAATGACCTACTGTTTAAGGCCCAGCAGGTGCATCGGGCACATTTTGATGCCAACGCGGTTCAGGTCTCTACCCTTTTATCCATCAAAACTGGTGCCTGTCCAGAGGATTGCAAATACTGCCCTCAGTCCGGCCACTACAACACTCAGCTAGAAAAAGAGAAGTTGCTGGAGATCGAAAAGGTCGTGGCCCAAGCCCAAGCCGCTAAAGAGGCTGGGGCCAGCCGCTTCTGCATGGGGGCAGCGTGGCGCAGCCCGCGCGACAAGGACCTTGTATTAGTGGAAGAGATGGTTCGCCAGGTAAAAGCTCTGGGGCTTGAAACCTGCATGACGCTGGGCATGGTCGATGGTGATCAAGCCAACCGTCTTGCCGCCGCTGGGCTTGATTACTACAACCACAACCTGGATACCTCGCCGGATTTCTACGGCGAAATTATCACCACCCGTACTTACAGCGACCGCCTGGACACGCTCGCGACCGTGCGTGAAGCGGGTATGAAGGTGTGCTCCGGCGGCATTCTCGGTATGGGAGAAGATGCCCAAGACCGTAGTGCGCTGCTTCAGCAGCTCGCCAAGCTCACCCCGCACCCTGAATCCGTGCCCATTAACATGCTGGTAAAAGTCCCCGGCACGCCGCTTGAAAACGTCGAAGACCTCGACCCGATTGAGTTTATCCGCGCCATCGCCGTTGCCCGTATTATGATGCCGCAAAGCCACGTGCGGCTCTCTGCTGGCCGAGAGCAGATGAGTGAATCGACCCAGGCATTGGCCTTTTTGGCCGGGGCTAACTCCATTTTCTACGGCGACAAGCTACTTACCACCGGCAACCCTCAGGCGGATCGCGACCGTGCGCTGTTTACCAAGCTCGGCCTGCATCCTGAAAAGCGTGAGACCTGCGAAAGCGAAGACGCCCAAGCCGCTCGGCTCGCCCAACAGGCTCAGCAGCAGGAACACGCCGAACGCGTTGCCGAGTTAGCGGTAGATGCCAGTGTCTGAAGCATGGCAAGAACGGTTAGCGAGCGCTCGCGAACAGCGTTTCAATGAGCAGCGCTGGCGGCACCGGTTAGTGAACACCCACAGCGGGCTCGATTTTGCGGGAAACGACTACCTGGGGCTGGCCCAGGACCCTCGGGTACAGGCCGCCCAAGCGGAAGGTGCTCGCTGCTTTGGCGCAGGCGCAGGCGCATCCCACCTGGTTAGCGGCCACCTGGCGATACACGATGCCCTGGAAGACGCCCTGGCGCGCTGGACAGGCCGCGAGCGAGCGCTGCTGTTCTCGACCGGCTATATGGCGAATCTTGGCGTGCTGCAGGCGCTGGCTGAACCACACACCGCTATTTTCCAAGACCGCCTTAACCATGCCTCCTTGTTAGACGGTGCAGCGCTTAGCGGTGCTCGCTCGCGTCGCTTTCACCACCGCGATAGCGCTGATCTTGAGCGTCTTCTTTCGCGCAGCGCGGCCACTCATAAACTGGTGGTCAGCGACGGCGTATTTAGCATGGATGGCGACGTTGCCGATATTGCCGCCCTTGCCCATATCAGCCAGCAACACAACGCATGGCTAATGATTGATGACGCTCACGGCCTGGGCGTATTGGGCGATAACGGTAGCGGCTGCGTGGCAGGTTTCGACAGCCAGCGTGTGCCCATTTTGGTGGGCACGCTGGGCAAAGCACTCGGCACTGCCGGCGCTTTTGTGGCCGGCGACGCCGCACTCATCGAGCATATTACCCAGTTTGCGCGCAGCTATATTTATACCACCGCGCAGCCCCCCAGCATTGCAGCATCAACCCTGGAAGCGCTAACGATTGTGCAGCGCGAACCAGAACACCGCCAGCGCCTCCACCATAATATCCACTACTTCCGCCAACAGGCCCAAGCGCTTGGCTTACCGCTCACCGAATCACTTACCCCGATTCAACCGCTGTTGTTGAGCAACGAACCGCGCACCCTAGCGTGGGCCAGCCAACTCGCCGAGCACGGTATTCAAGTGGGCGCGATTCGGCCTCCCACGGTGCCCAAGGGCGCAGCGCGGCTACGCATTACGTTAAGCGCCCGCCACACATGCCACGATATTGATCGCCTACTGGAAGGGCTTTGCGCCTGCCTGCGGGAGGAAGCGGCATGCCCCGCTTAGCACCTCAACGTCTGGTGCTGCTTTCTGGCTGGGGAGTCGATAAGCGTATTTGGCAGCCCCTTACCGACTATTGGCCCGATGGGAGCGAGGTTAGCTGCGTCGACTGGCCGGGGTACGGTGACGTGGCCGCGCTGCCAGAACCTGCCACCCTTACCTCACTTGCCCATGCCATGGCCGACCAGCTGCCCAGTGATGCCGTGTGGGTGGGCTGGTCGCTAGGTGGGCTACTGGCGACCGCCTTGCTTGACCACCTGCCCGCCCCGCGGGGCCTTATCCTGATTGGCGCAGGGGAGCGGTTTTGTAGCGATGACGGCGTAAGTACCGCTGAGCTTGCCACTTTTCAGCGCGCGTTTGCCCGCGACCCTAACGCCACCTGGCAACACTTTTTACGCTGGCAAAGCCAGGGTGAGCCTAACGCTCGCCACGCCTATCAGCAGCTACGCACCCTGCTGGGGGACACCCCAAGTGCCACGCCAAGCACGCTGTCCCAAGGGCTTCACTGGCTGGCCACCCTGGACAACACCCAGCGTTTGCAAGATGCGCCCTGTCCGGTCGGTCGGTTAGTCGGTGAGCACGACCCGTTAGTGGCTTCTGGCCAGCGTGCGCAGGCTGCCCGCCTCGCCCACGCGGGGCACTGCCCAATGCTTTCACAGCCCGCCGAGTTGGCCGGCGTCATCACTGAACACGCCGCTACGCTTACCCAGCAGGCCGTTAAGGAGTCGCCATGAGCAGCACGCTAGCTACGCCGCCGCCCCACCTGCCGAACTGGCAGGCAAGTGTCGCTCGGGCTTTCTCTCGGGCAGCCCCGCAATACGACGCGCTCGCCAGCGCCCAGCGTGAAATAGGCAAAGCACTGTGGCTGGCGCTGCCCACCCACGCCAAACGCGTGCTCGACCTCGGCTGCGGCACCGGCTATTGGACCCAGCGTCTGGCCGCGCGCTACCCCCACGCCCACCTTACGGGGCTGGATATTGCCCCGGGTATGCTCGCCCATGCCCAGGCACTTTACGGTGATGTGATTACCTGGCAACAGGGCGACGCCGCCGCGCTGCCGTTTGAGAACAACCGTTTTGATCTAATCGTTTCCAACCTGGCAATTCAGTGGTGCAGCGATGTCAGCGCCGTGATGCAGGAGCTGGCTCGAGTACTCACCCCCGGTGGTGAGGCACACATCACCACGCTGCTACCCGGCACGTTGAAAGAAGTCGCCACCGCCTGGCAGCGGCCAGAAGCACTGCTGCAGATGCCCGATGCCCCTGCGATTGAAGACGCTGTTGCCCTTAGCGGCTTAACGTTGGCTCGCAGCACCACCGAGCAGCGGCAGTTTTATTACCCCGACCTAAGCGCCGTCATGGCGTCGATTAAAGGGGTAGGCGCCCAGGTAACACGGCCCAATGCGCAGCTTACCCGTCGTGAACTGGCCGCTGCCCAAGCACGTTTTGAAACCTTACGTGAACCTCAAGGGCTGCCGGTTAGCTACCACTGTTTCACCCTGCACCTGGAAAAAACACCATGACCACCTATTTCGTCACCGGTACGGATACCGATGCAGGTAAAACCCTGGCGACCAGCGCCCTGCTATGCGCCGCTAAAGAGCAGCGGCTTAGTACGCTAGGGCTTAAGCCGATAGCCTCGGGCAGCCGTACTACGCCAGAGGGGCTGCGCAATAGCGATGCCCTAGCGCTTCAGGCGCAAAGCACGCCACCCGTTCGCTACGAAACCGTTAACCCCTGGGCGTTCGCCCCCGCCATTGCTCCACACTTGGCCGCCCAGGAAGCAGGCGCTGTGCTGAGCGTTGCAACGGTAACGGAGGTACTGCATCAAACACTTCACCACACACAGCGCGATCTAACGTTGATAGAGGGTGCGGGCGGTTGGCGGGTACCGCTTAACGCGCATGAAGACTTCTCTGATATTCCCAACGCGCTGCAACTGCCGGTGATACTCGTGGTGGGTCTTAAACTAGGCTGCCTTAACCATGCACAGCTCACCGCGGAGGTAATCGCTGCCGATGGCCTAACGCTTGCGGGCTGGGTCGGCAGCGTGGTGGACCCTGAATTTACCGCTAACCAGTCGCGTTTTGACGCTAACCTAGCGCTCCTCAATGCCAAACTGCCAGCGCCGTGCCTGGGCATTATTCCCCATTTAGCTAGCCCTGAAGCGACGCAGGCCTATCCTTATTTGTCGTTAACACCGCTGTTGAACACCCCCACGCTGCACCAGGAAGCCACCCAATGAACTCCCCTGTTTGGCACCCTTACGCTCATCTAAAAACCCAAACGCCTGCCCCCAAGGTTATCGGTGGTAGCGGCAGCCATTTTACGCTGGAAAGCGGCGAGCACCTGCTGGATGCCACCTGCTCCTGGTGGTGCATGATTCATGGCTACGCCCACCCGCGTTTAGTGGCCGCGATTCGCGAGCAGGCGGGCGAGCTTTGCCATGTCATGCTGGGTGGTCTCACCCACGACCCCGCCGACCTGCTCGCGCAAGCACTGGTGCGTATTACCCCGCCGGGGCTGAATCACGTGTTCTACTCCGACAGCGGCTCGGTGGGCATGGAAGTGGCGATGAAGATGGCTTTGCAGTACCAAGTGCTTATCGGCCATCCCGAAAAACGCAAGATGCTTTCATTAATGAAGGCCTACCATGGCGACACCACCGGCTGCATGGCGGTGTGCGACCCAGAAGAAGGCATGCACAGCCTGTTCGCAAGCCTGCTGCCCCAACACCACTTTGCCCCGGCACCTACCGCCCCCTTCCATGCCAGCATGGAACAGGTCGAACACGACCTTAGCGCCTTGCGCTGCGTGCTTGAACGGCATCACCATGAGATTGCCGCGCTGTTAATGGAGCCTTTGCTGCAGGCGGCGGGCGGGCTAAACATGACCTCGCCCCACTACCTACGCGGCGCACGGGCGCTATGCGATGAGTTTGGCGTGCTGCTGATTTTTGATGAAGTTGCTACCGGTTTTGGCCGCACCGGCAAACTGTTTGCGGCCAATCACGCCGATGTAACGCCGGATATTATGGTGCTTTCCAAAGGGCTGACCGGCGGCTACTTGGGCCATGCGGCTACGCTTGCCACGGATCGCGTCCACGACGCGTTTATCGGCGACAGCCCCCATCACGCCTTTATGCACGGCCCTACCTTTATGGGCAACCCGCTGGCTTGCCGAGTCGCGCTGGAAAGCCTGCGGGTGTTTGAAGAAGAGAACTACCTAGCGAAAATTGCCGCCCTTAGCCAAACGCTACATCGTGAGCTGCGGCAAGACACAGCGCTTAATGCCCACCCAGCGGTAGCCGATGTGCGCGTATTAGGGGCCACGGCGGTGATTGAAGCGCACAGCGCGGACGCACTGAAAGGGGTAGCCAACTTCGCCCGAGCGCGCGGCGTATGGCTGCGCCCCATTGGCCGCTGGCTTTACACCATGCCCGCCTATATCGCTTCCAACGCCGAGATCACCCAGATTACCGGGGTGATGAAGGCATGGTTTTTAGAGCATCAGTCACCCTAAGGCAGTATCAAACTCCCCTGCTTACGCCATTGATTCACCAGGGCGGGCACGCCTTCGCCTGCGGTGGTATTGATCGCCAGTACACCCGGAGGCGTGAGTGAATCCGCGTTGGGGTCCACTAGGGCGCAGGGGGTATCGTAGTCGATATAGCTCAGCAGCGAAGCGGCAGGCATCACCGCCAAGGAGGTACCGACCACCAGAAAAAAGTCGGCTTCGCTGACCAGCTCGCAGGCGTCTTCAAACAGCGGCACCGGCTCGCCAAACCACACCACATCGGGGCGCAGCTGGCTGCCCATATCGCATACATCACCCAGCGCAATACCGCCCTTGGGTAGCCGATAGCGAAGCCGCATATCGACAGAAGAGCGCGCTTGCAGAATCTCACCGTGCAGATGCAGCACATCCCGCGACCCCGCTCGCTCGTGCAGGTCGTCAATATTTTGGGTAACAACGCTTACTTTAAAGCCCTCTTTTTCAAGCGCCGCCAGTGCTTTGTGGGCCGCATTCGGCTTTGCCTTTCGAATCTGCTCTCGGCGCTGGTTGTAAAACTCCAAGACGCGTTCAGGGTCGCGGCGCCACCCTTGCGGTGTGGCCACTTCCTCTAAGGGATACTCTTCCCATAGCCCATCGCTTGCGCGAAACGACCTAATGCCACTCTCGACACTAATACCTGAGCCGGTGAAAACTACTAAGTGGGGAGGTGCTGTCATAGTGTCTCTCGGTTACATTGCGCCTTACGGCTTCTTAATATACCAGCTGCCCTATCGTTCCCGCGAAACGCTGTTTATTGCGATAGGGGTAAACGTCGATCACTCGCCCATCGATAATCGCCTGCTGCAGTTCCAACCAATAATCCGGGTCGAACAGCTCAGGATGCTGCTGCATAAAGACAGCGCGTAGCTCGGCATTGGCAAACATGAAGGGGCCAAACTCCTCAGGGAAGATGTCGTTGGGCCCAATGGAGAAGCTCTCGGCCCCGCCCCCTTGAAAGTCATTGCCGTAGGATTTAGGAATGTGCCGAAAACGACACTCGGTGAGGTAACTGACCTCATCGTAATCGTAAAAAATCACCCGTCCGTGGCGCGTCACCCCAAAGTTTTTCAGCAACATATCGCCAGGAAAAATATTCGCCGCCGCCATCTGTTTGATGGCGTTGCCGTAATCCTTAAGCACCATCACCTGCTCATCGGCGCTGCACTGCTCCAGGTAGATATTGAGCGGCGTCATCATCCGCTCGGTGTAGCAGTGCTTGATGATCACCTTGTCATCTTTAAGCGATACCGTAGAGGGCGCGACCTCTAATAGATGCTCGAGGCAATCCGGCGCGAAGTGGTCTTTGCGGACAATAAAGTTTGAGAATTCCTGGGTATCCGCCATTCGCCCCACCCGGTCGTGGCGCTTTACCAGCCGGTACTTCTCCCGCACCACCGCGTGGGTGACCTCCTTCGCGGGATCGAATTTATCTTTAATGATCTTAAAAACGGTGCGAAAGCTGGGCAGTACAAACACCGCCATCACCATGCCACGCACACCGGGCGCGATAATAAACTGATCTTCGCGCTTAGCAACCTGCAGATTAAGCGCCCGGAAAAACGCCGTTTTGCCGTACTTAAAAAAGCCAATCGCCGCATACAGCTCACTTTCAGGCTTATGGGGCATCAGCTGCTTTAGATAGCTGACAAATTCGCTCGGCACCGGTACTTCCACCTGAAAATAGGCGCGGGTAAACGAGAAGATAATCGAGACTTCATCCGTTTCTGTGAGCACCGTGTCCAAATGCAGGCACGGATCGCCGCCCTGCTGCTCACCAAAGCCTTCGCCGTGAAGCACTGGCAGTACCAGCGGCACCTGCTCGCCGCCGCCTAAAATACGGCCCACCAAGTACGCCCCTTTGTTGCGATAAAAGACGTTTTTAAGCAGCTCAATCTGGGCATCTTCTGCCTGCAAAATAGCCGCTGGGAGCTGGCTTTTCAGCAGATCGGCCCCGAGGGCAATATCGCCCTCCAAGTCAGCAAATGGGTTGTCAAACGGCGCCTCATCCAGCGCCCAGGCCAGTGCCGCCTGCCAATCCCCATTTACCGTTTGCCTTCGGCACAGCTCAATGCCGGAGTGGTGGGCAGCGTCTTCACGAGAGCTGTAAACAAACATCCACTCGTTACGGATGTGGCGATAGTGAAACACTGAGCAAAACAGTGAGTTGAAAAACGTCTCCGCCAGCTCGTAATCCAGCCGCTGAGCGATCATTTCGGCATAGTGACCGCGGGCTTCCCCCCAAGTTTCACAGTGCGCCAGCACATCATGTTCAAAAGTGCGCTGCAAACGCTCTAGGGTATCGCCTACGCGCTCTTCATAGAGGTTGATACGGGCAGCGGACGCTTGCTGCGCTTCGCGCCACGCGGCATCGCGGAAACGACGACTGGCATCCGCCGTGATCTGTTTAAAGCGCCCACGATAGGCATCAAACCCATGCAGAATCGTGGCGGCTAAGCGGTAGGCCGGAGAGAGCTTCATGTCAGGGTTGCTCGTTTAAAAAGAGAGTGCACAAAGACTCTCTTAATGCCTGACTACATACGAGACGACCTTAGTGGAGGAGCGCGCGTTAAGCGCTCTCCTGCGGGGCGGTATCCAGCAGCGCCATCAGCGGTGCAACGTGGTCGGGGTCGGCAAGCAGCTGTGAGAGTTGGGTAATGTCTTCTGACAATGGGCGGTCTTGTTCAAGCGGGCGAACCGTTTCTCGCACCCAGTGGCAGAGCGTTTGGGAGGCATGGCTAAGCGCGTGGGGGTTCTTCAACTCAGCGCCCTGTACCAGCACCAACGCTTCAATCGCTAAGATTTGGTAAAGCTGCTCTAAACTCGTGCTTGCGCGGCGTGCGGCAATAGTTCCCAGCGGCACGATATCCTGATTGTCCGCATTCGTCGGAATAGACTGAATAGAGGCGGGCATGGCGTGGCTACGTAATTCAGCCACTAGCGCCGTTGCGCTCACCTGAGCCCCCATAAAACCACTGTGCAAGCCTGTCTCAAGCGGCTGCATAAACGCTGGCAAGCCTTTATTTTTGAGCGGGTCGGTAATACGGGCAATGCGGCGCTCGCTGTAGAGCGCCATCTGAATGAGCGCATTGTTGAGGTGATCGCTGGCAAAGGCTAAGTGCTGCCCAAAAAAATTCCCACCGTGCAAAACCAAGCCGTCATCGGCAAACAGTAGCGGGTTATCAGTGACCGCTTCCAGTTCAACACGCACCGTTTGCGCATGTTGCTCAACAACGTCCCACACGGCACCTAGCGCCTGGGGAGCACAGCGCAGCGTATACGCATCTTGGGGTAGCGGCCGGTGCTGGGTAATATCGCTGGGCATCTCTGGAAGCTGCTCCGATACGGGCCTCCAAGGTATTAGTGCATCGCTAGTTGCGGATAGCGACCAAAGCCACTGGTGAAGCTGCCGCTGGCCTAGGTGTGGACGAAGCTTGCCTATCAGCGGATGAAACGCCTCGCGGTGCCCACCCAGTAGTTCCGAGTAAAGCAGTACCAGTAAGGCACTGAGTTTTACCGCCCGTTGCGCAGCAGTGGCATTCAACGCCGCGATACCGGCCGTGGTCGAAGTGCCATTGACGAGCGCAATCGCATCTTTGCCTTGCAGGACAAGCGGCTCCCACCCCAGCTGCCGGTGAGCCTCGGCGCTGTCGATCCAACGGCCGCCACGCAGGCTCACTCTGCCTTCACCGCTCAATGCGCGGGCCAGGTGCGCCAGCGGCGTTAAATCACCACTCGCCCCTACCGTGCCTCGCGAGGGCACTTCAGGCACCACGTCCGCCTCAAGCCATGCAAGCAGCCGCTCGATTAATAAAGGGTTCGCGCCGGAGTGTCCTCTAACTAGACTCGCGACGCGGGCCACCATCATGGCGCGAACATGGATGTGTGCCAGCGGCTCCCCTACACCGCTGCATAGGTGATAGACCAAATTCTGCTGCAGGAGCGCTGACTGCTTAGGGTCTACGTCCGTGGTGGCCAGCGGCCCGTACCCTGTTGTCACTCCGTAGATACGGCGTCGCTGGTTAATAGCGTCGCACAGAAAAGCATGTGCTTGTACGGTCGCTCGTTTTTCTTCTTGCGACAGCACAAGCATCTGACGCCCAAGGGCGATGTTTTCAATCTCTTCCAACGTCCGAGAGCCATCGTTCATATCAGTACTTCCTGTACAAAAATTACCAATCAGTGAGTTTGCCCATCGCATTGGTTGGTAGCGATGCTCCGTAAGTGATACTTACCGGGCGCTCTGCGGCTGGCCAGTGGGCCGTGGCTTGGGCAATCGTACTGGCGGTTGAATGTTCGTCTTGCGCAGGAACCACGAACGCCTTTAAGCGTGGCGATGCGGCAGACCCGGTGACGCGCACACTACAGTCGGCAACCCCGGTTAACGCGCATAAATTCCGCGCAACATGCTGGGGGCTGACGTTAACACCACCAATGATGACCACATCGTCAAGGCGCCCTTTCACCGTAAAATGGGTGTCGTCGACCCACTGCGTAGCGTCCAGAAGCGGAACCGGGTGGTCACTATTAACGCGCTGAAGGTGCTGTGTATTGTGGCGTTGCCAGTGGGTTAGCAGCTGGTAGGGCTCAGAGGCACGCCAACGGGTTGCCACACCGCCGGTTTCTGTACTGCCATAAATATCGAGCAAACCGGCTAAGCCTTGCTCAACCAGCGTGTTAGACGTAGCCGCCGAAAGGGGAGCCGATGAAGAGACGCCCGTCACGTTTTCAGGCCACTCCTTGCGAGTGCTTGCCAGGTAGTCCCAGCAAGGCGGCACAGTCACCAGCATGTCGCCAGGCGCCAAAGCGGGCATAGCGGCTCCTGCTACACTAACGCGCGGTATATTCAACTGTGCTGGCAGGGCAACGCCCCACATAAAGCCGTAAAGGTGGTGTACCGGTAACCATCCTATGACACGGTTAATTGGCATCACAGGCGCTAAGCGGCGTACTAACGCCTTCACTTCCGCTGCTATATCTTCCCAACGGTGTAAATGTGCGCTGGGAGCGCCTGTACTCCCTGACGTGCGAAACGTAAGGCCTGACGTATCATCGAGCGCCTGCGCCACAATGGCTGCCCAGTCATCAATGTGCTGAGTCATGAGAAGACGGTCTTCTACCCCTGTTTCATATAAACGAAAGTATTCATTTACACAGGCGGCGAGATGCAGTCTTTCGAGGGAGTCGATGGAGGGCGAACTTTGCCAGTCTGGCGCGGGAGTTCCGCGGTAGGCAGCGAGTTCAGCGCTTAGCAGAGATTGCAGAACCGCCTTGCAATCGGCTTCGCTTAGCCACTGAGGCATCTGATGATCCTTAATAACGCCAGAAATAACGTACGGTTTAAACACAAAACCGCCCACTCACAGTATCTATTGAGCGGGCGGCCCTTGGGTAATCTGGGTTATAAGCGTTTAACGAAAATCCAGAAAGTATCTCCAGAAAGCGCCTTTTTCATATGCACTTTTACTTTTGTGGGCGTCATCTGATAATCGAACACGTACTCAAACATGGTGTTTAAATCACCATTTTTAACGCCTTCCTTGAAACGGCCCTGAAATTCTTTGCTTTGTGTGCAGGGAGCAACATCAGTAAAGAAATTTTTGCCAATGACGCTTTTAGGGTCACGACCGGTAATACCGCCTTCCGCTGCGTTGTATTGAATGATTTTGCCATTGGCATCTAGTTGGATGGCGCCAAAAGCTAGCGTATCAAGCTTTTTGTCGTCCATGTTGGCTAGGGCATTTTCAATATCATCGCCGCCAAAACGTACCGTTTCCATCGCCATTACCACATCTCCTGTTTGAATACCTTGCAAACATATTTAATAAATCAATATCTATACAAAAGATATACATTAATTGTAATTACCACTTGAATCTAGCAGTGCCAGCGACCTAGCGCAATCAACTCGTACTATTTTATTAAAAATACTGGCGTTCCTGCTTATTTCAGCTTAGTTCCGTTAGCCTAAATACGTAGAGCGCAAACGAACCAGCGGTGCGGTCAGCAATCAAAAAGCCCAGCTGATGGATCGTGTGAGGGTCGAGTGGCGGCGCACTGGTCAGTAGCGTGCCGCGGCGCACGGCTTCAAAGCTATGCCAAGGAAAATCCCACGTTTCCCACTCATCTTTGGTAGGCGTGAACGTTACCCGATAGGCACTGGCGTCTTCTAATGCAGTACTTTTTAAACGCAGCTGATAGGTGCGACCATCGCCGCGCACCCTAAGCCTTATGCCCTCGCCCTGGGTAAGCAATGGTTCAATGTGATCAGGCTCGCGGCGTACCGAAGCAAAGCCACCGCCGTTTTCCAATGAGACCTCGCCATAAAAGCAGCCTGAGCCTGCTTCAATACGAAACCCACTGTGGGACTCACCGCCCATTACGCCATCGTCCACGGCATACCAGCGCTGCTGCTCGCTTGGGTCGGTAAAAGTTAACGTCATGGTGGCTCCTCAAAAGTGGGATATCTAGCGTTTCACTACGGCTTAATGAATGCAACATTGACTTCAATCAGCGACGAGGAAGTTATCCTTAAAACCTGTGGTAACGGCGTCGCCTTCCAGCACGTTATCTTCGCTGCGATCTTTCAACTTTACGCCGGAAAGCCTTAGCTGCCGGGCCTCCTTTAATAGCAATAGCATCCGCCGTGCAGCCTCCTCAGGGTTCAACCCTGCCGGACGGACATTTGAAATACAGTTTCGCCGGTCATCTTTCAGACCCACTTCAGGCGCCCAGGTCATATACAACCCGAGGCTATCGGGGGAGCTTAATCCTGGGCGTTCGCCAATCATCACCAGCACCGCATCGGCGTTAAGCAGCGCACCCACTTCATCGCCAATGGCGACACGGCCCTGCTCGACAAAGGTTAAGGGTGCGAGCTGCCACGCTTGCTGATCACTTTCAAAGGCGCGATACAGCGCAGTAAGCAACGGCGCGCTGTTCTGCTGCACCGCCAGTGCGGAAAGCCCATCGACAATCACCACCGCCAAATCGAAGCGCTGACCTGACTCGGCGGCTTGCTGCAGCTGCTCCCGCGACGGCTCGCTTAAGCGTCGGCCATAGTCGGGCCGCTGTAGATAAGTAGCGCGATCCTTTGCAAGCGTGTGTAAGCGAATAGGCGACGCAGTGAGGTTAAGCGTGTCGGTTAGCGCTGCCTCTAAGGCTTCACCATCAAGTGCACAGTGAACGGCATCCTGGGCTTGAGCGTGGGCCAGCTGAAACGCTAATAGCTTGCTGGTGGGTAGACTAACCCCAGCGCGTCCAAGGCCAATCCGCGCATCGGTAAAGGCGCTCAATCGCTCCCAAGGATTTTCCACCACGATGGGGGATAAGGGTTTATGCACCATGGCTCGGCTCCTTAGGCAGGTGACGCAGGCTGTTCGCAAAGGCGGTGGGGAGTTGGTCATTCAGCCGATACGTACTGACATCCTGGAAAATCTGCATGTCCACCAACCAGCGCTCAAATTCGGGCGCTGCTTTCAGCCCCAGTACGCGCCGCGCATAAAGCGCGTCATGAAAAGAAGTGGTTTGGTAGTTGAGCATAATGTCGTCAGAGCCGGGGATGCCCATAATGAAGTTACAGCCCGCTACGCCGAGTAGCGTCAGAAGGTTATCCATATCGTTTTGATCGGCCTCAGCGTGGTTGGTGTAGCAAACGTCGCAACCCATAGGCACCCCTAACAGCTTGCCGCAGAAGTGATCCTCAAGCCCCGCCCGAGTGATCTCTTTACCGTCGAATAAATACTCAGGGCCAATAAAGCCCACCACGGTATTCACCAGCAGCGGATTGAACTTGCGCGCCACGGCGTAGGCACGGGCTTCACAGGTTTGCTGATCAAGGCCGTGGTGGGCATCGGCAGACAGCGAGCTGCCCTGGCCGGTTTCGAAATACATCACATTGCGCCCAACCGTGCCGCGATTGAGCGACTGCGCCGCTGCCTCAGCTTCAGCTAGGGTGTTTAAATCGAACCCGAAACTGCGGTTGGTGGCTTCGGTACCGCCAATGGATTGGAAGACCAGATCGACTGGTGCGCCCTGCTCAATCGCTTCTAACGTGTTCGTCACATGGGTAAGCACACAGGATTGGGTGGGGATTTGATACTTCTGAATGACGTCACCCATCAGACGCATTAGCTTGATGCTCTGGGCAACGTTATCAGTAGCAGGATTGATACCAATGACCGCGTCGCCACTGCCATACAGCAAGCCATCCAGAATACTGGCGGCAATCCCGGTGACATCATCGGTAGGATGATTGGGCTGAAGCCGTGTAGAGAGCCGCCCCGGCAGCCCAATCGTATTGCGGAACGCAGTCGTTACTTGGCACTTTTTGGCCACCAAAATCAGATCCTGATTGCGCATCAGCTTGCTCACCGCGGCAGCCATTTCGGGTGTAATGCCGGGACGAACAGCAGTGAGCACCTCGCACGTGGCGTGGTCAGACAGCAACCAGTTGCGGAAATCTCCCACGGTTAGATGCTTTAGCGGCGCAAAAGCGTCGATATCGTGGTCATCGATAATCAACCGGGTAATTTCATCCTGCTCATAAGGTATCAGAACATCATTTAAGAACGTCGTGAGCGGCAGCTCGGCAAGCACCATTTGCGCCACCACCCGCTCCTCCGAGGATTCAGCCATCACCCCCGCCAAACGGTCACCGGAACGGGGCGGCGTGGCCTTAGCCATTAATTCCGCTAAATTGGAAAAACGGTAGCTACGCTCTCCCAACGTGGTGTGATAACACTGTGACATCGCATCACCCTCATATTAGCTATGCTGATAGGCATGGGTGACTTTCAAGTTAGCCGCTGATGTGCTGCACGTCAGCCGTTAAAATAAGTGGGAGCTAAGAAGTAAGATGATAAATACAACAGCTTGGAATCGACTTCGCTATACCGTCTACGCCCCACTGTATGACCTTGTGGCCACCAAAGCGTTTTGTAAGCCGCGACGCATGGCCCTTGGCCAAGTCGACTGGGAGCCAGGCATGCGCGTTTTATTAGTAGGCGCAGGCACAGGCTTAGACTTGCCGTATTTGCCCCATGAGCTAGAAACACATTTGACCGACTTAACGCCCGCCATGGTAAAGCGTGCACGAGAACGGGCAGAAAAAGCGAGGCGGGATGTAGAGTGCCGAGTCATGGACGCCGCTGCGCTAGAGTACCCGGACGAACATTTCGACGTGGTAGTGATGCATCTTATCCTCGCGGTAATGCCCCACCCAGAACAGGGGCTGGCAGAAGCTAACCGAGTGCTGAAGCCGGACGGTCAACTATGCGTGATGGACAAATTTCAGCCAGATGCTCAACCTGCTGGGCCAAGCAGGCGGGCGCTAAACGCCTTCACCTCGTTTATCGCTACCGATATCACACGCCAGGCCGCGCCTCTTATACAACAGGCTGGCTTTACCATTCAGCGCGACGAACCGGTGCTTATGAAGGGTTTATTCCGCGCCCTGCTGGCGACAAAATAAGCCTTACTAAGCTATTTGTTAGCTAGCGTGTTCAGAAAACCTGCATTTTAATCCGCACTTTTAGTACAATCACCCTGAGCGCGTAAAACATTGGTACAACCAGCTGTTTCGCTATTTATACGCGTCGCCTATCAGCCAATACTCAAGGTGCTCTATGCCTAAAGCTGCTGTGAAACGCTTTCGTCGCTTACCTGAAGAAGAGCAATCCCGCGTCATTGAGATGGCCTGGGAAGACCGCACACCGTTTGAAGCCATCGAAGGGCTGTTTGGGCTGGGCGAACCGGATGTAATTGAAGTGATGCGCCACCAGCTGAAACCTGCTTCATTTCGGCTATGGCGTAAACGCGTCACCGGCCGTGCCACCAAACATACCGCGTTGCGCTCACCCGATGTATTGCGGGGCTACTGCCCCACACAATATAAGCGCTAATGACGCCAGCCAGCACAGCCTTATACAGCGGTCATCAAAACAGAACTTTCTTAAGACGCCTCTTTATTGTTATATTATCTCATAACATAAGACCGTTTTGAGGTGTACTCGCAATGACTGCTTTCTCTCCCCTGCCCGTCACCGTACTTTCGGGCTTTTTAGGTGCCGGTAAAACCACCGTGCTCAATCATATTCTGGCCAACCGCGAAGGTCGCCGGGTGGCGGTAATCGTTAACGATATGAGTGAGGTGAATATCGACGGCGCACTGGTGCGCGGCGGCCCTGGCGAGTCGACATTGGATGGGGACGTGGCACTAAACCGCTCGGAGGAGCGCTTGGTAGAGATGAGCAACGGCTGCATCTGCTGCACCCTGCGTGAGGACTTGCTGGAAGAAGTCAGCCAACTGGCACGAGAAGGTAAGTTCGATTACTTGGTGATTGAGTCCACCGGTATTTCCGAGCCGCTGCCCGTGGCGGAAACCTTCACTTTTGAGGACGAAAGCGGCCAGAGCCTTTCCCAGGTTGCGCGGCTAGATACACTGGTCACCGTGGTGGACGGTGCCAACTTCCTTGAGCAGTACCGTGAAGCGCAAACTCTGGAAGAAGCAGGCGAAAGCTTAGGCGAAGACGACGAGCGCAACGTTGCCGACCTGCTGGTCGACCAAATTGAGTTTTGTGATGTTCTGCTGATCAGTAAAACCGACCTAATCAGTGAAAAAGAGCTGGAGGCACTGAAAGCGATTTTGCGCTCGCTTAACCCCGATGCGGAGCTGGTGCCAATCACCCGAGGTGGCGTGCCGCTAAACAAAGTGCTGGATACTGGCAAGTTCAACTTTGAGCGCGCTCAGCAGGCACCCGGCTGGCTAAAAGAGATGCGCGGCGAGCATGTGCCCGAAACCGAAGAGTATGGCATTGGCAGCTTTGCCTATCACGCCCGCCGCCCCTTTCATCCGCAAAAATTCCACGACCTGTTAAATCAAGAGTGGTTTGGTAAAGGCTTGCTACGCTCGAAAGGCTTCTTCTGGCTTGCCACACGGCCACGCTATGCAGGCCAATGGAGCCAAGCGGGCGGCATTGCTCATCACGGCCCTGCCGGTGTGTTCTGGAAAGCTATCCCTGAAGACAGCTGGCCCGACGACCCCGAATACCGCCAGTTTATTATGGAAAAGTGGCAGGAACCGTTTGGCGATATGCGCCAGGAACTGGTGTTTATCGGCCAGAATCTGGATCAAGCCAAAATGCGCGAAGCGCTGGATAACTGCCTGCTAAGCGAAAGCGAGTTATTAGAGGGCAAGGAAGCATGGGAGACGCTACCCGACCCGTTCCCTGCTTGGGAATGACGTACCGCGCCTACCCAAGCCTGCATCCTAATCGTTGCCGTGACCTACATTCGCCATATAACCCTGCGCCCACTCGCGCACCTCGGGGTAGGCGCGCCGTTCAAAGACCGCGAAGCCGTTAAGAGTACGGGCTTTGAGCGGGGTGAAAATCGGCATGGTTAAGCCGCACAGAAAATGCGCCAGCCGCTGGGCATTGGGCGGCTGGCCGAACTGTTCGATATGACGCTCAATCAGCGGCATGGCGTAGCGCTGAAAATCCAAGTCGCTTAATACGGGCTGCGGCGGTGCATCGGGCAGCCGCACGGGGCGACCATAACACACTGAACAGTGCCCGCAGCGCCCCTGTTCGGTGTGGGCTGGCGCATTAAAGGTGGCATCACCAAAGTGCTCGGCCAGTCGACGCGTCAGACAGCTCTCAGACTCAAACAGCGCCAGCATCGACTGCAGCCGGTCAATTTCAATACGTTCACGACTGAGGCAGTCGTCATACAGCTGGTTCGCCAGCGTCTCAATGGCAAAACCGGGCTGACACACCTCATAAACATCAGTCATCCGCTTGCCTTCCAGTGTTAGCCAGCCTTTATCCTGAAAATACTCTAACGCGGTGATCACACGAGCCCGCGAAGCATCAATCTGCTGCGCCTGCCCCGCCTGGTGTAGGCGCTCAAAATCCACCGTGCCCCAAGTGCGGGCAATCGGAATGTTATCGACAACAAGGCGTACAAAAGCAGCACGCTCGCCTTCAAAACGGCCCACCAACTCATTAGGCTCAAGATGATAGCGCAGCCGATATTCGGCGAGAAACGCAAAGCGCGGGGCAATAATGCCGTGCATCTCCAGCCTCACCAGCAGTGTTTTTAGCGGCAGCAGGCGAATATTGGTATCCCGGGAAAGCGTAGTCAGCAGCACTTCCCACTGCTGATCTGAAGCGCTGCCTGCAGCAGCAATCTCTTCCAGCAGACGGTAGATACCCGCGTATTCAGGGGTGTCGCCATAAACGAAGTTCTCCAGCACCCGCAGGCCATCACGACCAGCCATGGTCAGACAGGTGGAAGGCTGGCCGTCGCGCCCCGCTCGGCCAATCTCCTGGCTGTAGTTCTCGATGGATTTGGGCAGGTCATAGTGCACCACGTTGCGAATATCGCCCTTATCGATGCCCATCCCGAAGGCGATAGTCGCCACGATGCAGGGCGACTCGCCGCCCATAAATTGGCGCTGGATCTCATCGCGGCGGCCTGAATCTAGCCCTGCGTGGTAGGCCTGGGCGGCAATTCCCTGAGCCGCCAATGCCTTCGCCACCTGCTCGGCGGTTTGCTGCAGGGTGACATAGATAATCGTCGGCGCCTCAAAGCCTGGCTGCATCTGCGGTTTCAGCCAGTTGATCAGCTTCTGCTGACGATCCTCCATGGCCGGTGCCACCAGCAGTTCAAGATTGGGACGGTAAAAACCGGTGGTGATGACGTTATCCGGCGCGATAGCAAACTTCTCGCCCATATCGGCAATCACCGTGGGCGTTGCGGTGGCGGTGAGCAGTAGCACCTGGGGAATGGCAAAATCACGCTGGTAGTCCGGCAGCTTCAAATAGTCGGGACGAAAGTTATGCCCCCACTCGGAGAGGCAGTGGGCTTCATCGACTACCAGTAGCGATATCTGTACTTGGCGCAAAAAATGGCGAAAGCGCTCGTTTTTAAGCCGCTCCACCGAGATCATCAGGATTTTCAGCTCGCCGCTTTTAGCGCGCTCCATCACATCGCGGGTGGTGTCTCGGTCTTGGGTGGAGTCGATGCTGGCCGCCGCCACACCGTGGCGGGTTAGAAACACGAGCTGATCCTGCATTAGCGCCAATAGCGGCGACACTACCAGGGTTAAATGCGGCAGGTGCAGCGCTGGAAGCTGGTAGCACAATGATTTACCCGCGCCGGTGGCGAAAATCGCCGCCGTAGAGTGCCCTTCCAGCACCCTGGACACCACCGCCTGCTGGCCGCCGCGAAAGCCGTCGAAACCGAATACGCCTTTCAGCGTTTGCTGGGGTGATGTAGAGCACATAACAGATCCTTATGAAGAAAGCAGAGGCTTAAAACGCCTTCTCCAACGCAAAGCGCGGCTGTGTGCGGCCCTCTTTGGTGACGCTTTCGGTAAACATTGTCAGCGGGCGCACCCAGAGGCCGTAGTTGCCGTAGAGCGCACGATAGACCACCAGCGGCTCTTCGCTTTCGCTGTGCTGGGCGGTGCCCATCACTTCGTACAAATTGCCTTTGTAGTGGCGGTATATACCGGGAACGGGCGTGGTCATTCGCTTTCCTTGTCAGTGGTATTTGCAGCGGCTGGCTGATTGGCTTTTTTGGCGAGGCGCTCTAGCACCTTTGACGCGGCGACAAAGCCAAAGGTGCCGGTTAAAAAGGTGGCGGCGCCAAAACCTGAGGCGCAGTCCAAGCGTGTGGCATCGCCGCTGCCAGGCTTCTGCAGACACACTTCACCGTCTGCGCCGGGATAGATCAACTGCTCGTCGGAGTAGACACACTCCACCGAGAAGCGCCGCTTGGGATTGCGGGAGAAGCCGTAGTCCCGGCGCAGCCGCGAGCGCACTTTGGATAGCAGCGGGTCGTGCTCGGTGCGGGTCAAGTCCGCCACCTGAATACGCGTGGGGTCGGTTTGCCCGCCCGCCGCGCCGGTCACGGTAATCGGAATTTTGCGCCGTTTGCACCAAGCGATCAGCGCAGCCTTGGCAATCACGCTGTCGATGGCATCCACCACATGATCGACATCGTCGGGAATCCGTTCAGCCAGGTTGGTGGGGGTCACGAAGGCAGTATCCGCCACGATCTCGATTTCCGGCGCAATCAAACGACAGCGCTCAGCTAGCACATCAACCTTAGGCTGACCAATGGTGCCATCCAGCGCATGGAGCTGCCGGTTAACGTTGGAAACACACACATCGTCCAGGTCGATCAGCGTCAGCTTGCCAATGCCCGAACGCGCCAGGGCCTCCACCGTCCAGCTACCCACCCCACCCACCCCAACCACCGCCACATGGGCATGACGAAATGCGCTGGCAGCACGCTGGCCGTAAAGGCGGCGAATCCCGCCAAAGCGAAAGTCGTAATCCCCCGAGACTGGCATTGGCTCGTTGGAAGGTTCAACTGCGGGCATAGGAATAGACTCACTCATAGTGCTTGGAGGGCTGAAGGCGTTTTCTGTGGCGGCGTGCGAATACTATCCAGCGGCAAATGCCCCGCCCAGCCAAGGTGATTAAACAGCGCGGTCATGGTGTCATCCAGGGCGCAGCTTAATTGTACGCGCTTATCGAGCAGCGGATGGTCAAAGGCCAAGTAGGTAGCCGCCAGCAGTAAACGTGGCGCCCCCAGCTGTTCGGCGAAAAAGCGGTTGTGAACACTTTTACCGTGCTTGGCATCGCCAATAATCGGGTAGCCTCGCCGCGAAAGGTGGCGACGAATTTGATGGCGGCGGCCAGTCAGTGGCCGTGCCTCTACCAGCGAGTAGCGCGCAACTTGGTAGCGGTCAACCTGCACAGGTAGTTCGACACTATCCAGGCGGCGTATATCGGTCATCGCCGGCATGGCAGGCATTTCGGCTTTAGGTCGCGTGCCGTCCTCTTCCCGCAGGGGGTAATCCAAACGCTCGCTCTCCGGCGCTTTGCCGCGCACTACTGCCAAATAGCGCTTTTCCACTTGGCGCTCACTAAACGCCTCACTGAGCAGGCTAGCCACCGTTGAAGAGAGCGCAAATACAATAACGCCCGATGTTGGCCGATCTAACCGATGAACGGGATAGACCCGTTTGCCAAGCTGATCTCGCAAACGCTGGAGTAGAAATTCTGTTTCGCCACGCGCCAGTGCCGAGCGATGCACTAACAGCCCTGACGGCTTATGCACTGCAACGAGATACTCATCCTGATAGAGGATGTTGAGTGGCGTCATAACGCTCCCCGGCAATTGCTAATAAATAATGGCTAATGAAAAAGCAGCTAATAAGCAGTCGCTAACCATCTAAACAGGACGCTATTGTCGCGGCTAGGCCGTGAGATGTCATCAATCGGTTGGCTGGCAGAGTTGTTCGCTGGCAGCTACCTTAAATAAGCAACGCTAACGTCGCGTTTCCATGGATTAGGAAGGAGAAGTTTTTATGCGCTATTCGACTATACGCTCTTCAACATCGCTTACCGCCTTTGCTGCCTCATTACTGCTCGCCGCGTCAGCGGCAAATGCTGGTGAGAAGCTTGAGGTGGAGATGAACAAAGTCAGCACCGACGGTATTGAAGACTCCATTGGCACCGTTACCATTGAGCATACCGAGCACGGTTTACTGCTGACCCCGTCACTAAACGACCTTGAACCTGGGGTGTATGGTTTCCACTTACACCAAAACGCCAGCTGCGAACCGGCTGAAAATGACGCGGGCGAAACCACGGCTGCCCTATCGGCGGGTGGACACTATGACCCCGAAGAGTCGGACACTCACCAGGGCCCCTATGGTGACGGGCATCTTGGCGATCTACCAGTACTCACCGTTAACGACGATGGCGAAGCTAACCTACCCGTCTTGGCACCACGCTTAAGCATGGACGACGTGTCGGGCCGTAGCCTGATCATTCATGAAGGCGGCGATACCTACGATGATGAGCCACATCTTGGCGGTGGCGGTGCACGCATGGCCTGCGGCGTTATTGAGTCTTAAAAGGCAGAACCCCATTAAACGCCGTAGAAATGCAAAACGGGCAGCCATTAGGCTGCCCGTTTTACTGAAAAGCGCGTAACTTACTCTTCGTCTGTAGCCAACTGCATGTGCTTTTGCAGGTAGTTTTGAAGACCCACTTTATCGATTAAACCAAGCTGCGTTTCAATATGGTCGATATGACCTTCTTCATCAGCAAGCAGGTCGCGCAACAGGTCACGTGTCACGTAATCTTTGACGCTTTCACAATAGGTAATCGCTTCAATATAGTCCTTGCGACCGTCGTGCTCAATTTTCAGATCGCTTTCGAGCATTTCTTTAACGTTTTCACCAATATGCAGCTTGCCTAGATCCTGAAGATTAGGAATACCTTCAAGGAACAAAATACGCTCGATAAGTTTATCTGCGTGCTGCATCTCTTCAATAGACTCGTCATACTCCCACTTGGCAAGCTCTTTAAAGCCCCAGTCTTTGTACATTTTGGCATGCAAAAAATACTGATTAATGGCTACCAGCTCGTTGCCGAGAGCGATATTGAGATGCTGAATGACCTTAGGATCACCTTTCATGACGTCACCTTTCTTAGCGTATAGTTCTTAAAATCCAATACTTAAAAAAACAGCGCTTTAAGTACTGTCTTAAACGTTAATCTAGGAGTATAGGTCATGCAATGATTTACTCCCAATATGAATGGGAGTATAGCGAAGATGGTTAAAAACTAAAATAAATCATACACTTGCTAACGATAACCCCAACAATAGTGATTCGCGTCACACAGCATAGGCAAGGCCCATATCAGCTTCATAACGAGCTGTTTGTACCGCTTCACGGGTCAGGGATTTTGCGTAGCAAGCGCATTTGCCGCACTGGGTAGCGCAACCTGTGGCTTCGCGCACTTCTCTCCAGCTGCGCGCTCCGTCGCTAACTTGCTGGCGAATTTGATGGTCGGTAACTCCCTTGCACACACATACGTACATGGCAACACCTCATAAAAGTCATGAGATGAATGTAAATGATTCGCATACATCTTTTCAAGTAGAAATGGATGCTTTTTGGTATCTATTCGTCTTAATAAAAATGAACGATAAGGTAACGCCTTGGCACAGCAACATTTTTAGCCAAACAGGAGCTGCCATTATTTTTTCGGCAACACAACCGTTTGCGTATTAGAGGCGATATCTGGCCAACTTCTACGCTGCCGATCAAACAAGACCCACCAATAACCTAGCCCAAAAGCAGCCAACGATAGCCAGCCGGTTAAGCAGCGAATCACGCTTTGCATCGGCGTAATCGTATAGCCATCTACCGTTTGTACGCGTAAGCGCCACGTTTGCATGCCTAGCGTCATACCGCCACGCGTCCATGAAAAGGTAAAAAATGCCATCGCAGACAGCACGAGTAGCGCTCTTAAGCTCCACACTTCTAAAGCACCCACGCCGATTTGGTCGGCATTTTGGCCAAGTACAAAGCGGAAAAATGCCACATGAGCCACTGTAATACTGATCCAGATAGCCGCGACTAAAAAACCATCGTAAATCATCGCTCCCAAGCGCCGCGGTAGAGCGGCAGGCCATGTACTATCAAGCTGCGTTAAACGTCGTTGAACCATGTCAATCTCTTCTTAACTAAGGATTAGCCGTTTCGGCGCAGAAAATAGACGCCCACGATTGCGCAGGCAAGCGTGGGCACCAATACCGCCCAAACCGGTGAGAAACCAAAAATCGTCGATGCGGGCGCTAACAGGTCTTGCACATATTTAAAGATCAACCCAGTCACTACCCCATAGAATACTCGGGTACCTGCAGCCACCGTTCGCAGCGGGCCAAAAACAAAGGAAGCAGCAATCAACACCAAAGAGCCCATGGTGAGCGGCATCAGTATTTTTTGCCAGAAGTAGAGTAGCGGCTGGTCAGCCTGTAGGCCCTGGCTTTCCAAGAAATTTGCATAAGCCCACAGTTCACTGGGTGCCTGGCTTTGAATGTTACGTAAAAGTCGCTCTAGCTGGGTCGGTGTGAATGCCGTCTCCCAAATAGCCTGCGCCTGGAACGCCGATTCTGTACGGTCGTCAAAAATACGTGTGGTGGTGATGTTTTCTAACTGCCACTCCCCACCTTCCCAATGGGCACGCTGGGCATGCGTGGCTTCGATAAGGCGGCGCTCGTCAAAGCGGTAGCGGGTTAAGTCCAGCACCACATTATCCGCGCGGATTGCACCAAAGCGATACACACTATCGCCTTCAAATTGCCACCCGCTACGGCTGGTGAGCATTGCCCCTTCACCCTGACGCTGCTCTAAACGCCACGCCTCGGCAAACTGCTCGGTGCGGGGCGTGACAAATTCGGCAACCAACAGAACCACCACGACCACCAGCAAAACCGGTTTCATTACTCCCCACACAATACGCGCGAGAGAGCGCCCTGCTGCCCGCATCACCGTCAGCTCATTGCTTGACGCCATGCTACCCAGGCCTATCAGTGCGCCAATCAGCACCGCCACAGGGGCGTATTGGTAAAACCGCCAGGGCAAACGCATACCTAAATAAAGCAGCACGTCGAAAGCGGTGTAGTCACCCTGGGTATCGCTTAAGTCCCCGATGTAAGCAATGGTGATATCTAGCCCCAGCAGCACAGTCTGCACCACAATAATGGCGGCCAGGACATTGCGAGCGATATAACGATCCAAGCGATCGAACACCATTTAACGCATCCCCTTACGTTGTGAACGCCATAGCAGTAGACAACCAAGGCCCAAGAATAGCGCGTGCACTGGCCACACGCCGATGGTCGCTGACAATGAGCCGCTGCCAATAGCATCCACGGCGGCCAGTAGTAGGCTCAAATAGGCGACATAAAGAAACACCGCAGGCAGTAGCTTTGCAAAGCGCCCTTGCCGAGGATTAACGCGAGAGAGCGGCTGCGCCAGCAGCGCCAAGATAAACACCATGAACGGCAGGCCTAATCGCCACTGAAACTGTGCCTGAGCGCGCGGGTCGGGGTCACTCCATAGCTCAAAGGTAGTCGCATACTCGAGTGAATCCAGCTCCTGGCGACTGCGGCTTAACCCCAAGCGCAGCGTATAGCGCTCAAAGGTTAAACGCTCGGCCTCTTGCCGCCCTGGCGTCACCCCATAGCGCTCCCCTTCTTCCAGTACTAAAAAGCGGCTGCCGGTGGCGAGGTTAGTTTCCTGATAGCCTGCCCCAGCCCGTGTCACGTAGCTATGGGTACTTTCTGCATTGGGCTGCGCTTGTTCATGAACCAGCACATCCTGCATTTGCCTACCATCACTACTGAAATCTCTAATATAGGCTGTACGCCCCCCACCAAAGTCCTGAAAGCGGCCCGGTGCTAATATCGAAACATCCAATCGGCTACGCTGCTCTTCCAGGGTAGCCTCGGTCAGTAATGCGCCGGCGGGCGTCAACCACAGGCTGCACACCCCGACCAACACAGCCACCACGGAGGCTGGCAGCAGCGTTACCCGTAAAAGCCGTGCGGGGCTCATGCCGCAGGCCACCATCACAGTAATTTCGCTGTTCATGTAGAGCTGTCCATAGGCCAACAGGATGCCCAGAAAAAATGACAGCGGCAGAATCAGTTCCATGAACCCCGGCAGGTGAAAAAACATCAAACTGCCCAGAATGGTGACGGGAATATCGCCCTCGGCAGCATCCGCAAAATAACGGATGAAGCGACTGCCCATAATGACTAATAGAAGAATACCGGCCACAGCAGACATGGTCAGTAATACTTCACGAGTTAAGTACCGAAATAAAATCAACGCACTCTCCGGCTAAAGGTGCAGGTTGCCATGCAATGCGCCCATGGCTTGGGTACACTAATCCAACTGTTATAAAACCCTAGTAACGGGGCATTATCCCGAATCACTCGATGCTTGTCTTGTTGGAGACGTCATGGAATTTTCCGTTCAGACCGCGAACCCAGCCAAAGCCGAAACGGCTTGCCTCGTTCTCCCAGTCTTTAAAGGTAGCGATTTATTGCCCGCTGTCGCCAAATTGGACGATGCCAGTGAGCGTCTGATTGGCCAGCTGTTAGAGCGCGGCGACTTCGATGCAGCCCTTGGCAATGTGCAACTCATTCCCTTCGCACCGGGCTTGGGCGCCGAACGTTTGCTGTTGGTAGGACTGGGTAAGCGCGAGAAATGCCAAGAAACGGCATTTATCAAAGCCCTCGACGCGGCACTGGCGGCGCTAGTCAAGCTACCTATAGATGAAGCCTGCATCGCATTTACCGATGTTCCGCTGGAAGATCGTGACACAACCTGGAAAGCACGCAAAACCTTTGAAGCGGCGGAGCGAGCAATTTATCGTTTTGATCAGTTCAAGTCGTCACCCCAGAAAGCCCCAAGCCTGGCAAAATTAAACCTCATTATCAGCGACGCCGATGCCGCGCCCATGGCTAAGCAAGGTGCTGCGCTGGGTATCGCGATCGGTCAGGGCATTAACTTCACTCGCACCCTGGGCAACCTACCGGGCAATGTCTGCACACCACGCTATTTGGCTGAGCAGGCCGAGCAGCTGGGCCGCGTCTCCCAAGGTGCGCTTGAGGTGGATATATTAGATGAGGAGGCGCTGGAAGCCCTTGGCGCGCACTCACTACTTTCCGTCGGTCGCGGCAGCCAGGAACCTTCGCGGCTGATCGTCATGAAGTACCAGGGCGCAGAAAACCCGGAAGAAGCCCCCCATGTACTGGTAGGTAAAGGTATCACCTTCGATACCGGCGGTATTTCGCTGAAGCCCGGCGAAGGCATGGACGAAATGAAATTCGACATGGGTGGCGCGGCCAGCGTGTTTGGTACGGTAAAAGCGGTGCTGGCCATTCAGCCCAAGCTGAACGTGGTCTTCATTGTTGCTGCGGCCGAAAACATGCCCGACGGTGCCGCCACTAAACCCGGTGACATTATCAAAACGCTGAAAGGGTTAACGGTGGAAGTGCTTAACACCGACGCCGAAGGTCGCTTGGTGCTTTGCGATGCCCTCACCTACGCGGAGCGTTTTACCCCCGCCAGTGTGATTGATATTGCCACCCTAACCGGCGCTGTGATTATTGGCCTGGGTCATCATGCCACCGGCCTGCTCTCCAACGACGATGACCTGGCGCTTGACCTATTAGACGCAGGCGAAGCTGCTTGGGATCGTGCCTGGCACCTGCCGCTATGGGACGAGTACCAGGAGCAGCTGGATTCCAACTTCGCCGATCTGGCCAACATCGGTGGACGCCCGGCAGGCACCATTACCGCCGCCTGCTTCCTATCGCGCTTTGCCGATCACTTCCCCTGGGCGCACCTGGATATCGCGGGTACTGCTTGGCACTCTGGCAAGCAAAAAGGCGCCACCGGTCGCCCGGTCGGGTTACTAACCCAGTACCTGCTTGATCGTGAAGCCGACGCCCAAGTAGAGAATAGCGACGACTAACATCACAATCAGGCGATCAACGGTTGCCATTCGTTGACGTAAACGTTACATCTATGGGCATTAGCATGCGTGCTGCTTTCAGGGCGCATGCTACACCTAACAAACACTAACACTTGCCCTTCGGGGCCAGGCTATAGCGGAGAGAATACGCCGTGCCCACAGCTTCAGATACCCAGCTTGAATCACATTTTGAAATGCTGCCGTCCAATCAGCCGATAGCTGATGAAATTCGTGACAACATTCTGCAAAACCCTGGTTTTGGCAAGCACTTCACTGATCACATGGCCCACGTCCGCTGGACAGTCGACGCTGACTGGCACGGCCATCAGGTGCGCCCCTATGGT
This sequence comes from Halomonas sp. GFAJ-1, assembly GCA_002966495.1. Taxonomy (NCBI): domain Bacteria; kingdom Pseudomonadati; phylum Pseudomonadota; class Gammaproteobacteria; order Oceanospirillales; family Halomonadaceae; genus Halomonas; species Halomonas sp. GFAJ-1. Next base: position 201,937 of record CP016490.1, read on the forward strand.
CCGCTAATCCTTGACCCTGCAGCATCGGTGCTGCACTACGGTCAGGAAATTTTTGAAGGTATCAAAGCCTATCGCCATGCCGATGGTTCTATCTGGACCTTCCGCCCGGAGAAAAATGCCGAGCGTTTCCGTCGGAGCGCTCGCCGTTTAGCGCTACCGGTGCTTTCCGACGACGACTTTATCGGCTCGCTTAAAGCACTGCTGGCCAAAGACCACAACTGGGTGCCTACGCCCTCAAGCGATGCCGACGAGTGCAGCCTCTATTTGCGTCCGTTCATGATCGCTTCTGAAGCTTTCCTAGGTGTGCGCCCAGCCCATGAGGTGGACTACTACGTCATTGCCTCACCCGCGGCGGCGTACTTCAAAGGCGGCATTGAACCGGTTTCCATTTGGCTCTCGTCACACTACAAGCGCGCGGCCCCAGGCGGCACCGGCTTTGCCAAATGTGGTGGTAACTACGCAGCATCGCTAGCAGCGCAAAAAGAAGCTGCCGCCAACGACTGCAGCCAAGTAGCGTTCCTCGACGCTGCCGAAAACAAATGGGTCGAAGAGCTAGGCGGCATGAACCTCTTCTTTGTCTATAAAGATGGTCGTATTGTCACTCCCCGGCTTACCGATACTATCTTAGAAGGCGTTACCCGTAACTCAGTCCTCACCTTGGCTAAAGACGCCGGTTTAACCCCAGAAGAGCGCCCCATCAGCATTGACGAATGGCGTGAAGGCGCAGCATCAGGTGAGATTACCGAAGTGTTCGCCTGCGGCACCGCAGCGGTCATTACCCCGGTAGGCGAGCTAGTCACCGAAAACGAGCGTATTCGTTTGCAAGGCGACGGCAATAACGAGATCGCCAAGCGTATCCGTAAAACGCTGCTCGACCTGCAGTATGGCCGCAGCGAAGATAAGTACGGCTGGCTCACCCGGTTGGTATAAATCAGTTAGTATCAACCAACAGGTATCACCCAGCGCCCTACCGCCGCTTGCAACGGCGGTAGGCTTTTTTTGAAAGAGCTGGAACCGCTGGAGCCACCGATGGCACGTATCGACTTCTATATCCTTCCCGACACTACCCTGGAAGCGCGACTGCAGTTTGCTTGCAAGCTTGCCGAAACGATCCACCGCAAAGGGTATCGGTTGCACCTCCACTGCGAAGACAAAGCCCTGGCCGAACAGGCCGATGAAGCGCTGTGGAATTTCCGCGAAGACGCCTACCTACCCCATGCATTGGAAGATAGCGCGATGGCCGCTAGCGTGCCCATCACGCTCGGCTGGCAACAGCTACCAGTACCCACTGAAGAGACTGCGCTGCTGAACTTGCATCCTGAGATCCCCGACGGCGTAGAAAACTACGCGAGAATTGCAGAGATCATCAATCAACACCAGCAAGTGTTAGTTGCTAAACGCGCCTGCTGGCAACGCTATAAAGAAATGGGGCATGAGGTGGTGCCGCATAAACTGGGATAAATAGCCGGTAAGACCGTCCACCAGAGACATCTGACCCCGCACTTGGCGGGGCCATCAACAGACATTAGGCAATCACTATGGGTGCGGCTAGGCAGTCTTCGCCCTAGCCACCCTGTTGCTGTTGCTGCATCTGCTCCTGCATTTGTTGTTGCATTTGCTCCTGCTGTTGAGCCATCGCCTCATCCAGTTGATCGCGCTGCTCCTGAGTGAATACACCTTCGATCTGAGACTGAATGATAACGCTATCAGCGGTCATCTCGGCCGTTAGGTCACCAAGACGCTCCGCATCCGCGCGTATGGCAGCTTCATCGTAATCGGGCCCAACCTGCTCGCCAAGTTGCTGTTGCAACTGCTGGGCTTCCTGCTCCTTGCTAATGATTTCGTTTTGCACCTGGGTCAAGAGGTTATTCAACTCCTGTTTCTGTCCTTCATTCAGATCCACCATTTCATCAAGTTGATTAACTTGGTCATCGACACTGGGGGTGGCACCACCCATTTGCTGGGCCATGGCGGGAACACTGAATGCCAGCGCTGCGACTGCTGGAACGAAAAGCTTAGCTAGGTGCATAAAAACTCCAATTGCGTACAAAATGTATTCCTACCCGGCACAGTACTGACGGGTCTTGCGATAACCCTATATGACCCTATGACAAACCACCTACACAGCAGGAACAACAAAGCTCTGTGGTAGCGAATCGTCTTGGCTACGGGCTCCCGCGGTGGCTAGTCAACAAGGCCACAAACAGGCTAACTGTCGATACCTGCCCGGTCCGACAGTACTGTTTTCAAAAAATTCGTTATGACGGCAAATTGTTGATTACCATTAGCGGCGCCTTGCCGCGCCATTTGTACTCAAGGAGAAGTAAACGTGTTCACGCGCTACCCGCTTGTTACGATCGTCATCGCCCAGCTATTGGGTACCTCGCTATGGTTTAGCGTGAATGGCGTTGGCTTGGCACTTCAAGATGCCGTGGGCATGAGTGAGCGCGACTTAGGGATGCTAACCATTGCCGTGCAGGCGGGCTTTATTACCGGCACTCTGTTAATCGCCACTACCGGGCTTGCCGATCGTGTCCGTGCCAGCCACTTGTTTGCCGCCTCGGCGGTGCTAGGCGCATTGATTAACGCCGCCTTTATCGGCGTGGCGGAAAGCGTCAGCTTAGCAGCGGTGGCACGGTTTTTGGTGGGGCTATGCCTAGCGGGTATTTATCCTCTCGGCATGAAGTTGGTGGTGAGTTGGACGCCCACCCACGCAGGCGCCGCCCTTGGCTGGTTAGTGGGCATGCTTACCCTGGGCATCGCCTCGCCGCATCTATTGCGTGGGCTTACGCTGCATCTGCCGTGGCAGTGGCCGCTGCTGCTGGCCTCTGCCCTTGCACTATGCGCCGCCTTCATGATTTTCAAGCTAGGCGTAGGGCCGCATCTACCTGCCAAAGCCAGTGGCGGGCGCCCCTGGGCAGGGCTTACTGCCTTCAGACAAAAGAACTTCCGCGCTGCGTCGCTGGGCTACTTTGGTCACTGCTGGGAGCTGTATGCCCTCTGGGCGCTCGTGCCGTTTTTAGTCGCGCGCGAGCTTGAACGACTCACTGCAGCGCCCGGCTTGCAGCCATGGGTAAGCTTTGCGGTCATTGCCCTTGGCCTGCCCGGCTGCGTTTGGGCTGGTCGCTGGAGCCGCCGCGTGGGCAGCGCGCGAGTAGTCTTTGTGACGCTAGCCATTTCCGGCACGCTTTGCTTGGCCTATCCCCTCTTAGGTGGCACATCACCCTGGCTACTGCTGGCACTTTTGGGGGTTTGGGGCCTTAGCGTCATTGCCGACTCGGCGCAGTTTTCCGCGCTGGCGTCAGCCGCTGCCCCACCCGAACGGCTGGGCGCAGCCCTTGCCATGATGAACGCTATCGGCTTTGGCTTAACAATCCCCTCTATCGCCTTGGTCACCGCCCTGTGGGCAAGCCAAGGGCCATGGGTGGTCTGGTGGCTGCTGCCAGGACCAGTGCTTGGATTAATCGCTATGCGTGGGCTCTCTTCAGGTAAATGATTCCAGCGATTACTTGCTAAGGTAGCCATTTTTTAGCAACGTCACGAAAGGTCTTCACTATGGCCCACGCTGCCCAATGGGTGCCGCTCAGCCAAGAGCACCACGGCGGTTTGATGTGGCAGCGCTACACTGCCTACCATTTTGCTCGGCACACCGCTTATGTCTCTCTCGCTGAACCAGAACTGCGCTTCGCCGCCGCCTGCTTTCCTATTGGGCTTATCAAAGGGAGTGATGGCTGGCAGGCGGTAGCGCTGCTCGGATTAGACGGTGCCAATAACCTGATCATTGACAGCGAGGGTCGCTGGCGGGCGACCTATGTACCTGCTGCGCTGCGCAGCCATCCGTTCGGGCTGCATCGCGATTTCCCAGATACACTGTGCATCGACCAGCGCTCACCCTGTGTGGTGGAGCGCCTGGATGCTGAGCCCTTTTTTAACCAACAGGGAGGATTAGCAAGCTTCCCTAAACAGGTACTGAATTTTCTTCAACAGCGGGAAAAAGGCTGCCAGCGAGTAGCGCAGCAGCTACAAACATTAGCCAACGCCCACCTACTCACGCCTTGGCAGCCCAAGGTTTACCAAGGCAGTACGCCGCTGTATCAAATCGATGAGCGTGCCTGGCAGGCGCTAACAACTGAACAAATAGGGCTTTTCTGGCAATTAGGCGCCGTGCCTTTAGTGTACGCTCAGTTGCAGTCTCAGCTACAGCTGGGCATTCTCAGCGCTTACCAGCGGCGCAGGGCTACTGCCGCACCTCCGCCCGAACCTACACCAAGCCCGCTTGCTGAATGGCAGGAAGCGCTAAGCAGCGAAGAGCACTACCAATGGCCGGATCCCTCTTAATTGGGTGCTAAGCACCGACGTTATCCAGGAAAGTGAATGTTTTTCAATGTTGATACGCTGCCACATAAACGGCGACTACTTATCAGCGTGGGGGCTGCCTGTTTGCTCGCAAGCCCCCTACTCGTCGCTGAAACTGACTTGGATGAACCTCTCCCTATCTCCGCGCCGCTGCCTACCTCCTCTCTGGAAGGCCCGGTTTTTTCGCCGTCACTTAAGCAGTTACTGGATAGCTTTCGCTGGCAGGCTGGCCAACCAATGGGGCAAACTCAAGCACTAAACGCCCTGCGCGATAAAATCCAGCTGGCGTTAGAGCAGCAGCCGCGCATTCTGGCCCAGCGCTCCCGGGAGCGTGAGTCAGTGCTGCAAATTGACGAAGTGCGCGCCGTGCGCCGCCCCCAAGTGAATGCTGGACTTGAGTACCGCAACGATTTACAACGCACTGAATCATTGCCCGACCGCGGCTCCCGCGTAGACGCGGTAGTCACTCTCAGTCAGCTGCTAATGGACTTTGGCGCCAGTGGCGAACGGCTACGCGCAGCAGACCTAAGCGCTGAAGCTGCTTTTTGGCAGTCCCATGCGAGTGTCGAGGAAGAAATCCTCTACGCAGTAACCGCCTACCTGGATGTAGCCCGCCTGACCGCTCAGCAACAGCTAGCCGAGCACAATCTGCAGCAGCATCAACGTATTTTTGAAGACGTTCAACTCCGCCGCGAGGCGGGCGCTGGGTCACAAGCCGACATGCTGCGCGCACAAAGCCGACTAAGCGACGCTAAGTCTCGATTGGTTTCCCTGGACGGTGACTTGGCCCGCGCCGTCAACGTCTATCAAGAAGCGTTTTTCACTACGCCAGACGTAGTTGCCTTACCCCAAGGGGCCGCACTGTTAAGCGAGTCCAGTGCTGATCAACTGCTTAACGACGCCCTTACCCGCAACGCTTCACTGCGCAGCCAAACGCTAGCCAGTGAAGCCAGCAATGCTGAAGCCAAGTCTACCCGGAATGCCCGCCTACCAAGCCTAAGTGTGGCTGTGGAAGGCCGACAGTTTGACGTTAACGACTTCAGCGACTCGGACAACGACGTAGCGCTGCTCTTCAACCTGGACTACACCCCCTATAGCGGCGGTGCGACCTCGGCGCGCATTGCCCAAGCGGTTGAACGTCAGCAGCAGAGTCAATTCGAACAGCAGGCGCTGCGGCGCGAGCTGGAGCGGGAAGTACGCTCCGCCTATACCGACACCCGCACCCGCCGAGCAGAGCTGGAAGCGCAAACTGCCACCCTTGCTGCTGAAGAAGAGGCGCTACTGGCCTACCGCGATCAGTTTGCAGTCGGCAGGAGCAGTATTAATGACCTGCTGGATGCCCAGCGCGACCTATTCCAAACTGCCCTGGAGCTGGTCAACCGCCGCGTACGTTGGGAGCAGGCGAGCTTCCAACAGCTTGCGGTTACCGGGCAGCTACTCGACGTGATGGAGATTTATCTTGAACGCCGCTAACCCGAGCACGGATCCTCTTGAGCAGTGCTTAACTTTTGTAGCCGCCCAGTTGGAACTGCCTGTTTCTGAAGCCGCTGTACGCGCCCACCGCGTGGGGGCTGACGCACCGCTTACACCCGATGGATTTATTGATGCCGCGGAACGTCACGGCATGGTCGCCGCGCTAGGCGAACATGCCCTTGAAACACTGGGCAATTCACTCCTACCGGCGGTCGCACTGCTCAAAAACGGCCGCGCCGTGGTGATTATCGAACGTATCAATGAGCAGCGTTTTGCGCTGTTCGACCCAGCGCTTGGTAACCAGCCGGTAGAAACCGCCTTAAGCGCGCTGGAGGCAGAGTACATTGGTTATCTCATTGCCGTTCGCGCCCGCTACCGCCCGGTGACACTTAACAGCGAACCCGCCATTCAAGGCGGCCACTGGTTCTGGAGCGCGCTTTCATCTAACCGCTGGGTATATACCCAAGTCGTTATTGCCGCTGCACTCACCAACTTTTTAGGCCTAGCTACCTCGCTATTTATTATGGTGGTCTACGACCGTGTGCTGCCAAATGAAGCGATTGAGTCTCTGATCGCGCTTACGATCGGCGTCAGCATTGCCTTGGTGTTTGATTTTGCGGTGAAGACCCTACGCCAGCTATTTATTGAGCGGGCAGGCCAAGAAGCCGACCTCCGCATGGGCAGGCGCATTTTCGACCATGTCCTCAATCTACAAATGAGCGCAAAGCGGGGGTCTACCGGCGGCTTCGCTAATACGCTGCGGGAATTTGAGTCGCTGCGTGATTTCTTCGCCTCGGCGTCGCTGGTAGCGGTGGTTGATTTACCCTTTATTCTGCTGTTTATCGGCGTGATATACCTGATTGGTGGGCCGCTGTTTTTAGTGCCACTGATCGCAGTACCGCTAGTGTTGCTAGTGGGCATTGCCGTACAACCATTCCTTAAGCGTCTTTCCGGTCAGGCATTCGAGGAGAACCGCTCTAAGCAAGGCGTGCTAATTGAAGCCGTGGCCGGGCTTGAGACCATTAAAGCCAGCGGTGCCGCGCCAATGATTCGCAAGCGCTGGGAAGAAAGCGTGCATCAGCAGTCGAATGTCGGCCGCAAAGGCCGCGCAATACAGCAGTTTGCGTTAAATGCTACCGCGCTAGCCCAGCAGGCTGCCCAGGTGAGCATTGTGGTATACGGGGTGTTTTTAGTAGGCGATGGGGTGATATCCATGGGGGCAATGATCGCCTGTGTGATTCTCACCGGACGCGCGCTGGCCCCCCTGGCGCAGCTGGCTCAAACCATGACCCGCATCAACCAAGCGCGCACCTCTTACCGGGCGCTTGACCAGTTGATGAATATGCCTTCCGAGCGCCCCGCGGGCCGTCAATATCTAAGCCGCCCAGCCCTAGAGGGTAAAATTCGCCTGCACGACGTTAGCTTCCGTTACCCCGAGCAAACCACGGCGGCGCTGACCGCTATCAACCTGACCATTGAACCGGGGGAAAAGGTTGCACTCCTGGGCCGAGTGGGGTCCGGCAAGAGCACGCTAGCGCGGCTGTTGTTAGGCATTTACCCGCCAGAACAGGGCTCGGTGCTGGTAGACGATACCGACATTCGCCAAATCGACCCGGCAGATTTACGCCACAACATCGGTAGCGTGCTGCAAGAGGCTTGGCTGTTTTCCGGCACCGTGCGCCAGAACATCGCGATTGGCGCCCACCATCCCAGCGATGAGCAAATTCTAAATGCTGCCAAATTAGCCGGTGCCCACGACTTTATCGCCCGCCACCCCAAAGGCTACGACATGCCCATTGGCGAGCGTGGCGAAGGGCTTTCCGGCGGACAACGACAGCTCATTTGCCTTGCCCGCGCACTGCTTGGCGCGCCGCCTATTCTGCTCATGGATGAGCCCACCAGCGCCATGGATATTCAAACCGAAAAAGAGGTCATCGCCCGGCTGAAAACGGCTAGCCAATCGCAAACCCTAGTCGTAGTGACCCACCGCACCAGCCTTCTGGAGCTGGTCGACCGAGTGATTATTCTCGATCAGGGTCAGGTTATTGCCGATGGCCCTAAAGCCAAAGTGATGCGTCCTGTGGAAGCTCCCCCCCTCCGCCCGCGTGAAGGAACAACACCGTGAGCCGCCCTAATTCCCAGCTGGATTTTGAACACTTCGTTCGCCATGGTCGCGCCAAGCGCCCAATCGCCAGCAGCTTACTCCTGTTCACTATTATTGGTTTTTTGCTGATTGGCTTTTTATGGGCCTACCTCACGGAAGTCGATGAAGTCACCCGGGGTCAAGGCAAAGTCGTGCCGTCACGCAGCCTACAGATCGTGGAAAGCCTGGAGGGTGGCGTCGTCACCGAAATCAACGTGCGCCGAGGCGATGTAGTCGAACAAGGCGATACGCTGATGGTGCTTAGCGGAGGCACCCTGGAAGGTGATTACGAAGAGAGCCTTCAACGCCTGCGTTCGTTGCAGCTGCGCTTACAACGGCTGGAAGCCGAAATTAACCAAGTACCTTTGGAGCTGGACTACGCTCTCAGCCAAGGCGCGCCCAGCGTCGCTGCTAGTGAAACCCGCTTATTCCATGGGCGACAGCTGGAACTAAACGCCGAGCTACAGGTGCTTGAACAGCAAGGCTACCAACGCCGCCAGGAAAAAGCCGAGCTAGAAGCTGCGCTAAGCACTGCCCGTTCCGGTGTGCAGCTGGCTGAACAGGAACTGGCTATTATTCAACCGCTGGCCCAGCGCGGCATCGAGCCAGAAACTTCGCTGTTACGGGTGCGCCAATCGCTCAATGAATTACGCGGCGAGGTGGCCCGCCAACAAAGCGCCGTTGCCCGCGCTGAATCTTCTATTGCTGAAATAGAAGACCGCAAAATAGCTGCCCGCAACGCCTTTGAAGCCGACGCTCTCGCCCAGCTGGCCGAGGCGACCTCCCACGTTGCTGAGCTTGAAAAAACGCTGCCCGGCCGTGCAGACCAAGTCGCACGCACCACGATCCGATCGCCGGTGGCTGGGGTCGTCAACCAGGTGCACATCAGTACCGTCGGTGGCGTAGCACGCTCTAGTGAGCCACTGGTCGAAATAGTCCCTGCCGACGACGCACTGGTAGTTGAGGCGCACATTCGCCCTGCGGATATCGCCTTTCTTTACCCCGGCCAGCCGGTGAAGGTGAAACTAACCGCCTATGACTTTGCCCGCTACGGCGGCCTGGATGGCGAGCTGGTCACAATTGCCGCCGATGCTGTTCAAATGCCCGAAACAGGCGAGTTGATGTACCCGGTTGAAGTACGCACCGAAGGCTACCTATATGACGCCGACAACCAACCGCTAACCATTATTCCCGGCATGGTGGCGGAAATTGATATTCTCAGCGGCAAGCGCAGCGTACTGGACTACCTAATGGAGCCCGTTGTAAAAGTACGCGACCGCGCCATGCGCGATTAACGGTGGGGCCGATTCATAACCCGCCCCTGACGGCCCCGCCCGAGTCGCGCTATACTTGTCGCCATTTTGCATCCTCGACTAATGAATTCGATACCTCGCCACGCGGGGCGTCTCTGCTGTGAGTGATTCCATGGAAAAGACCTACCAACCCGAACAGATCGAAACCCACTGGTACGAGCGCTGGGAAGCCGATAACCGTTTTGCCCCTTCTGGCCAGGGCGCGCCTTTTTCGATCATGATTCCGCCGCCCAATGTGACCGGCAGCCTGCACATGGGCCATGCGTTCCAAGACACCATTATGGATACCTTGACGCGTTGGAAGCGGATGCAGGGTAACAACACCCTGTGGCAGGTAGGTACTGACCACGCGGGCATCGCCACTCAAATGCTGGTAGAGCGCAAGCTGGCCTCTGAAGAGGGCAAAACGCGCCACGATCTCGGCCGTGATGCGTTTATCGATAAAGTATGGGAGTGGAAACACGAGTCTGGCGGACATATCACCCGCCAGCTGCGCCGCATGGGCGCCAGCGTTGATTGGAGCCGCGAGCGCTTCACCATGGATGACGGCTTCTACAAAGCCGTGCAAGAAGTGTTTGTGCGTCTACACGAAGAGAAGCTGATCTATCGCGGCAAACGTTTGGTCAACTGGGACCCGACGCTACACACCGCTATTTCCGACCTGGAAGTGGAAAACAAAGAGCAGCAAGGCAGCTTCTGGCACTTCCGCTATCCACTAGCCGATGGCGTCAAAACTGCCGACGGTAAAGATTATGTTGTCGTGGCCACCACCCGCCCGGAAACCCTGTTGGGCGATACCGGCGTGGCGGTTAACCCCGACGATGCACGTTACGCGTCCTTGGTCGGCAAGTTTATTGAGCTACCGCTGGTTGGTCGTCGGATTCCTATTGTTGCCGACGAACACGCCGATATGGAGAAAGGCTCCGGCTGCGTGAAGATCACCCCTGCCCATGATTTCAACGATTACGAAGTCGGCAAACGCCAGAACCACCTGCTGATCAATGTCTTCTCCAAAGACGCGGCGATTCTTGAACAAGCTGAAATTTTCGACCTGAAAGGCCAACCCCAGCCAGACGAAGACGCGACCCTGCCTGCCAAATATGCTGGGCTTGACCGCTTTGAAGCACGCAAGCAGATCGTTGCCGATATGGACGCCCTGGGCCTACTGGAGCAGGTAGAAGCCGTTAACAACACCCTGCCCTACGGTGACCGTTCCGGCGATGTCATCGAACCGCTGCTCACCGACCAGTGGTTTGTGGCCGTAGAGTCTCTTGCCAAGCCCGCTATCGAAGCGGTGGAAAACGGCGACATCCAGTTCGTGCCCAAGAACTACGAAAACATGTACTTCGCTTGGATGCGCGATCTGCAGGATTGGTGTATCTCACGCCAGCTGTGGTGGGGCCACCGCATTCCGGCTTGGTACGATGCCGAAGGCAATGTCTACGTTGCCCGCACAGAAGAGGAAGCCCGCGAGAAGCACGGTTTGACTGCCGAGGTGGCGCTGACCCAAGACGAAGATGTCCTCGACACCTGGTTCAGCTCAGGCCTGTGGACGTTTGGCACCCTGGGCTGGCCGGAAAAAACCCCGGAGCTGGAAACCTTCCACCCCTCCAGCGTACTGGTCACCGGTTTCGACATCATCTTCTTCTGGGTCGCTCGGATGATCATGATGACGCTGAAATTCACCGGCGAAGTACCCTTCAAAACCGTTTATGTGCACGGTTTGGTACGCGACGGTCAGGGTCAGAAAATGTCCAAATCCAAGGGCAACGTGCTAGACCCTATCGATCTGATCGACGGCATCACGCTCGATGAACTGCTGGAAAAGCGCACCGGCAATATGATGCAGCCAAAACAGGCCAAGGCGATTGCTAAAGCCACCAAAGACGAGTTTAAAGACGGCATTGAAGCCCACGGCACCGATGCGCTGCGCTTTACGTTCCTCTCCCAAGCCACCACCGGGCGCGATATCAAGTTTGATATGAACCGCTTGGATGGCTACCGCAACTTCTGCAACAAGCTGTGGAACGCCTCGCGCTATGTGCTGATGAATGCCGAAGGTGAAGATTGCGGCACCAGCGGCGAAGAGGTTGAGCTTTCCCTGGCTGACCGTTGGATTATTTCACAGCTACAGAAAACCGAAGCTCAGGTCACCAAGGCCATGGATGACTACCGCTTCGACCACGCTTCCCAAGCGCTGTATGAGTTTGTCTGGAACGAATACTGCGACTGGTACCTGGAGCTTTCCAAGCCTGTTTTATGGGACGAAAATGCCAGCGCCGAAGCTAAGCGTGGAACGCGCCGCACCCTGGTCCGGGTACTGGAAACTATCCTGCGCCTGGCCCACCCGATGATGCCCTATATCTCTGAAGAGATTTGGCAGCGCGTGGCACCGCTAGCGGGCACTTACGTGGGCGAAGGCGCCTCGATCATGCTCCAAGCCTGGCCGGAAGCTGACGAGAGCAAAATCGACGATCAGGCCACTCAAGATATCGAGTGGCTGAAAGGCGTGATCATCGCGGTGCGTAACATCCGCGCCGAGATGAATATTGCCCCGGGTAAACCGTTGGATGTACTGCTCACCAAGGGCAAGGCCGAAGACGCCGAGCGTCTGGAAAGCAACCGTCACTTCCTGGCCAAGCTGGCCAAGCTGGAAAGCGCCACTTGGCTGGCCAACCCAGACGACGCCCCGCTCTCGGCAACTCAGCTGGTCGGCGATATGGAAGTCCTGGTGCCGATGGCGGATTTAATCGATAAAGACGCCGAGCTTGCTCGTCTCGCTAAAGAGATCGAGAAGCAAGACAAACTGATCGGCGGCATTGAGAAGAAACTCGGCAACGATGGTTTTATCGCCAAAGCGCCGGTTTCCGTGGTGGAAAAAGAGCGTGGCAAGCTTGCTGAATTCCAAGCCGCCAAAAAGCTGCTGGAAGAGCAAAAGGCGAAAATCGCGAAGCTTTAAAAAAGCCCTGATTATGGCGCAACCCAAGACGGCACCTAATAAGGTGCCGTCTTGGGTTAGGTGCCCCGCTTGGCGGAACGCGTCAGGAACAAAACCGCTGACGGCCTGCCCATAGGTATTGGGCCATTAGAGCCTGATGGCCTAAGGGCGAGTCACTACCCTCTATCGAGTGACACTGCCCCGCATTCACCCATGGAGCTCACTCCCATATGACAACATTATCCAATAACGTCAGCAGCACGCTACCTACCATAGCGCCGCTGAACCCTGACCACCTATCGCTGTTTGAGCGAGAAGGGTTGACGGTCAAGCCCCTTGAACCGCTTGGCATTGAAATATACGGCGCCGATGTTCGCACCCGGCTCTCCAAGCCCGTTATTGAAGCTCTGGAAGTTGAAATGGCGCACCGCGGATTTATCGTCTTCAAGCACCAAACAGACCTTTCGGCGGATGAGCTGGTCAATGCCAGCAAATCGTGGGGTGCCGGAGAAATTCACTCGACCCATGGCGTCCACCCCGCCACGCCGGGTATGAACCGGGATATTTTCCGCTGCTCCAACGACAACCGCTACGGAATCCTAGGCGTTGGGCCCCAGTGGCATAACGACGGCAGCTTCGAGGCAGCGACGTTCTCTCACTCAGCCTACTATATGGCACGCGCCCCTGAGCAAGGCGGCGGCACTCACTTTGCCCATCAAGGCGCCGCCTTTGATGCGCTGCCAGAGGAAAAGCAAGCTTTCTGGGAGAGATTGGTGTCTGTTAACTCGGCTTCAGGCGTCAGTCATCCCGTTGTTCACACGCATCCCATTTCAGGACGCAAGAGCGTATGGCTCCACCTAGGCATGACCGGTGCGGTCATCGAACGGTTTCCCGAAAAAGACCTACCCATTGATGAACTGCAACAAGCACCGGCCTCTACCGATCAGCTTCGACTGCTCAACGAAGATGAGATGAAACAGCTTTTCAACGACTACAACGACCTATTAAATGCATCATTTGAGAAGCATTACGGCATACGGTATCACTACGACACCGGTGACCTACTGTACGTTGATAACTGGGCGCTAGCGCACCGGGCGGCGCCAGAGGCGCATATGTCCGCAGAAGAACAAGGACTGCGGATCATGGACCGTGTAACGGTGAAATCTAGACAGAACCTGGCGCCTCATTTTGGGTTGCCGCAGTACATCAATCTGGATGGGCCACACCCTTTTAATCGCGACGGCATTTGGAAAGCCGGTGGCGTAGGGTTTCGCTGGAAAGATGATATTCCCATGCAAAACTAATGCATGTGTTTTACCGTCGATATTTATCCGACGAGCCGAATCTATGGCGAGAATGATGGCGAAAACAGTGCTATCCCTGGCGATAATCTATGCCCTGTTGGTGGCATTGATGTGGGCCTTCCAGGAGCGTTTATTGTACCTGCCTAACGCTGGCCGCGAGCATATTGCCACTCCGTCCGACCGTGGCTTGGTATGGGAAGCGGTGACCCTGACCACTGAGGACAACGTGGCCCTGGATGCCTGGTGGGTACCCGCCCCGAATCCTCGCGCTAGCCTGCTGTTCTTTCACGGTAATGCGGGCAATATTTCCCATCGGCTTGAGAGCATCGCCCAGTTCCAGAGGCTGGGCTTGTCGGTATTGATCATCGATTACCGTGGTTATGGCCGCAGCGAAGGCAGCCCATCAGAGGCAGGCACGGCACTGGATGCTCGCGCCGCTTGGCAATGGCTGCGCGATGAAGGAAACGAGACCGACGAAATAGTGGTATTCGGCCGTTCATTGGGAGCGGCAGTGGCCGCAGAGCTTGCGGCAAGCTTAGAAGAGCACCACGCGGCCCCTGCAGCAGTGATCCTTGAGTCACCGTTTCGCTCGGTGCCCGAACTCGCCCAACAGCTCTATCCATTCCTACCCGCGCGCTGGCTGGCACGTATTGACTACCCAGTGGAAAGCTATGTTACGCAGATATCCGCACTACTACTGGTCATTCACAGCCGCGACGACGAGATTATTCCCTTTGCCCAAGGAGAAGCGGTGTACCAAGCAGCCCAGGAGCCAAAGCAGTTACTGGAGATTCAAGGAGGTCATAACACCGGCTTTCTTGACAGCGAACCGACCTACTCAGAGAGCATCGACGCCTTTCTGCGCGAGGCAGTCGGACTCGCCAGCCTCAATCAAGAGTGAGGCCGCCGTGCCGGTGACGTTAGTGAATGCATGTCAGCATTTGATAGCACAAACATCGGCCGCTTCTGCTCAGTGCTAAACGCCACCTCAATCATGGCAGCTGCAACGCGCTGTGTCGCAATCGGACGTACTGCTTTTGGTAGCAACGGCGCCATCGGCGTCAACAGCTTTTCAGCGATATTTTCTGCAACCCGTCCATCATCCGGCCGCCCCAGCAGCAGCGAGGGCCGTGCAAAAAATACGCTCGGCAACCCCAGCGCTTGGATATCCTGCTCCACGTCGCCTTTAACGCGATTATAAAAACTGGCAGAACGCGCATTGGCACCAACCGCAGTGACTACGCCTAGCTGGCTCACTCCAGCGGACATACATGCACAAGCAAATGCCAGAACCAGACCATGATCAATAGCGCGAAAAGCCGCTTTACTACCCGCCTGTTTTTGCGTTGTACCTAATGCCACAAAAGCTACTGAACCGGCAGGTATTAAGGCCGCAGCCTGCTCTTCCAGTTTGTTAACATCAATCACCCGCAGGCTGATTTTAGCGGCAACGGCATCCGGAAAAGCCTGCGATACATCTAACTCACGACGCGACAGCACGATGACAGTGGCAACCTCATCACGCTGGGTTAACTGGGTGACTAACTGCGTGCCTACAGCCCCTGTTGCACCCAGCACGATAGCCGTCTCAAACATGTTTGCGCCTCCTGGTACGGCGTAATTGGGGATGGGTAAAGATAGCGACGTTTTGGCCACCGCGCCCTTCTGCCACGCCTTAATCACTTTTTTATCATAACCGTGTAAGGTTGGTACAAGAACAGCCACTTAATGGCATTGCTAAACTTATACTGACACGGATGACGCTATGCCCACACCTTTAGAGGTACGTTTGCAGACACTGGAAAATTCACTGCAACAGGCGGGGATCACTTACCAATCACTTTCACCAATGGCGGACACCGGGCTTGCTCACGATCATGTATGGATGCACCGCCATGGCGATGATTGGGTAGCCCGGCTGCCCAAACAGAGCCAGATGGATCTAGCGCCCGCAGATAACCTTGCCTATGAAGCAGCGTGCTACGAGCGCGCCAGCCAAGGTGGCCACGTACCCCGTTTACACGGCACCTTGCCAGTCAGCGACGCACTACCCCGTGGTGGTCTGCTGGTGGATGCCATTGATGGCCGGCTGGCGCAGTTGCCAGAAGATTTACCGTGCATTGCCGACACTCTGGCCAGCCTGCACCAGCTGCCGTTGCCAGCACATCCCGCGCCACTGCTGGCCCCGGCAGACCCCTGGCAGGCTATGTGTGAGGAAGTCAGCCGCCAAGCCGAGTGGCTGGAAAAAGCTGACCTGAGTGGCGCTGTTATTTCACGTGTTCGCGACGAACTGAACGCGCTGCCCGTCACGCTACCTGATGCCGAGCGCTGCCTAATCAGCTTTGACACCCACCCCGGCAACTTCCTGATGACAGCAGAAGGCCGTGCGATCCTTGTGGACTTAGAGAAGTGCCGCTATGGTCTGCCGGGGATTGATCTCGCCCACACCTCGCTTTACACCTCAACCACCTGGGACATTAACAGCCAAGCAGTGCTCACCCTGGACGAAGTCGTCGCCTTTTATCAGCGCTGGCAGGCACGTATGGCCAAATCACCCAGTGCGGAAACTCTAGTGGCATGCCGCCGCGCCACCTGGCTGTGGTCGTTGACCTGGTGCGCCAAGTGGCGCGCCCAGCATTTGCACACTCAGGATACGGCGCATCGCGGCCAGGACTGGTCAGCAGAGCTCACCGATGCCGCCGTCATTGAGCACGTGCGGGACCGGGTCGAGCACTATTTGTCACTGCCCATTATTGAGCGGGTGCATAGTGAACTTAAGCACCTACAAACAGCTCTATAACCCATTGATTTCAAGAGATGTCACTATGAAGCCACGCGCTATCCTAACCACCGCCGTTGCCACTGCCATGCTGTCACTCACCGTGCCCGCCGCCGCCGCACCAGACCCAAGCGACTGGGAGGCGGTCTTAGAAGAAGCCAGCGGCCAGACCGTTTATTGGAATGCCTGGGCAGGCGAAGAGCGTATTAACACGTATATCAGCTGGGTAGCGCGGCAGGTAGAAATGCAGTACGGCATAGAACTTGTCCACGTCAAATTGGGTGACACCTCGGAAGCTGTTTCGCGGGTGCTGGCTGAGAAGCAGGCCGGCAACGATGACCGGGGTAGCGTCGATATGATCTGGATTAATGGCGAGAACTTTGCCGCCATGAAAGCCAATGGCCTACTGTTTGGGCCCTGGGCAGACGCCATGCCCTACTACGCGCTGACCGACCCTGACAACACCCCCGCCGTACGCTACGACTGGACCATTCCGGTCGACGGTTTAGAGTCCCCCTGGAGCAGCTCTCAGGTAGTTTTTTACTACGACACCGCGCTAGTAGAAAACCACCCCAACAACATGTCAGAGCTGCTGGAGTGGACTAAACAGAACCCCGGTGAGTTTACCTATGCCCAAGTGCCTAACTTTCTGGGCAATGCCTTTATTACTCAGGCGCTGCTAGAGCTAAGTGATACCACGGATATCTTTTATGACCCCATGCAAGAAGAGGACTTCGACGCCGCAACAGCACCACTATGGGAATTTCTCGATGAGCTTCACCCTCACCTGTGGCGCTCCGGTCGTGCGTTCCCTTCCAACAGTGCTGATCTGCGCAGCCTGATGGGCGACAGCGAAATCAGCATTGCGCTGTCGTTTAGCACCACCGAAGCCTCGGGCGCTATCGCTAACTACGAACTACCCGACACGGTAAGAAGCTATGTGCATGATAGCGGCATGATTGGCAATATGAGCTTTATGGCCATTCCCTATAACGCCCAGCACAAAGCAGGCGCGATGGTGGTGGCCAACTACCTAATGTCGCCAGAAGCACAGGCGGAGAAACAGGATCCAGAAGTGTGGGGTAGCAACACTGTGCTGGCTATGCACACGCTCTCGCCTGAGGAGCGCGCGCTGTTTGATGATATTGACCTGGGGATCGCTACCCTGCCGCCTAGCGAGCTAGGTGACGTGCTAGGCCAACCGCATCCAAGCTGGGTAGACGCAATAGCTGACGCGTGGCAAGAACGCTACGTGAACTAAGCCGATGCTGCTGCGTCTAGCCCCTTGGGTAATGATAAGCGTGTTAACCCTGCCGCTAGCGACAGGGTTGCTTATGGTGATTCTTCCGGCCTTTGGCTATTTGCCGGTGCTTGGGGGGGATACGTTCCACCTGGAGGCATGGCAAGCCCTATGGGCGCGCGCGGGCCTGCACCGTTCTGTTCTGCTGAGCTACTTTAGTGGACTTATCACTACGCTGGTGTCGCTGCTGATCGTAGTGCTGTTTTTGGCGGCTAGCCAAGGCACTTGGCTTGATCGTGCTATTCGGCGGATGGTCTCACCGCTGCTGGCCATTCCCCATGCCGCCGTGGCGTTTGGGCTCGCCTTTTTGATTGCACCTTCAGGGTTGCTAGTGCGCTGGGTCTCTCCTGGGCTCACTGGGTGGGAACGCCCCCCTGACCTGCTGATCGTCAACGACCCATTAGGCTTGGCGCTGATGGCAGGCCTAATCCTCAAAGAAGTGCCCTTTTTGCTGTTGATGAGCCTGGCGGCGTTGCCACAGCTACGCCCCGAGCTGCGTGTCACTCTGGCGCGTTCGCTGGGCTACGCGCCTAGTATTGCCTGGCTAAAGTGCGTTCTCCCTGCACTTTACCCACTGATTCGCTTGCCGGTATATGCAGTCATTGCCTACGCCACCTCGGTGGTAGATATGGCGTTGATTCTTGGCCCCACCCTACCACCAACGCTGAGCGTTTCGATTCTCACCTGGTTTAACGACCCCGATTTAAGCCGCCGCTTTATGGCCTCTGCCGGTGCCTTGCTGCAGCTCGGCGTTACCCTGGCGGCACTGCTGACCTGGTGGTTAGGCGAACAAGGGGTTAAACGACTTAGCCGGCGCTGGCTGGTTAATGGAGCGCGTAGTTCATGCTCAAGGGTGATTGCATTTGGCGGCCGTGCACTGCTGTTAACCGTCACGCTGTTGGCGATAAGCGCGCTAGGCGGGCTTGCACTTTTTTCAGTGGCGGGTTTTTGGCGCTTTCCAGACGCGCTGCCGGGTTCCTTCACGCTGGATCACTGGCAGCGCATCTTGCCCAGTGTGACGACACCGCTGATGAATACGCTGAGTGTTGGGCTGGCCGCAACGCTCATCGCTGCGGGACTGGTGGTAGCCACATTGGAGCACGCGGCGCGCCACCACCTGCCTGCCAGGCGAGCACTCTGGCTGCTGTACCTACCGCTTATTGTGCCCCAGGTGGCGTTTCTATTTGGCTTAGTGGTGGCTGCTGAAAGTGCTGGTCTTCGTCCTCAGCACGCCTTGGTTGTCGCCGTTCATCTGTTATTTGTGGTGCCGTATCTCTATTTATCGCTGTCAGAAGCCTACCGGCGGCTGGATCCCCGGTGGGTGCAGGTGGCGCTGTCGCTAGGTGTTACCCCCTGGCGAGCTTTCTGGCAAGTGCGCCTGCCTCTGCTGCTGGCGCCGTTACTCACCGCCTGTGCGGTAAGCTTAGCCGTCAGCATCGGGCAGTATTTACCAACGCTGCTGTTGGGCGGTGGGCGTGTTCCTACCATCACCACCGAAGCTGTGGCCATGGCGTCTGGTGGCAACCGCCGGCTGGTGGCGGTATTGGCACTACTTCAAGCGCTGCTGCCCTTTATTGGCTTTAGTCTGGCACTCTTGATTCCCCGCCTTGTATGGGCAAAACGCCGCCAAATGCGAGGAGCTGCATGACCCATAATCTCCAAACGCTGCATATTAAGCAGATGAAAATTACGCTCGCAGACGAAACGCTGCTAGCGATGCACCGCGACATAGCACCAGGGGAAGTGTTAACTGTCATGGGATCTTCCGGCTCGGGTAAATCCACGCTATTGGCCTATCTAGCGGGCTTTTTGTCGCCTGCCTTTCAGGCCCAGGGTGAACTCTATCTTGGCGATAAACGCCTGGACACACTGCCCGCTGAACGGCGCGGCATTGGCCTGCTGTTTCAGGATCCCATGCTATTTCCGCATTTAAGCGTAGCGGGAAATTTGCGCTTTGGCCTGCCACACCGTACCAACGACAAGCGCCAGCAGGTCGCCCAAGCGCTAGAGCAGGTAGGGTTAGCAGGCTTTGAAGCCCGTGACCCTGCTACCCTTTCCGGCGGCCAGCAAGCCAGGGTAGCGCTGATGCGCCTGCTGCTTTCACAGCCCCGCGCCGTGCTGCTGGATGAGCCATTTTCCAAGCTCGACACGGCATTGCGCCAGGAAATGCGCACGCTGGTGTTCGGCCAGTTGCGGGCCGCAGGCCTACCCACGCTGCTGGTCACCCACGATGAAGCCGATGCCAATGCCGCCGGAGGGCCGATCATTGTCCTTGGTTAACCCAGGCGCAGAACCCCCTACGCTTAGCATTGTGATACCGATGCTGAATGAGGCCATGGGAATTGAAACGGCGCTGGCTCTGCTGCAACCGCTACGGGAGACCAGAGTGGAAATCATTGTGGTCGATGGCGGCAGTACCGATCACAGCGTGGCGCTAGCTACCCCGCTAGCGGATACAGTAGTGGTTAGTGACACTGGCCGGGCACGGCAGATGAACCTAGGCGCAGAACGCGCGCACTCACCGGCGCTGCTGTTTTTACATGCCGATACTCAACTTCCCGAAGGGGCTGTTGAACAGATTAGTCAGGCGCTAAGCACGCACTGCTGGGGGCGGTTTGATATTCAGCTTGAAGGCCATAGCCGCTGGCTGCCCGTCGTCAGTACTCTGATGAACCTACGCTCACGGCTGAGCGGTATCGCCACTGGCGACCAGGGCATGTTCCTACGCCGGGAGGCGTTTGACGCAGTGGGCGGCTTTCCCGATCAGCCGCTAATGGAAGATATCGCGTTAAGCAAGCGACTGAAGGCACTTTCTCCCCCCGCCTGCCTTGGCATCAAAGTGGTAAGCTCAGGCAGACGCTGGGATAAGTTCGGCGCCTGGAAAACCATTCGCCTGATGTGGCGGCTGCGTTACCGCTACTGGCGCGGCGTAAGCGCCACTCAATTGGCCAAGGAGTATCGCAATGCCCGTTAAGCCAACCATGCAGCCCCACTTACACCTGCTGGCCAAGGCGCCACTGCCAGGGCAGGCGAAAACGCGCTTAATTCCTTACCTGGGGCCAGAAGGCGCAGCGCAAGCCCATGCCACTATGGTTCGCCACTGCGTTGCTACCGCCTGCCAGGCGTTGGGAGCAGTAAACGTCACGCTATGGACCTCTCTGGAGCATCAACATCCGCTGTTTTTGGAGCTTCAGGCGCACCACGGCATAGCCCTTGCCGCTCAACAACAGGGTGACGTGGGAATGCGCGTTCGTCATGCACTAAATAGCGCACAAGGCCCGGCGATGGTGATGGGCACCGACTGCCCAAGCATTACCGTTGGCATGCTGAAGCAGTGCAGTGAAGCGCTTGAAAGCGCACCCGTGGTGATTTTACCTGCCGAAGATGGCGGCTACGGGTTGATTGGCACTCACAACGACCACCCTAGCCTGTTTGAGGGAATACCCTGGGGAACTGAGCACGTGCTCAAGGTCACCCGCCAACGGCTTGCCGCGCTGCGTTTAAACGCCACCTTTCCCGACACCATGTGGGACATTGACCGACCAGAAGACTGGCAGCGCTGGCAACAAACCCTGAAAAACGCTTCCAAGGTGTAATGAATCCGCGCTGTGCGCCACTAATACTTAACAAATGTTCTGCTTCTAACATCGCAACGCCAAACCGGAGCCTGCCATGAACCGTCAGCGCCTGCTGATTATCACCCTGCTGCTACTGGCCGTGCTCGGCTTTTACCTGAGCGGCGCCCACACGTTTTTCACCTTGGAAACCCTACAAGCCTATCGCAGCGATTTTCAGGCAGCGTTTCAACAGTCGCCTTGGCAGGTTGCGGGGATTTTCTTTGCCGTGTACGTCGTCATGACAGCACTGTCGCTACCGGGTGCGACACTGCTCACTCTGCTGGGTGGGGCGCTCTTTGGCCTCGGTTGGGGACTATTGATTATCTCCTTTGCCAGCACCATCGGCGCCACACTGGCCTTTTTAGTTTCGCGGTTTCTATTTCGCCAACCGATTGAGAAGCGCTTTCCCCGCCAGTTTGAAACGGTCAATCGTGGCGTAGATAAAGACGGTGCTTTCTATCTTTTCACCCTTCGCCTGGTACCGGTGTTTCCGTTTTTTATGATCAACCTGGTGATGGGGCTAACGCGGCTCAAAACCACCACATTCTATTGGGTGAGCCAGCTTGGCATGCTGCCCGGTACGGCGGTTTACGTGAATGCAGGCGGCCAACTGGGCGAGCTGGAAAACCTTAGCGGCATTATTTCCCCTGGATTGCTGGCATCGTTTGCGCTGCTGGCCGTGTTTCCCTGGATAGCGCGTCGTATTGCGCTACTGGTGCAAAAACGCAATGCCTACCGTGGTTATACTCGTCCATCCCGCTTTGATTACGACATCGTAGTGATTGGCGGTGGCTCGGCAGGTCTTGTTACTAGCTACATTGGCAGCGCCGTAAAGGCCAAAGTGGCGTTGGTAGAAAAGCACAAAATGGGCGGCGATTGTTTAAATACCGGCTGTGTGCCCTCTAAGGCGCTGATTCGCGCCGCTCGCGCCGCCCATGAAATCCGCACGGCGCAACGCTTTGGCATTAGCGCCAGCGAGCCAGAGATAAATTTCGCCGACGTGATGGGCCACGTTCATCAATCAATTAC
This sequence comes from Halomonas sp. GFAJ-1, assembly GCA_002966495.1. Taxonomy (NCBI): domain Bacteria; kingdom Pseudomonadati; phylum Pseudomonadota; class Gammaproteobacteria; order Oceanospirillales; family Halomonadaceae; genus Halomonas; species Halomonas sp. GFAJ-1. The sequence continues at coordinate 224,192 of CP016490.1, forward strand.
CGACATCGAACCCCACGATAGCGTCGAGCGCTACTCAGGACTTGGGGTGACGGTGTATCAAGATCACGCCACCCTAACGTCTCCCTGGGAAATTAAAGTGGGTGAGAAAACCCTGACCGCCCGCCATATCGTGCTGGCCACCGGTGCACGCCCCCGAGTGCCTTCGCTTCCTGGCATTGAGCACGCACCGATTCTCACCTCGGAAAACTTATGGTCGCTCACCGAGCTGCCTAAACGCTTGATCGTACTGGGTGGCGGTGCGATTGGCTGCGAGCTAAGCCAAAGCTTTGCCCGCTTAGGCAGCCACGTAACACTCGTGGAAGGCGCGCAGCAGCTGCTTAGCCGTGAAGACACGGAAGTGGGCGAGCACGTTGCGCGCACGCTTACCCAGGAAGGCGTGACCGTGATGACCAGCGCTAAAGCGCTGGAGGTCTGCCAAGTCGGCCAGGAACACCAGCTTGTAGTGGAGCATAATGGCGAACGGCTCACTGTCGAATTCGACTACCTGCTGGTGAGTGTTGGCCGCCAAGCAAATGTTGAAGGCTTAGGGTTGGAAGCGCTGGGCATTACCACCACAGAAGGCGGCACGCTAGCGCTGAACGAGCGCCTGCAAACCCGCTTGCCCAATATTTGGGCCTGCGGCGACCTAGCCGGCCCTTACCAGCTCACCCACGCCGCCGCGCATCAGGCGTGGCACGCGGCAGTCAACGCGCTGTTTGGCGAGTTGAAAAGCTTTGCAGTGGATTACCGCTTTATGCCTGCCGTCACCTATGTGCAGCCGGAAGTAGCGCGGGTCGGGCTAAACGAAAAAGAGGCCACCGCCAAAGGAGTAGCGTTTGAAGTTACCCGCTACGCCATGAGCGAAAGCGACCGCGCCATTGCCGAAGGGGCCACAGAAGGTTTTATCAAGGTGCTCACCGTGCCCGGTAGAGACAAAATACTCGGTGCTACCATCGTGGCGGAAAACGCCGGGGAGTGGCTGGGTGAATTTACCATTGCGATGAAGCATGGGCTGGGGCTGAACAAACTGCTGGGCACCATTCACCCCTACCCAACGCTGGGTGAAGCCGCCAAGGCCACCGCGGGCGTATGGAAAAACGCCCACAAACCCGAGCGTATTCTCACCCTGCTTGCGCGCTACTTCCGCTGGCGCCGTGGCGAGGAAAAGTGATGCCGCCCATGAAACACCTGGTGCTGATTGGCGCGGGCCATGCCCACGCCTTTGTGCTGGAAGCCTTTGCCCAGCGCCCAGACCCTGCGATAGCAATTACCGTGGTCAGCGATAGCAATCTGGCCGCCTATTCCGGCAGCGTGCCCACCTGGCTGGCTGGGGAATGCACGCTACGCGAAACACAAATTGATGTGGCGGCACTATCGCAACGGGCAGGTGCCCATTTAATCACCTCGCCTGCAGTGGCTATCGATCCCACTAAGCGCCGAGTAACGCTAGCGAATGGCGAGGTGATCCAGTTTGATGTGGCCTCCTTTAACGTGGGCTCCACGTTACGGTTGCCCGAACAGTCATTGCCAGAGCAGAAGTTTTCCAAAACCCATGACGAACTGCGCCCCTACTTATTGGCGATGCGTCCACTAAGCTCACTGCACCACCGCTGGCAAGCGCTAAGAGAGAAGATCGACCAACTCCCTACGGGCACTCACCAGCGGGTGGTGAGCGTAGGCGGCGGCGCGGCAGGCTGTGAAACCTTGATGAGCGTGCTAGCGCAGCTTCGTCAACAGCGCGCCGACATTACCTGGCAAGGCACGCTAGTCAGTGCATCACCAACGCTGCTACCCGGCGCCGGTCGGCTGCCCCGCTGGTTAACAAAGCGGGCGCTGCACCGGGCAGGTATTACACTGCGTCACGGCGTGCGTGGTCAGGCGCTAATAGCAGGTGGCGTGCGCACCTCTGAAGGGGAACTCATTGACGCGGATATCGTGCTATGGGCGACCGGTGCCGTTGGCCAAGCCTGGCTTAAAGACACCGCGCTGCCGCTAGATCAGCATGGGTTTATCCAGGTGAATAAGACCCTTGAAGTAGCGAGCCAGCCGGGGCTGTTCGCCGCTGGCGACTGTGCGGCTTTCAACCCACCACTGCACACTTCTCCACTGCACGTTTCTTCTCTACCTAAGGCCGGCGTGTACGCGGTGCGCATGGGGCCACTGCTCGCCGACAATCTGCGCGCCGCCTGCCACCATGAACCGCTGGCCGCGTGGCAGCCACCTAAACGCGTGCTGGCACTGATTGGCACTGGCGATGGCCACGCGATTGCCAGCCGTGGTGAGATCGGTTTTTCAGGCCGCTGGGTATGGGAATGGAAAAAGCGGATTGATGCGCGCTTTATAGCGCGCTTCAATCCGCCTTTTAAGTCATAAATAATGGCGGCGCTCAGGTTGTGACTAAAGGCTTAATTGGCTTCGCGCCAGCCGCCTAACACGCGACTATCTGGGCCAAAGAACACCAGCCGGTCGTGGTCAATCAGATAGCGATAAGCCGTATCGAGCATATCGGTTACCCGTTTGGCATCTTCCATATTAGGGCAGGCCATGCGGGTGGACGCCAGCTCGCTAAACTCAATCCGCTGACTTTCGCCTAAGCTCACGCTACCGGTAAAGCGGTTACAGCCATCCGAGCCACTTACTTTACCGTCGCGCTCAATGCGGAAAAACGGGGTTTCCTGCATGGAGAGCCGCTCATCGGTGCCTACCAGCAACAAGTTCCAGCGCTGCTCGACAATCGGGCCGGACAATTCAGTGCTTTTCGGGGCATCCACACGCTCTTGCTGAGGGGCGCTGCTGCACGCACTGACCAAAAGCGCCAAGCCCATTCCGAGCACGGCATTACGGGGTAGTCCTTTCACCTTACGGTTACTCCTCATTTTTAACGTTACCAGCTTCCGCTATTTTCCATTGACGCCCATGGCTCCTGGGGCGAGAGCGCATCGCCTTTTTGCAGTAGCTCGACAGAAATACCGTCGGGCGACTTTACAAACGCCATATGTCCATCCCGAGGTGGGCGGTTAATGGTGACACCATTATCTTGAAGCTTTTGGCATAGCGCGTAAATATCGTCAACGCGATAGGCTAAATGACCGAAGTTGCGCCCACCGGCTACCTCTTCTGGATCCCAGTTATAGGTCAGTTCTAGCTCCGGAGCCGTTAAACGTTCTGAGCGTGCCTCATCCTGCGGTGCGGCGAGAAAAACCAGCGTAAAACGGCCTTTTTCGTTCTCTTTACGACGTACTTCTTTCAGCCCCAACAGGTCGCAGTAAAACGTCAGCGACGCGTCCAGGTCAGTTACCCGTACCATAGTGTGCAAAAACTGCATGTCACTCTCCCTTTGTGATTACTGGGTATATTCGCTAAAGATAGCAGGGGGACTGTCGTTACGAGTCCAGCTGAGCACGGCATAATCATCTACACGACCTGTTTCCATCCCCGGCGAACCGTGGGGCATACCCGGTACCGTTAACCCAACAACGTCCGGACGCTCTTCCAGCAGGCGTTTAATATCCGACGCGGGGACATGGCCTTCAATCACGTAGCCATCCACCAGGGCGGTATGGCAGGAGGCCAGTTCAGGAGAAACGCCGTTGGCCATTTTAATGGCACGGACATCGCCATCACGGTGGTGATTAACGTCAAACCCTGCCTCTTCAAGATGAGCCACCCAGTCACTACAGCAGCCGCAGTTAGGGTCACTGTGGACGTCAATAGTAGGCGCTGCCAAAGCACTTAACGAATAGGCAGCCAGAAGACCACCTGACAAGCATTTAATTAGACGATTTCGTGACATTCAACCACCCTCCTCACAGATCTGTATAATAGTACATCGACTACTTTGCGTAGGGGCCACCCCAAGGAGCCATCAGTGGATTCGATTACCCAAGCAGCATTAGGGGCTGCCGTTGGCGGCGCCATTTTAGGCCGCCGGCTGGGCCGTAAAGCCGTGTTGATTGGTGCGCTGCTCGGCACGCTGCCCGACCTAGACGTCGTGCTCGACTACGGCGATGCCGTGGCCAATGTAACGGAGCACAGAGGCTTCACCCACTCACTGTTTGTGCTGACCGGCCTAGGTACTCTATTTGCCCTGCTGGCTACACGCTTTTTTCCAGCAACAGCAGCACGGCCTATTCACTTTCACCATTGGTGGTGGTTTTTCGTGCTTTGTCTGACCACTCACCCGCTGCTTGATTCCTTTACTACTTACGGAACTCAGCTATTTTGGCCGCTAGACGTGCCGCCCGTGGCATGGCCTATCGTGTTTATTATCGACCCTTTTTACACGCTACCGCTGCTTATTGCCTTGCTTATCGGGATTACCACTAAAAAAGTGCGTAATGCCTGCGCCATAGGCCTCGCGCTCTCCAGCGTTTACCTACTGTTAGCGGCGGGTGCGAAGTGGAGCGTTGAACAGCGCCTCGCGCCGGTCCTGGCTGAGCAAGGGCTTCAGCAAGCGCCCATCTTGATCCAGCCCACGCCGTTTAATATTGTGCTGTGGCGCGCCACCATTATCGATGACGACCGCTATTACGAGAGCCTAGTGGGTTTATTCGATCGCCAGCGCTCCTTAACGCTTGAGCCGCTTAGGCGCAATGTAGCCCTTGAGGAGTATGCACTGGCGGGGCCGCGTGGCCAGCGATTGGCGTGGTTTACCGGTCCTTTTTTGCGCTATGAAACACGCCTTATAGATGGCCAGGAAACGTTGATTGCCACGGATATCCGCCTCGGCTTTCCAGGTTTCCACCCGTTCAGCTTTACGCTGGCAACGCGGGATGGGGACACATGGAGACCGGTAGAAACGAGCGAGCAGCTCGAAACCTCACGGGACCTCCGCCTGGAAACGCTCTCTAGACTCGCCTCCAGAGCGGCAGGTGATGTTACCGCGCTTTGCGCTAGCGACTTTATTGAGCCCCAGTGGCGTGCAGAACCGTTCCTTTACCACTGTTAAAACGCTAGCGCTATTATGATAAGCCGCTGATTACGGGGCGATGCCTTGACCACAGCCGTTGTACTGCTCGCCGTCTATCGTCAAGGTGACGCGGGCAGGATAAGGCTGACCTTTCATGTCATCAAAACATGCGCCGGCTTCGATACGGACACGGAAAAAGTGCTCGGCGTTGGCGTTTTCAATAACGACACGGCCCGCTTCGTTATCCATCACGCTCACCATATAAGGCAGGGTTTGCGTTTCAGTGCCGTAGGCGGTCGTCCACGTCATCACAGGGGCGTCGTGCGCTAGCTCAATCGACCAGCCCGGCTCGTTGCCACGCCCTAGGAACATCACGCCGGGATGATTGGCGCGGGTTGATGCTTCTCGCACGAGTCCTTGCTGACACTGAAGCTGGCCACGCGGCGTTTCTACCTGGGCTTGGTCACCCCGGTTCCAGAAGCTGATTTCGCCGTCCTGATAGCGTGCACCGCTGGCAACCACGGCTTCAGGTAACCGCCAAGCACCGTGCAGCGACCAGAGGCGCAGATTATCGTCGTTTACCGCAGTGACTAGATTCTGGTTCGCTGGTTGACACTCCCAAGCATCAAATCTCTCGGCGCTACCAGGGAACAGAGCAGCAGGAAGCAAAGGCGCACTGCTGTTTACCGTCATATTGGCAGACTCACTCGGCGCCGTTGTAGACGTGGCACAGCCAGCGATAGCCAGTGTTGTGGTCACCATTGCCATGGCGACGAACGATTTTTTTGCGTGGATCATGACTCAATGCTCCCTGTTGGATAACTCTAACGGCATTAAATACAGCTCTAGCGGCGTTTAAAAGCACTCAAATCCTGTGGGTCAAAGCGATTAACCTGCTCTGGCAGCCCTAGTTCTTCGCGCTTTAATTTTATCTGCATTTTTTCAGCAAGGCGCTCAGCATCATCGTCAGTGGTACGGCCATTGAGCTCAGCCAACTGGGTCATTCCCTGGTGGTAGAACGTCACGATATCCAGCGCTACGCGATTGTTCTCTTCCACACCTCGGCGTAGAGGCTGTAAGTAGCCGCTAATATGCGAAAGGTGATGTTTGAGCTGCCAGACGTAACGCATTTCAGTCATCCAGGGCCGATCACGCAGCACAGCGAACATCGCGCTAGTGGCCAGCAACCCAAGCAGCACGCCCAGGGCGTTCATCCAGAAGCTGCCGCCAAAGGTGGCGGCTAATAGCATTGAAAACAGCAGCCCAAAAACCACTAGCTGCCCTGCCATCACGATACTGATCATGCGCGCTTTGCGACGGTAAGCATCTGGACTATGTTGTTCAAGCGTAAAAGCCATGGCCAACCTCATTATCAATAGAAGGCTCTTATGATACGGGGCTGACCCAGCCAGACAAGAGGTTATCTAGCAATGCATAGAGATTGCTGGTTTAGCCCATTCGCTCGGCGGCCGTTTTAAGCAGCCGCTCCGTTGCTTCCCAGCTAACGCAGGCGTCAGTCACCGACACCCCGTAGCGCATACTGCTGGGTTTAAGCGCTTGCTTACCTTCAAACAGGTAGCTTTCAAGCATCAACGCTACTAGGTTAGCATCGCCTGCTTTACGCTGAGCAAGCACGTCCAGCATAACCTCGCTTTGGCGGCGATGATCTTTACGCGCATTGGCGTGACTGCAGTCCACCATCAAACGTGGGTTTTGACCTGCTTTGTGTAAGGCATTTACCGATGAGCGCACATGGTGGGCCTGGTAATTGGGCTCGCCGTGACCGCCCCGCAGTACCAGGTGGGTATGAGGGTTACCAGCACTTTCCTGCATGACTGGCCGACCTTCACTGTCGATGGCAAAACGCTGATGAGAATGCGCTGCTGCTTGCATAGCATCAATGGCTACCTGCACATCGCCACTGGTGGCATTTTTGAACCCCACGGCAGCGCTTAAATCGCTGGCCAGCTCCCGGTGCAGCTGGGACTCTGTGGTGCGCGCGCCAATCGCTACCCAGCTCAGCAGGTCATCCAGGTAGGGCGCCAGCATTGGCTGCAAAAGCTCGGTGGCCACCGGCAGGCCTCGCGCTGCTACTGCGTGCATGAGCTCACGGGAGAGTGCAATCCCGCGGGGCATATCGCCGCTACCGTCTAGATCTGGGTCGTAGGCGAGGCCTTTCCACCCGACGGTGGTGCGGGGCTTTTCGACATATACACGCATGACCGGCAGAATTTGCTCGCTGATTTCATCGCTCAGCGCCGCTAGCCTATCGGCGTACTCAAGGGCCGCGTCCGGGTCATGAATCGAGCATGGACCTACAACGAACAGTAGCCGATTGTCTTGGCCATTGAGAACGCGCTGGACTGCGTGGCGCTGCTGGGTAATTTGCTCGCTCAACGGCGCACTAATGCCGATACGTCGGCGAAGCTCTACAGGCAGCGGCAACGGCTGAGTCGTACCCGTAGGGCCATTAGTTAATGACGATAGCGGTGACTTTGCAGGACTGGCATGGGCATTCATTATTTATCTCTCCGAAAGCGTGTGACATCGCGTATAACTTCGCGTATGACTTCGCGTATGACTTCGCGTGACTAACTGGCCACCCAAGCAGGCACGGTCGGAGGTGGCAGCTTGCACCGACCGCGCGCCGCTAAATCGCCAGCCATAGCCATAACCGATATAGCGGGGGGCAATGGAAGAGGCGATAGCGTGTACGCGGTAAGACATGGTGCAGCTCCTTGATGAATGTTCTATGGACGGTGTTGATAGGCTTAAAACAAAAGAAGCCTCGGTTGGGCTACCAACCGAGGCTTCTTTGCATGCGGCAGGCAACCGAGGTGGTGTGCCTGTTAGCGCGACCTTATCGGTCGGCCAGGGGCACACCGTGGCTAAACCAATACGCAGCATAAACAAACGCAAACGCACTTAAACACTCAGATATCCACGCGCTAACCGCCGTTTCCGGCTTGGCGTTGGGGCGCTGTGTAGTGAGTGCAATGTGCATAACATTATCCAATGTTTAATAAATTCGCCGAAGACGTTGGGTCTATTGGCTTAATCCTGCCTGCATACGGGCAAAATGGCAACTATCAGCCACTAAATGCTTGTATCCAACCAATCGTTGCAGGCAGCGCGCTCATGCTTACCAGCACCACAAGGCCCAGGACAATGGCAAGCAAACCAGATTCATCTTTAAAGTTGTCGTCATGATCGGCCATAAAGCCTCCTTGTTATCGGGATAGGGAGTTAGCGAGACAGAGATAGCATGCGTTGGTCGGCCATTTTATTGAGGACGCGGTGCGTAGGCAAATACATCCGAAAACATACGCTCAATACCAACACCTTGGCGTTCAAGGATAGCAACACAGGCATACACCATTCCCGGCGAGCCAGAGAGGTAAATGTCGCAATCGCTGGGCCGAACAGGAGCTTTTTCAGTGGCTTTCATCAACGCCTTTTCCAACACCAGATCAACCCGCCCCTGGTAATGGGAGATACGCTCACCCGGCGCTAATGGTTCAGTCAGCGGAAACTCAGTCACTGCTTGAAAAGAGACATTGGCGTGCTGCTGTGCCCACTGGGTAGCTAGGTTTTCAGCATAAAGATCGCGGTGTTCACGCGCAGCCCACCAGAGCGAGATAGGCCGTTCTGGTTGGCTTTGCAGGGAAGCTTCCATGATCGCTTTCATTTGAGCGAAACCGGTTCCTGCAGCAATCAGCAACAATGGGCGCTCACTTTCAGTATCCAGTACACACTCGCCGCTGGGCAGACGCACCGTTAACTGATTGGCCACTTGCAGCAGATCACGCAGGCGCGCTGAATTATCGCGCTCTGGCCAGTGCTGAATATGCAGCTCGATGGTGCCGTCTCGACGGTCGGCGCTGGCAATGGAAAATGGCACCCAGGTTTCGTCGTCTAGTTTGAGCTCTAGATATTGTCCTGGTGCATGCTGCATGGCTTCAGCGCGCCCTTCGACGGTCACCCCAAATACGTCAGGATTTAAATCCTCAACAGCGGTGACTTGGCAGGTTAGCGTTTTACACGTTAACGTCGTTGCGCTCATTAAAGCCTCTTTGTGAAAAGTCGTTTGAACCGCACCGTCAGGTTAACTGTGGCGAGGCGCGGGTAACGGAATATCGATGCCCAACTCATCCCAACGCTCATCGACTCGCGTCTTCACCGCGTCATCCATCACAATCGGCGTGCCCCACTCGCGGTCGGTTTCGCCGGGCCATTTATTGGTCGCATCCAGCCCCATTTTGGACCCTAGCCCAGAAACAGGCGACGCAAAATCGAGATAGTCGATGGGGGTATTTTCCACCATGACCGTATCCCGCGCCGGGTCCATCCGGGTGGTGATCGCCCACATGACATCTTCCCAATTGCGCGCATCCACGTCGTCGTCCAGCACAATGACAAACTTAGTGTACATAAACTGGCGTAAGAAGCTCCATACACCCATCATCACGCGCTTGGCGTGACCGGGATACTGCTTTTTCATCGTCACTACGGCCATGCGGTAGGAGCAGCCTTCTGGCGGCAGGTAGAAATCGACAATTTCAGGAAACTGCTTAGCCAAAATCGGCACAAACACTTCGTTAAGCGCGACGCCTAAAATGGCGGGCTCGTCGGGTGGGCGGCCTGTATAGGTGGAGTGATAAATGGCGTCGCGGCGCATGGTCATCCGCGTCACGGTGAACACCGGGAAGTGGTCAACCTCGTTGTAATAACCGGTATGGTCACCAAACGGCCCTTCTGGTGCCATATCATCCGGGTAAATAAAGCCTTCAAGAATAATCTCAGCGGAGGCGGGCACTTCAAGATCAGCGTGGCCACACTTAACAAGCTCAGTGCGAGAACCGCGCAGTAGCCCGGCAAAGGCATATTCAGAGAGCGAATCGGGCACGGGGGTCACTGCACCCAAAATCGTGGCCGGGTCAGCGCCTAGCGCGACAGCGACCGGAAACGGCTCACCCGGATGGGCTTTTTGAAACTCAAGGAAATCCAGCGCGCCGCCGCGATGGGAAAGCCAGCGCATAATCAGACGGTTTTTGGCGATTTTCTGCTGGCGGTAAATACCCAGATTTTGACGCTTTTTGTGGGGGCCTTTGGTAATCACCAGGGGCCACGTCACTAAGGGAGCTGCATCGCCAGGCCAGCAGTGTTGGATGGGCAATCGGCCTAGATCAACCTCATCGCCTTCATAAACGACATCCTGCACCGGCGCGCGCTTGACACTTTTTGGCCCCATGCTAAGCACTTGCTTGAAGATCGGCAGCTTGTCCCAGGCGTCTTTTAGACCTTTGGGCGGATCTGGCTCTTTTAAGAACGCCAGTAGCTTACCTACTTCACGCAGCGCCTCTACTGAATCCTGCCCCATGCCCAGAGCTACCCGCTTGGGTGTACCAAACAGATTGCCCAACAGCGGCATGTCGTGTCCCTTCACATTCTCAAACAATAATGCAGGGCCACCGGCACGCAGCGTGCGGTCGCAGATTTCAGTGATTTCCAGGTAAGGATCAACTTCAGCTTTAATTCGCTTGAGTTCACCCTGTGCTTCTAGGGCCGCAATAAAATCGCGCAAGTCGTGGTACTTCAAGGCTCTCTCCTCAAGGCACTTCACCCCGGCTGTCAGGCGTTGCTATCGCTAGTGCTTAGCCGTAATGCAGCGCCTAGCGGCGCTTCATTGCTTCAAAGAATTCCAAGTTCGTCTTGGTATCTTTCAGACGATCAATCAGGAATTCGGTGGCAGCCGTATCTTCCATCGGGTTGAGCAGCTTGCGCAGAATCCACATACGCTGCATTTCATCTTCAGAGGCCAGCAGGTCTTCACGGCGGGTACCGCTGCGACGAATATTGATCGCCGGGAAGACACGCTTCTCAGCTAGCTTGCGGTCAAGGTGCGCTTCCATGTTGCCGGTACCCTTGAACTCCTCGAAGATGACCTCGTCCATTTTCGAACCGGTATCTACTAGCGCAGTGGCAATAATCGTCAGGCTGCCGCCCTCTTCGATATTACGCGCAGCACCGAAGAAACGCTTTGGCTTCTCAAGCGCGTGGGCATCTACACCACCGGTCAGTACTTTGCCGGAGCTCGGTACCACGGTGTTGTATGCACGGGCCAAACGGGTGATGGAATCAAGCAGAATCACCACGTCCTTTTTGTGCTCAACCAGACGCTTAGCCTTTTCGATGACCATTTCGGCAACCTGCACGTGGCGGGCCGGTGGCTCATCAAACGTAGAGGCAACGACTTCACCGCGCACGGTGCGCGACATCTCGGTTACTTCCTCAGGGCGCTCATCGATCAGCAGAACGATCAGATGACACTCAGGGTTGTTACGCGTAATCGATGTCGCGATGTTCTGCAGCATCAGTGTCTTACCCGCTTTCGGCGGCGACACCAGCAGGCCACGTTGGCCTTTGCCGATCGGCGCGGTCAGATCAATGATCCGAGCGGTCAGGTCTTCAGTAGACCCGTTGCCGATCTCCATGCGCATCCGGTCATCCGGAAACAGCGGCGTTAAGTTCTCAAAGAGAATCTTATGCTTGGCGTTTTCGGGACGGTCAAAGTTGATCTGACTAACTTTGAGCAGCGCAAAGTAGCGCTCACCCTCTTTCGGCGGGCGGATTTTGCCGGAAATGGAGTCGCCTTTACGCAGATTGAAACGACGAATCTGTGACGGCGATACGTAGATATCGTCCGGTCCGGCGAGGTAGGAGCTGTCGGCGCTGCGCAGGAAGCCAAAGCCATCCTGGAGAATTTCCAGCACACCATCGCCATAAATATCCTCACCGCTTTTGGCGTGCTTCTTGAGGATAGCGAAAATGATGTCCTGCTTGCGCGAACGGGCTAAGTTGTCGATACCCATCTCGCGGGCGATATCGAGCAGCTCGGGAACGGATTTTTGCTTGAGTTCAGTGAGATTCATCGGTGTGTTAGAAAGTTGCTCATGAAAGCTGGACGCTAGGCGCCGGGAATAAGACAGGAGGCGTGGTCATTCCGCCGAGTGATGCGTTCAGAACCCATCTAGGCACACTCTCGAATACTGAAGGCTGGGCAGTCTTGAATCAGATACCAAATTAAGAAGTGACGGCATCAATGACTGCTTAGCGAGAGGGTGCTAATAAACTAGTTAATCTGATCGGCACAGAAAAATGCTGTTTCAGCGGGTTATCTGACGACTTGGACATCTGGCTGATGCCATCTGGATACGTACTGCTCGGGATAACCGAGTCACTACGCTTGTTAAATAGACGAACAAGCCAACTCGGATCAAGCCAGTAGCTCGATGGTAGTCAAGGGCTGCGATAAACGCAAGCCTTTGACAATTGACAATAGTCAGAGGGCGCCGCAACCTTGGCATAGCCAACAGGAAGGATAGCTCATGCCCAAGGACATTTCACTCCCTACCACCGCAGTAAAGGAAGACGTTGACTATGGTGATCCGCAGCGCTTAGCTGCCATCGACCTAGGTTCAAATAGCTTCCATTTACTGGTGGCTAACTACCAAAACGAGCGCCTACAGGTGGTCGCTCGTCTGGGAGAAAAAGTGCAGTTAGCCGCCGGGCTAGATGACCAGGGCTACCTAAGCGAAGCCGCTATGCAGCGAGCATTAGACTGCCTAGGCCGATTTGCGCCCTTTCTAAAAGATATTGAAGACGCCCACCTGCGCATTGTGGGCACTAATGCATTGCGCGATGCCAATAACAGCCAAGCCTTTATTGAGCGCGCCGAAGCCCAGCTCGGTCATGCCATTGAAATTATTGCCGGCCGAGAAGAAGCCCGTTTGATTTACTTGGGGGCTGCCCACGCTTTAGCAGAAAATGGCCGACGTTTGATTGTTGATATTGGCGGCGGGTCTACCGAATTTATCATTGGCGAGTCCTTTGAGCCCAAAGCGCTGGAAAGCCTGCGGATGGGCTGCGTTACCTTTAGCCGCCGTTTCTTCCCCGATGATGAGCTAAGTGAAAAGCGCATGCGCCGCGCTGAGCTGGCGGCGTTTTCTGAATTAGCCAACATTCAACGTCCTTACCAGCGCCTTGGCTGGGACGACCCCGTAGGTTCAAGCGGAACGATTAAAGCCGCTGCAAGCGTGCTATACGCCTACGGCGACACGCCTCAAGAGGGCGTTATCACCCGTAGTGGCTTGAAAAAGCTCCGTGAACGTCTGCTGAAGTGCAAACATTTGGATAAAGTTGAACTAGACGGCCTAAAACCCGACCGGGCAAAAGTTTTTCCGGCAGGTATCGCCATTTTGAGCGCTATCTTTGAAGCCTTTAACCTTTCCCAAATGCGCTTTGCCGATGGCGCCCTGCGGGAAGGCGTGCTGTACGACATGGCTGGACGCAACAGCGCAGAGGATACCCGCTCCAAGAGCGTGGATGCGCTAAAACGGATTTACGATGCTGATTCCCGACAAGCGGAAAACGTCGCCGATACCGCCGCTCGCTTGTTTCATAAAGTAAAAAAGGCATGGGGACTAACCAAAACACAGGGCCACTACCTCATATGGGCCAGCCATGTGCATGAAATTGGCTTAGCCATCTCGCATAGCCAGTTCCATCGTCACGGTGCTTACTTGCTAGAGCACTCCGACTTGGCAGGTTTTTCACGCCCGGAGCAGCGTTTATTGGCGTTTTTAGTACGCGCCCACCGACGCAAATTCCCGCTCAAAGAGTGGCAGGCACTGCCCATTTCACATCAGGAAGGGTGTGCAAAACTGGCCCGCTTGCTGCGCCTTGCCGTACTGATCAACCACTCGCGGCCCGAGAGCGCCCCCCCTTTACCGGAAATTAGCGTGGAAGACTCAATACTGACAGTGACACTGCCTAGTAGCGATGAGCCCACCCTACTCAGCACCGACATGGAGCAAGAGCAGGCGTTTATGGTCGCGGCTGGATTTACGTTTGCCGTTCGTCAGTAACAGTAAAAATAGTCTCTTTCGCCTGCCATAGCACCTGGGCAGGCGGTTGAATGACGCCAACGCACCTCTCCCCCTCTAGCACCACTATTAAGCGCTTGCGTTCCCAAGGCGGCAGCCCGCTCTCTTGCAGCAGCCGCTTTAAATCCCGGCGACCGCGGCCTGGAAGATCAATAACCTCGCCCCCCTGACGCCAGCGCAGCGTCATCGAACGCGAGGATGGCATTGAAACCATCAGTTTGCCCAGCGGAGTGGAAAGTCCTGCCTGACCATCCCAAGCCGTTTCCCAGTCAGGCAGCGGTGGCAAAGCGGCCATAAGATAGAGCCGCTGACGCCATACCCGCGCCTCAACGCCCAGCCATACCACCTTCACCTGTGCATCGGTGGAGACGGCCAGCTGCGCCAACAGGCTGTCTAAGCGTTTCTGGGGCGGAGTAGGTAAGCCTAACTGTTGGCAGAAGGTACGCACCAGCAAGCGCTGGCGGGGGAGACTACGCTGGCCTAGCGCGGTGGTGTCAAGGCAACCCTCTCCCACCGCAAGGCTTGCCAATTCGCTCGCCGCATACTCGACCAGTAGCTGGTCAGCTTCCCCAGCGTGCTGGGCACTTTTTGCAAGCGAGCTTGCGGCGCCTGGCCAGCGCGTTTGAAGCTGCGGCATCACTTGGTGACGCAGGCGATTACGGTCAAACGCCACATCCGCGTTGGTGGGGTCTTCATGCCACTCCAGCGCCAGCTTCTTGGCGGTTTCCGCTAGCGTGCGCCGGCTAATACTCAACCAGGGGCGCAGTAGGGTTAATCCTTCCCACACACGCCGGTAGGGCATGCCCGCCAAGCCCCGGATACCGCTGCCCCGCAGCGCTGCCAGTAGCAAGGTTTCCGCCTGGTCATCCTGATGCTGGGCCAACCAGAGCGTATCGCCGTGGGGGATCGACTGCTTGAAGGCGCTATAACGCGCATGCCGTGCAGCGCCCTCAATGCCCTCTCCGTGGCTGTCCACCACCACATGAACCACGGTCAGCGGCACACCTAGGCCATCACACAGTAACCGACAGTGCGCCTCGAAGGCGCTGGCCGCTGATTGCAGCCCATGGTTGATGTGGATAGCGCGCAGCGGGCGACTCGCATCTCGGCAAACGTGAGCAGCAAGCGTCAGCAGCAGCGACGAGTCCAGCCCGCCGGAAAGGGCTACCCAAATAGTACGCCCTGGCGGGGTCTCCGCCAGGGCGTCATTTAGCAAGCGGAGCAGCGGCTTAGGCAGCTGGGGCGCCATAGCTCATCAGGCGCTTGTAGCGGCGATCAAGCAGCGCATCGGTATCTAGGCGTTGTAGGCGATCAAGACTACCTGCCAAGGCTTCTTTAACACGCTCGGCGGTGGTCAGCGGGTGGCGATGAGCGCCGCCCAGCGGCTCTTTGATCAGCTCGTCGACAAACCCTAACTCTTTCAGACGTTCGGCGGTAATCCCCATGGCCTGAGCGGCATCGGAGGCTTTTTCCGCGCTCTTCCACAGGATAGAAGCACAGCCTTCTGGTGAAATTACCGAGTAGGTAGAGTACTGCAACATATGCAGCTCATCACACACACCTATCGCCAGTGCGCCACCAGACCCCCCCTCACCAACAACAGTGGAAATAATGGGGGTTTTCAGACGCGACATCACGGCCAGGTTATACGCAATGGCTTCTGACTGACCACGCTCCTCAGCATCGATACCCGGGTAAGCGCCAGGCGTATCGATAAACGTCAGAATCGGCATTTTAAAGCGCTCGGCCATTTCCATTAAACGGCAGGCTTTACGATAACCTTCTGGGCGCGGCATGCCGAAGTTGCGGCGCACCTTCTCTTTTACATCACGGCCTTTTTGATGGCCGATGACCATTACCGGCGCATCATTCAAGCGCGCAATACCACCGACCAGTGCCGCGTCGTCAGCAAAATTTCGGTCGCCGTGAAGCTCATCAAAATCGGTAAAAATATGCTCAAGATAATCCAGCGTGTAAGGGCGCTGAGGGTGGCGAGATATCTGGGAAACCTGCCAGGACGTTAAATCCTTGAAGATCGATTCGGTTAACTTGCGACTTTTCTCTTCCAGCCGAGCAATCTCATCGGAGAGATTCACCTGGCTATCAGAGCTGACCAAACGCAGCTCTTCAATTTTTGCCTGGAGTTCGGCAATGGGCTGTTCAAAATCGAGGTAATTAGGATTCATCGGCTCTGCCTGATCAAAGTAAGCATGCATATGTCATTAGAAAATAAAGGGCATTATCGCACCCTGACCCTGCCACGCAAGTTGGGTACACGCCCTACTGCTATTTAACCGTGCATTATCTATCGGTGAGCGTTATCGATAGCGCAGTTGCACACCTGCCTGTCCTTGAACATCGCGCAGCGCAAGCAGCAAGTCATCGCTGGGGGCTACCTTCCACTCATCGGCTAGCTCCAGCCATGCCACCGCATCCGGGTGGCGATACTGCAAACGCACGGGCAAGCCCGCTTCATCCCGGTAGGGGGTGAGGCTGTCGCGTAGGCTTTCCACCAACCGGCCGTTGATCTGCTCGGCATCCAGTGCCAGCTCCACTGCCTGCCCGTAGCGTATCCGAGCCGTCACCATGGGCGTTACGTCTTTGCCACGCAGGCGCATGCCGCCAGAAAAGTCATCATTTGAGACCTCACCTTCGACAATAATCACCTGATCAGACTCAATCTGGCCGCGTAGCTGCTCAAACAATTCACCAAACAGCGAGGCTTCAATGCGCCCGGTACGGTCATCCAAGGTGATAAATGCCATGGTATCGCCACGCTTAGACTTCATCGTACGCATCGCCACTACCAGCCCCGCCACCCGCTGCGGCTCGCGGGAAGGTTTTAGATCGCTGATGCGTGTCGAGACAAAGCGTTTTAGCTCCCGCTCGTACTCATCAATTGGGTGACCTGTCAGGTAGAGGCCCAGGGTATCTTTTTCCCCTGAGAGCCGCTCGCGGTCAGTCCATTCACGGGCGTTATGATATTCAGCGTAAGGGTCGCTTGCTTCCTCTTCTGCGCTGAACGACTCACCGAACATATCCAGCATACCCAGGTTCTGGTTCGCGTGGTTTTGAGCAGCGGCTTTTAGGGCGTCTTCCATGGCGGCGGCAAGCACTGCCCTGTTGGGCCCAAGCGTATCCAGCGCCCCTGATCGAATCAGCGCTTCCAAGGTCCGCTTATTCATCCGTTTGGGGTCGAGGCGGCGACAGAAATCAAACAGATCTTTGAACGGGCCATCGGTATTGCGGGCCTCAACAATGGCGCCAATCGGCCCTTCGCCGACACCGCGTATCGCCCCCAGCCCGTACACCACACGGCCTTCGGTATCGACAGTAAATCTGTAACCACCGACGTTAACATCCGGCGGGGTAACGGTAAGCTTGAGGTTGCGGCACTCCTCAATTAACGGCACCACTTTATCCAGGTTATCCATTTCCGTGGACATAACCGCGGCCATAAACGGCCCTGGGTAGTGAGCCTTCAGCCAGGCGGTTTGATACGACACCAAGGCGTAAGCTGCGGAGTGGGACTTGTTAAAACCGTAGCCCGCAAATTTCTCCACTAGATCGAAGATGTTGCCCGCCAGATCTTTGTCGATGCCGTTGTCGGCGCACCCTTCCATAAAGCCTGCGCGCTGTTTGGCCATCTCTTCGGGTTTTTTCTTACCCATGGCGCGGCGCAGCATATCCGCCTGCCCCAGCGAATATCCCGCCATCACCTGAGCGATCTGCATGACCTGCTCTTGGTACAAGATAATGCCGTAGGTGGGGCTTAGCACCGGTTTCAACAGTTCGTGCTGATAATCAGGGTGTGGATAAGAGACTTCAGCGCGGCCATGCTTACGGTTGATAAAATCATCTACCATGCCCGACTGCAGCGGCCCTGGGCGGAACAGGGCCACCAGAGCGATCATATCGTCTAACGAATCCGGCAGCAGGCGCTTGATCAGCTCTTTCATACCGCGAGATTCCAACTGGAAGACGGCGGTAGTTTCAGCCCGCTTGAGCATCTCAAAGGTTTTGCCATCGTCTAACGGAATGGCGTCGATATTCAGCGGTTCTTGGCCGTTAACACCCCGCACTTTATCGACCATTTTAAGGGCCCAGTCGATAATCGTCAGCGTACGCAGCCCGAGGAAGTCAAACTTGACCAGCCCAGCTTCTTCAATGTCATTTTTATCAAACTGAACCACTAAGCCTGAGCCATCTTCATCACAAAGCAGCGGCGAAAAGTCGGTCAGCTTGGTGGGCGCAATCACCACACCCCCGGCGTGCTTGCCGGTGCCTCGGGTGGTGCCCTCTAGCTTGAGCGCCATCTCCCAGATCTCTTCGGCCTCTTCGTCCTTCTCGATGAACTCTTTTAGCGCGGGCTCTTGTTCAATCGCTTTGGCAAGGGTCATGCCCACTTCAAAGGGAATCAGCTTCGAGAGCTTGTCGCCCAGCGAATAGGGCCTGCCCTGGGCGCGAGCCACATCGCGCACCACCGCCTTGGCGGCCATGGTACCGAAGGTAACAATCTGGGAAACCGCATTACGACCGTAGCGGTCGGCGACGTAGTCAATTACTTTGTCGCGCTTTTCCATGCAGAAATCGACGTCAAAGTCGGGCATGGAGACACGCTCGGGGTTTAGAAAGCGCTCAAACAGCAGGTCGTAACCAATGGGGTCAAGGTCGGTGATTTTTTGCGCATAGGCCACCAGCGACCCCGCGCCCGAACCACGCCCCGGCCCTACCGGTACGCCGTTATCCTTGGCCCACTGAATAAAGTCCATAACGATCAGGAAGTAACCTGGGAACTTCATCTGGATAATAACGTTCAGTTCAAACTCAAGCCGGTCCCGGTAGCGCTGGTCGATCTCACGAAATGTCTCGCTATCACGGGGATATTGCTCGGCAGGAAAAAGAAAATCCAGCCGCTCGGTTAAACCGTCGTGGGAGACCTTGCGGAAAAACTCATCCTGGGTCATGCCTTCGGGAATTTCGAACTCGGGTAGGAAAATCTCACCCAGGCGCACATCCACGCTGCAGCGCTCGGCGATCATTACGCTGTTTTCTAGCGCCTCAGGTATGTCAGCAAACAGTGCGGCCATTTCCTCGGGGCTTTTCAGGTACTGTTCTTCGGTATAACGGCGCTCGCGACGCGGGTCGTCTAGCGCTTTGCCTTCGCCAATCGCCACGCGGGTTTCGTGGGCCCAAAAGTCCTCACGCTCTAAAAACCGTACGTCGTTAGTGGCGACTACCGGCGTATTTGACTCAATGGCCAGTTGAACACTGGCGTGAACACACTCTTCCTCAAGCGGCCGCCCCGTACGAATCAGCTCTAGGTAGAAGCGATCAGGAAAGGCGCGCTGCCACTCCTCCAGCAACAGCCGTGCTTCACGTTCATGCTCAGATAATAAGTGGCGGCCAATCTCCCCTTCACGACCGCCGGAGAGGGCTATCAAGCCGTCGCTTTGATCTAGCACCCACTGTTTATCCAGAATAGCGCGCCCCTGCCGCTGGCCCTCACTCCACCCTTTGGAAATTAACTCGGTGAGGTTGCGGTACCCAACCCCGTCCATGGCCAGCAGCGTAATACGGTACGGATGCGCATCATCATTGGGGTTATGCAGCCATAAATCACTGCCAATGATGGGCTTAAGCGCGGCTCCTTGGGCGGCTTTGTAAAACTTCACCAAGCCAAACAGGTTGGCCTCGTCGGTCAATGCCAACGCCGGCATCCCGCGCTCAGCGGTGGTACTGATCAATGACTTGAGTTTGACCAAGCCATCAACCAGAGAGTATTCACTGTGCAAACGTAGATGAACGAACGGAACCGTCATGGGACTCTCAGCAACAGAACTAGATAAATAGAGAAGGCTTACAGCAGCGCTAACTGACGCTGTACCGGCGCGAAACTGCGGCGATGCTCGGCAAGTGGCCCATGAGCGGCCAGTGCTGCCAAGTGCTCTTTCGTGGGATAGCCTTTATGTCGGGCGAAACCATACTCAGGATAGCGCATATCCAGCGCCACCATCTGCGCATCTCGAACGACTTTGGCTAAAATAGACGCGGCGGCAATCGCCGGATGACGAGCATCGCCCTTTACCACCGCCTGGCCCGGCAGTGCGTGCCCCGGCAAGCGGTTGCCATCTACCAGCAGATACTCTGCTTCAGGGGTCAAGGCATCTACTGCCCGGCACATCGCCAGATGGGTCGCATGGTAAATATTGAGCTGATCCACCTCTGCTGCGCTCGCTTCGGCTACAGCAAACGCCAGCGCCCGTTCGCGGATCTGCACGTCCAGCGCTTCTCGCTTACGGGCGGTAAGCTTTTTTGAATCTGTCAGACCTTCAATAGGCTGGGAGGGGTCAAGAATCACCGCCGCGGCCACCACGCTACCGATCAGCGGGCCTCGGCCGACTTCATCCACACCCGCCAGACGATCACCCTGGTAATGAATGACCAGCGCTGGATAGTCAGCGAGTTTAACGGCCATGATGTCGCTCTTCTTGGCCCGCTATTTCATCGTTATCTAAAGGTTCGCCTGCCACCAGCGAGGTGATTGCCTGGGCGGCGCGCTGACTGGCGTTGCGCTGGAGCGTTTGATGCATGCGTGCAAAACGTGCTTCCAGAGCGTGCCGCGCCGCCTCATCCGCCAATAGCTGGTCAAGCCGATCGGCAATCGCTTCCGATGTGGCAGCCTCCTGAATCAATTCAGGCACCAGGCTCTCTTGAGCAATCAGATTGGGCAGTGAAATCCACTGGGTTTTCACCAATCGTTTTGCCAGCCAGTGAGTAGCCGGGGCCATTTTATAGGCCACTAACATCGCACGATGACATAGCATCGCTTCAAGGGCAGCGGTGCCCGAAGCCAGCAACACGGCGTCGCTTGCAACCATGGCCTCGCGGGCTTGGCCATCCAGTAGCGAGACGCGCTCGCGTAAGGAGGGATAGCCTACCAGTAGCTGGCTGATTTCCTGATAACGCTGCGGGGTCGCCGCGGGAATAACCACGTGAAGCGTCTCATGGCGCTGGCAGAGCAACTCGGCGGCGCGTAAAAAAGTCGCGCCTAAAAAACGAATTTCATTGCCCCGGGAGCCGGGTAGCAACGCGACAATTGAAGCCTCAGAGGGAAGTCCAAGCGCTTGACGAGTAGCGTGACGGTCATTCTCAAGGGGCAGCTCATCGGCCAACGGGTGACCCACAAAGGCGACGGGCACATGATGGCGATGGTAAAAATCGGCTTCAAAAGGCAGCAGAGTTAACATCCCATCAACGGCCTTAGCGATCTTTTTGACTCGCCCCTGCCGCCACGCCCATACCGAGGGGCTAACGTAGTGGGCAGTTTTAAGCCCGGCATCGCGTAGCTGTTTTTCTAGGCCAATATTAAAGTCGGGGGCGTCAATACCAATCATGATATCGGGCTGCCAGACAAGCGCTTCTTCGCGCAGCGTGCGGCGCACGCGTAACAGCTCAGGAAGATGCTTAACCACCTCAACCAAGCCCATGACGGATAGCGTTTCAAGGGGAAAGCGGCTGACAAGCCCTTGCGCTTCCATGCGTGGCCCACCCATACCGCGAAACTCGACGCCGGGATGACGAGCGCTTAACTCGCGCATCAATCCAGCACCTAAGATATCGCCGGAAAGCTCGCCAGCCACAAGGTATACGCGCTCAAGGGTCATAAGGACGGAAAAACCGATTAGAGGTGAGTGTTAGCGCACAATGCCACGGGTGGAGCGATCAATGGAGTCAGCAAAGAGAACAACTTCCGGTAACTCGAAGCGGCTACGCATCTCACTCACCGCCTGCTCTACAGTCAGCCCTTGGCGATACACCATTTTATAAGCGGTGCTGAGCGCGTTAATAGCGTCACGACTGAATCCACGACGCTTCAACCCCACCAGATTAAGGCCTCGGGCTTCGGCGGGGTTACCGTTAATCATCACATAGGCAGGGGTATCTTTAGTGATAATCGAGCCGCCACCCGCCATAGCGTGCTCGCCAAAGTGGCAAAACTGATGAACCGCTGACAAACCGCCAAGTATAGCGAAGTTGCCAAGGGTGACGTGACCGGCCAACGTTACCTGATTAGCCAAAATACAGTCGCTACCAATCACGCAGTCGTGCCCGACATGGACATAGGCCATAAATAAGTTGCGCGAACCAATAGTGGTCTCACCACGATCCTGCACCGTTCCGCGATGGAGGGTAACGCCTTCACGGATCACGTTATCATCGCCCATCACCAAACGCGTTGGTTCACCAGCGTACTTTTTATCCTGGCAATCCTCGCCCACCGAGGCGAACTGAAAAATGCGTGTACGCTCACCCAGCACCGTTGGCCCTTTGATCACCACATGGGGGCCAATGATTGAGCCGGCGCCAATCGTAACGTTTGCTCCAATAACGCTAAACGGGCCCACCTCAACGTCATCAGCAAGCTGCGCCGTCGGGTCAACCAGTGCAGTAGGATGTATCAAGCAACCTTCCTCTCGGCACAAATAATTTCAGCTTCGCACGCCAGTTCACCATCAACCGTCGCGCGGCAAGCAAATTTCCAAATTCCCCGCTTCCCACGAATCACATTTGCTTCCAATACCAGCTGGTCGCCAGGCATCACGGGGCGCTTAAAGCGTACTTTATCACTTCCTACCAAATAATAGACGTAGCCATCAGCGGGCAGTTTATTAACTGTTTTGAAACCTAAAATACCGCACACTTGGGCCAAGGCTTCAACCACCAGCACACCGGGCATAATTGGGTGATGGGGAAAGTGGCCATTGAAAAACGGCTCATTAATACTAACATTTTTGAACGCAACGATGGATTCGCCAATGGTTAATTGCGTCACACGGTCCACCAGTAAGAACGGGTAGCGGTGCGGCAAGTATTCGCGAATTTCGTTAATATCCATAACCATCGTAACGACCTCTAAAATGACAAAAGGCCTGAAAAAAATCAGGCGCTCACCAGCTCAGCGGCTGGTCAAAAGGCAGTGGATTATAACCTGCTGCAAGCAAGCCTCAAGCCACTGCCTAAGAAATTCAAGCGACCACTATTCTGAACGCTGACTTTTTTCCATCCGCAACAATCGCTTGGCAATATCATCGAGCTGTTTAAAACGCACGGCATTTTTTCGCCACTGCGCATTACTCATCGCCCCCGTGCCTGAGGAGTAAACACCCGGCTCGTGAATTGAATTAGTAACAAGGCTCATTCCAGTGACTTGCACGCCATCGCAAATAGTTAAATGCCCTGAAAGCCCTACTCCACCGCCTAACATGCAGTGTTTACCCACTTTGGTTGAACCTGCAATACCCACGCAGCCGGCCAGTGCGCTGTGATCGCCAATGGTGA
Organism: Halomonas sp. GFAJ-1; assembly: GCA_002966495.1. Lineage (NCBI taxonomy): Bacteria > Pseudomonadati > Pseudomonadota > Gammaproteobacteria > Oceanospirillales > Halomonadaceae > Halomonas > Halomonas sp. GFAJ-1. The sequence goes on from CP016490.1 coordinate 247,388, forward strand.
CGTTATGCGCGATCTGTACTTGGCTGTCGATTTTTACGTCGTTGCCAATCACCGTATCGCCAAGCGCACCACGATCAATGCTTGAGCAACTACCTACTTCAACATCGTCACCCAGCACAACACCACCCAACTGAGCAATCTTATGCCAGCCTGCACCGTCATGAGCAAAACCAAATCCATCACCGCCAATGACGCAGCCACTTTGCAGAATGCCACGCTTACCAATAACCACACCGTGGCACACGGTGACATTGGGATGCAATCGTGTGCCTTCACCAATGATACTATCTGCACCAACCACACTGCCCGCCCCAACCACCACACGGTCGCCTAGCACTACGCCAGCTTCAATCACCGCATGGGCCTGAATCGACACATCTTTCCCTAGCGTAATGCCTTCTGCGACAACTGCAGAAGGATGGATTCCGGGTACATCCCGTGCAGGAAGCGGGTCGAACAGCTGAGACAGCTTGGCATAACCCAAGTACGGGTTTTCCATCTCTAAGCGAGGAACCGGGCAGTGCCTGCCGTGCTCAGGATGCAGCAAAACCGCGGCGGCACGAGTCGTGGCAAGGTCTTTAAGATACGCACGATTGGCAAGAAACGCGACCTGATCGGATGTCGCTTCCTTGAGCGTTGCTAAACCACGAATAGGCTGGTCTGCGTCGCCCTGAAAATCAACCTCCAGGTGACGTGCGATATCGGCTAGGGTGAGGTGGTGAGAAGCGTGCGTCATGGGAACCCAGAAAAGCTATGGTGCGAACAAGCCCGCACCAGCATTCATAAAATTAGTTTAACGAATCGAAAATCTGTGTGACCTCATTGGTCACGTTGGGTAAGTCTGTCGCAGAGTGCAATACGCCTTGAGGCTCTACTAACACATCAATATTGTGGCGTTGCAGTACCTGCTCAACGGCGCGCTCAAGCTTAGACTCTGCACCTTCCAAAAACTGCTGTTCAGAGCGCTGCTGGGCTTGAAGCACTTCACGACGCAGTTGTTCAAAACGGCTGCCCTTCTCTTGCAGCTCGGCAATTAACGAATCACGCTGGGATTGCGACATGGTTTCGCCTTCGCGCTGCAGCCGCTCTTGCAGTTGCTGAAGTTCATTGCCTAGCGACTGCGCTTCGCGCTGCTGGCCGCCAATTTGTTGCTCTAGCTGGCTTAGCGAGGACTGGGCTGATTGGGTGTTCATCAACGCGGCGCGCCAATCGAGCACTGCAACCTCGGCGGCGTGAGCGGGTAGCACCATCGCTCCAAATAGACACACAGCTGCTGCCAATTTACGCATCATATAGCTCCTTCGATTAGAACGTTTGACCCAGCGAGAACTGGAAGAACTGAGTGTCATCACCGCTTTCGTCATTCAGCGGCTCGGCAATACTGAACGTTAGCGGGCCTACCGGTGTTAGCCAGGATAGACCAATACCCACACTGTAGCGCAGATCGTTAAGGTCAACGCCTGAACTGCACTGTTGACGTGCGGCATCCTCTTCTAGCACGTCATAGCAGGAAGTCAGGAATGTGTTACCTGCATCCACAAACAGCGATGTTTGCAGTGAACGCTGATTTTCAATAAATGGCAGAGGGAAGAGCACTTCAGCGCTACCCTGAACCAAAACATTACCGCCCATTGTACGATCACGACCGCCTTCACGCGCAGGCGTTGTACGCTGGCCTAACGTGTTTGAGGTAAAGCCACGCACGGAGCCTAGGCCGCCTGCGTAGAAGTTCTCATAAAAGGGGTACGGGTCGTTGCTGCCAAGGGTGTCGGCATAGCCTAGGTGACCGCTAAATTTAAGCGCCCAGGTTTGATCATCGTTAATCGGGAATAGCTGCTGACCACGCGCTTGCAGCTTGTAGTACTCTGCATCGCTGCCCGGCACGCCGGTTTCCGCGGAGACCCGCTGGTAATTACCGGCCGTAGGCATGATGCCTCGGTTCAGATTATTGCGCGTCCAGCTTGCCGTTAATTTAAGGCTTTGCGCATCTGCGCCTTGGTCTTCCACGTAGCGACGAATTTCTGATGCCGTGTCGTTAAACGTTCTCACCGTCAGATCTTCGATGCTGGCGCCGAAATTGAGCCGCGAAAGCTCGCTTATTGGGTAGCCAAAATTAATCCCCGCACCATAGGCGTCTGTTGAGAACGTTGATATGTCCGAATCAGCGTAGTCAGTCTCACGGTAGAAAAGGTTATAGCCGCGAGAGATACCGTCTAGTGTCCAGTAGGGATCCGTAAACGCGAAGTTGACGCTGGTAAACGTATCGCTACGCTGGGCGCCGATATTGACGCGGTTCCCCGTACCTAGGAAGTTATTTTGAGCAAGCCCAACGCCGTAAATCACCCCGGCGCTTTGCGAGAAGCCAACGCTGGCAGAAACCGAGCCAGAGGGCTGCTCTTCTACGTTGTAGGTAACGTCAAGCAGGTCAGGCTGGCCTGGCACAGGCTGAGTATCGACTTCAACCTGGCTAAAGAAGCCAAGGCGCTCAAGCCGCTGACGAGACCGGGTGATCGACTCAGTTGACGCAGGCGCCCCTTCCAGCTGAATCATTTCACGACGCAGCACCTCGTCTTGAGTCGTGGTATTACCGAAAAACTCAATACGACGCACGTACGCACGCTGCCCTGAGTTAACAGCAATCACTAGATCAACGGTTTCACCATCGTCCGCCATTTCTGGCACGCCCTGAACCTCTGCAAACGCAAACCCTTCGGCACCCAGGCGCTGACGCAATGCTTCGGTGGAGGCATTCACCTGCCCACGAGAGAAGGTATCCCCACTACTAATTTCCAGCAGTTGGCGGGCCTCATCTTCACTAATCTGTAGGTCGCCAGCAAAACGGATATCACCCACGCGATACTGACTACCCTCATCAATATTGAGCGTAATAAATATTTCAGACTTCTCTGGACCGATAGAAACCTGGGTAGAAGTGACATCAAAGTTCACGTAACCACGATCCAAGTAGAAAGAGCGCAGACGCTCAATATCGCCGGAGAGCGCCTCTCGGGAGTACTCATCCCGAGAGAACCAGCCAAACACTCGCCCTGGACGGTCATTGAGTTCAAACACAGAGCGTAGCGTGTCATCGTCAAAGTCTTCGTTACCAACAATATTGATTTGACGAATTTTCGCTACTTCACCTTCATTGATATTAATGTTGACCTGAACTCGGCCCTCATCAATTTCATCAACGTCGACATTGATGCCTGCACTGTAGCGCCCCTGAGATTGATAGACGCCTTCCAGCTCACGCTGAATCTCTTCCAACGTAGAAAGCTGCAGCACCTGGCCTTCTGATAAACCCGATTCGCGAAGCCCGTTGCGTAAATCCTCTTCAGAAATTTGCCGGTTGCCACTGATGTTCAACCGCGCAATCGTGGGGCGTTCGACCACCTGAACAATGAGGACATCGCCCTCTCGTGCGAGGGAAACATCCTCGAACAGGCCCGTTGCAAACAGATCGCGTGCGGCAGCAGATAGCTGCTGCTCACTTACGCGGTCATTTGCACTCACAGGAAACGCATTAAAGACCGAGGCGGCGGAGACCCGCTGTAGTCCTTCCACACGAATGTCCGAAACATCAAAGGATTCTGCTTGGGCGCTGCTGGCGCCTGCCAGCAAAAGTGCCGCCATTCCAAGGGTCTTGATTTTCATGCAGTCAGTTCGCTCGCGTTGGTCTGCCTGTCGTTCCAGACAGGCACCATATACATTTGTGCAGGCAGATGACAAGGCATCCAGCGCGCTACACGCGTCATTACCACAGGCGCATCAGATCAAAATAGAGAGCCATCAACATGAGGGTACCTACCATGGCAAGCCCGATGCGAAGCCCTACCGCTTGAGTTTGTTCAGAGACCGGCCGGCCACGCACGACCTCTATAAAATAATAAAGCAGGTGCCCACCATCGAGCACAGGGATAGGCAGTAAATTGAGCACCGCCAGACTAATGGAAAGATACGCTAGAAAGCCAACAAAGGCTTCCATCCCTGCACGGGCAGAGTCGCCAGAAATTTGCGCAATCGTGATAGGCCCAGATAAATTAGAGGGTGAAATCAGTCCCACCAACATTTTGCGAATCGCATCGACCGTGAGTAGCGTCATTTCACCGGTGCGAGATAACGCTTGTCCAACAGCCTCTACTGGCCCATATCGAATTTCTCGCTGCAGCTCGTCAGGCCAGGAGACCTGCTGTACACCGGCACCAATGTAGCCAATTTCTCGCCCCCCCTCGACGGTATTACTGCCAGGCGTGAGCGACAGCGTACCCTGCTCTTCGCCACGCTGATAGCTAACGTCTAAGGTTTGGCCTGCGCTATCACGGATCATGGCGACAAACTGCATCCAGTCGCTCACCGCCTCACCGTTTAATGAAAGAATGCGATCACCCGGCTGAAGCCCTGCCTGAGCGGCAGCTTGGCCATCTACCACTTGACCCAGTACAGCTGGCAAATCAGGGCGCCACGGGGTAATGCCTAAGCTTTGCAGCGGCTGTGGTGGGTCCTGGCGAACCAGATAATTATTGACCGGCAGCTGGTATACCCGAGGAGTGTTCGACCCCTCGGGCAATGCTTCAACGGTCACCTCCCCGCTAAAGCCAATAATGGAAACCAGCTTAAGGTTTATCTCTTCCCAGGAGCGCATCGCGTCGCCCTGGATAGCGGTAATTTCGCTGCCATGGGCAAGGCCTGCTTCGGCAGCAGGCGAATCTGGCTCAACTTCACCTACGATAGGCATTACCGTTGTAGTGCCTGCTACAAACAACGCCCAGTAGGCGACGATAGCCAGTAAAAAATTAGCCAGGGGGCCAGCGGCAACAATGGCGATTCGCTGCCAAACATTTTTGCGGTTAAACGCCTGATCAAGCTGCTCATCCGGCACGGGCGCTTCACGCTCGTCAAGCATTTTTACGTAGCCGCCTAGCGGTATTGCCGCCACAGCGAACTCGGTGCCATGCCGGTCTACGGTCGACCACAGCGGCTTGCCAAAGCCGACTGAAAAACGCAGCACCTTGACTCCACAGCGTCGCGCGACCCAGAAATGGCCGAATTCGTGGAAGGTCACCAGCAACCCAAGCACCACGATTACCGCTAAAATATTTTGTATCAGGCCCACACTTCGCTCCTTTACACGCTGCTCAGCGAATGGCTGAAACCTACGCGCCCTGCATGTTTTATCGCGGTATTTTCAATGCCGCCTGTTCACGAGCCCACTTATCCGCGGCTAAAACTTGTTCAAGCGAATCAGCGTTACCTTCAAAAGGCTGGCTCATGACCTTAGCAACCACCTCTGCAATAGCGCTAAAACCAAGCCGCCCTTCCAAAAAGGCGTCTACTGCGACCTCATTAGCAGCGTTGAGAATTGCCGGTGCTGCCCCGCCTTTTACCATCGCCTCCCGGGCTAGACGCAGGCACGGAAAGCGCGTTTCATCCGGCGCTTCAAAGTCGAGCCTGGCAACCTGAAAAAGATCTAATGTCTCAACGCCTGCATCAATTCTCTCAGGCCATGCCAACCCATAAGCAATCGGCGTACGCATATCAGGGTTGCCCAATTGCGCAATAACCGAGCCGTCATCGTAAGCCGCCATGGAGTGGATCACGCTCTGGGGATGCACGACCACTTGAATTTGTTCAGGGGTAGCATCGAACAGCCAACATGCCTCTATCAGCTCTAGTCCCTTATTCATCAGGGTGGCACTATCCACCGAAATTTTACGCCCCATCGACCAGTTAGGGTGAGCGCAGGCTTGCTCGGGCGTCACTTTGGCAATGTCTTCCGGGCGCCAAGTACGAAATGGGCCACCAGAGGCAGTCAAAAGCAGTTGCCGGACACCGTGACGCGCAAGGCCACCTCGGTGCTGAGCTGGTAGACACTGATAGATAGCATTATGTTCTGAATCAATCGGCAAGAGCGTTGCACCGGAACGCGCCACGGCATCCATAAACAGCGCTCCGCTCATTACCAGCGCTTCTTTATTGGCGAGCAGTACACGTTTACCCGATTCAGCCGCTGCCAGCGCGGGCAGTAACCCTGCAGCACCGACGATAGCCGCCATCACCGTATCGACTTGAGCCTCACGGGCTACGTCGCACAGCGCCTCTGGCCCCGCCTGCACCTGAGTAGAGATACCTGCCTCAACTAACGCATCACGCAGCCACTGCGCGTCAATCGGGTCGTTAAGTACCGCCACGCTAGGCTGGTGCGTTTTGCACTGATCTAGCAAGGCCTCTTTCGAAGTATGGGCCGTTAACGCATATACCCGGTAGCGGTCAGGGTGGCGGGCAATCACATTAAGCGTACTATTGCCAATTGAGCCGGTAGAGCCAAGCACCGTTACGTGCTGAAGGGGCGGCGGACTCATAATGCACTCACCTGTAGGTGAAGTACCTGCAGGTAGAACAGCGCAAAGATTGGGATAGCCGCCGTTAAGCTATCAATGCGATCCAGCACGCCACCATGGCCGGGCAATAACTGGCTAGAGTCTTTAATATTGCGATAGCGCTTCAGCATGCTTTCCAGCAAATCACCCAGCACCGAGACCAGTGTCACCAGTGCGGTAATGATTATCAGCGTTAACCCAACGGAAACGCCCAGTGCCTGCCAAATTGCAAACCCTATGGCTAACAGCGAAGTGGCAACCAGTCCGCCCACAACCCCCTCCCAGGATTTGCCTGGGCTCACCCTCGGTGCCAGCTTGCGCTTGCCCCAGCGGCGACCGGAAAAGTAGGCGCCAATATCCGCGCACCACACTAACAGCAGTACAAACAGTAGCCACACTGCCCCGCTATCACGGAGAACATTGAAGCCAACCCAGCACGGCAGCAGCACCCAGAGCCCCATCAACAAGCGACGTGAAGTGGCCTGCCACTGGTGCCCTACTTCTGGATAGCGGGTAACCCAATAAAGATTGAGCAGCCACCCAATTGCGGCAATCCATAATGGCCAAACGGCTAATACTGCGCCGCTCAGCCACATGATAACCATGAGCAGCGCCAGCCCCGCGACACACTGCAAACGCGAGCGTTGGCGGGTAATGCCAGCTAGGTTTGTCCACTCCCACGCACCCAGCAATACAATGCATGCTGTAAATAGCGCAAAGGCGCCGCCTTGAAGTCCGAATAGGCCGATCAGCGTTAGGGGAGCCAACCAGGCTGCAGTGATAATCCGCTGTTTAAGCACCTTGCGCCTCTATTTGTTCATCAGTCATACCAAAGCGGCGGCGGCGCTGGCAAAAATCATCCAGCGCCGTATCAAACGCCGCTGCGTCAAAGTCAGGCCACAACAGAGGGGAAAAATACAGCTCAGCATAAGCCAGCTGCCACAGCATAAAGTTGGAAAGCCGCTGCTCGCCACTGGTACGAATACACAAATCCACCGGGGGTACCTGGTGGGTGTTCATCGCAACATCGAGGCGCGCTTCATCGATATCAGCTGCCGCCAGTTCCCCAGCGGCAACCTCCTCAGCCAACTGCCTGGCAGCGCGTGCAATATCCCACTGGCCACCATAGTTGGCCGCAATCACCAGATGCATTCCCGTATTTGCAGCGGTAAGCGCTTCAGCGCGCTGGATATGCTTTTGAATAGCATGGGAGAAGCCACGTTGTTCGCCAATAATGGAAAGGCGAACATTACGCTCGTTGAGCTTTTTAACCTCGCGCTTAAGCGCCATTAAAAAAAGCTCCATAAGTGCATTGACCTCATTCGCAGGACGCTTCCAATTTTCGCTGGAAAATGCGAACAAGCTTAAGGTTTTCACACCACGCTCGGCTGCGCGCTGGATCACCGCTCTAACGGTTTCAACCCCCGCGCGATGGCCGCGCACACCAGAAAGCCCACGAGCTCGCGCCCAGCGGTTGTTGCCATCCATAATGATAGCAACGTGCAGCGGCAATGCCTCCTCGGAGTGAGAAGGCGTTGCGCCGCCCGGCTGCTTTTCAGGAAGCTGCGGTGACGTCATGGATTCTCTCACCAAAGATCAGTCATAAGTAAGCCAAGCGCTGGCCCAGCGGGCAGCACTTGGCTGCCCGCGGCTAAATGAACACAGGTAATTATACCTGCATGAGATCTTGTTCTTTTGCGGCAAGTGCCTTGTCGATCTCGGCGATGTACTTGTCGGTCAACTTCTGTATTTCATCTTCGCCCTGGCGCTGATCGTCTTCGGTGATTTCTTTATCCTTGAGCAAAGATTTGAAATCGCCGTTGGCATCGCGGCGCACGTTGCGCACCGCCACGCGGGCGTGTTCCGCTTCGCTGCGGGCTTGCTTGATATAGCCTTTGCGCGTCTCTTCAGTCAGCATCGGCATCGGCACGCGAATAACGGTACCGGCACTTGAAGGATTAAGCCCCAGGTCAGAGGTCATAATAGCCTTCTCAATTTTAGGCACCATGCCCTGCTCCCAGGGAACTACTGCCAGCGTCCGCGCGTCTTCCACGTTAACGGAAGCCACTTGGCTTAACGGCACTTGGCTACCGTAATATTCGACGCTAACGGCGTCTAGAATGCTGGGATGAGCACGCCCCGTACGAATTTTGTTGAAGTTGCCATTAAGCGCTTCAACACTTTTTTTCATGCGGGAATCTGCATCTTTCTTAATGTCGTTGATCACGTTGTTACCCTCTGTCTATCAGCGTGCCTTCCTTGCCCCCTACTACCAAATTCAGCAGAGCGCCAGGCTTGTTCATATCAAATACCCGCACCGGCATATTATGGTCACGTACCAGGCAGATCGCGGTCAAATCCATTACACCCAGCTTCTGCTCTAGCGCATCATCATAGGAAAGCTGGTCATATTTTATAGCGTCGGGATACTTCACCGGGTCCTTATTGTACACGCCGTCTACCTTCGTGGCCTTGATAACCACATCGACGTCTACTTCGATACCGCGTAAGCAAGCAGCCGAGTCGGTGGTGAAGAAAGGGTTGCCAGTGCCTGCCGAGAACAGCACCACGTCGCCAGACGTTAAATAACGGATGGCGGTACGGCGGTCGTAATGCTCCACCACACCGCTCATGGGAATCGCTGACATTACCCGCGAACGAATATTAGAACGCTCCAGGGCATCGCGCATGGCGAGGGCATTCATTACCGTTGCCAGCATTCCCATATGGTCACCCGTCACCCGATCCATGCCCGCTTCATTCAGCGCTGCGCCACGGAACAGGTTACCACCCCCAATTACGATCCCCACCTGAACACCAATACCTACCAACTGGCCAATCTCAAGCGCCATGCGATCCAACACTTTCGGATCGATACCAAACTCGTGCTCACCCATCAGTGCTTCGCCTGAAAGCTTCAGCAAAATACGCTTGTACTTTGACTTCGACTTATCAATTTTAGAGGCAGCAGCGGGGGTAGACTCTTGAATATCATGTGACATGGCATCTCTCCTGAGGCAGAACTAGGCACCGGTGGGCGGGGCAGCCCAATTTAGTAGGGGCCGGATACACGAAGGCGTGCGCTCCCGCGCACGCCATCTTTTTACTAGAACCTCTGACCTTAGCGACGGCCAGCCTGTTCCATGACTTCTTTAGCAAAGTCGACTTCTTCTTTCTCGATGCCTTCACCCACTTCAAAGCGGGTAAAGCCAACGACTTCACCACCGGCCGCTTTCACAAACTCAGCCACGGACTGGTTCGGATCTTTAACGAACGGCTGCTCGGTCAGGCTGTTTTCAGCCAGGTACTTCTTCAGACGACCACCCACCATCTTCTCAGCGATCTGCTCTGGCTTACCGGCCATATCTGGCTGGGCCATGATGATCGCTTTCTCTTTGTCCAACTCTTCCTGGGGCATATCTTCAGGATGAGCGACTGACGGGTTAATCGCGGCCACGTGCATAGCGACGTCTTTAGCGGCTTCGCTGGTGCCGCCTTTCAGCACGGTCAGAACACCAATGCGGCCGCCGTGAACGTATTCGCCCACCAGACCACCTTCAACGGCATCCACGACAACGGCACGACGTACGCCGATGTTCTCGCCAATCTTCTGAACGAGCTGCTCGCGAGCAGACTCAAGGTCGCCTGCCATGACCGCTGCAACATCTTCGTTTTTCGCCGCAAAGAATGCATCAGCGATCTTGTTGGTGAACGCGATGAAGTTGTCGTCACGAGCAACGAAGTCGGTCTCGGAGTTGATTTCAACCATCACGCCGTAGCTGCCGTCTTCGGCGACACGGGTAACCACCGCGCCTTCTGCTGCGGTGCGGCCCGCTTTCTTAGCGGCTTTAAGACCAGAGCTTTTACGTAGATTCTCGATTGCGACTTCGATATCACCGTTGGTTTCAGTGAGTGCTTTTTTACACTCCATCATGCCAAGACCGGTACGTTCGCGCAGTTCCTTAACCTGGGAGGCGCTGATAGCTGCCATGAGAATTCACCTCGGAAATGGTTCTAGCTGAGAGTTAAACGCGCCACAAAGTATAAGCTCGGTTGATGACCACCGCGACTTACTGTGCAGTGCGCTTGCCGGCGTTGCGTAACCGGCGTGTTCGGCCCGCTTGAGCGTACCCAAAGCGGGAAAAAGGGGGCATAAGGCCCCCTCTTAACGCGATGCGGCCTCACTGCCCGCCGCACCTACTACCTTTCTTACTCGGCAGCAGCGTTAGTATCGGCGGAAGCGGCTTCTTCTTCAGCTACTTCGACGAACTCGTCCGGACGACCTTCTTTCGCGCGGTTACAGGCGTCAGCAATTGCTTTCACGTAGATCTGAATAGCGCGGATGGAGTCATCGTTACCCGGGATCACGTAATCAACGCCATCTGGGTTGGAGTTGGTATCTACCACACCAATAACCGGGATGCCCAGCTTGTTGGCTTCGTTGATCGCGATGCGCTCGTGGTCGACGTCGATAACGAACAGTGCGTCCGGCAGGCCGCCCATGTTCTTGATACCACCGATAGAACGCTCAAGTTTATCTTGCTCGCGCGTTGCCATCAGAACTTCTTTCTTGGTCAGCTTATCGAACGTACCGTCTTCGCGCATAACTTCTAGCTCACGCAGACGCTTGATGGACTGACGAATAGTCTTAAAGTTGGTCAGCATGCCGCCCAACCAGCGATGGTTGACGAACGGCTGGCCAACGCGATTCGCTTCTTCTTTGATGATCTTGCTAGCGCTGCGCTTGGTGCCAACAAACAAAATTTTGTTGTTGGATGCCGCCATCTTCTCAATCACATCGACCGCTTCGTTCAGTGCAGGCAGAGTGTGCTCAAGGTTGATGATGTGAATCTTGTTGCGCGCGCCGAAGATGAATTTACCCATCTTCGGATTCCAGTACTTGGTCTGGTGACCGAAGTGAGCGCCTGCTTTCAGCAGGTCACGCATATTAACGTGAGACATGGTAAAACTCCTGAAACTCGGGTTAGGCCTCCACGCACCCCATGGATCCGACCAAAGGCGTCGTTAAACGTCGCCAGCGGCACCCGGGACCATGTGCCGGTGCATGTGTGTTTTCAAGGCTTGCTGTTAAGCAGCGCAGGGGTATCCTTGCTGCTATCAAATTGCCTTCCATCGATCACCCTGCCAGCCAAGAAGCATGGGATGGCGATTGCAGGAAAGCGCGCGGCTTTATACCATAGATCATTGCCAAGATGAAGTCACAGTCCATGTAACGGCTTTACTTCGCCGCTCGCTTTTGCCGTTTATCACTTGCTGTCTACCACTTACTTACGAGCCCACATCGAGAATTCATGAACGTTCCTATTAAGTCGCCTTCTGAAATCGAGAAAATGCGCGAGGCCGGGCGCCAAGCCGCCAGCGCCATTGAAATGATCACTCCGCATATAAAAGCGGGTATCAGCACGGGTGAAATTGACCGTCTGTGTCACGCATATATTGTCAACGAGCTGGGCTCTACCCCAGCGCCGCTTAATTACCACGGTTTTCCTAAAGCCACCTGCACCTCGATTAACCACGTGGTATGCCATGGCATTCCCGATGATGCCAAAAAGCTTAAGAACGGCGACATCATGAACCTGGACATTACGGTCAAAACCGCCGACGGCTATCATGGCGACTCCAGCGTGATGTTCGTGATCGGCGAAACAATCCAGGGCGAGCGCCTGTGCCGGATCACTCAGGAGTGTTTATATAAAAGCATCGAACTCATTAAACCCGGCGTTCGCTTATCAGAACTTGCTCGTGTAATTCAAAAGCATGCCGAAGACCACGGCTACTCCGTGGTGCGCGATTTCTGTGGCCACGGCATCGGCGCTGACTTCCATGAAGACCCGCAGTTCTTACACTACGATGGTTATGCACCGGACGCGGATATCGCGCTGGAAGCAGGCATGTGCTTTACCATTGAACCGATGATTAACGTCGGCGGCTACAAAACCAAGGTTCTGCGCGATGGCTGGACCGCTGTCACCAAAGACCGCAGCCTGTCAGCCCAGTGGGAACACACCCTGCTGGTCACCGAGTCCGGCGTTGACGTGCTAACCGCACGCAGCGACGAAGACTTTAGCTTTCTGAATCGCTGATGCTACTCCACCACTACCGGTTCGAGCCGGACACCGCACTGTATGACCTTGACGCTTTTCGCACCGAGCTTGCAGGAGCACGCTCCCCCGTCGCGCCATTCAAGGCGGCGCTGCGGGAGCTGCAGGCCAGGCTAGATGAACAGTTCCGTGCCGGCGCCGACATTCGCAATCTTGTACGCGGCCGGGCGTGGTATCTTGATCAGCTGCTGGCCATTGCCTGGGCACAGCACACCTGGCCTGATGATAGCGTCGCCCTGGTAGCAGTGGGCGGCTATGGCCGCGGCGAGCTGCACCCCCACTCTGATATTGATTTACTGTTTCTACTAGAGCGCGACGACGACATCCCCTACCGGGAGTCGCTGACCGCTTTTATCACTTTTTTATGGGACATCGGCCTGGAGATTGGCCACAGCGTGCGCTCTCTCAATGACTGCGTGCGTGAAGCCGAAGCGGATGTCACGGTGATCACCAATCTTCTAGAGTCACGGCTGATTGCTGGCCCCGAGTGGCTACGAGAGCAGATGCGCGAGCGGCTTAACGCTGACAACCTTTGGCCTGCCAATCGTTTTTTCGAGGCCAAGTGGCAAGAGCAAATTACCCGCCACTACCGCTATAACAACTCTGAGTATCACTTAGAACCCAACCTTAAAAGCTCACCCGGCGGGCTGCGTGATATTCAAATGATCGGCTGGGTGGCCAAGCGCCACTTTGGCACCGAACAGTACACGGACATCGTCGCCAATGGCTTTATGAACGATGCCGAACTTCGCATTCTAAGCCAGGGCCAAGCCTTTTTGTGGCAGGTGCGTTATGCCCTCCACATGCTGACAGGCCGCGCCGAAGACCGGCTACTGTTTGACCATCAGCGCACCATTGCTGAAATGTTCGGTTTCAAAGACACGCCTGAGCGCCTAGCGGTCGAACAATTTATGAAGCGCTACTACCGGCATGTGACGGCCCTAGCAGGGCTTAATGACATGCTGCTGCAGCACTTTGATGAAGTTATTCTACGCGGCAAAGAATCACTGGAAACGGTGAAGCTCAACGAGCGCTTTGAAATGAAAGGCGGCTACATTCAGGTGCGTTCGCGCAGCCTCTTCCGCGAGCGCCCGGCAGCGATGCTAGAGCTGTTTTTACTGATGGCGAAACACCCTGAGATAGAGGGCGTGCGTGCGGACACCATTCGCTTAATTCGCGACCACCGTCACCAAATTGACGATCACTACCGGGAAGACCCGCGCCACCAGCGGCTGTTTATGGCCATTATTCGCGCACCGGGTAACGTTCCCCGCCAACTGCGGCGTATGAACCGCTACGGCATTCTCGGTAAATACCTGCCAGAGTTTGGCCGCGCCGTAGGGCTAATGCAGCACGACCTATTTCATATCTACACGGTGGATGCCCACACCCTGCGCTTGTTGAAATTTCTACACGGCTTCCGTAAGCCCGATGCCAAAGGCGACTTTCCTGTGGCCGCCACGCTGATCCACCAACTGCCCAAGCTGGACTTACTCTGGATTGCCGGGCTGTTTCACGATATTGGCAAAGGCCGCGGCGGCGACCACTCTGAGATTGGTGCGCGTGATGTTGAGCACTTTTGCAAACGTCACCACGTTTCCCAGCGCGACACCAATTTGGTGAGCTGGCTGGTAGAGCACCACTTATTAATGTCCATGACCGCCCAAAAGCGCGATATCAGCGACCCTGATGTGATCCGCGACTTTGCCCTGGTGGTTCGCGATGAAACCCGCCTAGACTATCTCTATGTGCTCACCGTAGCCGACATCAACGCCACCAACCCCACGCTATGGAACGGCTGGCGTGCCTCACTGCTCCGCCAGCTCCACGCCGAAACCAAGCGGGCATTACGGCGCGGGTTAAATAACCCGCCTGACAGGGATGACTGGGTACGGGAAACCCGCACCGAAGCCCGCTCTTTATTGCAAACCATTGGGGTGGATAGCCACCAGATCGACCAGCTCTGGGAATCCCTGGGCGAAGACTATTTCCTACAGTACGCACCTAGCGAAATCGTTTGGCAAACCCAGGGCATTCTTGCTCATCAGCCCTCACCGCTGCCCCTGGTGCTGATCAGCGCACCCACCGCTGATATGGCGGAAGGCGGCACCAAAGTATTTATCCATACACGCTCGGTAGACGACCTTTTTGCCGCCACCGCGGCGGCCATGGAGCAGCTGGGGCTGTCGATTCACGATGCCCGCATTGCCACGTCCCACAATAACTGGACGCTAAATACGTTTATCGTGCTTGATAACGTTGGCCAGCCTATTCGTGATCTTGAGCGTATTGAAGAGATGCGCCAGCACTTGGTGGAAGAGCTGGACGATCCAGACGACTACCCAGACATTGTCTCCCGTCACACGCCTCGCCAGCTGAAACACTTCAAGGTGCCTACCGAAGTGTTAATTGAGCAGGACCCAGCCAACGAGCGCACGCTTTTAGAGCTAACCGCGCCCGACCGCCCCGGCCTGCTTGCCCGGGTTGGGCGAATTTTCATGGAGCAGGATATCGCCCTCTCCGCTGCCAAAATTGCCACCCTTGGCGAGCGGGTAGAGGACGTATTCTTTATTACCAATAAAGCGGGTGAGCCACTCACCGATCCAGAGCGCCAGCAGCAGCTGCGCGAGCGCTTGATTGAGGTATTAGGGGTTTAATATTTTTTGCAACCCCGGTTAGGTTTGAGCCTACACCGGGGCTTGCCTATAATCGACAGCCTACGCCCGCCAGCCATCAACGGACACGCTATGAACCCTGACTTAAACGCTCTACATCCCTATCCGTTTGAGAAGCTGGCCGCCCTTAAAGCGGCGCTGACGCCACCGGCGGGACTGGAGCACATCCCCCTCACCATCGGTGAGCCTCAGCACGCCCCTTACCCAGCAGCGCTTGAAGCCCTGGTGGCCCACCAGTTGGAAATGGCCCGTTACCCAGCCACCAACGGCCTGCCGGCGCTACGCGAGACCATTGCCGCTTGGGCCACCCAGCGCTTTGGCTTAACCGAGCTTGATGCCGAACGCCAGGTGCTGCCGGTGAACGGCACGAGAGAGGCGATTTTTGCTTTCGTGCAGGCAGCTCTCGATCGCAGCCGCCCTGCCAACGTAGCCGTGCCTAATCCGTTTTATCAAATTTACGAAGGCGCCACCCTGCTAGCGGGCGGGCAGCCACTCTACTTAGACTGCACCGCCGAAAACGACTTTCGCCCGGATTTTTCAGCGGTTGATGCCGCGACCTGGCGTGATGTGCAAATCGTGTTTATCTGTTCGCCGGGCAACCCCACCGGCGCGGTAACGCCGCTTGACGAGTTTAAGCAGCTAATTGCCCTGGCAGACGAACACGACTTTATCATCGCCTCTGACGAGTGCTACTCCGAGCTCTACCTGGACGAAAACACGCCGCCTCCGGGGCTTCTGCAGGCTTGCGCCGAGCTAGGCCGCGATGACTACCGCCGCTGTGTAGTCTTCCATTCGCTCTCTAAGCGCTCCAACCTGCCGGGACTGCGCTCTGGTTTTGTGGCGGGGGATGCGGACCTACTAGCCCCGTTTAAGCGTTACCGCACTTATCACGGCTGCGCCATGTCGCTGCCGCTGCAGCATGCCTCCATTGCCGCTTGGCAGGACGAAACCCACGTGCGTGCCAACCGCGATGCCTACCGTGAAAAATTCAGTGCGGTAACGGAGGTACTTGCTCCAGTGATGGATTTCCCCATTCCGGAAGCGAGCTTCTACCTCTGGCCTGCAGTGCCCGGCGGTGACGATATCGCCTTTACCCAGCGGCTGTTCAGCGAACAGCATGTGAGCGTACTGCCCGGCAGCTTGATGGGCCGCCCGGGGCAGAACAGTCATAACCCCGGTGCCGGTCGGCTACGCTTAGCGCTAGTGGCAGAACTTGAGCCAACGTTAGAAGCGGCCAAGCGCCTACGTCAATTGATCGAACTCAGCTAGGAGGCTGCATGCTGACGCTCTACATGATTAGCAACTGCGATACTTGCCGCAAGGCACGCAAAGCACTGGATGACAAAGCACTGCTTTATAAAACCCACGATCTGCGCAAAGACGGTCTTTCTGCTGCACTACTAGAACATATTTTACATCGCGTCCCCCTAGTCGAGGTGATCAACAAACGCAGCAAAACGTGGCGCGAACTTTCGGATGAAGAGAAAGATTACGACGCGAATTCGGCTCGTCAGCTGCTGCTCCAGCACCCCACCCTGCTCAAACGACCGCTGCTGGAGCTGGACGATGGCACTATTTTGATAGGCTACCGTGAAGGCGACTACGATAAATTAGGCTAGCGCCCTGACGCACACCCTCCCACTCTCTTCACACTTTTCACGCTCTTAAACACTTAAAGGATGACGCGTTATGCTGAGCTTTGCGCTTGGAATTGGCACTCAAAATACCCAGGGCGACTGGCTGGAAATTTACTACCCGGCTCCGCTGCTTAACCCCGCAGAAAGCTTAGTAGCCGCCGCTAAAGAAACGCTGGATGCGCCTACGGGAAATGCACCGGTCAGCTTCTTACCGGAAGATTGCACGCGCTTGGCCAAGGCGCTGGAAGCCGCTGGCCACCCGGAGCAAGCAGAGCTTGCCGAATCACTGGCAGCGAGCCACCGCCCGCTGGTGGCCATGTTCCTGGAGACCGACCAAGCGCCGCAAACCGCCCCTGAGGTATACCTCAAACTCCACCTGCTTTCCCACCGTTTAGTGAAGCCTCACGGGCTGGATCTGACCGGCATGTTCGGCCTGTTACGTAACATTGCCTGGACAAACGAAGGCGCAATCGACATCGAAGAGCTGCCCGCCCGCCGCCTAAAAGCACGTTTGGCTGGCCGTGTGCTGTCAGTAGACTGCGTTGATAAATTCCCCAAAATGACCGACTACGTCGTGCCCACCGGCATTCGCATTGGCGACACCTCACGCGTACGTTTGGGCGCCTACCTGGGTGAAGGCACCACCGTCATGCACGAAGGCTTCGTCAACTTCAACGCAGGCACCGAAGGCCCCGGCATGATTGAAGGGCGCATCTCGGCGGGTGTCATGGTCGGCAAAGGCTCTGATCTCGGCGGGGGCTGCTCGACCATGGGCACGCTTTCTGGCGGTGGCAATATCATCATTAAAGTCGGCGAAGGCTGCCTCATTGGCGCCAATGCCGGTATTGGCATTCCGCTGGGCGACCGCTGCACCATCGAAGCAGGCCTTTACATCACGGCTGGGTCAAAAGTCACCCTGTTGGACGACCAGGGCCAGGAAGTAAAGACCGTGGCCGCCCGCGAGCTGGCGAACCAGGATGATCTGCTGCTACGTCGTAACTCGCAAAACGGTCGCATCGAGTGCCTGACCAATAAAAGCGCCATCGCGCTGAACGAGGCACTGCATGCCCATAACTGAGCCTGACGCGCTGTCGCCTACGCTGAAGCTGGCGTTTGATTTACTCGGCCGTGCATCAGTCACGCCAGACGACGAAGGCTGCCAGGACATAATGATCGAGCGCTTAACGGCGCTCGGCTTTCATGTTGAGCAGCTTCCCTTTGGCGATGTGAAGAATTTCTGGGCGGTACGCGGCCACCACGGCCCAGTGCTTGCGTTTGCTGGCCACACCGATGTAGTGCCTAGCGGGCCGCATACCAGCTGGGAGTTTCCGCCCTTCTCACCCTGCATTGATGACCACGGCATGCTGTGTGGGCGCGGAGCGGCCGATATGAAAGGCAGTTTAGCGGCTATGCTGACCGCCGTTGAGCGTTTCGTCACCGCCCACCCCGACCACGATGGCCGCATTGCGTTTTTAATTACCTCCGACGAAGAAGGCCCCGCTGTCGATGGCACCCGTGCGGTGGTGGAACATCTGCGCGAACGCAATGAGCGCCTGGATTACTGCATCGTCGGCGAGCCCTCTTCCACGGCCCGCTTAGGGGATGTCATTAAGAACGGTCGCCGTGGGTCGCTGGGTGGCGTCCTACATGTTAAAGGTGTGCAGGGCCACGTGGCTTATCCACACTTGGCGCGCAACCCGATTCATCAAGCGATGCCAGCTCTGGATGCTCTAACAAATGAGCACTGGGATGCGGGCAACGACTTCTTCCCCGCTACCAGCTTTCAAATTTCTAACTTCCGGGCAGGTACCGGGGCGACTAATGTGATCCCGGGCGACGTCGAAGTAGTCTTCAACTTCCGCTACTCCACCGAAGTCACCCACGAAATGCTACGCGCTCGCACTGAAGCGATTTTGGATCAGCATGGCCTTGAGTATCACATCGACTGGACACTCAACGGCGAGCCGTTTTTAACCGCCGAAGGCAAGCTGGTGGATGCCGCGATTCGCGGAGTAGAAGCTGTCACCGGCGAACGCCCTAAGCTCTCTACCAGCGGTGGCACCTCCGATGGCCGCTTTATCGCCACCCTTGGCGCCCAGGTCGTCGAGCTCGGCCCGCTCAACGACACGATTCATAAAGCCAATGAGCGCGTGCTCGCCAGCGACCTAGATACGCTAAGCCGCATCTACGAGGCCACTCTTCAAGCGCTGCTAACGACCAACGAGGTAAGCGTATGATGGAGCGGTTTCCAGATATTGAGGTGTACCTTGCACAGGTCGCCCTGGATGATATTAATGCATGGCTGCAGGATGCGCTGAACGCCCCGCCACTTAGCCCCGCAGGTAAAGGCAAGTGGAACACCCGTGGTCAGCATGAAGGGGAGGCAGTGCCGGTGCTGTTAGTAGACCGCGCCGCCGACGGTTTTGCCAGCCTGTGGTTTGATAGCCACCACACGCCGTGGCATACCGATCAAGAGTGCGCCCAGCACGCCGCCGAAGCGCTACAAATTGAGGTACGCTGCTCGCTAGGTGGTTGGCACCCAGGCGATGACCCTGACCGCTTCTGGCAAGTGTTGCCAGGGGGGCAAGAAAAAGCCATTGAGTGGCCAGATTCGGGTCGTTAAACGCAAAACCCCCGCATGCGCGGGGGTTTGCTATTTCAGCAACTGCCTGAAAAATTACTCAATAATACTTACATCGTCGGCTTGTAAGCCGCGTTCATTCTTAATCACGTGATAGCGAACAATCTGACCCTCGGCCAGCATGCGTGGGCCACGGCCACGAATCGCGCGAAAGTGAACAAACACATCTTCACCGTTATCGCGAGTAATAAAGCCGTATCCTTTATTGGTATTAAACCACTTCACCTCTCCCTCTTCGCGGCCATCATTGGGGTCGATGATATCTTCCTCTTCCTCATCATCTTCCACCATAGGCGCCGCCTGGGGCTGGCGGGGTGCGGGCTGTGCACGGGCTATATCTGCTTTTACCACCATAGGCGGCGCCAGGGCAGCAGCGGCTAAAGTACCGATAAACAGCACGGCAAAACAACCCAACGCGACGGCAATATAAGCACCATTAATACCCGCCGCTAACAACTGCTCAGCCAGCAACGCATCCGTTAAATGAACAATCCCCGCCAGCAGCAGCGGCGTGGGGGCGGCAAGTAAGACACTGATGAAGAAACAGCGAAAAACAACTTTTGGATTCATAGATAATAAAAGCTCTCTTGTTGTATGGGTAACAGACGAAGGACAATACTCGGACTACAAGGCCCATTCCTAACAGTACCGAGCATACTACACAAGGTAACGATGTTATCATGACAAACGACTTATCGCCCGCTGAGCTAACTCAACGTTTTGAATCTTTAGAGAGTCGCTTAGCGTATCAAGAGCATTGGCTGGACACTCTTGACCAAGCGGTTGCCCAGCAAGAGCGCCGTTTAGAAAAACTGGAACAGCTAAGCGCCCTAATGCGCGAACGCCTTCGCGAGCAGCATCAGGCGCTACAAGCAAGCGACTCCCAAGGCTCCTCTCGCCCAGAAGACGAAATACCGCCCCACTACTAATACTCACTGGCTAATACTCACTGACGAGCATCCAAGCTCGCAGGTCGTTGCCGTTGGTTTAGTTTTAAACGTTGTTTAACACATCGGCAGGGCTGACGCTTTCCAGACCGAAGGCCTCTGCCACCGCTTCATAGGTGATATTGCCATTGTGCACGTTAAGCCCCGGCAAGAAATGGGCGTCATCCTTAAGCGCTTGCTGCCACCCTTTATTTGCTAGCGCCAGCACAAAGGGAAGTGTGGCATTCGTTAGCCCCAAGGTGGATGTACGCGCCACTGCGCCCGGCATATTGGCCACACAGTAGTGAACAATGCCATCCACCATGTAGGTTGGCTCAGCGTGAGTGGTGGGCCTGCTGGTTTCAAAACAGCCTCCCTGATCGATCGCAACATCGACTAGCACGCTGCCCGGCTTCATATCCGCCAGCATTGCGCGGGTAATCAGCTTGGGAGCCGCCGCACCCGGTATTAGAACGGCCCCTACAATCATATCGGCTGTTTTTACCGCATGATCCAGCGCATCCGCCGTAGAGTAGACGGTCTTAATTCTCCCCTGGTAGCGGTCGTCTAACACTTCCAGCCGAGCAATCGATTTATCGAGAATCGTGACATCGGCTCCTAAGCCAAGCGCCATGCGCGCTGTGTTCTCGCCCACCACGCCGCCGCCAATTACTGTGACGCTGCCTGGCGCCACACCTGGCACTCCTGGCAGCAGCACACCAGAGCCGCCCTGCGCCTTCTCCAGGCTATGCGCCCCCGCCTGCACCGCCATACGGCCCGCTACGGTGCTCATCGGCGCCAGCAGCGGCAGGCCACCTTTAGCATCGGTAATTGTTTCATAGGCAATACAGGTAGCGCCGCTCTCCACCAGGCCATGGGTCAGCGACTTTTCAGCGGCTAAGTGCAGGTAGGTAAACAGGGTGTGATTAGGTGTTAGCCGCGCCACCTCTTCGGCCTGCGGTTCTTTAACCTTTAAAATCAGCTCGGCACTTTGCCATAGCACTTCTACATCCGCTTCTATCTGGGCACCAGCGGCTTCATAGTCGCTGTCGCTAAATCCTGCGCCCTCTCCTGCAGCGGCTTGAACCAACACCGTATGCCCATGCTCGGCTAGCTCGCGCGCCCCAGTAGGCGTTAGTGCTACGCGATATTCATGGTTTTTAATCTCTTTTGGTACGGCGATTTTCATGGGCGTTTTCCTTTTCAGCAGAAGATCAAAATAAGGAGCGTCCGCAATAAACGATAAATAGACGCTGATAGGAAAGTTACCGCACTGATTGCGTTAACCACCACCCCAGCACAGAAAAACAAAAAAAACGCCGGTTAAGGCGCTTTATAGAAGGAAAATATAGTGACTAACGGCTCTAAGCAAAAAAATCATCGCCTAATCGCGACACGACTCTGCTACCACTGCGCCGCCATAGCAGTGCAGGTACTCTTCTGGCAGCCGCTTAGGGCGGCCGCTCGAAAGTGCAACACAGGCAAACCGGGTGCGCGCGTTTAGTAGCGTTTTTTCATCATCCACACGCTTTAACTGAAAGCGGCGCGTTAGGCTAAATCGCCCATCGCACGCCACAATCCATGTCGCAAGCTTGAGCGCATCGCCCATGAAGGCAGGCGCCAGGTAGTCCAGCTCATGGCGATGCACGACCATCGCTCGGTCAAGCGCACGATAACGCTCAAGAGAAAGCCCCAACGCCTCGGAGTGGGCCCAGCTGACTTGTTCAACCCAGCGTAAATACTCGCCGTTATTGACATGCTGGTAGGCGTCGATCGCCTCTTGGGTCACGTGGATATCGATCACAAAAGGATCCGGCAGCGCCCACTCCATTGTCTCCTCCTTGCCTTATCGCCCTACATTGGCCGCCTGCTGACAGGTTTAATCACGAAACACTCGCACGCCTAACGCTTTTAGATACGAGGTTTCAGGAATAGCCGGGTGCACCGGATGGTCAGGCCCCTGGTGGCCCTGGAAAATCACCTGGCCGTGACGATCTTGGTGACGCACCGCACCGCGCACTACGTCAACCAAGCGCTCAGGCGCGAGGTGCATGGAGCACGAGGCTGAAAGTAACAAGCCATCGCGACCCAATAAGCGCATCGCTTCACGGTTTAAGCGGGCATACGCGCGCTCACCATTGGGAATGTCTTTGCGTTTTTTGATAAACGCAGGCGGATCAAGAATCACCACGTCGAACTGTTCGCCGTCGGCTTTCAGCGCCGCTAGGGCCTCAAACGCATCGCCCGCACCCACCGCGACCTGCTCCTGAACACCGTTTAGCTCGGCGTTACGCGCCACTTGATCAAGCGCTGAGGCAGAGGAGTCGACGCACAGCACCTCCGATGCACCGCTAACTGCCGCCTGTACTCCCCAACCGCCCACGTAACTAAATACATCCAGCACGCGCTTGCCTGCCACATGGCCATTCAGCCACGCACGATTAACCCGGTGGTCGAAGAACCAGCCGGTTTTTTGGCCGTTAAGCACCGGCACGGCAAACTGCACACCGTTCTCTTCTAGCAGCACTTCATCGGGCAGTGTGCCTTTCACAACGTCAACGTGAGCTTCCAGGCCTTCCTGACGACGGCCGCCCGTATCATTACGGAAGACAATGGCACTGGGCTTAATAACTTTTTCCAGGGCGTCGACAATATCTTCCGCCAGTGCCTGCATACCCGCTGTATTAAGTTGCACCACGACCACATCGCCAAAACGGTCAATCACCAAGCCCGGTAGCAGATCACCTTCACCGTGAATCAAACGGTAAAACGGCTTATCAAACAGGCGTTGGCGTAGGGCCAACGCTTGGTTAAAGCGGTGTATAAACAACGAACGGTCTAAACGCATTTCCGGGTCGCGAGACATCACCCGCGCACAGATGAGCGAGTGCGGATTAACGTAGGCCACCCCAAGGGTTTTACCGTTCGATGCTTCAATGAGTGCAGGCTCACCTGCGGCAAAATTTTTCAGCGGCGTCTCTTTAATATCTACTTCGTTAGAGTAGATCCATAGATGGCCCGCTTTTAGGCGGCGGTCGGCATCTTTGTTCAGGCGCAGGCGTTGAGTCACAACAATCTCCAAAAGAGCAATCTCACAAAGCACATAGACTCTGAAAGCACAGACAAACAGTAAAAAAAGCGGTCGTTAACGCTGACAGCCGGGACAAAACACACTAGCGCGCTGACCAAGGGTAATGCGTCTAAGCTCCGTGCCACAGCGTAGGCAGGGCTGCCCATGACGCCCGTACACATTGAGTTGCTGGGCAAAGTAGCCCGGCTCACCCTGGCCGCTAACAAAATCACGCAGTGTGGTGCCGCCCTGGGTAATCGCCGCCGCTAATACGTCTTTAACCGCAGTAGCAAGCGCCTGATAACGCGCTAGGGAGATACGCCCTGCCGCGCGACGCGGGTCAATGCCCGCCATAAACAGTGCCTCGGCTGCATAGATATTACCCGCGCCAACCACCACGCGGTTATCCATCAAAAAGGGCTTCACCGCAACGCGCTTATTACGTGACGCGTTATACAACCAGCGGCCGTTAAACGCGTCGCCTAACGGCTCTGGCCCAAGGTGCGCCAAGCGTTTATCTAGGCTGCCATCACCCTGCTGCCAATCAACAAAACCAAAGCGGCGTGGGTCGTGATAACGCAGCACGTAACCCGAGGTAGTCACCACGTCCACATGATCATGTTTTTTCGGCAAATCCCCCACGCGAGCGATGCGCAAGCTGCCCGACATGCCTAGGTGCCACAATAGCGTGGCACCCCCTTCAGGCACTACCAAGGGGATTTGTAAGTACTTGGCCCGGCGTTTTAACACACCAACCCGCGCCCCTACCAGTCGCTCAACAAGATCATCAGGCACGGGTACACGAAGACGCGGCTGGCGAACCAGCACTTCACTGATCTCCTGCCCTTCCAAATAGGGGGCAATGCCGCGTCGTGTCGTTTCAACTTCAGGCAATTCGGGCATGATGAAAGCCTATGATGACAGCACAATGACAACGGCCCTGGCAGTGACATTGCCACTCCTTACTGACGCAAAAGTGGCACGCCCTAACAGAGACACTAACAAGCAGACATGCAAAAACCCGGCTTGGGGCCGGGTTTTTCAACAGGCGCTCGCCTGCAGTGAAAGCCGATCATCGTAACCGTGATTACTTGATCTTGGCTTCCTTGTAGATAACGTGCTTACGGACGACCGGGTCGTATTTCTTGAATTCGAACTTATCCGGTGTGTTCCGCTTGTTCTTATCAGTGGTGTAGAAGTGGCCTGTACCGGCACTAGACACCAACTTGATCTTATCGCGCATGGTTTAACTCTCCCAAAAGTGCTTAGCCAAAAGCTGGCTTAGATCGCGTCGCCGCGCTTGCGGATATCAACCAGAACCGACTCGATACCTTTCTTGTCAATAATACGCATACCTTTAGAGGAAACGCGCAGTTTGACGAAGCGGTTTTCAGCTTCAACCCAAAAACGATGGGTGTGCAGGTTCGGCAAGAAACGACGACGTGTCTTACGCTGGGAGTGAGAAACGTTATTTCCAGTTACCGGACGCTTGCCGGTAACCTGACATACTTTGGACATGAGAGCCTCCAACCACTTGGCGAGTTGTTCAAAACTGTCGGGCAAACCGGAGCAGGGAAGGAGTCGACGCCGTTAACCGCCAAGCTTTACCCAAATCCGTTATTCAACCCAAGTTTAAAGGTGGCACTTTATACCAGAGCGCCTAGCCACCGGCAAGGAAAACCGCCCAAAAAGGCCAAAAAAGGCGTTTTTTGGTCAGTTTACTTAGACAAACAACCAAAACCTTAAGGCCATTGTGTCGTTTATCTTTTTTATAGCCAGCCGCGCTCGGCAAATGAAACCACATCACCGTCACCCACCACAAAATGATCAAGCACCCGCACATCGAAGAGTGCAAGAGCATCTTTTAAGCGTTCGGTGATACGTCGATCAGCATCGCTTGGCTCAGCAACACCCGATGGGTGGTTGTGTGCCAGGATGACAGCACCTGCGTGCAATTCTAACGCACGCTTGGCAACTTCGCGGGGGTAAACGGACGCGCTGTCTAGGGTACCGCGAAACAGGGATTCATAGCGAATAATTCGGTGCTGGGTATCCAAAAAAAGGACCGCAAACTCTTCATGTCCTAAATGGCGCAGCTGGGAACTGAGATAGTGGCGTACCAGCGCAGGTGAAGTTAGCGCGTTACCACGCGCCAGCTGACTCGCCAAATGGCGCCTGGAAAGCTCAAGCGTTGCCTGCAATTGAGCAAACTTCGCGCTACCCAGCCCCCTAGCCGCACAGAACTGCGTTTGATCGGCCTCAAGCAGCTGCCTTAACCCACCAAAACTGCTCAGCAGATCCCGCGCCAAATCCACTGCCGAGCGTCCTTTAACGCCTACACGCAGAAAAATCGCCAACAGTTCGGCATCTGAAAGTGCCTGGGCGCCCATGTTTAACAGTTTCTCTCTTGGTCGCTCACCTTCTGGCCAATGATTAATCCCCATCCACGCCTCCCTGCTTGTTAGTTTAAAACCCCTCGACCACCAACATCTCACTATAACTAGCTTTTATACTCTCTGCCGGAGCATGCCAAAATAATCAGTCAAATGGTATGGTAAGCCTCTTTACGAACGTCACACTGGACTGCCCGCCATGGCTTCACTTCCGCTATCTTCTTTATCGTCGCTTACCGGCAAACGCCTGCTGCTAGGCGTTAGCGCGGGTATCGCGGCCTATAAAAGCGCGCTACTTGTTCGCTTACTCAAGCAAGCGGGCTGCGAGGTACGCGTGGTAATGACCGAGGGCGCCCAAGCCTTTATCACGCCGCTAACCCTGCAGGCGCTCTCCGGGGAGCCTGTGCGCACTTCACTGCTAGACCCCGAAGCCGAAGCCGGCATGGGCCATATTGAATTGGCCCGCTGGGCAGACGCCGTGGTTATTGCCCCAGCTACCGCCGACTTAATCGCCCGTTTAGTGCATGGCATGGCGGATGACCTGCTAACCACGCTGTGCCTGGCCTCTGAAGCACCCAAGCTGATCGCCCCTGCGATGAACCAGGCCATGTGGCGCCACCCTGCCACCCAGCGCAATATGGCGCAGTTAGCCAGCGATAGCTGGCAACTGATTGGCCCAGCGGCTGGGGATCAAGCCTGCGGAGATGTAGGCCCAGGCCGAATGAGCGAGCCAGAAGAGATTTTTAACGCGCTAGCTCAGCACTTTTCGCCTCCCGTCAAAGCGTCTGGCGAAATATCCAGCCGTGCACCACATATTGTGATTACCGCAGGCCCTACTCGAGAGGCGCTGGACCCAGTGCGCTACTTGTCGAACCACAGTTCAGGCAAGATGGGCTATGCACTAGCCGCTGAAGCAGCAGCGCAAGGCGCACGGGTCACGTTAATCAGCGGCCCGGTGAATCTACCCACCCCCCAAGGCGTCGCACGCATTGACGTGGAAACAGCGCTTCAGATGCACCAAGAAGCGCTGCGCTTAGCGCCACAGGCAGCGCTGTTTATTGGCTGTGCAGCGGTTGCCGACTACCGCGCCGAAAGCGCTGCCGTGCATAAAATCAAAAAAACCGACGATAACGACACGCTTACCCTTACGCTGATTAAAAACCCTGACATTATTGCCGAGGTCGCTGCACTGCCCAACAGCCAACGCCCCTTTGTGGTGGGCTTTGCCGCTGAAACTCAGGATGTAGCGCGCTACGCAAACGACAAGTTGCAGCGCAAGGGGCTAGATATGATCGTTGCCAATGATGTTTCCCAGCAGGGCCTCGGCTTTGGCAGCGACGACAACGCGGCCCTGCTCCTTTGGCGGGCAACCTCTGGCACTGAGCAGTTGGCAGCGCCGCCGCAAACTAAAAAAGCGCTGGCGACCCTCATCATTCGCCAAGCGCTGACGCTACTCCCCCCTCAACCCTCCGGAGCATTATCATGAGCAGCCCCCGCCCACGCCTGCAGTGCAACGTATTAGATGATCGCCTGCTCGACTACCTGCCCTCCTACGCCACGGCAGGCTCTGCGGGGATGGATCTACGGGCACTGTTAGATGAACCGCTAACCCTTGCCCCCGGCGACTGCGAACTCGTGCGCACTGGCCTTGCCATCTATATTGAAGACCCAAGCCTTGCAGGCATGATTCTGCCCCGCTCGGGCTTGGGCCATAAGCACGGCATTGTGCTGGGCAACCTAGTGGGGCTGATTGACTCCGACTACCAAGGAGAGCTGATGATCTCGGTGTGGAACCGTGGTCAAACAAGCTTTACGCTGGCGCCTTTCGAGCGTCTCGCGCAGTACGTGCTGGTGCCCGTGATCCAGGCAGAACTTGCCATTGTGGAAACCTTTGAAGACTCCACTCGCGGCACTGGCGGCTTTGGAAGTACAGGCCGTCAATAGACAGCCCGTCCACTCAGCACTTATTAAGGCCCGCTTCTCAAGGACTGACCATGACCGTACCTGCCTCCATCTTTCGCGCTTATGACATCCGCGGCATTGTCGATAGCACGCTCAATGAAGCCACCACTGAGCTGGTTGGTCGCGCCATCGGCTCGGAGGCCGCTGCCCGCGGCGAACATAGGGTGATTGTTGCCCGGGATGGGCGGCTTTCTGGGCCACGTCTGCAAGCGGCGCTGATGCGTGGCCTGCAAGCCGCTGGGCGGGATGTCATTGATATCGGCATGGTACCCACGCCGGTGCTCTACTTTGCGACCCACACGCTGCCTGAGAGCAGCTCTGGCGTGATGTTAACTGGCAGCCATAATCCGCCTGATTACAACGGTTTTAAAATTGTCCTGGCGGGGGAAACACTCTCAGGCGACGCCATCACCGCGCTCTACGAGCGGATACAAGCCGGCGACTTTACCCACGGCGAAGGCAGCGTGCGAACGCATGATCTACGCGCCGCCTATTTGGCGCGTATCCTCAGTGACGTGCACGTAGAGAGGCCGCTGAGCGCCGTGGTGGACTGCGGGAACGGCGTCGCGGGGGAGCTAGGCCCAGCGCTTATTGAGCGGCTGGGTGTTACCACTACACCGCTATTCGCTGAGATTGACGGCCACTTTCCCAATCACCACCCCGACCCTGGCAAGCCTGAAAACCTTCGGGATTTAATCCACCATGTGCAACAAACCGGTGCCGATATTGGCCTCGCGTTTGACGGCGACGGCGACCGTTTAGGGGTTGTCACACCCAGCGGCCGCATGATCTATCCCGATCATCTGCTAATGTTATTTGCAACTGACATGCTATCGCGCACCCCCGGTGCCAAGGTGATCTTCGATATCAAATGCACCGGCAACCTAGCCAAAGTCATCAGTAAAGCAGGCGGCGAACCCGAAATGTGGCGCACCGGCCACTCACTCATTAAAGCGCGCATGCGGGAAACAGGCGCTGAGCTGGGTGGTGAAATGAGTGGGCATATCTTTTTCAAAGAGCGCTGGTATGGCTTTGACGACGGCCTCTATGCCGCCGCCCGCCTGCTGGAAATTTTAGCGCGGTATCCTGGCAGTGCCGACGCGCTGTTTGATCAATTTCCACAAGATGTGGGCACACCCGAGATCAACATCACAGTACCGGACGAAGAAAAATTTGCCATTGTCGAGAAGCTTGCTCGTGAAGGCAGCTTCGGCGAAGGTGTCAGAACCACGCTGGATGGCATTCGCGTCGACTACCCCGACGGCTGGGGGTTATGCCGCGCGTCCAACACAACGCCAGCTCTAGTGCTGCGCTTTGAAGGCAAAGATGCCACGGCACTTACCCGTATACGCGAACGCTTTGCCCAAGCGCTGGCAGCGGTTTCACCAGCGCTTAACATTCCTGAAACCCCAGCACAATGAGCGCACCTTTAGAACGCAATAAAATAAAACAGCAAATTACCTAGCAGCGATTAAAAAAAGCAAAGGGATAACGTCATGAGTTCAGCAAGCCGCGACCCACAGGTCGTTGTGGAGGTGCTGTCAGAAGCCCTCCCCTATATCCAACAGTTTTCCGGTAAAACCGTAGTGGTTAAATACGGCGGCAACGCCATGACCGAAGATACGCTGATGGACTCTTTCGCCCGCAACATCGTCCTGATGAAAGAGGTCGGCATTAACCCTGTCGTTGTCCACGGTGGCGGCCCACAAATTGGCAGCCTGCTGGAAAAGCTCAATATCGAATCGCGCTTTGTTAATGGAATGCGTGTCACCGACTCCCAAACCATGGACGTTGTGGAAATGGTACTGGGCGGCCTGGTAAACAAAAGCATCGTTAACCTGATTAACCAAAGCGGCGGCAAAGCGATTGGATTAACCGGGAAAGACGGCGCGCAAATTCGCGCACGCAAGCTCAAGGTTGAACATCAAAGCCCCGAGATGACGGCACCGGAAATTATCGATATCGGTCATGTGGGCGAGGTAGAAGCAATCTCTACCGACCTGATCGAGATGCTCGCGGCTCGCGACTTTATTCCGGTTATTGCGCCCATTGGCGTTGATGCCGAAGGGCATAGCTATAACATTAACGCCGACCTGGTGGCTGGCAAGCTAGCTGAAGCGCTAAGCGCTGAAAAGCTGATGCTCTTAACAAACGTCGCAGGCCTGATGAATAGTGAAGGCGAGGTGCTTACCGGCCTGACCACTGCCCAAGTTGATGGCTTAATTGCTGACGGCACCATTTATGGCGGCATGCTACCCAAGATACGCTGCGCGTTAGACGCCGTGAAAGGGGGAGTAAACAGTGCCCATATCATTGATGGCCGCGTTCCCCACGCGGTTTTGCTGGAAATCTTTACCAACGCTGGGGTAGGCACCCTCATCACAGACGCAGAATAACCGCGACGGAGGGCTTAACGTCATGAGCGACGACCAGAAACCGCACCGCCGCGAGCAAATTCTGCACGCATTGGCCATTATGCTGGAGGAGGACAGCGGCAAGCGAATTACCACCGCCGCCCTGGCCCGCCAAGTAGGGGTCTCGGAAGCGGCGCTTTACCGCCACTTTCCCAGTAAGGCGCGCATGTTTGAGGGGTTGATCGACTTCATCGAAGAGAGCATTTTTGCACGTATTACCCGCATCCTGGAGGACATACCCGAGGCCGTGGGCCGCAGCGGCACTATGCTAGCACTGCTGCTTGGGTTTGCTGAGAAGAACCCGGGGCTTGCCAGGGTGCTTGGTGGCGACGTACTGACCGGCGAAACCGCACGCTTGCGCCAGCGGGTTCACCAGCTGTTTGAACGCCTGGAAACCCAGCTTAAGCAGGTGCTAAGGGAGGCTGAGATTCGGGAAGGCACGCGCACGACCATTCCCGCTTCAGCTGCCGCCAACCTGCTGATTGCTCACGTAGAAGGGCGTATCTCCCAATATGTGCGCAGTGACTTTAAACGCTTGCCCACTGAATATTGGGAAGACCAGTGGGCGCTGCTTTCTAGCCAACTGCTACGGGAAACGGTGCAGCCTGCCTAGCAGATAAGCGTTCACGCATCAAAAAACCCCGAAGGTCGTACCTTCGGGGTTTTTTATGACTACGTCGACTACGACCACATCGACTTTACGCGGCTAACGCCTCGCCCATTTTCTGACGCAGCTTTTTCATTGCGTTCTTTTCGAGCTGTCGAATGCGCTCAGCGCTCACGCCGTATATGTCGGCAAGATCGTGAAGCGTTGCTTTATCGTCGGTCAACCAACGACGCTGCAAAATATCCCGTGAGCGCTCATCCAGATCTTTCAGCGCCAACTGAAGACGACGCGTGGAGTCCTCTTCAAAGTCGCTATCTTCAATCTGTGATGCTGGATCTGCCGAGGCATCGTCTAGAAAGAAGGCAGGCGCTTGATACGTGCTCTCGTCATCTTCACCGGGAGAGGCATCATAGCCTGCATCAAACGCCGAAAGGCGGCCCTCCATGTCACGAACAATCTCCGGCTTAACATCGAGGTCTTTAGCAATTGCGCTGACTTCGTCGTTATTCAACCAGGATAAACGCTTTTTAGCGCTGCGCAGGTTGAAGAACAGCTTACGCTGCGCTTTGGTGGTGGCGATTTTTACAATTCGCCAGTTGCGCAGTACAAACTCGTGAATTTCTGCTTTGATCCAGTGCACGGCAAAAGACACCAAACGCACACCCTGATTAGGATCAAAGCGCTTGACGGCCTTCATCAAGCCGACGTTACCCTCTTGGATCAGATCCGCCTGGGGTAAGCCGTAGCCTGAGTAACTGCGGGCAATGTGCACAACAAAACGCAAGTGCGAAAGCACCAGACGGCGTGCAGCTTCGAGATCCCCTTCATCGTGGAGGCGGAATGCGAGCTCACGCTCCTCCTCAACACTGAGAACAGGAATACCGTTTACCGCTTGAATATAGCCGCCCAGGTCATGGCCTGGAGAAAGCTGTCCCACCGGTATAAGACTAGTGCTCATGTGCAGGTGGTCTCCCTTGTAACCAATCGTGGAAACGTACTGGCGTGGTGGGCCGATACGTTGTGTATTATCTACTAAGACTTTAGCCTAAGCATAAGGTTCAGGCGAGCGATGCCGTACGTGTTTACGCTGTGCACCGCACCCTTATAAAACAGGGGTGGTAATTCCCGTTTATGCCCACATAACAATAACTATCATAGCTATCAGTAAAAGCGCTGTTAGCCATTAAAAAGTAATTAGCGCGGACGAATACTGGAAAGGTGTCGCGTAACGGCCAGCCATGCGCCTAACCAGCCCAATAGTGTACTGCAAGATAGCAGAATTGTAGACCCCGCCACGTCTAATTGCGGCAAGACAAAACTAGCGCCATAGCTTGCCGCCAATGCTGCTACAGGCATCGCTAGCCAGTGGTTACCAAGCCCTAGCAATCCTAACGCTAACAAACCGCCGCCAAAGCCATACCAGGCGCCACTGTACAAAAAAGGCCGCCGGACAAACGCATGGGTGGCGCCAATCAGCATAACCACTTCGATTTCCCGCCGACGGCTCTCAACAGCGAGCCGTATTGTATTGCCGACCACCAACAACACCCCTAGCCCGAACAATGCCCCGAGCGCAAGCGCAACACGGCGGCCAAGGTTAGCCAAGTGGCGCAGGCGCTCCACCCAGGCTAAATCAAGGCGCACTTCGTCCACCCCAGTAAACGTTTCAAGCCGCTGGGCCAATTGATCCATGGCAATGGGGTCAACGCTTTGCGGGTAAATCACAATGCTGGCGGGCAGCGGGTTATCTTCAAGCCCGGCCAAGGCGTCATCTAACCCTAGCGACTGTTGAAACTCCGCCATACCCTCTTCTGCACTGATCAAGCGGGTTTGCATAACATCGTCTTCTGCGCCAACCGCCTCCTCAATACGCGCCGCCTGCGCAGCATCTACAGCAGTTTCCAGGTACACGGTTAACGTGGCGCTCTCTTCTAGCTCCGCATCCAACAGCTTAGCGCTATCAAGCGTGAGCCACAGGGCGGCGGGCAGCACCAGGGCAATGGCAATGGCCAGCATCGTTAGCAGATTACCCACCGGGTGGCGCACCAGCCGGTAGAGGCTATCGAAGGCCATGGCCCGGTGGTGGCGCCCCCATGCACGAAGCCGACTGGTAAAGCGCGTTTGCTGTGAACGCGCGCCGCGCCGCTCAGCAGGCGGCTCACTGGGCCGCTTCGCCGCTTGACGTTGACCTTTGGGCGCCGCGCCTTTCGTGCGGGGTGTCACGGCACGCTTCATACGGCCCCCTCGTCAGCAATTAATCGCCCATCGCGCAGGCGCAAAATGCGGTGACGCAGCCGGGCGATCAGCGCCAAGTCGTGGCTGGCGATCATCACCGTCGTGCCGATTCGATTGAAATCCTCAAACAGCGCCATAATGTCAGCAGAGAGCTGTGGATCCAGGTTACCGGTGGGTTCGTCAGCAAGCAGTAAAGCAGGCTTATTGACCACTGCACGGGCAATACCCACCCGCTGCTGCTCGCCACCGGAAAGCTCTACCGGCAGCGCTTTTTCACGGTGTAAAAGTCCTACTTTATCGAGCGCGGCGCGTACCCGCCGCGCCGCTTCACGGGGTTCTACCCCCTGAATTTCCAGGGGCAGCGAAACATTGTGGTAAACGCTACGATCGAATAGTAGCTGGTGATCCTGAAAGACCACGCCAATTTGTCGACGATAAAACGGCACCTGGCTAGGGTGTAACTGGGCGATATCGTGCCCAGCCACTACCACACGACCACGGCTGGGCTTTTCAAGGCGCATAATCAGCCGTAGCAGCGAGCTTTTACCTGCACCGGAGTGGCCGGTAAGAAACACCATTTCTCCTCTCGCAACGCGAAAGTTGAGGTGCGCCAGCGCGTCAAAGCGCCCTCCATAGCGCTTTCCCACATGTTCAAAAGCGATCATCCGCGACTATCGTCCCCTTGCTGGTCAAACAGCGCTGTGACGAAGTCATTGGCATCAAAGGGGCGCAGATCATCTATCCCTTCACCAACACCGATAAAGCGAATCGGCGTTTCCAGCTGTTTAGCCAAAGCAAAGATAATCCCCCCCTTGGCAGTACCATCCAGCTTGGTAAGCGTAATACCGCTGATGGGCACGGCTTCGTTGAAGGTGCTGGCCTGGGAAATGGCGTTTTGCCCGGTACCCGCATCCAGCACTAGCATCACCTCGTGAGGGGCTGTTGTATCTAGCTTCTGCATGACACGGTGGACTTTTTTCAGTTCTTCCATCAGGTGGCTTTTGTTGTGCAGCCGCCCAGCGGTGTCGGCAATCAGTACGTCCACACCGCGCGCTTTTGCCGCCGCCACTGCATCGTAAATCACCGAAGCGCTATCGGCCCCGGTGTGCTGGGCAATCACCGGCACGCTGTTACGTTCGCCCCATACCTTAAGCTGCTCTACTGCTGCTGCGCGGAAGGTATCGCCCGCGGCCAGCATGACGCTTTTACCTTCACGCTGGAAACGCTGGGTCAGCTTGCCGATGGTCGTGGTTTTACCCACCCCATTGACCCCTACCACTAAGATGACAAAGGGACCATCACTCTCTTTTTCAAAGCTAAGGGGTGTGGCCACCGGCGACAGCATAGCCGCCAGCTCCTCCTGCAAACCGCGATACAGCGCTTCAGGGTTGTTTAACTCTTTGCGTGATACCCGAGCCTCAAGCCGCTCGATAATATCGCTGGTGGCCTCAATCCCCACATCGGCCATGAGCAGTTGTGTCTCTAGGTCTTCAAGCAGCTCGTCGTCTATCTGCTTTTTACCTAAAAACAGATCAGCGATGCCGTCGGTAAGATTGGCACGTGTTTTACCCAGGCCTGACTTAATGCGGGCAAACCAACCCTTTTTGTCACCTTGTTCGGCCACCGGCTTTTCTTGCAAGGCCGGCTTAGGCGCGGGTGTAGATTCTGGCTCTGGCTCTGGCTCTGGCTCTGGCTCTGGCTCTGGCTCTGGCTCTGGCTCAGCGTCCGGGATAGGCGCTACCGGCTCAACCCTCGCTTCTGTAGGGGCTGGTTTTTCTGCAGTAGTTGGCTGCTCATCACTTAGAGCATCTGGCTCAGCGGGGGCATCCATCGGCGCTTGCTGATCATGCTGCTCTAAGGGCTGTTGATTTTCTTGCTGCTCCTGCTGGGAGTCGTGCTTTTTCTTACGCTTGAAAAAACCAAACATGGGTGTCATCCGACTTAAAAGTGAACATTGTGACCATCCTACCACCGCCAACCAAGACTTTGGATAAGCAGCCCGCTACAATCCGCATTATGAAACGACAACGCCCCCCACACTCATCTACTTCCCGACGCGCTGACGCAAAGCCCATGGGCAAGCTGCGTATTATCGGCGGTGATTTTCGCCGCCGCCAGCTTCCCGTGCTCGACCATCCTGGCTTAAGGCCCACGCCAGACCGCGTGCGCGAAACGCTGTTTAATTGGCTCGGCCAACAGCTCTATGGCACACAGGTGCTGGACTTATTTGCGGGCACGGGCGCGCTGGGAATTGAGGCGCTCTCCCGGGGAGCTTCCCAGGTTATCTTTGTCGAGCGCGATGCGCAGGTGGCCACGTTAATCCGCGACAACCTAGCATCCCTTGGGGCGCCTCAAGGCGAGGTCGTCACCGCCGATGCGCTGACGTTTCTTGGCTCACTGGGCCAGCCTGCGGACGTTGTCTTTTTAGACCCGCCGTTTCATCAGGGGCTTGCTGCCCCCTGCTGCGCAGCACTGGAAGCGGGGGGTTGGCTAGCACAGGAAGCCACCATCTATCTGGAAACCGAGCAGACACTGACGCCAGAGGTGCCTGCTAACTGGCAGCTACACCGTGAAACCCGCGCTGGCGAGAGTACTGCAAGGCTCTATTATCGCCAGCCAGCGTAAAGCGCTTGCCGCCGCCCTGCCACGGCGTTACGCTCGCCCGATTGATTGGCTATTTTATTCCCTTAACGGCGGACACCCCCCGCCGCTATTTACTGGAGGTAGGCATGAGCCTTGAATTGTTTAACCAGCTAGAGCAGAAAGTCACCGACACCGTCGAAGCGCTGGAAATGATGAAACTGGAAAACGAAGAGCTGCGTAGCGAAAACGCTCAGTTAAAACAGGAGCGTGAAGAGTGGGAGCGCCGCTTACAGGGCGTGCTTAGCAAATTTGATGGCATGGACGACAATGCCTGATAGCAACGCGCTTTAGCAGGGCCGCGACATTAAGAGTGCATCTTCTCGCCCGGTAGCCCCTTGCACTGCCGGGTAGTAATGTCGGCGGCGGCCATCTTCGCTAAAACCATGCTGCTGATACAGTCGGATGGCAGGCTGGTTACTTGCCCGCACCTCAAGCAATAGCCGTTCGCTTTGCCACTGCTCAGCACACGCGATCACCTCCCCAAGCAGTTGCCTTCCAATCCCCTGCCCTTGGCATGCAGGCAATACAGCAATGGCCTGCAGTTCAGCATCAAAGGGTAGGCGTGCCACCATGGCGTAGCCCATGAGTCCATTTTGCTGCCAAAACCCTACTACTTGTGATGTCGTATCGCTGAGCGCATCGCTAAGCTGCTGCGGGCTTGCACCGCTATAGGCCTCGGCTTCAAGGGCGTGGAGCAAAGCAGCATGTGAGGGGGTCAGCGGACTAATCACGGCGCTGAGCTTCGCCACTGATCAGCTAGCGCGACTAGCTTAGGCCATAGCGCACGCTTAGCATTGCCACTCTGGGTAAGCGTCGCTAAAGCGGGCCCCTGCCATACCGGCAGCCCCAAGGTATGACTCTTATCCTGATTAACCGCCATGACCTGCACCAAGGGTGCGTCATCGGCTACTGAATCAGCTCCCCACCACAGCACGTGCTCTAGCTGCCAGCCTTGCCGACTGGCGGCACCGGCTATAAAAGCAGCCACACCATCCCGGGCTTCTTCTAGCGGCTCTTCCGGCGTAAACACGGTGGCCATTGGCGGCCATTTAAAATAGATGACCGCTGGCAGCGCGCCGTTTAGCACGCCTGCTGCCCGCAGCATGTTGGCCAACAACTGCTGCTCGCTGGGCCCAAGCTCACCCTCACAAATCGCCAGCCAGCGTCCACCGAG
The DNA here is from genome assembly GCA_002966495.1 of Halomonas sp. GFAJ-1. Classification (NCBI taxonomy): domain Bacteria; kingdom Pseudomonadati; phylum Pseudomonadota; class Gammaproteobacteria; order Oceanospirillales; family Halomonadaceae; genus Halomonas; species Halomonas sp. GFAJ-1. The sequence continues at coordinate 284,267 of CP016490.1, forward strand.
ACACACACAGGAGAGGCTGAATTCAAGCGGCTGTGCCTGCTGAATCGGCGTAATGCTTGCCGCAGGCTCGGCGGGTGCTTCCACTTCTGGGGCAACGGCAGGCGCCTCCTGGCCTAGCAGTGCGCGCACGGCCGACGGCGATGCAGCCCCTGAGGGCACCGAGGAAGGGGTTGCAGCAGACGGTGTTTGGCTGCGCGGGCGCGGGGTTGCGGGGGCGTCATCCAGCAAGGCATGCAAGCGCTCGCGAGGGGGCTGAGACGCAGGGGCGTCTTCCCACTCGCAGGCTTGGGTAGGCAGCGCGTTAGGCAGTTCATAACGTGACGCCCAGGCAGTGATGCCCATGGCGTCAAGATACTGCCTGCGAATAACCTCAGGGGTCACTGGCCGCCGCCGCGGCAGTTGGGAGAATCCGGGCGCTCGCCGCCCCGTGCCTGCCACTCTTTGGGCGTGTACAGATGCAGCGCCAACGCGTGCACCGGGCCAGTTAGCTCATCAGCCAACAGGGCGTAAATTTGCTGATGGCGCTTCACCGGCATCATGCCATCGAAGCTATCGCTCACCAGGGTCACTTTAAAGTGAGTTTCGGCGTTCGCTGGCACGTTATGCATATGGCTTTCATTCTCTACGTGCAGCACGTCTGGGGTTAACGCCGCTAACTTCTGCTCTATTTGTGTCTGCATCGCCATGGGGGCTCTCCTTCAATCAGCAACCGCCCTATTGTACGCCCTTACTTACCAACAGACGATGCCCGACGCTCAACAAGGGCACGCTGAGCGAGGCTTACCCGTGAAAGGCTTGCCACCAGTGCTAGCAGCGTGGTGCCCGCTCCCAACCAAAGCGTAACCTGCACAGGCAGGCCAAGGGCCAGTGCAGCCCCCACTAGCGCCACCCCAAACGACTGCCCAACGGTACGGGTAGTACTCATCACGCCGGAGACGTTGGCACTGCGCGCAGGCGGCAGGCTACCCATCATCTCTCGATTGTTCGGCGGCTGGAATAGCCCAAAGCCAATGCCACAGAGCGCCGTGCGCCACAGGCTATCAGCCACGCCGCTAGTCTCATCCACCAGCGCCAGCGCCACCAACCCAATAATCAGCAGTACGAGCCCAGTGCTAGAGAGCAGACTGGGATTAATCCGGTCGGCCAAGCGCCCTGCCAGCGGTCCTACCACCATAATGGCCAGCGGCCAGGGGGTGAATAGCCATGCAGTTTCCAGCGGCGAGAAGCCCATCTGCTCCTGATACAGGAACGACAGCGCCACAAAAGTTAATCCCTGGCCAATAAACGCCAAACCCGACGCCGAGACCGCGAGTGTAAAGCGCTTCTCCGCGAATACGCTCAGTGGCAACAAAGGGAAAGGGGCACGGCGCTGGCGACGGATAAACAGCGCACAGGCCGTGACGGCCAGCAGTGCCCAGCCGCCGCTTTGCCACAGCGGCGCGGCATGACCAACGGCGTCCATGGCAATAAAAAAGCTGGCCAGCATCAGTATGGAGAAACACGCGCCCTGGATGTCAAAACTGCCCTGGCGCGGCTTGTCCCGTGGCAACGCCCGGCTGGCAAGCCACAGCGAGCAGACCCCCAGCGGCACATTTAGGGCAAACAGCCACGGCCAGTCGGCAAAGGAGAGAATCACACCACTGAGGGTAGGGCCCGCCGCGTAGCCACCGGCAACGACTAAAGCACTCAGGCCAAGCGCACTGCCCAGCAGACGCGATGGAAAGATCGCTCGATACAGCGAAGGCCCAATCGAGAGCGTGGCCGCGGCCCCTAACCCTTGCAGGGCGCGAAACACCAGCAACGTTTCTAAGTTACGCGATAGCGCCGCCCCCAGAGCGGCCACCACAAAGGTCGCTAAGCCAAACAGGTAGAGCCGCCTGCGGGTAATCAGCTCACTGATACCGGCAAACACTAGCAGGAATGCCGCACACACGACCTGGAATAAATTGGTGATCCATACAGCTCTGGAAGCAGGCACGTTAAGGTCAGCGGCAATGGTCGGCAGCGCTAAGTTGATCATGGTGGTATCCACCACCGCCATCAGCGTGCCGGTGACCAGCGCTAATACCGCCAACGCGCGCTCTGGCCCTGGCAGGCCGTCGTCACCTGGGCGGGATTCAAACAGTCGCATGGTTGTCAGTTCCTAAACAGCCCCCTTAAAACAGTAAAACCGGCCGAAGCCGGTTTTACGATGCGCTTACGCTAAAAATAATAGCACGCTAATCTTGTTCGTTGTCGAGTAGCAGCGCATCTTCAACCTCGGAGATCTCCAGGGCGGTTTCGTCGTCCAGGTCAATCGCCAAATAACTGTGCTCAACGCGCAAGAAGTCCTGAAACAGCGACCAATCGAGTTTCTCTGGCCACTGACGCTCATCCTCTTCCCAAGCGCGCAGCTCGGTCTCCAGGATTTCTACGTGGCGTTCGCGAACAAAGGTCTCCAGCGCTTCAGGGGTATCCATTTCAGGAATAAGATACACCGTGCTTTCACGTTCGACGTCGTCCAGGGTCAGGTCGTCGTCTCCCATGGTGGGTTCGAGCGCATTGATCCAGTCCACGAAGGTCTGGGTCGGCCTGACGCTCAGGGCAGAGCGATTTAGCAGTTTCATGGGATTCTCCTCGCCGTCGAAACGTTGACCATTATGGGCGCTAAAACGCGTCCTTACCAACTTTTCGTCCGTCACCGGACAGTTAGCTGGATTTAATCTACTTCGGGGCGCATTGCCGGGAACAGCAGTACATCACGAATGGATGGGCTGTCGGTAAACAGCATCACCAAACGGTCAATACCAATGCCTTCACCTGCTGTCGGAGGCATGCCGTACTCAAGCGCGCGCACGTAGTCCGCATCGTAGTACATCGCCTCCAGGTCGCCAGCGTCTTTTTCCGCTGCTTGCTCGCGGAAACGCTCCGCCTGGTCTTCGGCGTCGTTAAGCTCCGAGAAGCCGTTAGCGATCTCTCGACCACCCACGAAAAACTCAAAACGGTCGGTAACGAACGGATTGGCATCGTTGCGCCGCGCCAGCGGGCTGACTTCTGCTGGATATTCAGTGATAAACGTCGGCTGGTCCAACTTGTGCTCGGCCACCTCTTCGAAGATTTCGGTCTGGATTTTGCCTAGGCCCCAGCTCTCTTTCACCTTGATACCCAGCTTTTCAGCCACTGTCCGCGCGGCTTCCAACGTATCGAGATCCGCATTGGTGATACCGTCGCCATGATCAAGAATCGCTTGGCGCAACGTCAGGCGATGGAAAGGCTGGCCAAAGTCGTAGCTGGCGCCTTGATAGCTCAGCGTCGTGGTACCCAGCACTTCTTCGGCGGCGGTGCGCAGCATGGCTTCGGTCATGTCGAGCAAGTCACGGTAGTCCGCGTAGGCCCAATAAAACTCGACCATGGTGAACTCAGGATTATGCCGTGTGGAGAGCCCTTCGTTACGGAAATTACGGTTGATCTCGAACACTTTCTCGAAGCCGCCCACGACTAGCCGCTTAAGATAAAGCTCCGGGGCAATACGCAGATACATATCAATATCTAGCGCGTTGTGGTGAGTGATAAACGGCCGCGCCGCCGCGCCGCCAGGAATCGGCTGGAGCATTGGCGTTTCCACTTCCATAAAGCCACGGGCTTCAAAGAAGCGTCGCATGGAGCTGATGACCGCCGCCCGCGTCTCAAACACTTTACGCGACTGCGGATTCATAATCAGATCCACATAGCGCTGGCGGTAGCGCGCCTCTTGGTCGGTCAGGCCGTGGAACTTATCGGGCAGCGGGCGCAGGCTCTTTGTAAGCAGCTGCGTCTCTTTCATCATCACGTAGAGATCGCCCTTACCCGATTTATGCACCGGGCCACGGGCAGCGACGATATCGCCGATATCCCAGCCTTTGATATCCTCAAGCACGTCTTCCGGCAGGCCCTTTTTATCCACGTAGAGCTGAATCTGACCAGCCACATCCTGAATCACGATAAAGGGGCCGCGTTTACGCATAACACGACCCGCCACCGAGGCGTGGTGGTCAAGCGTTTCCAGCTCTGCCTTATCCTTGTCGCCCAGCAGGTTTTGCAGCTCAACGGTTAAGCTGTCGCGGCGGAAATCATTCGGGAAAGCGCTCTTACCCTGCTCGGCCGTGCGCTCACGGTGGGCCGCGAGTTTGGCTCGGCGCTCGGCGATCAGGTGGTTTTCGTTATCGAGAGAAGACGCGTCTTGGTTAGCCATCGGGCACCCTATTCATGTTCAAACGCTAAAAAATTACAAACCCTGCTTCAGGCTAGCGACGATAAACTGGTCTAAATCACCATCGAGCACTTTGTCGCAGTTGCTGGACTGAACGCCGGTGCGCAGGTCTTTGATACGCTGATCGTCCAATACATAAGAGCGAATTTGGCTACCCCAGCCGATATCAGCTTTGGAGTCTTCTGCTTCCTGCTTGGCCACATTGCGCTTCTGCATTTCGTGCTCCCACAGCTTCGCTTTTAACTGCTTCATGGCGAAGTCGCGGTTGGCGTGCTGGCTGCGCTGATTCTGGCACGCCACCACAATACCCGTGGGCTCGTGGGTGATCCGCACTGCAGAGTCGGTGGTGTTAACGTGCTGGCCACCGGCACCACTAGAGCGATAGGTGTCCACGCGCAGGTCGGAAGGATTAATTTCAACTTCAAAGCTGTCGTCGATTTCTGGTGACAAAAACACCGACGCAAAGGAGGTATGGCGACGGCCACCGGAGTCAAACGGGCTTTTACGCACTAAACGGTGAACGCCGGTTTCAGTACGCAGCCAGCCAAAGGCGTAATCACCCTGAATGTGGATCGACGCAGATTTAATACCTGCCACTTCACCTGCGGAAATTTCAATAATCTCTGCTTTAAAGCCGTGGCTCTCTGCCCAACGCAGGTACATGCGCAGCAAGATGTTCGCCCAGTCTTGCGCTTCGGTACCGCCAGAGCCTGACTGAACATCCAGATAGGCGTTGTTCTCGTCCATTTCACCGGAAAACATGCGGCGAAACTCAAGCTTTTCTAGCGCGCCTTGCAGGCCATCAAGTTCGCTACGAACTTCCTCAACGGTGCCTTCGTCCTCTTCCATTTCGGCCAGTTCTAGCAGGTCGCGGCTATCAGCCAAGCCCTGATCGAGTTCGTCAATAGTCGCCACAATGGCTTCAAGGGAAGCACGCTCTTTGCCCAGCTTCTGGGCGTAGTCCGGGTCGTTCCAAACGTTGGGGTCTTCAAGCTCGCGGGAAACTTCTTCTAGCCGATCTTTACGCTCGGCATAGTCAAAGATACCCCCTAAGAACGTCTGTCCGCTCAGACAGGTCCTTGATCTGGTTATGAATCGGGTTAGTTTCCAACATGGACGCCCTTGCCTTGGTCAGTAGTGCACGGTTCAAAAGAGACAGGCGCCGCTGGGCCGACTGCGCGCTATTACGTTAAACGTTAGCACCCGCCAGCCCAGCGGCGAAATTCTAAGGCGCATTGTAACGAAACCTAGCGCTTACCGCACCCACCCCGCGTGGATGGTCACTCTGTACAAATTCCCGGCTGAAAGCAAAAACCCGGCCGAGGCCGGGTCAGTGACTAACGATAGTCGATCAATAAGTGTTAACGCGCTATCCGTTAGAAGCGGTAGGTAAGCTGAGCACCGAAACCATGGGCTTCGTTTTTGTAGTCACCGGAATAGTTAGAGGTAATAGGCGGTGTTTGTTGACCAGCTACCGTAAAACTATCGGTTTTAGTTTGCTCAACTTGGGTGCCGCGCTCTGTCAAGTAAGAGTAGGCAAAGTCTAACGTAAGATCAGGTGTTGGGCTCCAGCCTGCGCCAATGGAAAAGATACGACGGTCATCTGAAGGAATGCGCACACTACGGGTGGCATCCTGGGTTGGCGTGAAATCCAGCGTAACACCCGCACGAAGAGCTAGTGCAGGCGTTAGCTGATACTCACCACCGGTTGAAAAAGCCCAAGCATTTGAGTAGTTCTGCTGCTCGTTAGTAATTACATCACGCTCTACGCCACTCACGAGAATCTTGTCAAAGCGACTCCAGCGTGCCCAGGAAGCACCAAACATGAGTTTGAGGTCATCACTCATCTGCTGGGTAAGAGAGAAGTTAACCGTTTCAGGTGTAGTTAAGTCTAAAGAGGCATCATCCGTAATAGTGCCTAGGCCTAACTGATCCAGCACAGGAGAACTTGCCGTGAAGTCACCCTCAAGTGTGTAATCAACCTTTGAGCGATAAGTTAAACCAAAGGTCGTTTCTGGCACCGGCTGATAAATCACCCCGAGATTATAACCCCAGGCTTCATCGTCACCCTCAACCCGCGAATCTACTTCAGTGATAATTGGAGAGCCATCAGGCGCTTGTCCAACAGCCACGGGTACTTGGCGGTGCAACTCTCCATCCACACGGTTATAGGTTAAACCAACGCCTACGCCCCACTGCTCATTGAAGCGATAAGACACCGTTGGCTGGGCCGAGATAACTCTAACTTCAGTGTAGTTACCTTGGTTACGTCCCATAAAACCATCTTCATAGTCGGTTTTCGAGCCAAAAGGAGCATAAACCCCAAAACCAAACGCCAGCTGTTCGTTAACGGGTTGTGCATAAAATGCAAAGGGAATTAACGTTCCCGGCACCATATCGCCGTCATTACTCCCTCCCGCCGAACCTAATGGCAGCGAGCCCCCTGGCGTTTCCAGAAAGCGGCTAGAGGTAGGGTTGTCTATATCAGAGTTGACATTTAGATAGGTTCCACCCGCAGTGATTTGGGCACGATCGAGAAATGACATGCCCGCTGGATTGCCAAATACGATGGTGGCATCGTTAACGTTGGAGCTACGGCCTGCGTGCCCATACCCCTGACCACTGACGCTCTGTTCGTTGATTTGGTACCCGCCTGCGTTCGCTTGGCTGGCAAATGCTACCGCTGCGATTGCAGCCGTCAGAGTGAGCTTTTTAAAGTTATTATACATAGTGGGCCTCTCTTCCCAATGATCCAGTGGATAGTGCCATCCACCCTCGTTGTTCTTACGTGTTAGTTTTCGCCCAATGCAGGGTTTGGTTCAAGGGCAAACGAGCGTTTTATTTTGTTTTTTACTTATACATTAGTCGCACGACTGTTTTAAATCAGTGTTTTAGTCCTATTGGCTGAGTGTTCGAACGTCGCTTGACCTATGGGTTACCCATAGGTTTTAAACTGAATCAGCTTAATTTATGGAAGCGGGGGAAGTTATGCAAACAGCCACAATAAAAGTTGGCGAGCTAGCCAAGCGCGGTGGCGTTACCGCTGAAACAGTGCGTCACTACACTCGTGAAGGCCTCTTGGCGCCAACGCGCCACCCTGACAATGGCTACCAGCTCTATTCCGGCACCGATGCTGAGCGCCTGCAATTTATTCAGCGGGCGCGCAAGCTCGGTTTTAGCGTAGCGGAAATCCGCGACATTTTGGCCCACGCTGACCAAGGCGACTCCCCCTGCCCGCTGGTACGCGATCTGCTCGCGAACCGTTTGCCGCAAATTCGCGCGCGCATTACCGAACTAGAGGCACTTGCCCAGCGTATGGAACAGGCGCTGGAAAGCTGGCAGGAGATGCCCGATGGCACGCCAGACGGCCACAGCCTATGCCGATTAATTGAAAGCTTTCCTGAGGAGGCACCATGCAGCGCAAAACCGTGCAGCCACAAACGCTAACCCGCACCGTGCCGGGCATGAACTGCCAGGGCTGTGTTAAGCGTATGCGTGAGGCTATTCAAGCCCAGGACGCAAGTGCCGACGTGACAGGGTTTCCCGAAGAAAAACGTTTAGAGGTTACCAGCCTGCTGGATGGCGACACCCTGGATAGCGTGCTGAGTGAAGCAGGTTACCCGCACGGCGAACTCCCCGTTGAAACTGCGGCACCTAGTGGGCAGGCACCGAGCCCTGGCAAGGCGGTTGAAGGCCCTGCCGCCAATACCCCACAACAGCGCCTGCTGATTAGCGGCATGACCTGTGCTGGCTGCGTAAAAAGCGTTGAGAAGGCGCTTATTAACACCCCTGGCGTCACTGCAGCCTCGGTGAGTTTTGGCACCCACACCGCCCAGGTCTCGGGAAGTGCTGAACGCGATACACTGATTGAGGCCGTAGCGGCAGCAGGCTATAGCGCCGAACCCATTGTGGATATGCGCGAGGCCGAGCGCACCCGCGAAGCTCAAGAAGCCATTACCTACCGTCAACGCCTACGGGGCAGCGCGCTGTCGCTTGCCCTTGCCATACCGCTGATGCTAAGCATGTTTGTCTACCACCCCCACCCCATGGGTGTTGGGCGTATTTATTGGTTAGTGGTGGGTTTACTCACCCTAGCCATTCTGGCCTTTCCAGGGCGGCACTTTTTTACCAACGCCTGGAAACAGTTTAAGCACCACCAAGCCAATATGGACACGCTCGTAGCCATGGGCACTGGCACCGCTTGGCTCTATTCTATGGCGGTGGTGCTGTTTGCACCTTGGCTGCCGGAGGTAGCCCACGGCATCTATTTTGAAGCGTCAGCCATGATTATCGGGCTTATTCTGTTAGGTAATGCCCTCGAGCTTCGCGCCCGCGGACGCACCAGCAGTGCCTTAAAACGCTTGCTCGACCTGCAGGAAAAAACCGCCCGAGTGATTCGCAATGGCAAAGAGCAGGAAGTGCCTATTGAAGAGGTGGTTCTGGATGATCATGTTCGCGTACGCCCCGGTGAGCGGCTGCCAGTGGATGGCATCGTGCTTGAGGGCCAAAGCTATATCGACGAGTCCATGCTCACCGGTGAGCCGCTGCCCGTGCATAAATCTAATGGTGACGAGATTAGCGCAGGGACGGTTAACGGCAACGGCAGCTTGGTCTTTCGTGCCACCCGGGTGGGCAGCGATACCCGTTTGGGGCGAATCACCGAACAAGTGGCCAGCGCGCAAAACTCCCGCCCCCCTATTGGCGAGCTAGCCGATAAGATATCGGGCATTTTTGTTCCAAGCGTCATGATCATTGCGGTGCTAACGGCGCTAGCCTGGTACAACCTTGGCCCCGCACCGGTCGTCATTCATATGTTGGTCACTGCCACCACCGTACTCATTATTGCCTGCCCCTGCGCCCTGGGGCTGGCAACCCCCATCTCTACCATGATTGGCGTGGGCAAAGCGGCTGAAAACGGCGTATTGGTGCGCACCGGCGAAGCGCTGCAGACCGCCAGTCGCCTAACCACTCTCGTGGTCGATAAAACCGGTACGCTCACTGAGGGCAAACCCCGCGTTACTGATGCCACGATGCTTCACAACGACGCTGCTCAAGTGCTGGCCTGGGTAATGGCATTGGAAAGCCGCTCGGAACATCCCCTAGCCAATGCCCTAACGGCCTACGCCGAAGAGCAGCACGCCCATGCCGATGTACTCACAGCCTTTGAGAGCGTCACCGGGGGCGGTGTAAAGGGAGCCAGCCAAGCAGGCGATACCCTGCTTCTGGGGAATGCCCGCTTGTTAGAAGCGGCGGGTGTGAGTCTCTCACCCGCTGAACAGAGCGTTCGCCAGTTGGAAGCCAAAGCCCGCTCGCTGGTGTACCTTGCGGTGAACGGCGAGCTTGCCGCGCTGTTTGGGGTAAGCGACCCACTACGTGAAGACGCGGCAGCGGCGGTAAAACGCTTGCAGGATGATGGTTTAACCGTCGTGATGCTCACCGGCGATAATGAACACACCGCCGCCGCCGTGGCCCGGGAAGTGGGCATCAGCGAGTTCAAAGCAGGCATGACGCCGGATGACAAGCACGCAGAAATTGAGCGTCGCCAGCAGGCTGGGGAAGTTGTGGGCATGGTAGGCGACGGCATTAACGACGCCCCAGCGCTAGCCCGTGCGAACGTGGGCTTTGCCATCGGCCAGGGTACCGATATCGCCATGGAGAGTGCGGGAATTACCCTGATGCGCGGCTCGCTTCACGGTGTGGCCACCGCCATTGAGTTAAGCCGGTCGACGCTTACCAATATCAAGCAAAACTTAGTCGGCGCCTTTGGCTATAACGTGCTGTGCATCCCAATAGCCGCAGGCGTGCTTTACCCCTTCACCGGCATGCTGTTGTCGCCCATCATTGCTGGCATTGCGATGTCACTGTCGTCCATCACAGTGGTCAGTAACGCCAACCGCTTAAGGCTTTGGACACCCGCCCAACAGGAGGGCTTATGAGCCTATTGATCAACTTGATAGGGATCGGCCTGATTGGCCTCATTATTTGGTGGTTCTGGCTTAACTAACCCCAATATAGCGCCCGGGCTTATGATTCAGGGCAATAATTAAATTCAACGTAAGCGCACCCAGCACCGAGTAGCCCACTCGGTCTAGCGGTAGCTGGGTCAGCGCCACCAGCAGAATCATCCCATCAATACCCAGCTGCACGTAGCCTGCCCGCAGGCCGTGCTTTTCCTGCAGGTAGAGCGCCAGAATATTAATCCCGCCCAGGCTGGTGCGGTGGCGAAACAGCATTAGCATGCCAATCCCCATCAGCGCCCCACCCATCAAAGCTGCGTAGAGTGAAGGCACGCTGGCAAACTGTACCCAGCCCTGGGTTAGCTCGGAAAATAGCGACACCAAGCCAATCGCTAGAAAGGTGCGCAGCGTAAAGCTCCACCCCATACGTTTCACCGCCAGATAGTAAAACGGCAGATTAATCGCGAAAAACCAGACCCCAAACCCCCATCCGGTTACATAGTTCAACAGAAGCGCCAAGCCTGCTGTACTGCCGGTGATGAGTACCGCCTGAGTGTAAAACGCCACCCCAAGGGCAACAAAAAACGTGCCGAGCAGCATCGCCATAATATCCTCATAGGGCTTATGAGGATCTTTAGGAAAGTCTTCCATACGCATTCACGCGTCCTTTTTGGGAATATTCGAGCGGCCGTTTAAATGGCCAAGGGCGCGAGGATAGCGGAGAGCACTAAATCGGGCTAGCGTGCTCCACCATCAACTGCAATGTTTCACGTCCCCGCCAACGATTGCGGTTGAGCTTATAGGCACAGTGCAGCGTATCCCCCACGCTAAACGAAGGCAGTTCACCTGGCGTTAGCGCTCGAAACCAGATCGCTTTGCTGGTTACCGCACCCATGGAAAGCTCAAGCATTAGGTGCGACCCTTCGGCCCCCACCGGGCGTAGCGCTTCAACAATAAAGCGCCCTTCAAACAGGGGCGGATCGAACTCTCGCCCGTAAGGCCCAAGGGCTTCGACCTCGTTAAGCGTTACCAGTGACAGTTGGTCTGTAGAAAGCTCACCGTCGGTCCACAGCCGTGGATAGAGCGGCGTATCGCCTAACTGCTCGCTCACCGCCTGTAAAAACGCAGCCTTAAAAGCAGCTAGCTGCTCCCTCGGCACACCCACGCCTGCCGCGCCACTGTGGCCACCAAAACGCGGCAGCGCCTCAGGAGCCAACTCAAAGGTGCGTTGCAGAGCATCCCGCAAGTGCAGGCCATCAATCGAACGACCAGAGCCGGTCAACATATTGGGCGCCGCCGCGCGGGTAAGCACCAGCGCGGGGCGGCCATAGGCCTGCACTAGCCGTGAAGCGACGATGCCCTGCACACCAGGATGTCCATCCTCCAGCAGCACCACCACCGCAGGCTCGTTAGCATCCAGAGCTGGCACAGCCAAGGTGCGCGCCTCTTCCGCCATATCCGCCTCAATCGCCTTGCGGGACTGGTTATCCTCGTCGAGCACGTCTAGCTGACGATTCGCCACGCTGTCCGTCTCCGCCAACATAAAGTGCAGCGCCGCGTAGGGGTCATCCAGCCGCGAGCGAGCGTTAATCCTCGGTCCCATTTGGAAGGCTAGGGTTTCAGCGTTAAAGGGGACGCTGTCGGCACCTAACCGGGTAGCCATGGCCCGCCAACAGGCGGCATCCATGCGATTGATCAGCGTTAAACCGTGGCTCACCACGGCGCGGTTAGCAGGACTGCCGCCCAGCGAAACACAGTCCGCTACGGTGCCCAGCGCGACGTAAGAGAGCCACGGCGACAGCTTCGGCGTCGCATCCGGCAGTGCTCCCCACTCAATTAATACGCCGCGAGCAAGCGACATTAGAAGCCACGCCACCATGCACCCGGCGATGGTTTTATCCGGGTAGTCGCAGTCAAGGCGGGTGGGGTTAACGCAGGCGTAGGCGGAAGGCGGTGGCCCCTCCAACGGCAACGCGTGGTGGTCGCTGACCACCACATCAATACCCGCCGCTTTTAAGCGGGCAATACGGGGCTCGTCCGAGCTGCCGCAGTCGGCGGTAATCACTACCGTGGGCCTAGGCGTTAAGCTAAGTGTCCGCTCAACCAGTGGCAGGCTGATGCCATAGCCATCGTGAATACGGTGGCCTATTAGGCTATGTAATTTGTATTCGGGTACGCCAAACAGCTCCACCAAGGTGCGCCGAATCACCACATGGGAGGTAATGCCGTCCACATCGTAGTCAGTGAGAATGCCGATAGTCTCCCCTTCGGCCACCGCCTGAGCGATACGCTCAGCGGCACGGCGGCCGTCGGTCAGCTTTTCCGGATGAGCCAAATAGCGCAGGCTGGGTGATACCAGCGGGGCAAGTTCGCCCGCGTAGCCTGGCAGCCGAGAGGCAAGAAGACGCGCTTGTAGCTCGCTTAAGCCTTCCGCTTGGGCACGCGCATAGACAGCCTCGTCCACTGGACGAGGCTCTAAGCGTGGTTGGCTCGCATTCTGGGTTTGGGTTGACTCGTCGGCCATGAGGCCTCAGCGCCGGTTGTCAGCGACAAACTGCTGAACCGCACCCAGCTCAGCTTGCAGCACGGTGTAGCGCTCTTCACGCTCCAGCAAGTCATTCATATGCGTGGGCAGTGGCACGCCCTGGAAGCCCGCTTTAACCACGGCTTCAGCAAATTTTGCCGGATGCGCGGTGGCTAACGTAATCACAGGCGTCGTGGTATCAGCCCGTGCGCGCTCGGCGGCGCGGTAGCCAGTGGCCGTATGAGGGTCAAGAATCTCCCCGGTACGGTGGTGGGCTTCGCGAATCACTTCCAGAATCGTGTCGTCATCGACGCTGTAGCTAGCGAATTTCTCGCGCAGCTTCGCCAGCGGCGCATCGGCAAGGGCGGTAGGCTCTTGCTGGAAGCGCTCTAGCAGCGCTGCTACCGCTAAGCCATCGCGGTCGTAGGCGTCAAACAGCAGCCGCTCAAAGTTCGACGAAACCACGATATCCATCGAAGGCGCCAACGTTGCGGCCAGCTCCTTCTTGGAGAAATCGTTCGCCGCCAGGGTGCGGTGTAAGATGTCGTTGGCGTTGGTAGCAATAATAAACTGCTTCACCGGCAGACCCATCTTGAACGCCATGTAGCCAGCAAAGACGTTGCCGAAATTGGCCGATGGCACGCAGAAGCTCACTTCACGCTGGGGAGCACCCAACGCAACGCCAGCGGCCACGTAGTAGACGATCTGCGCCATAATGCGCGCCCAGTTGATCGAATTTACCGCGACAAGACGCGTGCCATTCAGGAAGTCTTGGTTAGCAAAACTTGCTTTCACCATTGCCTGAGCGTCATCGAAGTTACCTTCAATGGCGATGTTAAACACGTTGTTCGCCAGCACCGAGGTCATCTGGCGGCGCTGCACTTCCGAGACGCGGTTGTGCGGGTGAAGAATAAAAATATCCAGGTTATCGCAGTGGCGACACCCTTCAATGGCCGCTGATCCGGTGTCCCCGGACGTCGCACCCATAATCACCGCACGCTCGTTGCGCTTTTTCAGGAAGTGATCCAGCAGACGCCCAAGTAGCTGCAGCGCAACATCTTTGAACGCCAGCGTCGGGCCGTGGAACTGCTCTAGCAAAAAGTGGTTAGCATCCAACTGCTTTAACGGCACCACGGCGTCGTGGTTGAACGTCGCGTAAGCTTCGGTCACCAAGCGGCGGAAAGTATCGTCGTCAATTTCGCCATTTACAAACGGCTTCATGACCCGAAACGCAATCTCTGCATAAGAGAGACCGGCCATACTGGCCAGCTCTTCTTTAGAGAACTGGGGCAGCGTTTCCGGCACATAAAGGCCGCCGTCGCTGGCCATGCCGGTTAATACCACCTCTTCAAAGGAGAGCGCGGGCGCTTGGCCCCGCGTGCTGATATAACGCATGGGGTTACTCTCCTTCGTCCAGGCTTTCAACGCGAATGCGGGTGACCGGGCCAGCAATGTCCGCCATGGATTCAATCTCGCGGATTGCTTCGTTCATCTGCTTCTCTTTGGTGCGGTGGGTCAGCAGGATAATCGGCACCAGCTCACCTTCGGTGGCCTCTTTCTGGATCAGCGCTTCAATAGAGATGCCCTGCTCAGCAAGAATTGTTGCCACACGCGCCAGCACACCGGGGCGATCTACCGCCAGCAGACGTAGATAGTACGCCGTGATGATATCTTCCATCGGCATAATGGGCAGCTGACTAACATCTTCATCAATGCCGCTAAACGCCAGGTAAGGCACCCGATAGTGATGGTCCGTGGTGATATCACGAGCAACGTCGAGCAGGTCAGCGACCACGGCAGACGCGGTCGGCTCTGCGCCAGCGCCGGCGCCATAGTAAAGCGTTGGGCCAACCGCATCGCCCATGACCGCAATGGCATTTTTAACACCGTGCACATTGGCCAGCAGACGCTCTTTAGGAATCAGCGTCGGGTGAACCCGCAGCTCAAGCCCTTGATCGGTGCGCTTGGAAATACCCAAATGCTTAATCACGTAGCCCAGGTTATCGGCCTGCTCAACGTCCTCGGCGGTAATCCGCGAAATGCCTTCGGTGAAGGCTTTTTCAAACTGCAGCGGTACGCCGTAGGCAATCGAGGCCAGAATCGTTAGCTTGTGCGCCGCATCGATACCCTCCACATCAAAGGTGGGGTCGGATTCGGCGTAACCCAGCGCCTGCGCTTCGGCCAGCACGTCTTCAAAGGCACGGCCTTCATCGCGCATGTGGGTAAGAATGTAGTTACCGGTGCCGTTGATAATGCCCGCCACCCACTCAATGCGGTTAGCGCCGAGGCCTTCACGCAGGGATTTGATGACCGGAATACCGCCCGCCACAGCGGCTTCAAACGCGACAATCACGCCTTTTTCATGGGCGGCGCGGAAAATTTCGTTGCCATGAACGGCGATCAGCGCTTTGTTAGCAGTGACTACGTGCTTACCGTTGGCAATAGCCGTTAGCACCAGCTCACGCGCGATGTCGTAGCCGCCAATCAACTCTACCAATACGTCCACGTTAGGGTTGTTGGCCACCTCGAATACGTCCGAGGTGGCATTAATGCCGGTAATATCGCAGTCGGGATGAACGCTGCGGTGGGCAACCTGCTCAATGACAATCGGGCGGCCCGCACGGCGGCTAATATCGTCCGCATTACGCGTTAATACGTTAAACGTACCGCCGCCGACTGTACCTAACCCACAAATGCCTACTCTTACCGGTTTCAAAATACTTCCCCTTTCGTGATGGGCACCCGCAAGTGCCGCTATGTCGATCAGTGTCTCAGCGTTATCGTTCGTCACTCTATGTGACGTTATTCATCTTCCAAGCCTAACATGGCAACCAGCCGTTCGGGGGGCACAAACCCAGGAACCAGCTGCCCATCGGGCAAGACAATCGCTGGCGTGCCCTGCACCCCTAGCGCTACCCCTAGATCATACTGGCCGCTCACCGGATTATCGCAACGTGCCGAGCTTGAAGGCGTCTGGCCCTGCTTTACCTGATTCATCGCTTCACTTGGATTTTCCGAGCACCACACTTGCTCTAGCGATGTTGCTGCCGCGCTACCCATGCCTGCACGGGGGAACGCCATATAGTGGACGGCAATGCCTTCTTCATTAAGCTCTGGAATGGTCTCATGTAGCCGCACACAATAGGGGCAAGAGGGGTCGGTAAACACCACGACCGTTGCTTTTGGCGACCCCATGCCCTGAAAGATCACTCGCTCGCTGTCCGGCACGGCAGCAAGTGCGGCGGCGCGCTCCTGATTACGCGACTGCTCGGTTAAATTGACCAAACCATTATCCCCATTTTGGTAGAGGTCCCCTACCAAAAAGTGGCTACCATCCGCATTGGAGTAGAACGACTCACCACTCTCAAGACGCACATGGTAAATCCCGTCCATTGGCGTCGCATTGACCTGCTTCACCGGCATCGACTGACCGTTAACGCTTAGGTTTTCGGCTAACCGCTCGGCCGTTACATCAGCGCTGGCAAGCGCCGGCAACAAACTACCCGCTACCGCGACCCAAGGAGCAAGCAGTGTTAAAGCAGCGGCTTTACCTAACAAGAGCGTCTTACGTTGGCGCATTATCTCTTCAACCTCGTGGGTGGTGTTCGGCATGCAGGTGCTCCAGGCGCGCCTGGGCAACGTGCGTGTAAATTTGCGTTGTGGATAAGTCACTATGACCTAGCAGCAGCTGTACGACCCGCAAATTGGCCCCATGATTCAACAAATGTGTCGCAAACGCATGACGCAGCGTATGAGGTGACAGCGACCTTGAAATCCCCGCGGTGATGGCGTGGGCTTTAATACGGTGCCAAAACGTTTGCCGGGTCATGGCCTTGTCCGCCCGACCAGGAAATAGCGCTGGGCGCGTGGGGTCATGCATGAGCATAGGCCTTGTCGTTTCCATATAGCGGGCCAACCACTCAGCAGCCTCTTCGCCCATAGGCACTAGGCGATCCTTATCGCCTTTACCCCGCACGCGTACAACTCCTTGGCGTAAATTGACCGCATCGCCGGTCAATCCTACAAGCTCTGACACGCGCAGCCCACAGGCGTACAGCAGTTCAAGCATGGTGCGGTCGCGGACACCCAGCGGCGTGGTGATATCCGGCGCCAGCAGCAGTCGCTCAACCTCGTCCTCTTCCAAAGTGTTGGGCAGGCTTGGCCGTACCGGCGGCAACGTGACATCAGCCAGTGGGTCGCTAGCGATATGCCCATACAACCGCGCCCAGCGATAAAAACTACGCAGTGAGGAGAGCAGCCGTGCGTTGCTGCGCAGCTGGTAACCCTGCTCGCGACGACGCTCAAGCCATTCTGCAAAGCGTTGTGGCGAAGGGGTTAACAGCGTCTCCTGTTCATTTTCAAGTTGTTGCTGCCAAGCAGTCAAATCGTGCCGATAGGCCGCTAGCGTATGATCGCTTGCCCCTTGCTCAAGCCAAAGGGCATCTAGAAAAGCATCAATCACGCTCATAGGCTAACAGTCTCTAGGGAGTGGCTCAGCAAACAAAAACCCCGCCCCGCAGAGCGGAGACGGGGTCTTGTATCCGGGCGCCAAGCGCCCGTGAAAAAGTGGCGATTAAGCCAGCTTTTCCTTGATACGCGCCGACTTGCCGCTGCGCTCGCGCAGGTAGTACAGCTTAGCTTGACGAACGTCACCACGACGCTTGACTTCAATAGAGTCAACCAGCGGGCTGTAGGTCTGGAAAGTACGCTCAACGCCAACACCGTGAGAAATTTTACGTACGGTGAACGCGGAGTTCAGGCCACGGTTACGCTTACCAATGACCACACCTTCAAACGCCTGCAGACGCTCGCGGGTGCCTTCCTTAACTTTTACCTGAACGACGATGGTGTCGCCCGGAGCAAATACCGGAATCTCTTTGGTCATTTGCTCGGATTCGATCGCCTGGATCACCTTGTTCTTGCTGCTCATCTTGATACTCCTAAATAACGTAATGGCTTGCCACGCAGTTGTGGAAGGGGCAAACCGTGATCCCGGCGCTCGAAGCGAGCTTCGCGGGAGTCGTTATGGGTGACGCAGGTACGCACGCTGGCTGCTGTCGTCCTGCACCGCCGCTTTGGTCTACGTGCGGCTTTCCGACGTAGAGGGCAAAGCGTGTTCCTCGATAAACTCGTCTAGCAGCGCCTGCTGCTCGGCGTTAAGAGTGCGCCCTGCCAGTAAATCAGGACGACGCTGCCAGGTACGTCCCAACGACTGCTTTGCACGCCACCGCTTGATAGCTGCATGGTTACCACTCAGCAGCACCTCAGGCACTTGGCGCCCGTCGATGACATCAGGACGGGTATAGTGCGGGCAGTCTAACAAGCCGTCATTAAACGAGTCTTCGATAGCGGAATCCTGGTGGCCCAACACACCGGGCACCAGCCTTGCCGCTGCATCAATTAGCACCATGGCAGGCAGTTCACCACCGCTCAGCACATAATCGCCAATTGACCACTCTTCATCGATGTCACTCTCCACCACGCGCTCGTCAATGCCTTCGTAGCGGCCCGCAACGACCACTAAAGGGCCTGCTGAAGCGAGCAACTGCACGCCCTGCTGATCCAACTTGCGCCCTTGGGGCGAAAGGTAAATCACGGTTGGCGTTTGACCGGTCGCCTGTTCTGCTCGCTGGCGAGCATCGAAGATAGCAGCACGCAGAGTGTCTACCTTCATCAGCATTCCGGGGCCGCCGCCATAAGGGCGGTCGTCCACGCTGCGGTGGCGGTCAGTGGCATAATCGCGTGGATTCCAAAACTCCAGGGCAATACGCTGCTTCTCTACTGCTCGACCTACCACGCCTTGTTGGGTAATAGCATCGAACATTTCGGGAAACAACGACACCACGCCGATCCACATTGCAGGCACTCGCTCTGCCTCTTTTTCACTGTTTGATGCAAGGGCTGATGAATCAGTTGCCGTAAGCTCATTCGAAGTCGGTTTATTCAACGCAGTTTTCAAACCTATTTTCAGAACTCGGGATCCCAGTTAACAACCATACGGCCATTTTCCGGGCTGATTTCAACAATCACATCATCGGGCAAAAAAGGTAACAGACGCTCGCGCTTGTCGATCGCGTCGTTATCACCACGCACCACCATGACATCGTTGGCGCCGGTTTCAAACAGGTAGCTGACCTGCCCTAACCGTTCGCCTGACTGAGTAAAAACCGTTAGGCCTTCAAGCTCATGCCAGTAATATTCGTCGTCGGGAAGCGTAGGTAGCGCTTCTTTCGGCATTAGAACATCCGTTTGCGCCAGCGCTTCCGCCGCCGTTCGGTCATCAATGCCCTTAAGCTGAACCACTAAGCCTTTGCCCTGCCGACGCCCCTGAACAATGGTCATCTTCGTCAAGGTTTCACCCTGGCGCACCCACCATTCGGGGTATTGCAAAATGCTGTCCATGGGGCTGGTATAGGAGTACACCTTTAGCCAACCTTTAATCCCGTGAGGGCTGGTCAGCTTACCAAGCACCACATGTGCGTCGTCAGTATGGCTTGTTTCTAAACGCGTCATCGACGACAGCTCCAACGGCAACAGCACCGAACACGTAACAACAGGCTTAGGCCTGCTTACGCGCTTCTTTAACCAGCTCAGCAACACGACCAGATAGCTGGGCGCCTTGGCTCTGCCAGTGAGTAACGCGGTCTAAATCGACGCGCAGACGCTCTTCCTGACCACGGGCAACCGGGTTGAAGAAACCGATACGCTCGATGAAACGGCCGTCACGGGCGTTGCGAGAGTCGGTAACAGTCAGGTGATAAAAGGGACGCTTTTTGGCGCCACCACGTGCCAAACGAATGGTAACCATACGATAACTATCCTTCGGTTGAGGTTACGAGAGTGTGAAATAGCGCACATCGCTATCAGAACACTCATCATGCTGATTTCAGGGTACTGTCATCACTTACAGCAATAAGTTAGTGATTACTGAGTACTTTAAGCACTTCGATGCAAGGTGCCGCGGCTACAATTACGCATAGCTATGCCAACACCCACGCATGAAGAGGCCGCATTCTACGCAAATGCGCCCGGCTTGGAAAGCCTGACAGCCAGAAAACTCTCAGGCCGTCAACCTTACCAAGCCTTCATTGACAACGCTCAGCGGCTTAGCGCCAAGGTAACCCGCCTGGGCCACCCATGCCGCCCATACCACCAGGGCCACCGGGACCGCCGGGGCCACCACCGCCCATCATGCCGGACATACCCCGCATCATTTTCTGCATGCCGCCCTTCTTGCCCGCCTTCTTCATCATTTTCTGCATTTGCTTGTGCTGCTTCAGCAGACGGTTTAAATCAGGCACTTGAAGACCGGCACCCGCTGCAATACGCCGTTTGCGAGAGCCGTTGATGATATCGGGCGCACGACGCTCTTTCGGCGTCATGGAATTAATCAATGCCTCAAGCTTACCCAGCTCTTTTTCCGGGCCTGGCCCCTGGGCCATCTCGGCCATTTGCCCCATTCCGGGCAACTTGCCTAGCAGGCCACCCATACCGCCCATCTTCTTGAGCTGCTGGAGCTGGTCGCGGAAGTCCTCAAGGTCAAAGCCGTCGCCTTTTTTAACCTTCTTGGCAAGCTTTGCGGCTTTATCCTTATCTACTGTACGTTCAGCTTCTTCAATAAGCGACAGCATGTCGCCCATGCCCAGAATCCGCGAGGCCACGCGATCCGGGTGGAAAGGCTCAAGGGCGTCGACCTTCTCGCCAACACCCATAAATTTAATCGGCTTGCCAGTAACATGACGCACCGAGAGCGCGGCACCGCCACGGGCGTCACCGTCGGCCTTAGTGAGGATTACCCCGGTCAGCGGCAGCGCTTCGTTAAACGCTTTGGCGGTATTCACCGCATCCTGGCCGGTCATCGCATCGACGACGAACAGCGTTTCCTGAGGTGAGATCTCTTTATGCAGTGCCTGGATCTCGGCCATCATGGCTTCATCAATGGCTAGCCGCCCGGCCGTATCCACCAGCACCACATCGTGGAACTGAATTTTGGCGTGCTTAATGGCCGCCGTGGCAATATCAACGGGCTTTTGATCAGAGCGCGAGGGGAAGAAATCAACCTCGACCTCTTTGGCTAGCGTTTCTAGCTGATCGATCGCCGCCGGACGATACACGTCAGCAGAGACCACCAGCACTTTTTTCTTCTCGCGCTCGCGCAGGTAGCGGGCCAACTTGGCAACAGAGGTGGTTTTACCTGCGCCCTGCAAACCAGCCATCAGCACAACCGCTGGCGAGCCTTTTAGCGTGAGGCCTTCGTTGGCCTCGCCCATAATCGCTTCCAGCTCTTGCTGGACGATTTTGACAAACTGCTGCCCAGGCGAAAGGCTCTTAGAAACTTCTTGTCCCACCGCACGCTCGCGCACGCGCTCGATAAACGCCTTCACCACCGGCAGTGCAACGTCCGCCTCTAGAAGCGCTTTACGCACTTCGCGCAAGGTATCTTTAATATTATCGTCGGTCAGCCGTGCCTGGCCTTTAATCGACTTCAGCGTCTGGGAAAGACGCTCGCTCAGATTCTGAAACATGGGGCCTCTGCCTCCGTCGCTGTCGCCGGGCGGATTCACCGGACGAATGTGGGTAACGATTATACGCGCTCAGGCCGCGAGTCTCCATGGTGATAGCGTTGGCTATCCATGGCTGTGCGGCGCCGCTGTGATTAGTTATAGTAGGCAGTAGTTATTGAGTTGATCGATTTTCACAGCAACGCGCTGCAAGGCGCACGGATAGCATCATGCAGGCGCTCCCTTTCGCCACGATAGCTTTTGTTGTTTATGTTGCCGCTGCTATTTGGCAGGGCATGACTCTTTTTCGCCGGGTGCCCCCTCGGCAGGGCATGGTGCGCTTACTGGGCGCACTGGGGCTCTTACTGCACATCCCGGTCGTGGTGAAGCTGGTGGGTGCGGCGCCAGGGCTTCTGCCTGGCTTTACCACGAGCGCCACGCTGCTAATGGCCGTGGCGGTTAACGTGGTACTGGTCGCCAGCCTATTTAAGCCGGTGCTAAACGCCGGCATTGTACTCTTCCCCCTGGCGGGTATTGCGCTAATTGTGGCCACTTGGCTCCCCAGCCAAGGCAGCCAGAGCGGCCTAACGCCCGGCATCTTGCTACATGCGGTGAGCTCTGCACTGGCCTTTGCAATACTCGCAATTGCCGCGGTTCAGGCGGTGCTTGTCGGCTTGCAAAATCAAGCACTGCGCCATCACCATATTCGCGGCATCGTACAGTCATTACCACCGCTTACCACCATGGAGCGGGTGCTGTTTGAGCTGGTCTGGGCAGGCATTTTGCTACTCACGCTCTCGATCGCCAGCGGGCTAATTTTCCTCGATAACTTTTTTGCCCAGCACTTAGCGCATAAAACGGTTCTTTCGCTGGGTGCTTGGATTATTTTCACTACGCTGCTGGTGGGGCGCTATCGTTTTGGCTGGCGTGGCATGCGTGCCGTACGTTGGACATTAGGCGGTTGCGGCCTACTGATACTGGCTTATTTTGGCAGTAAATTTGTATTGGAAATTTTACTTAACCGTTAAGCCTGATAGCTTAACGATGCGTTCTTCTAGTGACATGCGCATGGCACGCTACCGCCTTACTTCTACACAACGAGCCTGATACGCCACAAAGGAACTTTCGACTTGAGCGACGACTTCCCTCTGGGGTTACTGTTCGGCCTGCTAGCTATCTTGATACTGCTGTCTGCCTTCTTCTCCAGTTCTGAAACAGGCATGATGTCGATAAACCGCTACCGCCTGAGCCATCAGGCCAACAGTGGCGACCGTCGCGCAAAGCGGGTTTTACGACTGCTCTCGCGTCCAGACCGATTAATTGGCGTTATCCTGATTGGCAATAACTTTGTTAATAATTTAGCCGCCTCTATCGCGACTATTATTGCCATCCACTTTTTTGGCGATGTATCAGGCCCCGCCATCTCTACCGCACTACTCACAATCACGATTCTTATCTTTGCTGAAGTGACGCCAAAAACCTACGCCGCCATAAAACCCGAGCGCATTGCCTATCCGGCATCGGTCGCACTAAAGCCGTTGCTCAAACTGCTTTATCCGCTTGTCTGGCTGGTGAACGTAATTTCCAATGGCCTACTACGCCTGGTGGGGGTTAAAAGCGTTGAGAACGGCGGCGACAGCCTAACCCGCGACGAGCTGCGCACGGTGGTTCACGAGGCTGGCACGCTAATCCCATACCGCCACCGGGCTATGCTGCTATCGATACTCGATCTTGAGAACGTCACCGTTAACGATATTTTGGTACCACGCCACGAAGTGCTGGGTATCGACCTAGACGACTCGCTTGAAGATATTCTGACCCAGATCCGTACCAGCCAGCATACCCGCTTGCCAGTCTACAAAGGTGATATCAACAACATCATTGGCATGCTGCATTTGCGTAATGCCGCACGTTTTTTATCGCGTAGCGAAGTTACTAAAGCAGCCATCGTGCAAGAGGCCCGCGAACCGTACTTCATTCCCGAGTCGACGCCACTACACACTCAGCTGCTTAACTTCCAAAAACAGAAGCGCCGTATTGGCATCGTGGTCGATGAGTACGGCGATGTGGAAGGATTGGTGACACTAGAGGATATTCTTGAAGAGATCGTTGGCGAGTTCACCACCGACGTATCAGAAGATGAAGAGATTCATCAGCAGGATGATGGCAGCCATGTTATCGAAGGCACCGCTAACATCCGCGACATCAACAAGATGCTTGGCTGGCAGCTACCTACCGACGGCCCTAAAACGCTAAATGGTTTAATTTTAGAGCATTTAGAGGCGTTTCCAGAGGGGCCTGCTAGCCTACAAATTGGCAATACGCGTATGGAAATTCTTGAAATTCGCGACAACCTGATTACGTCGGCACGCTGCTGGCAAAAACAGCGCCTACCACGCCGCTAGCACTCAGCTTTCACATGCCCACCTACACTAACGGTGGGCAATTTCATTATCGCCAGCCGCTTTAAGTGCCCGTACCCGAGCCTCCAAAAAGCGCCGTAGGGCAATTTCTTCTGCCTCTTGGGCCATGACCGGGGGGCCAAAGTGGAGGCTGACCGGCGCACGGAAGCGGGCAGGCCACTTTTTAAGCGCTTTGCCGCCATAATGCGATGTCCAAGATCCCCATAGCCCTGCAATACCAGCAGGAATAACAGGCACATTATCCCGGGCCAAAATGGTTTCAAGCCCACGACGAAACGTGTGAATATCACCATCAGGGGTAAGGCGCCCCTCTGGGAAGACCATCACAATTTCACCTTGGCGTAGCGCGCTACTGACATCATCCAGCGCACGACGCAGCGCCCCAGGACTATGCCGCTCAGACTCGATAGGAATCGCGCCTACCAGCTGGAACCACCACTTAAGCCAGCGGGAGTCGAAAATAGGCTGATCCATCACAAACCGCAGCGGCCTAGGGCTAGCACCGCCTAATACCAGCGCATCCATAAAGCTAACGTGATTACAAACCACCAGCGCGGCGCCCTTTTTGGGCAAGTGGTGACGACCGTGAATGCTAAGCCGATAGCAAAGGCGCATGGCTATATAGATAGCGCTACGCAGGATATAGCGGACACATTTAACCAGCCATGTCACGTCGCCGCCTCCCGATGGCGTAAGCCTGCTAGCACAGTACTCATTAACTGATCCAGCAACTCATCTACTTTGAGCTGCTGCCCCTGCCAGTAGCCTAACCGCTCGTTTAAGCCCAGCTGCACCAACCCATGAACACTGCCCCAAAGGGTACGCCCCAGGCGACGTGCTTCCAGATCATCCAGCGCGGGTTGATACTGCTTTAACGACGTTTCAACCTGGGTAAAAAGCGCTTCGATTAAGTCGCTTTGACGCTGATCCAACTCGCCTTCTTGAGCCAGGGGATAGTCAAACAGCAGTTGCCAGCGGTAGCAGTCTTGCTCCGCAAAGTGCCAATAGGCAAGCGCCAGTGAGCGCAGCCAAGGCTCAGGGTCATCTGCTGGCAGGCTAGTAATGGTATGCTGCAACCGTGCAAGCGTTTCGACATTGACGTGCTGCAGTAAGTTGTTAAAGCTGCCATACAGTTTTAGCAGCGTACTGGGCGCGCAGCCCACGTCTCGGGCCAAGGCACGCAGTGACAAACCATGGACTGGCTGGTTAGCCAACCACTCATCACAAGCGTACATGACCTGCGCATGGAGGGCATCGGGCGCATGCTGTCTAGGACGGGCCATGGCGATCTCTTAAGGTCAACGGCAAACAGGAAGAATGCCTCATCGCGCTTTAGCGTGAGCAAGGGGTGATATAGGATACCTTATATCGAACACTGTTTTCGACACTAAAACGCTACAATTACCGTATTCTTCTCGCACCCGCCTCCCCACACTTTTCTGGCCATTTCACATAAGGAGACAGGCATGACGGGACGCCTACACGTGCAACGCCTATCTCTTTCAAACCTAGTGCCATCCCTTGGCAACGCAGAAGCGCTGATTGAGTCGCCTAACTTGTCGCCACGCCAACCTGTGTCGGCACTTCGTCTTGAGCAGGGCAGGTATCAATTACAACCGCTGTTTTGGGGACTGACCCCCCCTTGGCTGAAGGTACTTGATCACGCCCCCCACTGCGCACGCGCCGAAACACTGACGTCACGCGCCATGTTTAACGACGCCTTTAGCGCTCGGCGCTGTGTGATACCCGTCAGCGGTTTTTACGTTTGGAAAACGCAGCCGCGAAGCAAGCAGCCCTACTTGGTCACTCACGTGGCTCGCACCCCCCTGTTACTTGGCGCGCTTTGGTGCCGCTATCACACCACGCTAACCACGTTTACCGACTCTACGGCGTTGATCAGCGTGCCAGCTAACGCCTGCTTGTCCTCACTTACTGATCGATTACCGGTGGTCATTGCTCCGGAAGCGTTAACAAGCTGGCTAGACCCAGCAACACCACTAGCCGACCTTAAAGCACAATTAGTGCCCGCGCCCTTGGAACTGTTAGGCGCTTTTCCGGTATCAAAACATGTCAATAACCCTGCCTATCAGTCATCGTCCTGCGCCCATCCTACTGGGCCGATGCTGCGCTGGGCTGTGTCACAGGAGCTTTAATGTTGCGACCTTATAAAATGTTCGCCCCACCTTTTGCCCAGCAGGCCGCCATTGGCATCGCCGCCAGTATCGCGTGGTGGACACCGAGCGCTTTTGCCGAAGAGACGCCAATCGCTGACGTCACTACACCGACCGTTAGCCCATTTGATAGCCGTGACTACCGGGTACTCACCCTGGAAAACGGTCTTCAAGCCTTGCTGGTTAGCGATCCTGACACCGATAAAGCGGCTGCCTCTATGAACGTACGCGTAGGCAGTGCTCAGGACCCCGACGATTTACAAGGCCTGGCTCATTTTCTAGAGCACATGCTATTTCTGGGCACCGAGACCTACCCCGAATCAGACGCCTACCAGCGCTATATTTCGGATAACGCCGGCGCCCACAATGCGTTTACTGCCCAACAGGACACTAACTACTTTTTCGACATAGAGCCCTCTGCACTGCCGGGCGCGCTAGATCGTTTTAGCGAGTTCTTTCTATCGCCGCTATTCAATGCCGACAAGTTAGAGAGCGAACGAAATATTGTTCACTCGGAGTACATGGCGCGCATCCGTGATGAGTCGCGCCGTGAAAACGATGTCCTGAACCAGCTACTAAACCCTGACAACCCCACCACTGGCTTTGCCGTTGGTAGCCGCGACACCCTAGCGAACCCGCCCGAAGGCGAGGCAACGTTGCGGGAGCGGGTCATCGACTTTTACCATCGCCATTATGACGCCAATGTAATGAACTTGGCCGTCGTGGCACCTCAGTCGCTGGACACCCTTGAAGAGTGGGTTGTTGAGCGGTTTGCAGACATCCCAGATAACGGGCTTAGCGTGCCGACCATTGATGTCCCGCTGGTGGATGCCGACACCCTACCCCGCTATATTGAGCGTCAGTCGCTGCAGGATCGCCGTCAATTGCGCTTTTACTTCCCGGTCCCCGACCCCACCGAGGAGTACCGCACTAAACCGACCCAACTAATCTCCCACCTACTGGGCGATGAAGGTGAAGGCAGCCTCCTTGCGGTGCTGCGAGAAGCTGGCTTGGCTGATGCACTTTCAGCAGGGGTTGGCCGAGGCGATGGCAACGAAGCATTATTTACCATTTCCATCAGCCTGACGCCCTCCGGCGCTGAGCGGCTGGATGATATTGAAGCCACCCTTTTTGCTGCTATTGAACAGATCCGCGAAGAGGGAATAGATAGCTGGCGTTACGACGAACAAAAAAGCCTTAGCGAACAAGCCTTTCGTTTCCAGCAACACGGTGCGCCACAGCAGGAAGCCATGCGTTTAGCAATGAGCCTCTCTCGCTACCCAGTGGAAGACGTACAGTACGCACCCTACCGTATGGACGGCATGGATAGTGAGCGTCAACAGGTCTATCTAGACGCGCTTACCCCTGACAACATGCTGCGCTTCTACTCAGCGCCAGACGTTGAGAGCGAGACGGTTTCTCCCTGGTTTAACACCCAGTGGCGGGAAGCGCTTCCCAACCGGCAAGGCCAAGCATTGAGCGGTTTAGCGCTACCAGAACCCAACCCCTTTATTGCCAACGACTTAACGCTGCTGTCGGGGCAAGATGAGCGGCCCAGCGTATTGGTAGATACCTCAACATTTACCGCGTGGCATATGCAGGACGCCCGCTTTAACACCCCAAGCGTTGAGTGGCGGGTCAGCCTGCAGCATCCTAGCGCCAGCTACTCTGCAGAAGAGGCCGTGCTTAACCGCCTACTGGCAAGCTGGCTGAATGACAGCTTAAACGAATCGCTTTACCCTGCTTGGCTTGCCGGGCAAGCGTTTAGCGCCTACCCCCATGCTCGGGGCATTACGCTGTCGTTTTCTGGCTGGCGTGATGGCCAAACGCCACTCATTGAGCAAGCGATTGAGCAGCTGAAAACCGCCCATATCTCGCCCAGCGAGTTTGAGCGCGTGCGCTACCAGCTTCAGCGCGAATGGCGCAATGCGCCTCAAGCATCGCTATACGGGCAAGCCAGCCGCACCCTAGGGGAAGCGCTCCTTACCCCGCAGTGGTCAAGCGTTGAGCTACTTAACGCTAGCCAACGCATGGAGCGCCAGCACTTAGAAGACTTTCGTCAACGTTTCTTGAAAGACCTGTACGTAGATGCAATGGCGATTGGCAATCTTGACGCAACCCTGGCAAGCGAACAGGCAAGCGTGATACGCGATGCACTTACGCCTCGCTTAACCCGCGACGACATTCGCGAACTAACGCCGTTAGCCGTGAGTGATGAGGCAAGCGTCCTGCATCCCCACAGCAACCGGGAAGAGTCGCTGGTAATGCGTTACTTCCAAGGACGCAACCAAACCGTTGAAGAACAAGCCATGATTAGCGTTTTGGCGCAGTGGCTGGACACACCGTTCTATCAGCAGCTGCGTACCGAGGAGCAGCTGGGCTATATCGTCAATGCGGGCTATTTGCCGCTACTTGAAGCACCCGGCCTAGCCCTTGTCGTGCAGTCGCCTGATGTCGACAGCGCGACCATAGCCGAACGCATGGATGCCTTTATGGACATGGCGGGTGAGCGGCTGGCACTGCTCACCGATGAAGCGCTGGCCCCCCACCGCCAGGCGGTTCATGACCGGCTGCGCCAGCGGGACACCAGCTTACAAGGGATGGCCAATCGTTTCTGGCAGGCAACCGCACTGGAAGAGGTGCGCTTCGACCGCCGCGAGCAGCTAGCAGCCCTCGCTTTAGAGGTGAGCGCCGAGGAGCTTCAAGCGCTATGGCCCTCTTTGCTATCGCAGCAGTTGGATGTTCGCTTTAACCCAGGCGATGAACCAAGTGACATTAACGCCTATCGCGAAGCGCTTAGCCCTTTAGCTAAAACAGCCGACGTCCCCACCACCACGACTGATTAAGCAATGACCCTGCCAGCTCAGGCATCAAATGCCTGGGCTGGCATCATTGCTTCAACGTACATCACCAGCTCTTCTAATACCTGGCGCTCGCGATCTGTCAGCGACTGCTGGTTGTAACGCTCAATTTCCCGGGCAAAGGCTTTCAGCGTAAAGCCCGCAATAACCGGGTCGTTGATGCGCGTCCAACGAAAAGCCTCCCACTGCTCCCGCTCTTCGCCCTCTAAGGTTTCCGGGTAGCTGCGCGCACGGTAGCGAAACAGCATCTCTTCCAAGCGCGGATCTTGGAAGGCAAAGCGCTGCCCCACTAAGTCCCAAGGCTCCATAGCCCTAACACGCTCCATCTGCTGGCGGTCGGCAGCAGAGAAGAAGCTGCCTGAATAGAGCATTAGGTCGGGGTCGTGCGGCGTGTCCTCATAAGCCGAATTAAACACCTCAGCCACTTTATGCGCCACGCCGCTGGCGTCGCGAAGGGTTTTCCAGTGACGGCGACAAGCATCTACATCCAGCCCTAACCGCTCGACAATGACGCCATACTCACCTTTATGCGGGCCTTCCACATCTTTTAATGCCGTTGCGGGAAATACCACCGGGCAGCGGTTGATATGAATGACCTTCAGCGGAATGCGCGTTTCACCCTCAGAGAGATCCTGCTTACTAACAAACACCCGCTCACGAATCTGCTCAGCACTCATTGAAAGCAACTCACTCGGGTCAACGCTCAAGTCGTAAACAATCACGCCATTAGGGTTGGTGGGGTGCTCGGCCAGCGGCATTACCAACGCACTGCAGCCACGGCTGGCGGGGTAGCGACGAGAAATATGTAACAGAGGTTTGGCGCTGGGCAAGTCAAGCTGGTTAGCCACAGCACGCTTGCCCCTAAGCCCAAGTAAATAATCAAACAGCTTGGGGTTACGCGCTTTTAACAATCGCGCCAAGGCAATGGTCGCACGCACATCGGCCACCGCATCATGGGCACCTTCATGGGCAATGCCATTAGCAGCGGTTAAGTGCTCTAGTTTAAAGCTGGGCGCGCCATCATCCCTTAGTGGCCACTCGATGCCTGCAGGACGCAACGCATAAAAGGCGCGTACCACATCGATCAAATCCCAACGGGAGTTGCCGTTTTGCCATTCGCGTGCGTAAGGGTCAAGCAGGTTACGATAAAACAGGTGGCGGGAGACTTCATCATCAAAGCGCAGGCTGTTATAGCCCACCACGCAGGTGCCCGGCTCACTCATGTGGCCTTGAACCTGTGTGGCAAACTCAGCCTCAGGAAGGCCTTTACGCTGAGCTTTTTGAGGCGTAATACCGGTAATCAGGCAGGCAGCCGGATGTGGCAGATAGTCATCGGCAGGCTTACAGTAGAGCTCAATCGGCTCGCTGATTTCATTCAGCTCAGCATCGGTGCGCAGCGCGGCAAACTGGGCAGGCCGATCACGACGAGGGTCGGCCCCAAATGTCTCATAATCATGCCAAAGAAAGCTGACAGGGGCAGCATTGGGTGGCGCCATGACGAAGCACTCCGCTGAGCAATGAAAAACCCAAGCCTAGCACAACCGCAGCCCATCGCGCCGCTCCGCCGCACTGCGCACTTATGCGCCAAAACCTTTCCTCTGCCAACCTCTTATACAATTAACGCGACACCTTCTTGCCACTATCCAAACCTAGCTTTTTGGCAGCGTCACGTTCAGCTCAAGCACTGAGCAGTTGTCTTCGCTATCCAGCGAAATTTGAATGGCATTATCGTCCACGTGGACATAACGACGGATCACTTCTAGCAGCTCGCGCTCAAGCATCGGCATGTAGTCAGGTTGACCACGCTGGCTACGCTGATGCGCCACGATGATTTGTAAACGTTCTTTGGCCACCGAGGCGGACTTCTTGCGCTCACGCTTCAAGAACTCCAACAGTTTCATCGACGACTACCCCCAAACATGCGGCTAAGTAGACCTTTGCGTTGCAACTCATGGAAACGCAGCGGTATCTCTTCACCAAGCAAACGCGAGACGGTGTCTGTATACGCTTGACCGGCGTCGCTTAATGCATCGTGGGTCACCGGCACACCTTGGTTGGAAGCGCGCAGCACTGCCTCCGACTCAGGAATCAAGCCAAGCAAATCAATAGCAAGAATTTCGCGAATATCTTCCAGGGTAAGCATGTCCCCAGAGGTCACCCGCGATGGGTTGTAGCGCGTAATAAGCAGATGCTCTTTAACCGGGTCCAGGCTCTGTTCAGCACGCTGAGTTTTAGAGCCTAACAGACCTAAAATACGGTCTGAGTCACGCACCGACGATACTTCAGGGTTGGTCACTACAATCGCTTCATCCGCGAAGTACATCGCTAGCTGGGCACCGCGCTCAATACCGGCGGGCGAATCGCACAGAATGAAATCAAAGTCCTGTTTCAACTGCTCTAGTATCCGCTCAACACCCTCTTGAGTGAGGGCATCTTTATCACGGGTTTGTGAAGCAGGCAGAATAAATAGGTTTTCTACCCGCTTATCGCGAATCAGCGCCTGATTAAGGCCTGCCTCGCCCTGAATAACGTTTACCAGGTCGTAAACCACCCGGCGCTCGCAACCCATTATTAAATCGAGATTACGCAGCCCAACGTCAAAATCAATCACCACCGTTTTTTTGCCACGCAACGCAAGCCCGGTCGAGATAGCGGCTGCACTGGTAGTTTTACCGACCCCCCCTTTACCTGAGGTCACTACAATAATTTTGGCCAAGAGTCACTTCCTTCTTGAAGTCGTATATCGCGGACGCATTTCAAATATTGTCCTGCACATAACGAGCACGTCAATGTCATCAACAGGACACACTGTAACGGATAGCGCGTGTGCCGTCGCTAGGCATGAAGCACCAACGTACGCTCATGCAGATGACTTAACCCAGCGGTTTAATCTCAAGCTGCTCTTTTATAAAATGTACTTCTACCCCATGGCCAAGCAATTGGGAGTCAATATCTTCTAGCCGCTTATAATTACCGGCAACGGACAGCAGCTCGGCTTCAAGTTCGCGGCAGTAAATGCCTGCATGGGTATTACCATGAATACCTGCTAATGCACGGCCACGCAGCGCTCCGTACACATGAATACTGCCCGCCGCGAGCACTTCAGCGCCCGCATTGACCGCCCCAATCACCACCAGGTCACCCTCAGCCGCGCTCACCTGCTGGCCCGAGCGCACCGTGCCACGGTAAAGGCGTGTCGCCACCGTAGCACCGTCCGGTATTTCCTGTTCTGCAGCAGCCGTTTCGGCCGCCACGTCAGGCTCTATCATCCGGCTAACGCTTTCTAATATTCTCGCACGGCCTTCTTCTACCGGCGCAAAC
This sequence comes from Halomonas sp. GFAJ-1, assembly GCA_002966495.1. NCBI lineage: Bacteria > Pseudomonadati > Pseudomonadota > Gammaproteobacteria > Oceanospirillales > Halomonadaceae > Halomonas > Halomonas sp. GFAJ-1. Next base: position 316,253 of record CP016490.1, read on the forward strand.
CAACCAAGGCCAAGCGCCCAGGCGGACTGGCGCACAGGCTCGGCACCACCACGCACCGCAACAGGCAAGAGCTTGTGGTCACGACATACCGCGCATATACGCTCTAGCGCCAAATGCGGTTCATCGAGTTTTTCCACGCTCAGCACAACCGGTGTATGCTGAAAGAACGCGGGGGATTGCGACAATTTGCCAGCAAGCTGACGCCGTATACGTTCCGGGTCAGCACTGCTTAGCTCCATGACGGTCATCGGCAGCATACCGCCCTTGAAGGTGAAGGCTATGTCTGCGCTATCGGCGTTGAGGCTCATGGCCGAACTCCAAGTCATGTTCAGGTAAGATTAAGGTAGCCCAATCTCGCGCTTTGCGTTGTAAAGATCCATCATGAACCACAGCGCATATAGCAAAGCTAAGCGACAGCGCCGGTGACTGCAACCGCATAGGCACCGACGACTGATTTTTTTCACGCTACGCACCTCTCATCAGGATGATCCATGCACGGACTGTTAAGACGCCTGTTCGCTCCTCGGTGGAAGCACCCCAATTCCGAGGTGCGTCTTAAGGCACTCGACCAGCTAGACCCACAACAACCAACGCAGCGCGATGCATTACATGCCTTAGCGCAAGATAGTGATAGCGAGATACAGCTCGCCGCCCTGTTAGCCCTTGATGATATTCAAGGCTTGGTGAGCGGCTACGCCAAGCATCCCCAGGATGAGGCATGGTTTAACGCTGCCTGCCAACGCTTAACCGGCGCTGAAGGGCACGCTGACTTACATCAACGTCAAGCCCTGGTAACAGAGCTGTCAGAGCCTCGGCTGCTCAACGCAATTGCCCTGAAAGGTGACAATCTCGATCTACGCCTCACGGCCCTTGCACAGCTGAGTGACGAGCAAGATTTAACGCACCAAGCGTGCCATAACGGCGTAGCGGCTGTACGTCATCAGGCAGCCCAGCGCATTGAAAACGAAGACAACCTCAAGCGACTACTCAAAGAAGCGCGGCGGGACCGCCAGGTAATGCGCTTGGCGCGGGAAAAACTCACCCAGTCCCGTAATAATGCTGAGTGGCTTGCCGAGCAGCAAAACCAACGAGAGCAGCTGCTTCAGCAGCTAGAAAAGCATGCCCAAGCGCCTTGGGAGCCGCTGTATGGCGGGCGTTTCAGGCACTTGGAGCGAGAGTGGCAACACTTGGAGCACCCACCTAGCATCGAGCAGGAGCAGCGCTTTCATCAAGCCCTGCTCGGCTGTCGTAAAACGCTGCATGACCATGAGACGCAAGAGCAGGCACGCCAGCAAAGCCTTGCGCGCCGGGCCGAGGCCGAAAATACGCGCGACCAACTGCTAGAAGGTCTAGAAGAGACCCTCGAAGGCTTACACCAATCCAGCGAAGTCACCGCGCAGGATATAGACAGCCTGCGTGCCCAACGCCAACTGCTTAGCCAGCGCTGGCAGTCGCTCTCAGACCTACACCCGCCTAGCGACCCTATTCAAAAGCGCTATACCCAGGCGCTTGCCCGCTATGAACAGCTCATGGACGCATGGCAGCGCTGGCAAGAGAACGCCAGCGCGCTTGAAAGCGCTGTCTCACTCCACGACCACCCCAGCATTACGGCGATTGTTAACCAATGCGCCTGGCCAAAGGAGCTTGCACCACCAGCCCTGCTAAAGCGCGCGCAAGCATCGCTAGTGGCGGAAGCCTCCGCGGAACAGCACCGCGCGCCCTCGCTTAGCGCCCTTAACGCTGAGCTTGATAACCTTGAACACCTACTTGAGCGAGGCGCGTTTAAAAGCGCCAGCCGTTTGCATCAACGCCTAAAACCATCCTTAGAAGCGCTGACCACAGACGACGCCAAACCGCACAGAGCGCGCCTAAAGCAGCTTGGCGCTCGGTTAGCCGAGCTTCGCGACTGGCGAGGCTTTGTAGCAGGCCCCAAGCGTGAACAGCTCTGCGCCAGCATTGAAGCCCTTGCAGACGACCAGCACATGGCCGAAGAGGCCCTGGACCGTCACCACCGCCAGCTTGTGAAAGAGTGGAAGTCACTCGGCGACGCCGCTGCAAACCGTGAACAGTCTGCACGCTTTCGCGCTGCCTCTGACCGCATTCACGAACGCCTGACGCCATGGCGCGAGCAGCTTACCCACCTACGAGAAACCAACCTGCGTAGCCGTGAAGCACTCTGCGAACAGCTGGAAACCCTGCTAGACCAACCCGCCCAAGACGCTGACCCCGATGTACTACGGGAAATTAGGGACAAGGCCCGCCATCAATGGCGCGATTACAGCCCTGTCCCCCGGGAACAGTCCGAAGCCGTAGGCCAACGCTTTGCTAAAATCCGGCATCGCTTACAGCGTCTTATTGACCAGCGCGCCGAGCACATTGGCCTGCAGAAGCACGCCCTAATTGAGCAAGTGCAGGCACTGCAAAACGATAGCGAACAACCGCTGGCGAAACGCATTATTCAAACCAAGCAGCTTCAGCAGCAGTGGCGTCAACTGGGCCGCGCCCCTAAAGGCGAAGAACAGGCACTCTGGAAAACGTTCCGCCACGCCTGCGACCAGCTATTTGCCCAGCGCGATGCTCATAAGAACGAACAAGCGGCACGCCAGCAACAGCAGCTGGATGATATGCAAACGCTGATTGATCAAATGGACAGCTGGCAACCCGCCCATGCCGACGAAGCCGACACCCTGGAGGATTATCTCAAACGCGCCAGCCAGCTTGAGCCACTGCCCCGCAATCGCCGTACTGATGGTATGCAGCGGCGTTTAAGCGGTATTGTGCGCGCCAGGCGTGAGCGTTTAGGTCGCCTTGCCGTAGCGGCTACTGTGCAGCAGTGGCAAGCCCTGCTCCCGCTGGTGAAAGCACACCTAACCGCCGACCAGCAGGCGCTAGCAGGTGAAACCGCAGAGGATGTAGATGCCCCTTCGCTGCTCAGCACTGAGCTGCCCGCCATCTTTGCTGGCGCCCATCAACAGCGCAATCAATCACGGCGAGCCACCTCTGCACCGCCCTCTCAAGCGCAATTAGCCGCGCTGGAAGATGACCTTGCCCGCTTGCGCGTACATCTTTCGCTTTTAGCGCTAGGTAGCGTTAAACAGCGCGATGAACCGCTCCGGCTAGCCATCCAGGTAGAGCGCTTAAACGAAGGGCTACATACTGAGCGTAGCCGCGCAGAGGAAATTATCGAGGTGTTGGCAACACTGCTTGCGCTAGGCCCAATACCGCTAACGCTTTGGGAAAAAGAAGTGGAAGAGTTTGATAGCCTGTTAAGCCGTTTAGCGCACGTACCCCACCCTTAATGCGCTGGCAGCCTGCAACGCAGCGACGATAACGACAACGGGAGGCAAGCGCCTCCCGTTGTCAGTCCCCTTAGCTTTTCTGAACGTTACCCTTCAAGTAACCGCTACTTCTAACGATAGCGTTACTCCTTAGCCCATGAATTGACCACCGTTGATATCAATGTTGGCGCCGGTAATAAAACCAGACTCTTTATCCGCCAGGAAAGTCACCAAACGGCCAATTTCTTCTGGCGTGCCATAGCGCTTCACTGGGATTGTTTCGCGAATGGCTTCGCGGACTTTTTCTGGAATACTCATAATCATGTCGGTAGCAATGTAGCCAGGCGAAACGGTATTTACCGTAATGCCTTTTGTCGCCGTTTCTTGAGCAAGCGACATGGTAAGCCCATGCATACCCGCCTTGGCTGCCGCATAATTCACCTGACCAAATTGGCCCTTGCGACCATTAATCGACGAAATATTGATGATGCGTCCGTAACCATGCTCCAGCATCATTTCAATAACGCTGCGGCAGGTGTTAAACACACTGTTAAGATTCGTATCGATGACCTGATGCCACTGATCAAACGACATCTTTTTCATCGTGCCATCACGGGTAATGCCTGCACAGTTAACCAGCACGCTAATAGGCCCATGTTTATCATGGATCTCGCGAGCCGCTTCTAGGCAAGCATCGTGGTCGGAAAGATCAACACCGGATAACACGATGTTGTTATAACCATCGGCTTGCTGGGTTTCCAGCCAGGTTTTAGCCTTATCAGGGTTGCGATACCCCGACACGACCAAATAACCAGCATCCGCTAATGATCGGCAAATTGCCGTTCCGATTCCACCAGTTCCACCAGTTACCCAGGCGACGGGGGCTTGATTGGCCATTGACTACCTCCCTGATATGACAAATGGCTTGGACTGTAAGCTATGTTGCAGCGCCGCAAGCCATTCTAAATAAGCGCAGAAGCACTTCTATCACTCATAGTACGTCGCTGTTTTTCTTGTGCGACCTACCAACAGTAAGCTTTTTATTATGCTTAATGAAAGCATAGCTCTACTCGCTTAATGTTGCAGCACGATGAAAGTCTCAACCTGCCTTTCTAGCGTTTTATGCAGAGGGTTGACTTACGATGAAAAATGCGTAGAATACGCAACACGTTGATGCGGGGTGGAGCAGTCTGGTAGCTCGTCGGGCTCATAACCCGAAGGTCATCGGTTCAAATCCGGTCCCCGCTACCAATATTTTGAAAGGCAGATCAGTTACTTACTGATCTGCCTTTTTTGTGTTTGTTTGTTGGCTAACTTCCTGTGACACATCTGTGAAGTATATGTGACACATTGGCTTTTTTCTCTTCCTCAGAAATTTTTTCCTACGACCTTCAGGCAACAAGCTGCCTCATCTCTTTGCGCTCTTTTATCTCTCCCTGTCGTCATCAAATTCGAGCAAATCCCCTACCCCACAGTTGAACAACTTGCATAGCTTATCCAGCGCGTCTAACTCAATGCGCTGAGCTGTTTCTTTATAAAGCAGCGTGATGGTATTGCGGTTCAAACCCGTTTCACGCGCCACATCCACGATCTTCATTTTGCGCTCACCCATCAGGCGCGCAAGATGACAACGAACCATCAAAAACCTCCTTAAAACATTTTTTGTCATCCAGAATGGCAAAAAACACTTGCAAATGGCTTTTTGCCGTCTAAAATGTCACTCAGGATGACATTCTGATATTTGGAATGCCTTTTAGTCACTCAGAATACCACCCCTCATGGAGGTTTTCGATGGAAGCATCATATACCTACCTAACGACCGAAGAGCTTGCTCAGCGCATTAAGTACGACTGCCGCACCATCCGCCAGCAATTAAAAGATAGCGTTCTTATTGAGGGTACCCACTACATCAAGCCATTTGGCCGCCGCAAAATTTTGTTCCTTTGGGAAGCCGTTGAAAAAGAAATGCTGAAGGCGACCCATAAAAACCTATCCATTCCGATGGCCAACGGAGGCTTTAGTCATGGGTAAAGTCCGCCAACGTAAAGAGACAGGTAAGCTCTACCTAGACTTTTTTTATCAAGGCTTGCGGCTGCGTGAACAAACCGCGCTGAAAGACACACCTGCCAACCGAAAAAAAGTAGAGTAACTGCTTGCAAAGGTAGAAGCCAAAATCCTGCTAGATGACTTCGATTACGCCGAGTTTTTTCCTGGCAGCAAAAACTTAAAAAAACTGGCGCCTATGCAGGCTGATCTCAACTCCACAGTGGCTATGCAAACTACTGAGAGCATATCGCAGAAGGTAGAAACACCACTCTTCAACGACTTTGCTGAGCAGTGGTTTGAGGAAAGCAAAATCCAGTGGCGTGCTTCCCACGTGCGCAATGTGCGCTCGATCTTGGATAGCTCGCTGAAGCCCGAATTCGGTAAAAAGCCCATTGGTGATATCACCAAGGCCGACATCATGGGGTTTCGCGCCAAGCTGGCCAAGCGCAAAGGGCGTGGCACCACGGGGCTCGTATCGCCAAAGACCATCAACAGCCATATGACCATTCTTCGCATGGTGCTGGATGAAGCTGCCGAGCGATTCGATTTCGAGACGCCCTACAAAAACATTAAGCCGTTAAAACTGCAGAAGACGCACATCGAGCCGTTCTCGCTCCACGAAGTCCACCGCATCATTGATAACGTGCGCCCCGACTATCGTAACTATTACACGGTGCGCTTTTTTACTGGCATGCGTACTGGGGAGGTCGATGGGTTGAAGTGGAAGAACGTGGATTTCGCCAAACGAGAAATCTTGGTGCGTGAGACGTTGATAAATGGCGAAACGGAATACACCAAGACCGATGGCTCCCAGCGTGAAATCCCCATGTTTGGGCAGGTATATGACGCCTTAAAAACGCAGTACGCCGCTACCGGGCATAAAAGCGCGTATGTGTTCTGCAATCAACTGGGGCAGCCGCTTGATCACAATAACGTGACGAAGCGCGTGTGGTATCCACTGCTACGGTCACTTGGGCTGGCCAAACGTCGCCCGTACCAAACGCGCCATACCGCTGCGACGCTGTTTCTGGCCTCGGGTGAGAACCCAGAGTGGGTAGCGCGCATGTTAGGTCACAGCTCAACCGAGATGCTGTTTAAGGTCTATTCGCGCTATGTGCCTAATGCCACACGTATGGACGGCTCTGCTTTTGAGCGTTTATTAGGTAATGCCACGTCCACCAAGCCCGAGAAGGAGCACCGCCATGAAACGGCCTAATCAACAAGCTCCAGCACACCTGTCTCGCACTTTTACGGGCACTTATCGCCTTACGGGACGCGTGGTGGAGTTCGACAATGCAAAAACGCCTTTTCTAAAGCTTCGGCTAAGCGACTGCGAAGGTGATCGTATCGCAATGCTGAATTTGGCTAAGACACACGTACCTGAGCGCATTGGCCATTTGGATTTTGTTACTGCTTCAGGAGTAAAGTGCTTATCAGGCCAATTCCTAATTGATGAGTTCCGCAAGGCGACCCGTGAGGAAGTCCACTCACTGGACACGCTACAATCGCTACCACGTGTGTACGCCCCCGCACCAGCGGTGTTCGCTACGTGACGCCCGCTGACCGGCATCAAGGTGTCGATCGAGAACGCCTTGAACATCGCAAAGCGGTTTATGAAAGAGCTAAACGTCGGCATCCACAGCGTTGGTCGGGGAGCACCCGAAACTGGGAGGTACCCGGTTCGGTAGCGCTCAACCCTGGCAAGCTTCAGGAAGTCGAGCGTAATAAACAGGCTGCTTAGAGGCAGCCATTTGGACAACTAGGTTGAAAATCACCGATATGTTTGTTTCGTTTTTGTAGCGTCTCCTGCATGAGGAAATGCAGGATACTGACGGTTGATCAAGGGATCTTGACGAATGGCTTTCGCCAGATCATCTAGCGAGGCAAGGGTGGGATTTTGCCGCCATCGAGCCAGAATGTCTTTTGATTCAGGATGGTGAAATTCATTAACCAGGTTGCCAATCGCGACGATCTGGTGATCCAATCCAAGCGTCCAAAAAGCCAGTTCCAGAGCATCACTGAGATCATGATGGGCAGCCCATTGGCATATATCGCGATAGGGGTGACCAAAGCGCGCTATTTGATTATCTGTGCTTTTATCATCGTTTTTGACTGCTGACGTGTACGCTACCATCGCTACCTATTCTTTCTTATGTAGAAAGTTACTATATATCTAACAAATATATAGATAATAGTGATAGCTACCAATATCTATTGATACCAAGCACAAGAAGTCAGAAGTCAGAAGTCAGAAGTCAGGAATAGTCTGTTAAAGCTTTCTAATAAGATGCTGTATCCAAAGATCGAGTTTTGCCGCTTGGGTGCTGCACGAACTCAGTGAGAAAACCATGGCTGCCATTTTAAAGCCTACCAAGGATGCGTGCTTCTCAGCAAGAGACAGATGTACCAACGCATTGAGCTGTGGCGCTGGCAAGTTTCGCGTTACCCGGTTGCCTGCTCGTTTCTGATAACCCATAGTGCGGCCTGCAAGTCTGCTTCAAGCATGTCAGTGGTGTCACTTAATCTATCGAAGATGCCGCTGGCAAGGTTTTTTGCGTATCAAGAAAGCACCCTTGAGTCATCATATCCAGTGCAGCCTCAACCTCTGCCAGCCGTGGTAGCCGCTGTGTACCATCAGCACCGGGTAAGGCCCAGCTTGACTTCAGCCAGCCCTACGCGCAACACGCAGAGGCACCCTAAGGCAACTTCCAACCCACCGCCTAACGCTGTGCCATGCATCACCGCAATAACCGATTTTATACAGCTCTCGATGCGTAAAATCACATCGGGTAATAACGGAGCTCGGGTGGGTTTTCCAAACTCGTTAATATCTGCACCAGCAATAAAGGTACGTACCTTAGCCAACAGCACCAGTACCTTCGCCTGCAGATCAGCCTCTGCCTGCTCAAAAGCCGCCATTAAACCGCTGCGCACCGCATAGCTGAGAACATTAACAGACGGGATAGAGATGCAAAACAACCTCCACTCTGTCATAACGCTTATAGGTAACGCAGGCGGTCATAGTAGTCTCTCCGGTGATGAGGGTGCCGTATGATCAACATGCCTCGTGCGCTGCATAGCCCAACACGCGCTATAAATCCCTACCAGAGCGGTGAAGCCGACGATGTCTGTCGTCAGGCCAGGGTAGATCAGTAGCATTGCCGTTAACAGCAGGAATAGGCGCGCAACATAGCCAATGATCCCCACACGATAGAGATAACCTTCCATCGCGGCGGCCACCAGCCAGATGGCGACAAAGGCGGTGATGGACGACAAAACAATGCGCAGCGGGTCACCCTGCAAAATCAGCGCGGGGTTGAGAACAAACAGGAAAGGCAACACAAACAGAATACCCCCCAGGCGCACGGCATGCAGACTGGTTTTCGTATTGTTGGCACCGGCCACGCCCGCCGCGGTAATCGCTGCCAATGCCACCGGTGGCGTAATGTACGAAAGCATGCCCCAGTAGAGAATAAACAAATGGCTACCCAGCGGGTTAAGCCCTGCCGAAACCAGTGCTGGTGCCAGCAGAATGGAGAGGAAAATGTAGCACGCGCTAACCGTCATCCCCATACCAAGCACAAAACTAGTGATCGCACCGGCCGCCAACATTAGCGGAATACTACCGTCGGCATAAAGCAGCAGCTCACGCGAAAATGAGCCCGCCACGCCGGTATAGGAAAGACCGCCCACCACCAACCCGATGCCCGCCAACACTGCCACCAGATTGCCCACGCTTTTCGCGAGCTGAAAAAAGAAATCCAGCCCTTTTTGCACATTCATTCGTTGGTGGCGGCGCACCATTGAAATACCCAGTAAAACCAGCGTTGCGTAGTAGGGTGCGTAGCTTTCCAGGCGCATCACTAGCAGCATGTAAATTAGCAGCGCTAGGCTTAACAGGTAGGGCCAGCCAGCCTTCAGGGTTTGCCAAATTTTAGGAATCTCTTCGGCTGGCATGCCTTTTAGGCCGTTACGAGCGGCGTAGTTATCCACCTGCAGGATAAGCGCCATATAGAAAAGAATGGCTGGCAATAAGGCGGCGATCATCACCTCGGAATAACTGACGCCCAGAAAGGACGCCATAATGAACGCCACCGCCCCCATCACCGGTGGCATCAAGGTGCCCCCCGTGGAAGAGCAGGCTTCGACGGCAGCTGCATACTCTTTTGAATAGCCACTGCGTTTCATTGCCGGGATGGTAATCGCACCAGTGGTCAGAATATTGGATACCGCACTGCCCGACAAACTGCCCATAAACGCACTGGAAATCACGGCGACCTTGGCCGGCCCGCCGCGGCTTTTCCCCATCAGCGCGGTGGCGAAGTCCATAAAAAACTTACCACCACCGGTAATCGTCAGGGCGATGCCAAATACTACAAAGCCGATGATCAGGTTGGCAACCACCTGCATGGGCACACCGACAATGCTTTCCACGCCCATCACATGGGAGCGAATAGTTTCTCCCAGGGTAAAAGGGTTGCTCCATAGAAAACCCGGCATGCTCCCTGCATAAATAGGGTACAGGCCAAACACCAGAGCCACTGCAAAAATCGCCCAACCACCGCAGCGTCTCACCCCTTCCAGCACCAGCAATACCATGACACTGGCAATAGCCGTCGCCTCGGTGGGGGCAAAAAACTCCCAACCTTCCTGCATCATGCGCAGGCCGTTCAACCCCAAGTAAATGGAACATCCTAATGCAGTGACTGCCAGCCCCCAGTCGTACCAGGGTAGGCGTTGGCTATCAGCGGCCCGCGCCGGATAACACAGCAATGCTGACGCAAGGAAAATACCGATCAGGTAGTAAAGAAAGGCATTCCCCAGTGGAGTAAAGCCAAACAGGGCTAACGAGAACGTCTGGTTGATGGCCATAAGCAGCCCTGCCAACCCCAAAAGCATAACGATTCCGCGCGAAACCTTGTTGAGCCGTGATGTCGTGTTGTCGCTATTATTCGTCATGGCCGTTACCTATAGACACCATTGCAGCCGGGGCCAATGGCCCCGTGCCTCAAGCCATTAAAGTTCGTCAAGCGTGGCCTGACGGCGCTCTTCCCAGCGTGCTTTAAAGGCCTCGTCATCAAGGTCGCTAGCCTCTTCCAGGGTTTGCTCCCATGCGGCTTGCAAGGCTTCTAAACGAGCGATGCGCGCTTCGTTCCAGGCATTCATTTCATCGCTCCACAGGTTCTGCTCCTGCATATAGCGCACGGCACCCGCATGGAAGGGGATATCAATCGGCGGGACACCAGAGTCCTTGATCGACCAGCGATGAATGGCTGACGTCGCATCCTTATAGAGGTCGTAAGACTCATCCAACGACTTGATGTAGGCATAAACCTCGTCTTCATCTTTATCGGCCATAGCGACAATGATCGGGTAGCGGTAGGCCAGCATGTTAGCCGGGGCATCTTCAGATAAGCCTGCACCAATGGTCTCGGTGAACGGCTGGAAGACCGGCGCCACCTGATTCATGCGTGCCCAGGCTTCCTCGTCGTCGGCAGGAATATCCACCCAGCGCAGCCCGCGTGGTGACTCTTCCAGCTCATAGAGCTGGCTTGCCGTGGTCGTGGTGCACACGGCATCAGCTTGGCCCTGTACCAGCGAGCTCATGGCGGCACCGTGTGCCGGGAACATCACCTCTTCAACGTCATCACGTGTGAGCCCCGCAAAGGCCAGGATGGCATCGCACTTCACGCTCACTGAAGGGTTGCCCGCGGCATACGCAACACGCTTACCGCGCAAATCTTCCAGACTATGAATTTCTGCATCGGCAGCGGTGGGAATACCAAACGAGGAGGGTCGGCCAGCCACCGCACGCAGATCCTGAGGCCCCCAACGGCGCTCAGCAAAGTCGAAGGTTCCTTCAGATGCAAAAAATGACTCGGTCGCCAGGAAGGCATAATCCGCTCGCCCTGACACAAGCGGCTGCAACCGCCCTATGGCAGATCCAGCTGGCTGAATACGGATGCGCGTGTCGTAAGCACGACCAAAGGCATCGGCAATAGCAGATGCTTCAGAATGCCCCTGCGAGCCGACATCGTAGGCTGTCCAAGTCATGGTATTGGGCAGTTCCTGGGCAGTCGCCACACCTCCCAGAGAGAATGAAAAAGAAGCGGCAATAATGCTGGCGTTTAATAGATTACGTTTCATGATGGCGTCTCACTTGTTGTTGAAGTTGTTAGTGATGTTTTATTAGCCGACGAGGGTTGTCCTCGGCCTTGGTCAGGCGTTTTTATCAATCGGCGTAGTACCCTTTTCTTTCAGTTGAGTAATGCGTTCAGGCGTGACGCCCATCTCCTTGAGAATATCCTCCGTGTGTTGCGAAAAGGTGGGGGGTGGGCGCTCATAATGACAAGGCGTACGGCTTAACTTAATCGGCGAGCCGGTGCCTTTGTAAGCGCCAATTTCAACAATCATTTTTCGATGAGTTGTATGGGGGTGAGCGAGCACCTGGGAGGTTTCCAGCACTGGGCCACAGGGCACGCCGTTTTGAATAAGGCGTTCCGCTAGCATCAACCCATCCTGATGTTTCATGGCGCCTTCCAGCGCCTCACGTAACGCTTCACGATTGACCAGACGCGTACCATTATCGATAAAACGCGAATCCTGGATCAGCTCGGTGCAGCCCAGTTCGGCGCACAACTTGGCAAACTGACCGTTGTTACCCACGGTTAAGAAAAGTGGCTGCGTAGCGGTCTTATACACCTCGTAGGGAGCAATATTTGGATGCGCATTACCAGTGCGCTGTGGGGCTGGGCCGCCATAGAACACATTCGGAAAATGCGGGTGCATTAACGACAGTCCCGAGTCAAACAGTGCCGCTTCAACAAACTGACCTTGTCCACTACGCGTTCGCTCATGCAGTGCCAGGGTAATTCCAATCACCGCATTCAACCCCGTCACGATATCAACGATCGGTAAGCCCACTCGCAAGGGATCACCGCCTTGCTCACCATTAACGCTCATCAGCCCTGCCATGGCCTGAATCACTGCATCGTAACCGGGCAGGCCGCCCATCGGGCCATCCGCCCCAAAGCCACTGATCCGGCAATGAATCAACGCAGGAAAGCGTGCACTCAGGACGTCATACCCCAGCCCCCACTTTTCCAATGTGCCGGGCTTGAAGTTTTCAACCAGCACATCCGCGCCTTCAAGCAACTCCAGTAATAAGGCGCGACCTGCATCCTGGCGCAGATCAAGCGCCATACCACGCTTGCCACGATTCAGGCCATGAAAGTAGGAAGAGGCATCCCCTTGAAATGGCGGCCCCCAGCCGCGGGTTTCATCGCCTTGCGGAGGTTCTACCTTGATCACATCCGCCCCATGATCTGCCAGCACCTGGGTACAATACGGGCCGCCCAGTACTCGGCTTAGATCAAGAATACGGATACCACTCAAACAAGCAGCAGGAGTCCTCATGACGCCACCTCTGGCACTCGCTCAGCGTTAGGCTCGGGAAGGTTCAGCTTGGCTATCAGCTGCACTACACGGCCTGCCCCCATCGGCCGCTCTTCCAATAGCTCAGCACAGTGCTCTGCAGGCAGGTCATCAACGACAGTCGGATCCTGTGGTAGCAGCTTGTAGCGCAGCACCAGTGCTGCTAGAGCGGCGCGGCGATGGTTATCCGGTTGCTGCTGCGCTTCCCAGGCAAGAAAAACTGTCGAGGTGGCGTGATAAAGCGTACTAGCGATACGTCGCACTTCATGTTCGTTATCGGCGCTTCCCGCTACTTTCTCAGCTGCCAGAACAGCCTTATCCAACACTTGTTTGAGTAAACAGCACTCTCGTTCGGCCAGGGCGGAAACCTCGATCAGGCGATGCAGATAGCCACTCAAAATAGGTAAGGTGCCTTCACGACGAATCGCACGAAACACGTCTAACGCGACAATATTGCTGGTACCTTCCCAAATCGATCCTAAGTGGGCGTCGCGCACTACCCGGGCATCCGACCACTCTTCGATATAGCCACACCCGCCGCGCACTTCCATACCATCAGCGGTGACCTTTCGGGCATCCCGGGTCGTACGAAACTTGATCAATGGCGTCAAAATACGCAGCAGTTTTGCAGCTTCCTGATCGCCTTTATCTGCTCGCCTTAGGCACTCGGCCGTGTGGAATACCATGCTGCGCCCCTGCTCGGCGGTTAGCATCATCTTGAGCAATTGGCGCTGCATCAGCGGCAGCTCAATCAAATGACGACCAAATGCATGTCGATGACGAGCAATATACAGGCTTTCGTTCATTGCGCGGCGCATCAAGCCAGCAGAACGCACACCGTTGGAAAGGCGCGACATATTGATCATATCGGTCATGTGTTTAAAGCCTTTGCCCTCTTCGCCCACCACATAGGCTTCTGCGCCTTCCAGAACAATCTCGCCACTAGCCATAGAGCGGGTACCCATCTTGTCCTTAAGCCTCAGGATGCGGTAGCTGTTCAAACGGCCATCAGGCAACTGACGTGGCAGTAAAAATAGCGTCAACCCACGCGTACCATCCTGCCCACCTTCAGGTCGTGCCAGCACCATGGCTAAGTCGGCATCTGGGTTAGAGCAGAACCATTTGTCCCCATAGAGTCGCCAAACGCCGTTCTCGTAACGAGCCTCAGTGGTAATCGCACCAACGTCTGACCCAGCATCCTGCTCGGTCATAAACATGGCCCCTTGAAAATGCTGCGCTTTATCCTGGGCGGTCAGGTTATCGATAAACTGAGCAATTAACTCTTCAGAGCCAAACTTGCGTAACGTACGCGTCAGCGAGTCGCTCATACTCAGTGGGCAGCACAATCCAAACTCCGCCTGCACAAACAAGAACGTCAGGCCATATTTAACAGCCGGCGGCATCGGTTCCGGCCAGCCCAAAACGCCGCCGCGGTGCGACATCGCCGCCAGACCAAAATGCGAATAAGCGTAGTGTTCCAGCTGCTGGTAGGCAGGGTGTTTTTCGATATGCTGGGCATCAGCCCCGTTGCGGGTACGCAGATGAAGGGTCGGTGGGTTTTTATCTGCAGCCAGCGCCAGTGTTTCAAGCTCATCTCCCACCAGCTTGCCCATCTCATCGAAAAAAGGGGCGGTATGCTGGCGCAACTCAGGGGCTAGATAAACAGCTAACAGGCTGGATAACTCTGGGTCACTGGTAAAGGCATTGTGTCCGCGGTTATCGGGAATGTTGCGGTGAATAGCGTTCGACATACCGCTTCTCCTTGTTATAGTTTCGATAGCATCTTTCGCATACTAGTAACCATTAACACTGGTCATCCAATACCGTTTAAGGATCTATCGATACTATTTACTGTATCGTTGAAGTCATTTGACATAATTCTATGCATAACGATGGGAGCATCAGATGGCACTCACCTTTCGGCAATTGCGGTATTTTTTGTTGCTGGCCGAAGAGCTGCATTTCGGTAGGGCCACTGAAAAGCTGCATATCTCACAGCCACCGCTAAGCGCGAGCCTGCGCCAGCTCGAAGACGAGCTGGGCGTAACGTTGCTTCAGCGAAGTAGTAAGAGCGTTAAGTTAACGACTGCGGGCGAGGTATTTCAGCGGCAAGCAAGACGCCTGCTTGAGGAACTGGAAGAGTCGCGCATCATGATGCAGCGCATCGCAGAGGGGGCTTCGGGAATTTTGAGAATCGGCTTCACGCCTGCCATGCTATTCCGCGGTTTGCCGCTTGCGTTACAGAAGCTCAAATCGGCACACCCTGGCATTGAGGTAAAGTTGCTGGAACGTAGTTCATCCGATCAGGTTGAGGGAATAGAGTCTGGACAGCTCGATATCGGTTTTATTCATGCTATGCCACTTCCCGATACGCTAGAAAAGCTGACACTGGCCAGCGAGCCATTGCTTGGCTGCGTACCCAGCCATCATCCGCTAGCTCAACGACAGTCAATCTGCCTGAAAGACTTGTGCAGTGATTCATTTATCACGTTTCGCCGAGATCTTTCCCCTTACTACTACGACCGCATCATAGGCCTCTTCCACGTTGCCGATCTAACTCCAAATGTAACCCACGAAGTGTCACATTGGCTGACTGTGATCGCTTTGGTCGCCAATAGCATGGGAGTAGCACTGGTACCAAAGTCACTGATAGACACACAGTTTTCTAACGTCAGCTTTCTACCTTTAGCCGATGTTTCTATCACGCACGAGTCACACTGTATTTGGCTAAAAGACAATGAAGCAGAAAACCTTGAACTGCTGATTAGCATTGTTCAAGGTCTCCAACCATAAAGAAAGCAAGCGCCCAGCTGCCTTATTGAAATGTACTAACAAGGACAGCAACCACCTCATCACAGACTGATGTTGAGGTATGGTTACCTTGGTTGGCATTCGGTAATCGCCCGTGTGGCTCGCCTTATCAGCATCGCCCAGTCAGCTATATGTAACAAGTCATACCAAAAATCAGTGCTTGAATCGCCCCAGGTTTCGTAGACACCTCCAGGCCTTATACTAAAGGTATCTAGGAGGAACCATGAGCTATCCCCGCTACACTGAAGAATTCAAAATCGAAGCCGTCAAGCAGGTGGTAGAGCGCGGCCATCGCGTGGCCGAGGTCGCTGAGCGGCTAGGCGTGTCAGGTCACAGCCTGTACATCTGGATCAAGCGCTACGATAAGCCGGTAGAACAACGGCAAGAAGATGATGATCTCCAAGCTGAAAACCGTCGTTTGAAGGCCGAGCTCAAACGCGTATCAGAAGAGCGAGACATATTAAAAAAGGCCACCGCGTACTTCGCCAGGGAGTCCGACTGAGGTACGCGTTTATTCAAAATTATGCGAGCCAATATTCGGTACGTCGCTTGTGTCAGATGATGGCAGTGCACCCCAGCGGTTACTACGCATGGTGTAAAAAAGCGCTCTCTAATCGAGCGCGAGAAGATGAGCGCTTGCTGGGATTGATCAAGCACTCCTGGCTTGAAAGCGGCGGTGTATATGGCTATCGCAAGGTCTACCAGGACTTGCGTGAAGCTGGCGAAGCTTGCGGGAAGCACCGTGTGGCGCGTCTTATGAGTAGGGAAGGTTTACGTTCTCAGACAGGCTATCGACGACGCCCTGGCGGCTATGGCGGTGGAAAACCGGCTGTTGTATCCCCTAACCATTTAGACCGTCAGTTTGAAGTAACAGCGCCAAATGTTACTTGGGTGACGGACATCACGTACATCCGCACTTATGAAGGCTGGCTTTACTTAGCGGTAGTTATCGACCTGTTTTCTCGTCAAGTGGTTGGCTGGTCGATGAAGTCTCGCATGACTACGGAGTTGGTACTGGATGCTTTGTTATCAGCAGTCTGGCGACGCAAGCCACAAGGAACGGTGATGGTGCATTCGGATCAAGGAAGCCAGTTTAGCAGTGGAGACTGGCAAAGCTTTCTGAAAGCGAATCACTTGGTAGGCAGCATGAGCCGACGTGGTAACTGTCATGACAACGCCGTTGCTGAAAGCTTCTTTCAACTTCTAAAGCGAGAGCGAATCAAGCGACAGATTTATTCAACACGCGAAGCAGCTAGATGTGACGTGTTCAATTATATTGAAATGTTTTACAACCCAAAGCGCCGACACGGCACAAGTGATAACTTGTCACCGGTTGAGTATGAAAGGCGTTACTTTAAGAGCCTAACGGGTGTCTAGAATATCCGGGGCGATTCAGCTGACCAGCTCCGATACGACTGTTTTGCATGTCGGTTGCCATTTTTTTCGACTCAAAATTCCCACTAAAACCAAAAGACTCTGCTCGGCAGTCATCCACCATTAAGACAACTGTCGAGCCACCCAAATCTGCCAAAGATGTCAATGATCAAGCGCATGACCTTTCCCCGAAATGGACATCACGCCGCGAGATGAGTTTGTGACCGCAGATCAGCCAAACCACTCAATTTGTCATGTCTGTTGTGACACTCTCGTATCACCCCTTCATTCCCTAGAAGGCTAGGAGGCCCCCGCCAAGGAGGTCACCGCATGAGCGAGACCCACCTTCACTCAAGAGACACATTCTGGGCGGCCAGTCGTCGATCGTCGCCTGAGCCAGGAAGCCTTTCGTAAGTTGACCGCTGGCCAGGTCATCAACCAGACCCAGTATATGAATGGACAGTTAGTGCCCAACTCGCTGTTCGATGAACTCTACAAGGAGCGTGTCCGCTACTACGTCGAGGCTTAAGCTAACATGGGAGTGGTACTGGTAAGCGCCAGGGCTTTTTATATGTGCGTTCTCTCACAGAGTCCCAGGGCGATGACGACAGCGGGAACCAGGAAAGCAGCGCATCGATGCGCCAGATTCAGAGAGTGTTGCTGGTTTTAGGGCGAGGCGTGCTGGAGAAAGGTAATCCCCCATTTTTAGGGGGGGGATTACCCCACAAGCTCAAACAGAGAAAATGGCGCGAGGCAACTCCTGTCGTCACTGTCTTGTCGAAGCCCGACAATTTGCCTGAAGGTCACTTTCTGGACAGGCAATTTCCCCAAATTCTGTGCCAAGTATAAGCTCCCTCATGTGCTCTTAAGTAACACTACCTCCACGAACGCAACCCAGAAAAAACCCTACTAATGATGATTTTAGATAATTAAATGTAATTTTAGGACATATAATATGTCCCTATTTCATCAGTCTCATAACCGTCATCGGTTCAAATCCGGTCCCCGCTACCAATATTTTGAAAGGCAGATCAGTTACTTACTGATCTGCCTTTTTTATTGCCTGTCATTCCAAAAAGCTCTGTGCCCACACCGTGCCCATTTTTAAAAATGCCTATCGGCAGGTGAAAAAGGCGGCGACCTTCAGGCAACGAACAATTTGTTCAGCATCTCCTTCTTTTCTTTCCTACCGAGTTAAGGTGCAGGTTCTGAACTGGGCTCCTTGATGTGAGTCACTAGCTTTTCGATCTCACAATCAAAGTAGTAGCAAAGCCTATCTAGATTATCTGTCACCGTGCAGTGGCCTGGGTGATTGATAATCTTCGATAACGTCATCCGGTTGATACACCTTCCGTGCGAGCCACACGCGCTGCCGCTGGAGGCGGTAAAAAGGGGGTTCAACAGAACCGCTAGACCACGCGCTCGGCCGTAGCCGCAGCGGTTTAACAACCAAAATTAATTTAGTTTTTGATCGTTATGGCTGGCCACTGGCGTTCACACTGTCTCCTGGTCAAGAGGCCGATTCTCGGCACTTCGTTGCGACATTAGAGAGCATCCATCTACCAGGTGACGTCGGGCGCCCTCGCAAACGTAGCCGCTATGTGGTGGCTGACAAAAGATACGACAGCGATGAGCTGCGTCATTATTGCGACAAGCACGGCATGAAATCCGTGATTGCTCAGCGCAACATGCACCGAAGAACCCGGCCTGGGCTACCTAGAGGGTTCGATAAACCGAAATATCGGTTTAGCTGGCTTAAAGAATGTCGCCGGATCGCCACACGCTATGAAAAGCTGGCAAGTAGCTTTAAGGCGATGGTATGCGTGGCGTGCATCGACCGTTGCTTGCGAGCCAACTTTTCGTACAAAACCCACCTAGCTCATGTAGATGGGTTTGACGACCTTCGCCAGTTTGCCTTGCATCGCATCCAGCAAGCCTCTCTCAGTCAGCAGCCTTGGCAAGAACAGCACGACTTTGACATTGATAGTTACATCAAAGGCGGTGCGTTTGGGTATCGGCAAGGGCCCAGCGATGTGGTGCTGGAAGCGGACATCGCCAGGCCTGTGGCGTGGCTGCTGCAAGAAACGCCGCTCTCAGACACACAAACCATCGACGCATTACCGGATACTGACGGATGGTAACGGCTACCGGATGACCAGCAAACGCTGTGGTGGCTGATGGGCATGGGGCCAAATATTAAGGTTAACGCGCCCCACGCGTGGCGAGAAACGATCAAGGCAAACGCAGAGCAAATGCTTGCGCATTACGCCACTGACTCTCCTATAACGTCATAAACACCCATTAGCCTCAAGGTCTGAAACAAGCGTTTTTCGGCATGCCGAAAAAACCATTACTTATTATTGCTACACCACGGAGGGTTCCCATGCTCTATTTTGCTTACGGCTCCAATATGGCTACCCAGCGCTTAGCAGCCCGCGTTCCTGCGCGCTTTGTGACCACCGCATTGCTGCCTGCCTACCGCTTGGCATTGCATCAACGCGGCGGTGACGGTTCAGGCAAGTGCGATATTGTTCCTGCCTCAGCGCAATCCGCTGTCTATGGTGTGATTTGGGACGTGGCGTCTCATCACAAACCGACGCTTGATCGCTATGAGGGGTTGGGAGAGGCGTATAACGAGACGTGGCTCACCGTCACGGATCTCGCTAGTGACCGACAGTTTGAGGTGCAGGCGTATATCGGCAATATCACCGCGCTCGGTCTGCGCCCGTATACCTGGTACAAGCACCATATGCTTTCCGGGGCGCGCGAGCATGGCTTACCCGCCTATTACATTCGTGCACTGGAAAGCATTGACGCGCATCAGGATGAAAACGCCGAACGACATTCACGAGAAATGGCGTTATACACCCCGATAGAGCCCCTGATGAGTGCTACTTAATGGATAATGATCAGCGTTTGATTGCGTTTTACTGCGGCGAAGGCCGCGATCATAAAGGCCGGTGCCTTGAAGATATCTGGACGCCTATCGCCCTTTTGGTTGGAACACACCCACGACTATATTCAGTGGCTATTCCCTATCCCTGAGGCAGGCCGCTTTAACGCCTTTGCCCCGTTGCTAACCCCAGCAGTCCAAGCCGCTTTTGAGGATAATGACATTATGCGTCAGCATCAGAAGTGCTCGCTTGACGTGATGCTCGACTTTTTTGGCCTCGCTCGGGAAGGGAGCGATATCGTCGCTCAACCAACGCTGGCAATACAAACCCATATTTGGCTAAAAGCGGGAGGCCATAACCATTTACGCATCACGCGGATGATTCGGTCGTTAGCCTTGTGCCACCAGCCCAACCTGGCTCGCATCTTTCAGCAAGCAGTGATAGCGATTGGTACCCAGCAGGGTGCGCTCTCCGATATGTCTTAAACGTATTGGCAGGAAGCGTTTTCGACCAGCTTAAACGGTAATCCCCCCGAAAAATCAGAGCGCTCAAAAGTAGAATATTCCGTATATCTAAACGCTGGGAGGAGTCGGGTGCAGCTACCTGACTCAAACAAACAAGTCTCCGGAATAACCGGGGAAGTTCAAGGCGATTCAAAAAGCCATCATGCCAGCTTTTATTAGGAGTCAACTCAGAGGCATATGAAGCTCGAATGACTGCTTAAACGAGTGTCTACTATTGCTGAGCAAGACCACCGTAGCTCGTCAATTCTCTTCTGCCGCTCACCGCCCAATTGTTTACAATCTGTTCCTTATGTACTATCGACGTCTTCTCCACACTAAACCATCTTTATTGAAATATGGAGTTAACATGCAAACAGTATTGCAAGTCCATTTCCCTTTTAATGGGCCGTTCGGAGATGAAATGGAAAAAATGATGGCAACCCTTGCGCTCTCTATCAACGAAGAGCCGGGGCTAATTTGGAAAATTTGGACTGAAAATGAAGAAAACAACCAAGCAGGGGGCATTTATCTTTTCCAAACACGCGAAAATGCCATCGCATATTGTGAAAAGCATACTGCTCGCTTAAAAGACATGGGAGTCAGTGGGATCGAAGCACACATATTCACTGTTAACCAAGCGCTATCGGGCATCAACAGCGCCCCACTTCACTAAGCAGGTCTAAGCCATCACCATACGACTGACGAATCGTGTGCGTGATGGCTGGCATTGAGACTGCGCTTTAAAACATTAGGATAATCTTTAAGGGAAAAATTATACAGAAAGTAACTATCGTATTCAGCGAACAATCATGTGGGCTAATTCAGCGTCACGTTAATAACGATGACTAAGCAAAGAGCGACTAGTGTCGGCCAAGGGGAACGAAGTAAAAGACTAAAACCTGTTAATGGAATTAATACCGTTAAGGCAGCCATAACATGAGGAAATTCCGCCCGGCCACTACTGGCCATACTTGTGATAGTTAAAAAACCCAACACACTTAATAATAAAATAAGCCAGATACGCCGGTCTCGTATCGTTTTTTTCATAAACGCTCGCCTTTTTCACTCTTACTTACGCTAGTTATTTCGAATTTAACTGCACCAACTAAAGTCCTCGAAAGATTCAAAATAACTTTCTTCACCCCCAGTCGATATCACGTTGACGCATCATCCTTATGGATGGGATGAGCACTGGTGCCATTCAATGACATTGAGGACGGCGTGTCTAGCCTCTTCGCGTATCGAATACATTTGTCGTTTGGGCCATTGCATTAAGCTTTAGACATCTCGCTGTCATAAGTGAGCAACATAATCTCCTGGCTCAGAAACGCCACCCGGGACTTCCTGCACAGCCAGCAAAACCGGGATATAGTCGCAAGCCGTCATTCTTGACAACTCAAAAAAACCATAACCTATTGATATTAAATATCAAATAACTTTTACTAACTTAACATAAGCTAATATTTGTTATAAGCATATAATTTATCCTCATGAAAATTGCATCGTGGCCGATACAATCAGTAACAACTTGGCTTTTTTAGCCAATCGAGACACTCCTAGCTCACCAGATACCCAAGGGGCTGCCATGCGTACTAACTTGCCTGTTTCTAATGTTGAGTATGCTTACGCTGAGGACGATTTGCTGATTTCTCGCACCAATTTAAAGGGAGAGATCACCTACGCGAACCCAGCGTTTGTGCAGGTGAGTGGGTTTAGTCTCGATGAACTGCTGGGCGAAAACCACAACCTCGTTCGTCATCCGGATATGCCGCCAGCGGCGTTTAAAGATTTTTGGGAGACCATACGGCAAGGCAAACCTTGGTCTGGCTTAGTCAAAAACCGGCGTAAGGATGGCGACCATTATTGGGTACGCGCCAATGCAATGGCTATCCAAGAAAACGGTCGCATCGTCGGTTATGCCTCTCTACGTACCAAGCCATCCGCCGTAGAAGTACAGCACGCAGAAAAGGTTTACCATGCGTGGAAAAACGGCAAAGGGAAAAACTACACCCTGTATCGTGGTCAAATACGCCGTCGCCATCCGTTAGCGTTTTTGGGTCGCTTTAAGTGGGGATCGGCTACCCTGCAAACGCGTTTACTAACGCTTGTTGCTGGCCTTTCTATTGGGTGGTTAACGTTTAATCAGTGGCAGCTTTCTCAAGATCTCTCTCATTTACTGATCGGAGGAATACTGCTTACCGTGGTGGCTGGGCTAGGGTTAAGCGTGTGGAATAAAGTGCGTCGAATGGTCGAAACCTCTCGTGCATTTGTCCTTCAGGTGGCAGCTGGCAACCTGGCCGCCGACGTGCCACCCCACCAAAACGATGACTTTGATCGCCTGATCGATGCACTGGTCACGATGCGGAAAGGTCTGAGTGCGATCGTCAGCGGTGTCAATGACGGTATCAACAAGGTCAATCCCTCGGTGGCTGATATTCGTCATAGCAACGAATTCATTGCCCAGCGTAGCGATGATCTAGCCTCTTCAGTACAAGAAACTGCTGCCAGCACCGAACAGTTGACGGTCACCGTCAAACAAAATGCTGAAAATGCGCAACAAGCCAGCCACCTCGCAACGACCAATATGCAGGAAGTGCAAAACGCAGGTGAAAGCATGGCGCAGGTCGTTCAGCGAATGAACGCGATTACCGCAAGTGCCCAGCAGATGGATCACTCCGTCGCGTTAATTGACTCTATTGCCTTTCAAACAAATATTTTAGCCCTCAATGCCTCGATAGAAGCCGCCCGTGCGGGTGTTCATGGTAAAGGGTTCGCGGTTGTGGCGAGCGAAGTCCGCAGTCTTGCAAAACGCTCTTCAGAGGCGGCGAAAGAGATCCACCAACTCATTAATACGTCTAACGGTGAAATAGCCGCCGGTGTGAAATTTGTTGAAGCCACTGAGCAGATTATTGAACGTGTTATGCAGGCAAGCCAGCGGGTCAACAACTTTATGAGCGAAATAAGCGCTGCGTCTCAAGAATAAAGCAGTGGCATTTCACAAATTGGCAGTGCCATCAACGTCATGGAGCAAGGCGTTCAACATACAGCCGAGCAGCTGCAGTCTACCAATACGGCAACCCAAACACTGGAAAAAGAAGCCCACCAGCTGTTGAATGCGATCCGTGCGTTTCGCACTACGCCTAATGGCACGGAGTTAACACTAGAAATTTCAGCCCTCGTTGGGGCGAGCGGTGATTTGACGCATTCGTCATTTACGTTACCAGCCTCGATGAGGGTTACCTCACGGGAGGCCAAGTAATGCCAACCAGTTTTCCCCCAAGACCTCCTAATGAGCCAGAGCGTTTGAAAGCGTTATGGCACTACACGATGAACGATCGGCATCACGACGAGGTGTTAGAACGTATTACATCAATGGTGGCGAACCTTTACGATGCTCCGTACGTCCTAGTGAGTTTTGTCGATGAGAAGTGTCAGTGGTTCAAAAGCCACCACGGGTTAGCGGTTAAAGAGACACCCCGTGATATCTCTTTCTGTGCACATGCTTTGTGCGGAGAAGGCGTCTTTGAAATAACGGATGCTACTCAAGACTCGCGTTTTGCGGATAACCCTCTGGTGACGGGGCCACTTCATATTCGTTACTACCTCGGCGCACCGCTGGTGTCTCGGGAAGGTTATAGCCTGGGCACGCTATGTATTTTAGATACGAAAACAAGAGCTTTCAGTGAAGCACAGCGAACCCATTTAACCACTCTGGCAGACCTAGTGATTCAGCGTCTTGAGCTACACCGGTTGCACTGCCAGGAACGCATAGTCACCACCTCAGGTCTCGGGCTTTGGGAATTGGATATTGCCTCAAATAGTACATGGTGGAATGACGCCGTGTATGCGCTTTATGGCGTTGCCCCTGACTACTCTCATGACAAAGAAAATGCGATCAGCGTGTATCTTGCAGAGGATCAACGTCGACTGGAAGCTAGTTTGGCAAGGGCCGCTGATCAGCAGGCGCCTTTTGATCTTGAATTACGCCTCATGCCGCAAGTTAAAGCACTGCCGACGTGGGTGCGTGTCACAGGTGCTCCCATTGCTGTTGACGGGGAAACCACACTGGTAGCGGGCACTATTCAAGATATTACGCCGCTCAAACAAAATGAGCGACGCCTGGCGCGGCAGCAGCGTCTTGAGCGATTGATTAACCACTTACAGACGTCTTTTATTGCTGAACATGACTTATCCCAGGCGTTTTCAGATGCCTTGGCCGAGCTGGTATCGCTAACGGAAAGTGATTCCGGTTTTATCGGTGAAGTATTGTACGACGCAGCAAACACGCCTTTTCTGAAAACACATGCCATTACGGATATCAGCTGGGATCCAGCCTCACGTCGGCTGTTTGAAAAGGCATCCCTAGGGGGAATAGTATTTAGTAAACAAGCGTCGCTTTTTGGGCACGTATTACAAACGGGGGAGATGGTCATTGCGAACACACCTGACCAAGACCCTCGACGTGGCGGCCTGCCTAACGGCCATCCTCCTCTTAGTGCCTTCATCGGCATTCCCGTCACGGATAATGGCACTTTGATCGCCATGATTGGTCTGGCGAACCGCCCTGGCGGGTATCAGCCATCACTCATGGAAGAGCTTTCCTCGTTTTTACGCAATCTCGGCCAACTCATTAGCTCGCTACGTTTGCGTATTCAGCACGACGAGGCACATCAACGACTTGAGCTCTCAGCAAGAATTTTTTCTGACAGCCAAAACGCCATCATGATTACGGATCACGACAATCGCATCGTTGATGTGAATCGTGCCTTTGAGCTTATGACGGGGTATACCCGAAGCGATGTGTTAAACCAACAGCCTAATTTCCTCTCCTCAGGCTGTCATACCAAAGCCTTTTACCAGGACATGTGGCAGTCCTTGTTAACCCATGGAAGCTGGCGTGGCGAACTGATTAATCGCCGCAAAGATGGCGAGCTACTGTATGAGGCATTGTCACTCTCTTTGATGCGTAACGATCAAGGAGACATCACCCATCACGTGGCGATTTTCTCGGACATGACGCGACTCAAGAAGCATGCCGAAGAGCTACACTTTGCGAGCCATTTTGATAGGCTCACGTTGCTACCTAACCGGCCTCAAATGCTCAACCAGATACGTGAAGCGATCGCACACGTTAACGAGGGCAACACGCTTGCCATTGGCGTTCTAGACCTTGATGATTTCCAGAGAATCAATCAACAGCTTGGCCATAAAGCGGCTGATAACGTCTTAATTTCCGTTGCCAAGCAATTACGGGAACGTGCAGGAAACAAAGGAATTGTTGCACGGATAGGTGGCGATGAGTTTGGACTGATACTTCACGATATGAATGCTAAACCAGAACAACTGCGTGCGATCACTAAACGCTTCGTGGTGGAGCAACCGAACGGGCTCGACTCTACCTCAGTGGCGGTGAACGTAAGTTTGGGAATTACCTTGTTCCCACTGGATGACGCTGATCCCGATACGCTATTACGCCATGCCGACCAAGCCATGTATCAAGCAAAGCTCCAGGGGGGTGATACGTTTGCTTTCTTTGATCCTAGCCATGAGAAAAAGCTAAAAGCACAACAGACAGTGCGCAATAACATCTCTCAAGCCCTTACAACAGATCAATTTGAGCTGTACTTTCAACCACAAATTGACGCACGCTCACTGAAGCTGCTCGGCGTAGAAGCCCTGATTCGCTGGAATCACCCAAAGCGCGGTTTAGTGATGCCTGATCAATTCTTACCTCTCATCAGCGGTACCGATACGGAGTTGGCACTGGATGCCTGGGTCATGGAAACAGCGCTAACCCAGCTGTCGGCATGGCAAAATGACGGGTTAGCGATTGACGTCAGTATTAATCTGACGCCTCAATCACTCGTGCATGAACAGTTCGTTGACACGCTAAGGGGCGCATTAGCTAGGCACCCTGACATACCCCCATATTCCCTCTGTATTGAAGTGCTGGAGTCCGCAGCCCTAGACGATTTGCCCAGTGCGACCCAAATATTAAACCGTTGCCGCGAACTGGGCTGCCAAGTCGCTCTCGATGACTTTGGTACAGGTTACTCATCGTTGAGCTACCTGCGTAATTTGCCGGTCGACTTGGTCAAAATCGACAAATCCTTTGTGATGGGGATGCTTAAACGCTCAGAAGACCTAGCCATTGTCGAAAGCATTACGTATTTAGCCAAACGCTTTAACAAACAAGTCGTTGCAGAAGGTGCTGAGAGCGACGCGCATATTGAAACCCTGCAGCGAATGGGCTGTGACGTTGTACAGGGCTATGGCATCGCCAGACCTATGCCGGCAAGCCAACTGCTCTTTTGGTCGAAGCGTGGCGCTATTAATAAAAAAGAGCATTAGAAAATGCGAACAACAAAACTATACAATAAGGACACACGACAATTATCGCGTACAATAAAAGTTAGCCATATAATTAAATAATGATTGTTTTGCTGTCCATATGAGCGCAGCCGCAGCGCTGCCTCAATGTTTTTTAAATGTCTGTTTTATAAAACATTACCTAGCAGATTGTGCTACGCCTGAAAGGGCAGTCGCAGAAGGAACTGATATGTACAACCACTGCCAAGATCACTTGTGTCATAACGATGACATAAGTAGAGGCACTTTCAACGTCAGGGCGTTTGAAGGGCTTAATCACCCTATCGAAAACGGTGATCGCTTGTGAATAACACACCACGTCTTAGCCCAGAGGACTATGAGACGCGTCGACTTAAGGCACTTGCCGATTACCAGATTCTAGACACGCAAAAAGATGCCGCGTTTGATGAAATTGTTGAAGCGGTCTCACTGATTTGCGACACCCCTATTGCCGTGGTTAATTTTATTGACCGCGATCGGCAGTGGTTTAAATCCGAAAAAGGACTAGGGGTTCAAGAAACGCCGCGAGATATCTCGATTTGTGTGCATGCCCTTCTACAGCCCGGGATTTTTGTCGTGCCGGATACCACGCAAGATGCCCGGTTTGTTAATAATCCCTTAGTTACAGGCGAGCCGCACCTGCGTTTTTATGCGGGTGCCGTGCTAAAAAGCCAAGATGGCTATCCGCTGGGAACGCTATGCGCACTGGATTATGAACCGCGTGAGCTGACACAACGCCAACGTTTCGCCCTTCAGGCATTAGCCAACCAAGTCATGGCCCATATGGAGTTAATGCGCAGTCACCGTATACAGGAAGCGTTGATTCGTGAATTACAGACAACGCGTCAGGAGTTAGAGGCGTTATCTTCCACCGATTCATTAACAGGTTTATTAAACCGCCGTGCGTTTGATCAACGTTTTCAGCAAGAAGTGGCCATGATTCAGCGTGGCGCCCCTTCGGGTGCATTAATGTTGATTGACCTAGATAACTTTAAACACATTAACGATACGTATGGTCATCAGAGCGGCGATCACGTCATGGTACGTTTCATAGAACTATGCCGTCGGGTGTTTCGTCAGTACGACGTGATTAGCCGGTGGGGCGGTGACGAATTTATGGTCATGCTCCCCCGCACCAGCCCATCAGAAGCCACCCATGTGGCAAGCCGCCTGCACCAGCAACTTGCCGTAACGCCCATGCTTACGAGCAGTGAAGCGCCACTCTACTGTACGGTGAGTGTTGGTATTTGTGTGGTTATCGGCACCAGTACAATGGATACGTGTTTGTCGATGACCGATGCCTTGCTTTACCAGGTCAAAAAAGAGGGTCGTAACAGCACGGCTGTTCAAGCAGAAGAGACACGTTAACGGCCAGAGCCCTCCAAAAGTCTAGGCTCCGCTTTAAGTCAAAAGCCCTGTTTGTAATTTACTAATAACATTTAGAAATATAAAATAATACATTCTTAGGGTCTTGCTGATGGGCTTAACCGTAACGGCTGTTTTCGAGGTGTCACATGCTGAACCACGTATTTCGAATAACCATTAAACTACGCCTAATCATCATGATGGCGGTTATGCTACTGCTGATGCTGGCCATGGGGGCGCTTGGCTTTAGCGGCATGACGACCGCCAACCGTGCAGTTGACACTATTTTTCAAGAAAATCTTCAAGATACACAGCGGATTGCTAACCTAAATGAGCGCGCCCGCGACATGCTGTTAGAGCTATCGCTAGCGGGACAGCACGACCCCATGCTGGCTGTCAGCGCGCTACATGACCATCCTGTTGATCTGCATATTGATAATATTCAGCACAATATTCAGCGTATAGACGCGTCCTGGCACGCCTATAGCTCACAGCATTTATCGCCCGCTGCACAAGCCCTGGCCAGCCAGTTCCAAGAACAGTATGGCCGTTTGCAGCAAGTCGTCGAAGCGGCATTACCCTTTTACGCCGCAGGCAATTACGATCGCGCCAATGAAATCTCGTTTACCCAGGCACTGCCCGCTTATCGCACGCTCAGCACAACGCTTGAAGAGCTAATTTTGCTAGAAGAGCGCGAAGCCCAGGCAGCCTACGAACATGCGCTGGATCGCGCTGCCTTTATGCGTAACTTAATGATTGGTGCACTGACGGCTGCTATTTTACTCGCCACCTTTTTAGGCTGGCTCTTAATCCAGCGCATTACGCAACCGCTGGCCCAGGCGCGCAGGCATTTCCACGCCATGGCTAATGGCGATTTAACGCAACCCATTGAGCACACGCATCGTGATGAGGTGGGCGATATGCTGGATGAGCTAAGCGATATGCAGGGGAAACTAAAAGCGCTCATTGGCAATATCCAATCCTCCGCTGGCGCCATTTCTACCGCGTCCGCTCAAATATCAACCGGTAACGTGGATCTCTCACAACGCACTGAAGAGCAGGCGTCCAGCCTACAGGAAACGGCTGCCAGCATGGAGCAGGTCGCTGCAACGGTGAAAAACAACACTCAACATACTGGCGAGGCTAATCAGTTAGCGCATACGGCTAGCCGCTCAGCAGGCTACGGTGGTGAGAAAGTTAAAGAAGCAGTCAGTAAAATGGACGAGCTCAATGAAAGCTCAGAAAAAATTAGCGGTATTGTAACGTTAATTGATGGCATCGCGTTTCAAACTAATATTCTGGCACTTAATGCTTCGGTGGAGGCTGCCCGAGCGGGTGAGCAAGGGCGTGGATTTGCTGTGGTCGCGCAAGAAGTAAGAAACCTCGCACAGCGCAGTGCTGATGCGGCCAAACAAATCCAATATCTGATTCTTGAAAACAATCAAGTAGTCGAACAAGGCAGCGCGCTCGTCACCGCGGTTGGCGACTCCATGGCGCAGATCGTCAAAAATATCGACAGTGTTTCAGGATTAATGGAAGAAGTAAGTCGCGCATCTGACGAGCAAACCTCAGCGATTGACCAAATGAGCATAGCAATTAACCAAATGGATGAGGTCACCCAGCAGAACGCTTCACTGGTGGAGCAAACCGCTACGGCTTCTGCCTCTATGGAAGAACAAGCGCAGGACTTAGCGGAAGCCGTCGCCTTCTTTAAAGTCGACAAAGCGCAAGGAACGCCTCCCCGCGCTAACGTCCAACGTATGCAAAGTTACGCCCTTCCACAAACGCAACCATCTACAGACAGGCGACACACTGTTTCAGACGATAATCAGTGGGAAACCTTCTAACATTCGCGAGATGCCACGCCACCCACACGACGATGCGTCATAGTCGTTCTCTTTTAGCTAACTAGCTCAAAAAGCCGCTGTTCACATCAGCGGCTTTTTAAATAAGCAACGCAAACGCGTCCTGCCCCGCTCGTGACACACTGTTAGGCACATGGCATTGATCTTGCAGCGTTTAAAACGCACGGTGCGCGTCGCGCCCGCGCGGTTTGCTCTTCTCTTGCTCAGGAGTTGCCATGTTTTCGCTACTAACTGCTTACCGTTCCTTACGCTTCCAACACTGGCTCTGGTTAGGGTTTGCAACCATCATCAGTCTGATGCTGGCGATTAGTATCATCAGCATCCAGCGCGTCAATCAAATTGACACTTCGCTCACCCAGATCAACGATGTCAACAGTGCCAAACAGCGCCATGCCATCGACTTTCGCGGCAGCGTCCACGATCGTGCCATCGCGTTGCGCGACGCTATTTTGCTCACCACACATAGCGACGTATCTGCCCAGCTTACGCTCATGGAGGAGCTAGCCCAAGACTATGACGCTGCGGAAGAGGCCATGGAGCGCATGTTTGCCGAACATGCCGATACCATTACTCCTGAAGAGCGCGACGCCTACGCACAAATCCAGCAAACCGCGCAGACCACGCAGGCGGCCGTTGAGCAAGTCATCGCGTTTCGTAACAACAACCAGCTGGCCGCCGCACGCCTGGTGCTCTTTGAAGACGCTGCCCCTGGGTTTAGCCAGTGGCTTGCTGACATTAACGTCTTCATTGACCTTCAGGCATCAATGAACGAGGCGGAAACAGCTCATGCACGGGAAATGACCGGCAATTTTCAAGCCAGCATGCTCAGCCTTGTAGGGGCAGCTATTCTTATCAGCCTGATTATCGCCGCGCTTCCCGGTCGCTGGCTAAAACGCACCTTGGGCGCAGACCCAAGCGAGGTTAGAAAGCGAGTGAAGACAATTGGTGCTGGTAACTTTCGCTCTGACGCTAAGCCCTACCCTGAGCGCAGCATCATGCAGGCGCTCAGTGAGATGAACGCTAAGTTATCGAATACCGTCAATCAAGTGCGACAAGCTTCCTACGAAGTCGAAGGCGACAGCGAGCAAATTTCTATCAATTGCGATGAACTGTTAAGCAGAGTGGACCAACAGGCCGCTATGCTCACTGAAACCGCCTCTGCCATGGAACAGCTAGGCTCTACTGTATCTCATAACGCTGACCGTGCCAGCGAAGTGGACCACCAGGCCCGTGATGCGGCCACACTGGCTGACGACAGCGGTAACGTCGTGCGCGAAGTGGCAAGCGCCATGCAAACGCTCAATAGCCGGTCTGAAGAAGTCGTCAAAATCGTCTCATTGATTGACAGCATTGCTTTTCAAACCAACATTTTAGCGCTTAACGCCTCAGTAGAAGCTGCCCGCGCAGGCGAGCAAGGCAAAGGCTTTGCCGTAGTGGCACAGGAGGTTCGTAGCTTAGCAACACGCAGTGCCGATGCCTCCAAACAGATCAACCTTTTAATTACTGAAAACCTGCGTCAGGTGGAAGAGAGCGTCGCGTTAACAGGCCAGGCTAGCGATAAAACGCGTGCCGCCATTGAGGCAATTAATCGTGTCACGCAGCTAGTTAGCGAGATTAGCCAGGCGGGTATTGAGCAGTCTCGCGCTGTTCAAGAGGTGGGTAATGCAGTCTCCGAAATGGACAATGTCACCCAACAAAATACCCAACTCGTCAAGCAGACGGCCGAGACCGGAAGCGAACTACTCGGCCGCTCCAGCGAGCTCGGGGATGCTATTTCTATGTTTGACCTGGATGATGAAACGCTGCGCCCAAGGGCACGCACCTCAAAAGAGCGGTCAAGCGCAACAACGCCTCCCCTTTCACTTGATGCACCTGCGTAAAGCAACCCAGCTTCTTTTTGCACCAATGCCATGCAAAAAGAAGCGAGGCAGGTGCAAGCAGCGCACCGCTGATCTCAAAAATGCGCCCTTAAAAGGCGCATTTCGCGCTTTCATACCCGATTTAAAGCACATCCATTTGGCATGAGGCTTGCAAGGTGGTTGTTAGCAGTGCGTTGATTTGACAAACAATAGACATGAATGATTCTGCGTATAATAAAATTAGAACTTAAACATCAGGAGAAAAGGACCTCTCATAAACAGCTTATGCGCTCGCCCTTTCAAACTCCATAGGGCTAACAATGAGCGATGAGCATTGGGAGTTAACCGTGAAGCAACCCACATCTCACGACCACGAACAGCAGCGGCTCGAAGAACTCTGGCGTTACAGCCTGAGAGACGCCTCGAACGATGCACAGCTGGATACCCTTACCCAATTAGTTGCACACTACTTTGAGGTTCCCACCACGCTCGTTTCGTTTGTTGACCAGCGCTGCCAATGGTTCAAAAGCCGCCACGGCTTAGATGTGACCTCCACCCCGCTGGAGAGCTCATTTTGTACCCACGCCATTAACGGCCCCCACGCTATTTTTGAAGTCAAAGATACCCACCAGGATGCGCGCTTTTGCCATAACCCACTGGTCACGCAACCTCCGTATGTTCGCTACTATGCAGGCGCACCACTGACGACCCAGGACGGCTTTAAGCTAGGCACGCTCTGCATTATTGACACCCAGCCACGACGAATATCCAGCAACAAGCTTGCGCAGCTAGCGGTTTTTGCAAAGCATGTCATAGAACATCTGGAACTTCTGCGTTTGCGTCGTCTACTCGCCATTGTCAATAGTTCGGGCATTGGTTTGTGGGAGCTTGATGTTGACTCCAAAGCCTTTTGGCGGAACAACACACAGTCTCGCTTACTCGACCATCAGGGGACATGCAGTACGGCTGAGACTAACTATTTTTACGATGCGGAATCACAGCAGCGCTTTGACCACGCCATCATGGACGCAGTCCGTACCAGACAAACATTTTCTGAAGACCTAAGACTCAATCATTCGCCTCTGACGTCGCCCCAGTGGGTACACATTAACGGGGTCCCACTAATGACTCATGGCCGCGTGACACAGCTGGTGGGTACCACTCAGAACATCACTCAGCTTAAAGAAAAAGAAGCCTATCTGGCGCGCTATGTTCGTATTGAACAGCTTATTAACGACCTGCAAGCCACCTTTATTGGGAACCGACAAACGCAAGAAACGTTTTGTCATGCGTTGGAGAAGCTGCTGATCGCCACTGAGAGCGAAGCAGGCTTTGTGGGCGAAGTGAAATACCGTGACGATGGCAAAACGCCCTACCTCAAGATGCACGCGCTGACAGATATCGCTTGGGATACACAGCAATTCAGCCGCTTCAGCGCCAACGCGCCGAACGATATGGCCTTCACGAAGCTTGACTCACTGTTTGGTCATGTCATGTTGCACAATCAAATCGTCATATCCAATTCCCCTAAAAGTGACCCCCGCGCCGGCGGTGTACCCGCTGGTCACCCTCCGCTCAAGAGTTTCCTGGGGCTGCCTGCCGTTGATGAACACGGCCATGTCATTGCCGTGATTGGGCTCGCCAATCGCGAACAAGGGTATGACGCCGCCTTTGCACAGGAGCTTGAGCCTTTACAGCAGCGCTTGGGTCAGCTAATTACCACCTACCATCTACGTCAGGCACAGGGCGAAGCGCAAAAACGGCTTGAGATGGCCGCGAAAGTATTTGAAAACAGCCACAATGCGATTGTTATTGTGAACGCCGATTTTACAATTATTGATGCTAATCCTGCTTTTGAAGCAGAAACAGGCTACAGCCGAGATGACATTATTGGCCTTACCACCGCCTTCCTGGCCAGTCCTGGGCACGGACTCTCTCTAGATGACGCGCTGCAGCGTTGCCAGTACGGAGATCACTGGGAAGGCGAGGTGTTAAACCTATGCAAAAATGGCGACTCTCTGCCAGAAAACGTCTCCATTGCAGCTGTGCGCGATACCACCGACGCGATATCGCACTATGTGCTGGTACTGACCGATCTTCGCCGCGCCAAACAACAGGCCCAGGCGATCGACCGCGCCAGTCGTTTTGATGGGCTCACCGGGCTGCCTAACCGCGCCTATTTTTTGGAGCTACTTCATAAAATCATGCATAGCGAAAATAGCTCCGGCGCCGGGCTCGCTATTGTCATTATTGACCTTGACCGTTTTAGCTACGCTAACCAGCAGCTTGGCACCGCACAAGGGGATCAGCTGCTGATAGATATCAGCCATCGACTTTCGCACTATTTACTAGGTTTTGTACGAAAAGTTGGCTCGCAAGCAACGGTCGATGCACGCCACGCATACCATCGCCTTAAAGCTACTTGCCAGCTTTTCATAGCGTGTGGCGATCCGGCGACATTCTTTAAGCCAGCTAAAGCAGCGTTCTATCACATTCCGTTGCCGATATTTCGGTTTATCGAACCGTCTAGGTAGCCCAGGCCGGGTTCTTCGGTGCATATTGCGCTGAGCAATCACGGGTTTCATGCCGTGCCTGTCGCAATAATGACGCAGCTCATCGCTGTCGTATCCTTTGTCAGCCACCACATAGCGACTACGTTTGCGAGGACGCCCGACGCCACCTGGTAGATGAATGCTCTCTAATGTCGCAACGAAGTGACGAGAATCTGCCTCTTGACCAGGAGACAGTGTGAACGCCAGTGGCCAGCCATGACGATCACAAACCAAATGAATTTTGGTTGTTAAACCGCCGCGGCTACGGCCGAGCGCGTGGTCTAGCGGTTCTGTTGAACCCCCTTTTTACCGCCTCCAGCGGCAGCGCGTGTGGCTCGCACGGAAGTGGCATCGATCATCCACGTGTCTAGATCCATAAGCCCATCTTCACGTAACTTAAGCTGCAAGCGAGAAAGTACCGCTTCAAAGGTGCCGTCATCACGCCACTTGCGGAACCGGTCATAAACCGTCGACCAAGGACCATATCGCTCGGGTAAATCACGCCATTTAGCACCAGAGCACAGTACCCAGAAGACACCATTGAGCATTTTCCGGTCATCCCGCCTGGGTCTGCCCATGGTTTGAGGAGGAGCCACGATATCTTCGATCTGTGCCCAGCCGTCATCAGAAATCTCGTAACGTCCGACCATTGTTTTCCCCTATGCTGCTTTTGCATAGGTAAAGTTAGCAGATAAGGCTTTTCGTACAAAACCTAGAGGATGAGCTGCTAGCCCGAATGAGCGGCGATGAGTTTGGCTTGGCTTTACGCTGCGACACAGACTTACTCGACCGCTTAACAACGGTGTTATCAATCATCACCACACATCAAACGATTAGTAGAGGCAAGACGCTCGCCATCACGGGCAGTGTCGACGTGACATTCTATCCAGAAGACAATACTGATCCAGACACTCTGCTACGTCACGCGTTTCAAGCCATGTTCCGCGCCAAATAGGAAGGTGGCAACCGCTACGCTATTTTCAATACGCGACATGAACAGGCGTTCCAGTTCACTCAACAGCGACGTAAGGAAGTGGCACAGGGTCTCGCTAACCAAGAATTCATCCTTGAGTTGCAGCCACAGGTGGATGCTAACACGCTCAAGTTAGTAGGCGTCGAAGCACTGATACGCTGGGACCACCCAGACGGGCGACGAGCGCCTGACACTTTCCTGCCCTATATAATTAACTCAACACTTGAGCACGATGTAGATCAGCGGGTCATTGAAGAGGCGATTAAGCTTCTCGCACAGTGGCAAGATCCACACGTAGATATCGACATCAGTATTAATATTACGCCGCAAACATTCGCCAACCAAAGCCTGCTCACCATGCTCGACAATGCTCGACAGCACTACCCCAGCGCTAATCTTCAACACTTACACATAGAGGTACTGGAGTCGGCGGCTATCGAAGAGTTAACGATTGCCATCGAGGTGATGAAAGCCTGTCAGCAGCGTGGAGTCAGCGTCGCGCTTGATGACTTTGGCACCGGCTACTCTTCCTTAACGTACCTTAAGTCACTGCCCGCTGATATTGTCAAAATCGACCGCAGCTTTGTGATCGATATGCTCAATAACCCTGACGACTTAGCCATTGTGGAAAGTATTGTTTATCTTGCTGAGCGCTTCGGCAAAACCGTGATTGCCGAAGGTGTCGAAACCGCAGCACACATCGAGGCACTGCGTAACATAGGCTGCCACATACTACAGGGCTACGGCATTGCAAAACCGATGGCATCCGACGCTTTAGTTCGCTGGACATCCCTTCACTTAGCTACCCATTAATGGCTGCGCTCATCATGACGTGTACTGGCATTTCTTGACACTGCCAGATCACTTTCGTGTTTTAAGGTTTGGAAGACAGCGTGCTCCCACGCCATCTTCGACTACATTAGACAAAAAAATCAAAGAGTTGAATTAAAACTCAAAATGCTTCCCACTCATCCTGGTGACTGGATTTCCCAGGTAAGGCTCCAGAGTGTTGAGCGCCATTTGCAGAGTTTGCCAAGCTTCGTGCCTTTGGGGCCGACGCAATAGAGCTAGGTACTGCTTGACCCAAGTGCTTTTTTCGGCTCGCGTCCAATACAAAGGCATTCAGCATGCTGTCGAGCGCCTGAGCGGCCTCTTGCATGTTGCTGGCCAGTGAGGAGCTCTGGCTCACCATGGCTGCGTTTTGCTGTGTCATCGTATCCATTTCGGTGACCGCAAGATTGACCTGCGAAATGCCCGAAGACTGCTCTTTTGTGCCTGCGCTGATCTCTTCAATGACGTCCGAGACCTGTGCCACCGAGGTTTGAATCGTTTGCATATTAGCCACCACGCGCTCTAAGAGCGCGCCCCCTTCCTGGGTGTGCTGCACCGACTCATCAATCAGCGTTCGGATATTTTTAGCGGCGTCTCCGGCACGGCTTGCCAAGTTGCGTACTTCTTGGGCGACCACCGCAAACCCGCGACCGTGCTCGCCAGCACGCGCGGCCTCTACAGACGCATTCAGGGCAAGAATATTGGTTTGAAATGCGATGGAGTCGATAAGGCCGGTGATGTCACTAATGTTAGCGGCAGAGGAGGAGATGGACTGCATTTTCTCCTCCATCTCTTGCATGCTAGCACCGCCGTCCTGGGCAGTTTTAGCTGTATTCAGTGCTAGTCTGTTTGCCTGCTCGGCTGCTTCTGCCGTGTGCGATACCGTTGAGTTGATCTGCTCCATGGAAGCCGATGTTTCTTGCAGGTTGGCGGCGGCTTGCTCGGTGCGTGTGGATAGCTCACCACTCGCTGCGGCCATTTCATTGCTGGATAGTAGAACGGCTTCGGTACTGCTTCTTACTTCTAACAGGGTTTTCTGCATCC
This sequence comes from Halomonas sp. GFAJ-1, assembly GCA_002966495.1. NCBI lineage: Bacteria > Pseudomonadati > Pseudomonadota > Gammaproteobacteria > Oceanospirillales > Halomonadaceae > Halomonas > Halomonas sp. GFAJ-1. Next base: position 353,451 of record CP016490.1, read on the forward strand.
GCTCGACAAACGCATTAAACTGCTTGGCCAGTTCACCGACTTCATCGTTGGAGTGTGCGGGCAGTCGCTGTGTCAGGTCTGCCTCGCCGCTGGCGATATCGGCCATTGCGACGGCCGTGTTCTTAACCGGTGCCAGCGTACGGCGAATGGCAATGCCTAAAACCAGTAGCAGCACGCCGACAATAATAGCGCTTTGTAACAGGAAAGAGCGCACCATCTGCTGAGTCACGTTCGTGAACAGCTGGTCGGGTGCGAGAATTGCTAGGTGCCAGCCTGTCTCACCCACATCTGACCAGAACGCCTGCACCTGCTCACCGGTGGGTATGCGCATACTGCCGTGTAACGATGGCTGGCTTCCCAGCTGGCGCGCCATAGTGTCCGCACCGATGTACCCTGCGGCTTCTGCCTCATGGATATTCAAATTCATCCTCAGATCGGCATCAGGGTGAGCGACCACACGACCTTGAGAATCAGTTAAAAGTCCGTAACTGCCTGCCCCTACATCAATACTTTCCATTAGTGTTGATATAAACGCCATGGAAAGGGTAATGCCTACCAAGCCAACACGCTCGCCGTTCTCGCTAACAATGGCGTTTACCATCACCGCGGTTGGCTCGCCGCTGACAAGTGATAGCACGGGGTCCGCTAATGTGCGCTCAGCGCGACCATTAACGACAAGGTCTTGAAAGTATTCCCGGCCTGAGACATCGGCGGTCGCCCCGGTATGGGTAACCGCATTGCCGCGTGAGTCTGCGATGAAAAACGACTCAATGGAGGAATCACCTGGGAAGCGGCTGGCCAGCCAGTCATGGTGGCTTTCAACCGGCACGCGCTGCTGCAGCTCAGACGATTGTGCAATACCCGCAAGCCAGCGCTGATAGCTGCCAAGCCACTGCTCAATTTCCGACGCTCTGGCTTCAACCTGTCGAATGGCGCCGTTTTCGACCAGCGGCGGAACGTCTCGATTAAGCTGATATTGAATGAATAAAAACAGGGCGACGAATCCCATCACTAAGGGTACGGCTGCTGCAATCAAGAGCTTCTGAGTAAGCGAGAGCGAGGCAGTGATTTTCATTAAGCGAGTCTCAAAGGATAGGTAATCCCAACCGCTGCATGACTACCTCTAGATATCCTTATCCACAGAGTGAGTTACCTATCAAATTGTGAGTGAAAGTTAGTTTTTCGTTATATTAGGTATTTAGATGAAACGACTATACGGCGGTTTCTCTTTTTAAGGCAACGGCTGTTTCTTCCATTTCAGACGATGTGCCGGCTAACTGCTCTGCTAGCAGATTGATGTCTTGAGCGCCCTGGTATAATTCATACGTTGCTTTATTGATTTGCTCAATGCCCTGCGACTGCTCTTGGCTGCTGGCGGCAATGCTGCGCACCAGCTGAGCCGTGCGCTCAATCGCGGGCACCAACGCTTTAATGCGTTCGCCGGCCTGTTCAGCCGTTGTGAGAGAGTGGGACGACGTATCGCCAATCTCTTGAGCGGCCAGCCGGCTGCCTTCGGCTAATTTACGCACCTCTGCAGCGACCACCGCAAAGCCGCGGCCATGCTCACCGGCTCTGGCGGCTTCTACAGAAGCGTTAAGCGCCAGCAGGTTAGTTTGAAAGGCAATGTTATCAATGATTTTAACTTTATCTGCGATATCGCGCATTGCCTGCAACGCTTGCGTGACAGCCGCGCTGCCTTGGTTGGCTTCATCCGCTGCCTGATTGGCGACGTGCTCGGTTTCCCGCGCGTTATCCGCATTTTGAGCCACCGTCGTGCTTAGCTCCTCAAGCGAAGCGGTGGTTTGCTCAACGCTTGCGGCCTGTTGCGCCGTCGAGGAAGAGAGCTTTTCTGAGGCTGAGGAGACCCGGCCGGATAGGCCCGCGATGCTCTCAATGGCTTGTTCTACTTCGCCCAGCAGCGCCGCACGCTGATGCTTTAATTCCATCGCCATTTGGTCGCTCTGTGCTAAAGCCTCCTGCGAGCGGATATACTCGCCAGCCATCAGGTTGGCCAGCACCACCAGCACCGCCGCCTCGAAGGCTAAGTATCCGCCGTGCACGAGCACCATAGTGAGGCTGGCTTCAGGCATTAAGTAAACGCCGGTATTCATGGTCTGCAACACGTGAAACCCAAGGTGGTGCACTACTGCAACTGCGGCGGCCACTACGATAACGCGCCAATCTCTGTAGTACAGCAGGATGGCAAGCAGTACAAACAGGCCAAAGTGTGCTTCAACGAGGCCATGAGTCTGATGAATGTGCAGCCCCGTCATCACCATAAAAGCAGCACCCATATATAGTCGCGTGAGCAGCGCTGCTCCCTGAGTATAGGTCAAGTAGCCGCCCAGCAGCACCGTAGGTAGGCTGATGATGGCGGCTTCTAGCCATGTGCCATACCAGCCTGCCAGCGCGAGCGCGAGAAGGCCCTGGGTGATCAGTATCTTAAACATCAGCCGGCTGGCATCGTCCCACTGGTCGCGAAAAATGTCTTGTTCAAGCGTGTTAAGCTGCATTTTTTCCTCTTATCTATCGAAAGATAGCGTTGTTATCGGTGCGGTCATTAGGAGCGTGTTGCCGGCCAATCACAGTAGCAGCCAAAGGCAGACAGATTCAGCCACGGCACTACTTCGCCCGGAGTCACCACGTCATTGAGAATAAGCTCAACGGGTGTGCTGTCACCGCTGGCACAAAATGCGCCATCGCTATAGGGCCCGAAGTAAACCAGCGTGCTTCGAGCGTCAAAGACAGCCGCCGACGGCGTGCTTAACCCCTCAAGCTGATCAACCACCACGGCACTTGATGCCTCGGGAAATGTGGCCAACGCTTGATCAACTAAGCTTTGCCTGGGCACTGCCAAGACAAATTCAATACCTTGACCAGTGTAAGCCTGCATGATTTCTTCAATGTGCGCTTGGCTAAAGCGACTGCAGCGACAGTCAGGGTTCCAGAAGTTGACAAGCCGTCCTGTGGCATTTTCCGGTAGAGGAGATATGCTAATCGCAGTGCTGGCCACTTCTTCTGGAAAGCGAGTGAACACCTCATCATCGGCAAATAGACGGAGGTCTTTATAGGCAAATAGCCAAAAAGCGATCGCGACCAATATGGCCCAGCACATCACCAAACTGATGCCCACTGTCTTAGGCTGCATGAAGCCCTCGCCTTAAATTAAAAAAATCTAAGCATAAGGTTAAAAAGAATATCATAGAAGATGTTTAATGCGTTCTATGTATATAGCTAATTTTAACTAGGCCTTTGTTATGTCGGCCAATCTGCTTCTAAACTTGTTACCTAAACACTATGTGTAAACCTCGACGATAACTCCGCTCTTACGCAGGGGTGATTCAACGAAAGCATCGTAAAAATATGGTGGATTTTACTTTCTGTAATTGGAAGTGAAGCCTCAAAACTACTCTGCCCATCTCTCCAGTTGATTCACATCCTTAATAGTGACGTGACGCTGTTGGAGGTCGATGATATTGGCTTGGCGTAACGCTTTGAGCTGTCTGCTGACGGTTTCAGGAGCAAGGTTCAGATAGCTTGCAAGTTCTGCTTGCATTAACGGTAGCGTGAAGTGGGTGGGGTCGTAATGCTGCTGGTGCTTTTGTTTAGCAACCGTTAATAAAAAGGCACTGATTTTTGAGCACGCCGTGGCATTTTGCATCAATGAGGGGCGCAGTTTGCGCTGCCGCAGGTGGTGCGACGTTTTTTGAAGCAGTTTTTTCTGGACGCTTTGCTGCTTAAGGCTGAAAACGGTAAGAAGACCATAGGGGATTTTGCACACAAATGAACGACTCCCTGCAATAAGGGCATCGTCTTGATAGGTAGCACCAACCCATTCCAGGCCGACAACATCACCGGGCCAATAAATATCTACAACTGTCGGTTTATGACTTAGCCCGCTTGTTTGAATCTGTTTTACCGCGCCGCCTCTAACCATATACAAGGCCTCAAACGGCGCGCCTTGAGGAGTGATAACGTGGTTATCTGGGTAAGGCATAGGGCGCTCTACAAGCTGATCAAACGTTTCCAACGCTTGCCGAGATAGCGCTCCGGGTAAACAGGTGCGGCGCAAACTGCAAACATGGCAGCTAACGTAAGCACTCCCCTCACGATACATATCGCCACCACATCGCAGCGCATAAAGTAGCGTTCACCCTTGCTGTGTACGTATATCGCATGCCGCCTGCATTTAAAAAATTATTGTTAACATCCATGCGCCACAGTTTACGTGGTGACGCTTTTTAGCTAGCCAGCTCAGAGCGTATCCTCTAGAAGTTTTACGCTATCCGCAACTCATTTAGGCCTTCGGATTCTCGCCCTAAGAAGCACTTTGAAGCAGTTTAAGCTCCTATTTCTCATTACCTGCTCAGCAATACGCATTCAGGTCGACGTATCGCAACTTTGAACGTGGACGATTTGTATTGGGCGAGTTTCTTGACACTTGTTCACGTTTTGACTCAGCGCCATATGGCATACTTAAGTTAGCCCCCATCAGCGAGGACCCATTTATGCTGACAAAGACCATCGAGAAGCAGGCGCTTGAACAAACTATCTTGGCATCTATTACGATTGATGAGCGAAACCGGGTTGTTTTTTTCAATGCCGCGGCGGAAACGCTATGGGGCTATGCGGCCAGGGAGGTGCGAGGGCAAAACGTGGCGATGCTGATTCCGCAAGAGATGCGGAGCCAGCACGATGGCTGGGTCAACCAGCACCGTCAAACCGGGCGAGATCGCATTGTGGGCAGTTCCCGCGAGGTGCAGCTAGAGCGAAAAGATGGGTCGCGGCTTTGGGTGCGGCTTTCACTCTCTAAGTTAAAACATCGCGGTAAAAAGTTTTATAACGCCTTCGTTCAAGATGTCACCGCAGAAAAAGAGGCACGTGAGAGCATTAGCCAAACCCTTGAGCAAGCCGTTGATGCCGTGGTTTCGATTGATGAAAACAACAACATTCAGTTTTTTAACGCTGCTGCGGAGCGTATGTGGGGCTATCAACGCCAAGAGGTACTCGGGGAAAACGTTAAGATATTGGTTCCCGATATTCACCACGCGCACCACGATCACTACATCGACCGTAACCGCACCACAGGCGAAGACCGGATTGTAGGCACGTTTAGAGAAGTGGAGTTTAACCGACGTGATGGTACGCCTCGTTGGGCGCAGCTATCGGTCTCTAAAATTCATCTAGATGGCCGCATTTGCTACACCGCGTTTTTAAAAGATGTCACTGAAGAGGTTAAACAGCGTAAAACCTTTGAAATTTTATCGCTGGTGGCCAATAAAACAAACAACTCGGTCATTATTACTGACCCAGAAGGCCGTATTGAGTATGTGAATCAAGGGTTTTCACGCTTAACCGGCTGGGGGTTAGACGAAGTGCGCGGCAGAAAGCCGGGCGATTTTTTACAAGGCGAAGAAACAGACCCCGAAACACGCCAACGTATTAGCCAAAAAATCCATCAACACGAGCCCTTTTACGAAGAGATCCTTAACTACGCAAAAGATGGTAGCAAGTATTGGATCAGCCTCTCGATTAACCCCGTTCATAACCCAGCGGGTGTCTTAGAGCGCTATATCTCCATCCAGGCCAACGTCACCGAAACCAAACAGCTAGCCCTCGCGTTCACACGTAAAATCAATGCGATCGGCGAGGCCATGGTGATTATTGAGTGGGGTAGCGAGTGGCAGCTCACCGAATCTAACCGAGCCTATGAGCGTCTTTTTGCGCATGACAGCGCTTACACAGAGGCATTTAAAGCGTCCTTAACACCGGACGTATTAGAGGCGATGGAGAAACAGGATGTCGTTAAGCACTCCGCTTCTTTTGCGGGGCCTGATGGGCCGCTGGCGTTCACGTGTTACTGGTCAGCGTTAAAAACCATTAGCGGCGCCGTTCAGGGCTACGTGGTGTTTGCCGCAGATATCTCCGATCAAAAATCGGCATACACCCAAACGCTTCAGGCAATGGATGACGTGCTCTCGTCGAGCCAGCAGATCTCTAGTGTGATTAACGCTATCAATAAAATTGCGACACAAACTCAGCTACTCTCACTCAATGCCACTATTGAGGCCGCCCACGCAGGCGATGCAGGCCGTAGTTTCGCGGTGGTCGCCAAAGAGGTGCGTCAGCTAGCGCTGAATGCACATACGTCTGCCGCTGAAATTTCTTCACTTGTGCAAGCCTCTCAAGGTCAAGTGAAACAGCTGGCCAGTGCGATCAGCCGTATTCAAGACTAAGACCCTGCGTAGCGCGCAAGGCAGCGCGCTAGCGCCTGAAGGTCGATAGGCTTATCTATGTAGCCGTTTACACCAGCGTGTCGAGCGCGGATGCGCTCTTCGGTGACCACGTTGGCTGAGGCGGCCAGGATGGGTAGCGTGTCGTGAAACTTGCGGATTTGACGCGTGGCTTCGAAGCCATCCATCACCGGCATCTGCAAATCCATCAGCACCACGTCAAAGAGCTGCGCTTGGCAAGCCTGCACTGCTTGTTGCCCATTGTCTACCAGCGTCACGTGAACGCCTAAACGGGTAAGGAATTTATTCAGCAGCTTTTGATTAATGGCGTTGTCTTCGGCTACCAGCACGCGCATACCGGTGAGCGCTACCGGCTTATCGAGTGCATGACTGTCTTCCGGTGGCGTCGAAATAGCAGGTGGCAGTGTGACGCTAAACGTAAACACGGTGCCTTTACCAGGCTGTGAGGCAACCGAGATATCGCCTCCCATCAGTTTGGCCAAGCGCTGGCTAATCGTCAGACCTAAGCCGGTACCTCCATACATACGCGTGGTGGAGGGGTCGGCTTGTGCAAACGCGGTAAATAGCTTCGCCAATTGTGCACGCGTCATGCCAATACCGGTATCACTCACGCAGAGGCTAAGCCGGTACTGTTGGTGTTCATCTTGTTGGCCGCTTAGCGACACGCTGATGCTGCCTGACTCGGTAAATTTCAGCGCATTGCTCACTAGGTTTGTTAACACCTGCTGGATACGCAGCTCATCGCCGAGCAGCATGGTGGGAAGCTCGGCATCGAGATGGGTCTCAAAGCGTAGGCTTTTTTGCTGCGCGCTATGTAAGAAGAGGTCTTTCTGCTGCTTCAGAAGCGCTGCAAGTGCAAAGGGACGTGGCTCCAGCTCCAGCTTCCCCGATTCTATTTTCGAGAAGTCCAAAATATCGTTCACAATCCCCTGTAACAACACAGAGGCCGACGCAATGCTTTCTATGTACTCGCGCTGCTCATCATTCAGCGGTGTGCTGTTTAACAGCTGACTAAAACCAAGTATCGCGGTGAGTGGCGTGCGTATTTCGTGGCTCATATTGGCGACGAACTGGCTTTTCGCAAGGCTTGCCTGCTCGGCTTTCTCTTGGCGCTGCTTGCGGTCGGTGATATCCGTGGCAATCCCCACTAATCGGCGCTGTTGAGGGGGCAGATGTAGACGTAACGGCACTTTGGTTGTTTGGAACCAGCGCTGTATGCCCTCCTGGTCGGTGAGTGCCTCTGCAGGAATCAGTTTGATTTGTCCATTCTGCAGCACTTCGCGGTCAGCCTGTAAAAAAGCCCCAACTTCATCTTCGGTAGGAGAAAGCTCGGCATCCGTTTTACCAATGATACTGTCAGGTGCGCCGCCCATGGCCATATTGACGCTGTAATTTCCCAGCAGGTAGGTGCCTTCCCAATCTTTTACAAAAATAGGATTAGGAATGACGTCGATGACTTGTTGTAAAAAGTCTCGATCTTCCTGCGCCTGGGATTCCATGGCCAAACGCTGGGTCGCATCGCCCCCTGAGGCAAAGACACGTCCCTCAAATGCCCGCGCCTGCCACTCCAAGGCGTGGTATTCACCACGAGCATCGATGAAGCGGTGTACAAAGTTGATGACCGGCTCACCTTTTGCTAACCGCTCGAACGCGGCCAAGGTCTCGGCATGATCATCAGGATGCAGGTAGTCAAATGCGCTGTGCCCCACCACCGCATTTGGCGCATAGCCTAGCGTGTTTCGCCAGGCGTCGTTGACGCGCAAAATAACGCCCTGGTTATCGGTAATGGCCATTAACGAGAGCGATACTTGGAAAAACATCTCCAAGTCGCGGTGCAGGGCAGTTTGCTCGTGGTGGCTGTTTGAGTTGATACTATTGTTTTGAGTCATGCGCTGCTCCCCATGACCCTGATACCGGCTCTGACCCAGAAGAGTCGCTCAACAACGCTTCTGTCCATGCCACCGCAGCAAGGTAGTCTTCGTTAAAAAAATCAACTAGGGCGCTATTAAGACCACTCACGTCTCCCACCTCAAATCGCTCAACCAACGAGAGCAGGCGGCCCAGGTTACCTTCACGACTTATCAGTGCCTGTTTCACGTCCTCTTCCAGTGGGATAGAGTCCACTAGTTCTTCCACAGAGGCACCTTCAACACGACCAATCAGTGACAAAAGTCCTAGCGTAAACGCCACGTCACCCTCAACATCGCTCAGGCGGCGGGCGATATAGCGACAAATCGCGGCACGAATAATCACCTGGCGCAGCTGCAAGCGCTGAACCGGGTCATTGCGTGACAGCGTCATCGTCATCACCATGGACTTCAGGCGCCGTGTGCCTAAAAGCTGTATTGCTTCCCGCAGACTGCTCACGGGTCGCACTAGATTGGCATGGGCAGCGGTATTGAGCTGACGCAGCACTAAATTACACAGGTGCGGGTGCTGCGCCAGCAAGCTTTCCAGCCTAGCTTGGTCAGGGTCTGAGCACGCCAGCTCCGCCAGCAGCTGCATTTCGGCGGCCGGGTTGCTGGAGCGTCGCGCATTGAACGCCTGCACGTGGTTAGGCGGTGAGAACACATATCCTTGGAAAAGCTGAAACCCTGCTTGTTTGGCTTGCTCAAGCTGGTCACGCTGCTCGACAAACGTGGCAATCAGCGTAAGGCCTTCACCCTGATAGCGAGTAGCGCGCACGTAGGCATCCTCACGCCTGATATCGACCTTTACAAAATCCGCCACGACCATAAGTGCTTCACCCTGCTGGTCCAGCAGAGTATCGTCCAAACAGATACGAAACCCCTGCTCTCGCAGGTTGGCAAGCCTTGTGATCATTTCGTGCTGCTGGCTTGGCTGATGGAAAAGCTGGGCAGGAATATCCGCTACGAGCTGCTGGGGCGATAGCGGCATAATCTCGGGGTTAATCACCCACTCACTGGTGGCATTAAAAAACAGCTGGCGGCTACCCACCAACGCTTCTAAGCCCACCTCGTAAAATGCTGTTGAGCAAGCGCGCGCGGTTGCCAGCAACGGGTCATCGATATCCGCATGACTCGCCCCTGGCTGGGCGCGGTACAGTAGCTTGTCTGCCACATGGAGAAAGCGCCTATCACAGATGGGCTGAAGCGCTACGCTATAGGCGTCAGAACTCACCAATTACCTGTCTCCCCATACCTGTTTATCTATGACGTTTGCGTTAAGTGGTGCTCAAGCACGTGTTGCAGGCGCTCTATATCGACAGGCTTGGTCATATAGTCGTTAAAGCCTTGCTGTAAACCGCGCTGAATATCGCTGTCACTGGCATGTGCTGACACAGCGACAACGGGCAGATGCGCCGTGCGGTGATTAGCCCTGATATGTTTTAGGGCGGCATAGCCATCCATACCGGGCAAACTAATATCCATCAGTACAAGGTCATACGCATTAGCGTCAAGCTTTTCAAGCCCCTCCTCTGCCGAGCCTGCTAGGTCCATACGCCAATGCCCGCGCGACGCGATGATTTTTTCCATAAGCCGCTGATTGATGCGGTTATCTTCAACATATAGCAAGCAGCGAACGGCCCTATCACCCGCCCCAAACGCAGTGCCTTGTTTGTCACCGGTATCTGCCGCTGGCGCTAGCGCGCTAGCGGGTAAGGCGCGGCATAGCCAGAGCGTAAAACACGCGCCTTTCTCTAGCGCACTCACTAAGGTGATGCGCCCGTTTAGGCTCTTTGCTAAGTGGTTGGCCAAGCTTAGCCCCACGCCTGTGCCTTCTACCACGCCCATACCCGCATCAAGGCGATTAAAGGGGACAAAGACAGCCTCATGGTGAGCCGGGGCAATCCCTTTGCCTTGATCGGTAACGGCAATGCCAACCTCTTGCTCCCCCTCAACTATCGTAAGTGCGACCTGCCCACCGTCGGGCTGAAACTTAATGGCATTGCTCACCAGCTGATGAAGAATACGCTGAATACGCAGCCGCTCCCCGTTTGCCCATACAGGGGTGGCAAGGTCACAGATGATGAGAATTGCCTGCTGTGCTGCCAGCGGTTGAAAATGGTGTATGACATCGTCAATGACGTCGGTCAACTGCACCGGCATTTGGGGCACGGGTGAAGGCGCTTGACCTAAGTGCGCAAAGTCGAGCAAGTCGCTGATTTGTGCCAGTAACTGCTGGCCGCTTTGTACAATATGTTGGGAAAACGTGGCGACTTTGGGCGGCATGTCGCCCTTTAACCGCGAGAGTAACTGCGCATAGCCCAAAATACTGTTAAGCGGCGTGCGCAGTTCATGGCTCATCGAGGCCAAAAAATCATTTTTGGCGCGGTTGGCACGTTCAGCATCATCACGGGCGGCCTCCAGGTGGCGCACCATCTCTTCACGCTGGCGGCTATCGCGGTACAGGTTAATTAGCAGGCCACAGGTCACCAGAAAGGGCTTCAACTCATCAGCCAGCGTCGTGCTATACCCTTGGCTGGCATTGGCGACGCCAATCATGCCAATAAGCTGGTCGTTGTCGTAAATAGGCAACCCTAAAAAGTTGTAGATCGCAGGGTGGCCCGGCGGAAAGCCACCCCGGTGGGGGTGCTGGTTAAGTTCATTCGTTAAGACGGTTTCACCGTGGGCAAAAACGCGCCCTAAGAGACTCTTCGGGTTGGAGAGCATCATCTCCCCTGAGCGCAGCTTTTCCATAAGCTGACGCGACTCCTCACTCCAAGAGAGGTCTGAAATGGCATGAATACGTAGGCTGGGCACTGCATCGGCACCGCTTACCACCTCGCCAATCAGTGCATATTCACTGTTGGTAATGCGCTTTAACGCATCCAGAATAAACGTCCATCGCGCGTCTTCTTGTTGCATTTCACGGTAGTTCGCCACCCCTTGGCGAAAGACTTCCAGCTGCGTTTCTTGCCGCACTTGCTGCGTTCTCTCCTCCAAGGTGAACATAACCCCATGATGAGCGTAGCAAGGCTCGCCCAGCGCGGTACCGTGGAGGCTAAAGTGCCGCCCTCTAACCGTCGTCTGCACCGCTTCCAAACGGCCACCTTGTTGATAGCACTGCCACAACACTTTTAACGGATGCGCAAGCGGAACCGGCATTGCAAGTACAGCCTCATCAAATGAGCCTGGCGCTTGCTTGAGCGCCATCAGTTCACAGGCAAGCGTATTGGCTGCCCAGCACTGTCCGGCTGCTGAAAATGCCATGGCGGCGTTGGGCAACCCTTGAATACTGTCGCAAAGTAGCGTGGTGGCGGCGTACTGGCTCATATCAATCACTTTGTGCCCGTAAGTGCTGTTGAATAGCACGACATAACACTTCGGTTTTAACAGGCTTAGTAATCACATCCTGCATGCCAGCATCTAGACAGCGTTGACGGTCTTCAGGCATAGCGTTGGCCGTCATGGCTAAAATTGGCAAGGTCACCCCCCTAGCCCGTAACTGGCGTGTTGCTTCTACGCCATCCAGAACGGGCATTTGCATATCCATCAATACAAGGTCAAATGCTTCGCTCGCCATTCGCGCCAGCGCCTCTTGGCCGTTTTCAGCCACTGCCACCGTATGCCCCATTCGGGTTAGCTGCTTACGCGCCAACATTTGGTTAACGGGGTTGTCTTCTACCAGCAGCAGGTGGCCCTGCAACCTGCTCGCTTCCTCGGCACTAGGCACCACAGCGGGTACCGGATTTGCGGCGTTCAATGTCAGCTTAAAGGAGAATCGGCTGCCCACCCCTGGCGAACTCTTTAGCGCAATACGCCCGCCCATCGACGCCACCAGCCGCTGGCTAATCACCAGCCCAAGACCCGCCCCTTCACGACGGCGAGCCAGCGAGCTATCGACTTGAGAAAACGGTTTAAACAATTTCTTTTGCTGCTCCTGGCTCATACCGCAGCCGCTGTCAGTGATACTGAACAGCACCGTGATATGCCCGTTAGCCGCTTGCCCAGACACCTTGAGGGTAACGCTGCCTTCCTCAGTAAATTTAAATGCGTTATTCAGCAGGTTCATTAAGACCTGGCGCAGTCGGTCGGGATCTGCCTCCACCCAGCCAAGCGGTGCAGGTACCTCGCAGTGAAAAGCCACCTGGCTATGTTCAGCGCGCAGTCGGTAGCCGGTGCTCAGCGTCTGTAAAAATTCATCGAGTGAAAAGCGCCGTGGTGACAGCGTTAGCGTTCCGGCAGCAATTTTCGAGTAATCCAGAATATCGTTAATCACGGTGGAGAGCGCATCGGTGGTTGCACGCAGCGTATTGAGATACTCGCGGCCCTTGGCCGTTCGCACAACCTCTTGCTCCAGCAAATCCGTTAAGCCAACAATGCCATTTAGCGGGGTGCGGATTTCGTGACTCATCACGGCCATAAAGTCGGACTTTGCCTGACTGGCCTTTTCAGCCTGCTGCTTAGCGGTATATAGCTGGACGTTGGTTTCTGCCAGCGTGCGCTGGCGCGACTCCAAGGAGAGCCGCTGTCGGCGCAGCTGAAAGATCAAAATCAGCCCTGCTAGCATGGTGAGCGATACCAGCAGCAGTGAAGCGCGTATTAGCGTCTGTAGGGCTTCTCTATCGCGCTGTCGCTGGCCCGTAAAGTAATGGTTGGCCTGCAGGGCAAGCGCCCCAGTGGCTCTTTGAACATTGGCCAGGGTATGGTCAAGCGAATCACGCTGCTCGGCTATTGAGGCGGGCGTGAGCGCGGCAATTTGGCTATCCAGCGCTTTAATCGCCTGTAGGATGTCATCGACAGAATATTCACGCATCGACACCTTGCGTATCAGTTCCGCCACTTGACCGCGATCGATCACTTTCAAACGGCTATACAAAATATCGTAGGCCAACAGCAGCTCTGCCAGGTTGTCTGGCGTGGCGCGCAACAGCGCAACGCGCACCGCTTGGGTTTCACGATCGAGCTGATAAGACGCCCACAAGGCGTCCTCCAGAAGCCGCTTATCCGACGACTGGTGTTTGTGCAGGGCAATGCCACCCAAGGTCAAGGAGGCTAAAAACAGCAGGCCAATGCCCATCACAGACAACAGGCGCTGACGAATCGCCGACTGCAAAAACGTAAGAAATCGTCCCATCATGCTGTCGACTACCTGCGGTTGAAAGCGCCGCTCAGTCAACATCGACAAGCAAGCGCGTCACTTGCCAGGCCGAACGGGCGTAAATGGTTTCTTGGTGTAAGCTGCTATCGCTATCAAATGGGTAGATCACAAAGACAGGGCCGTGCTCACGAACACTCATCGGCGTATCGTTAGCGTGGGTGGCAAAGATAACGTCATAGATATAGAAGTCCTCCACCGGGATTTCGACTTCATAGCCATTGATGGCGACTGCAATCACCGTCTGGGCTTCTTCTGCACCCACAGCTTGCAAGACAGCGCGCGCCAGCGGCCCTGTAAAATGCAGAGCTTCATCGTGCCAAGGGGTGGAGGTGATGGTGGTGTGACGTCCTAACGCCTCCAACATGGCATGGTCAAAGACCGCCTCGTCCGCTTGATTGGTTACGCTAATCTGGCCGCTAACGGTGAGCACGGCTGGGCCATCAGGGGCTTCTAAGGCAACGCTGGGCATGCTGGCCGCCAGCAACAAAAAGGCCGTGCCTGCTAACCATGGTACATGACGCATCATACGCTGTGAGACCATTATTCTTACTCCCCCAAGGTTGAGCCGCTCTGCTGACGGGACGTTTAGTGATGGCGCGAGCAGTGCGTTTGACGTGCCATGCTCGCTTTTTCAGCGGTGGATATAGCACGTCATTAAATGAGTCAATTAACCAGTTGGTAACATACTGTATTCAGCCACCAGTGGCTGCAGGGGAATTGCAAAGCTTTGCAAACACTGCCTTTGTAAACATCTCCTTTGCAAGCATAGCCTTTGTAAAAACTGTCTTGGCGAACATTGGCTTTGCCAACACTGCCATATTGTGTGCCAGCGCTAACACACCTTGGTAGAAAGGAGGGAAGGTGAAAGCGCCGAACCGCCTAACGCGTTTAAAGCACTTCTTGCAGCGCAGACTCCAAGGCAATCAATGCCTGTGAGAGCGCAGCGACGTGCGGTTCCAGGGGGCTATCAGCGCGGTTATCGGACGTTAGCGCCGTTAATAGCGCTTCGGCACTGCGCTGGGCAGGCACGGCAACCAGGTTTTCTAACAACGCAGAGAGTGACGCCAGCGGCATCTCTAGGCGACCCATTTGGGACGGCTCAACAAGCGCCTGCTCACAGCCTAAGCGTACCTGACGAAGCTCCGTTAGCACCAAGCGCATCAATGGCTTAATGCGCTGCGCATTGCCACCCAGCAGGGAAACGGTGGCCGGCCAGTCTAACGCTTGAGCATCCGCTTGAGGCGGCTCGTTTGTGCCAGGCTCAGAGAGCGCACTGTCATCCGCCAGTGCTAAAAAGCTTTCCAGCGTCATGGCCTTAGCAGCGGGCTGCAAGGGCGTGGTGGGCGGCGTAGACGGCGGACGATATACCCGCCCTATTTCGCTTCTCAAGCGTTCTAAATTAATCGGCTTGGTGAGGTACCCCTGCATGCCTTGGGCGAGGTAGTGCTCCTGGTCACCCTTCATTGCGTTGGCCGTCAGGGCAACGATCGGCGTTGGCGGTTGACCATGCTGTTGTTCTAACAAGCGGATAGCGTGTGTAGCCTCTACGCCGTCCATCACCGGCATCATAATGTCCATCAAAATAACGTCAAAGCGCGTTTCCTGGCACTTGTCTAACGCCTCCTGTCCGTTATTGGCCAACTCGCAGCGAGCATGCAGCTTGTCTAATAGCTTCAATGCCAGCTTTTGGTTAATAGGGTTATCTTCCACCAGCAGCACCGAGAACGGCAGCTGGGGCAGCAGCGGTTCCTCTACCGTATTGGGTGACGACAGCGGGGCAGCGTGTGTAGCGGTTTCAGAAAGCACGTTTTGCAGGTCGTTCAACGTCAGTGGCTTAGTGAGATAGCCAGGAATCCCCAGCACCTGGCAGCGCCGCGCGTCCCCCGTCACGGCTGATGACGTCACCAAACGCAGCTGCTCAGGCACCACCTGTTTCTCTTCGATCAGCCGCGTGGCTAACTCATAGCCATTCATCCCCGGCATGTGGACATCAATCAGCACAAGCGTGAACGGTGGCTCGTGGGGGGCTAGCTGGCGCAGGCGAAACAGCGCTTCAGGACCGCTGCTAAATATCTCAACGTCTACCTTGAGGGCTTGCAGCATTGCGCTGACCACCCAGCGATCAACGGGTTCATCTTCGACGTACAGTACGCGGTGGTGACGCGGATCAAATCGCAGGACCGGGGTAGATTCCGGTGCCGATGCCAAAGCGAGCGGCACCGTAAACGCCATACAGGTACCCTGGCCGAGCAGGCTAGACGCTTCGATGTGCCCTCCCATCAGCTCCACCAGTTGGCGTGTGATGGTGAGCCCCAGGCCGGTGCCTTCAAATCGACGGTTAGCGTTGCTATCAACCTGCTCAAATGCCTCAAAGACGCTGGCTAGCTTATCCTCCGGTATACCAATGCCTGTATCCGTGACGCTAAAGGTGAGCCATACCGCCTCGTCTGGCTGAGGCTCCGTCGAGAATGGCGCCAGGCGAATGTCCAGCTGTACGCTGCCCTGATCGGTGAATTTAAGCGCGTTCCCCAGCAAGTTGGTGAGCACCTGCTGGAAACGCACCGGGTCCAGCATCACGTAACGCGGCACTCCCCGCCCCAAGTGGTATCGAAGCTTAACGCCTTTAATCAGCGCTCTGGGCGCTTGCGCTTTAATCACTTGCCCCAGGTAGGCGTAGAGGTCGACGCTTTCCAGGCGTAAATCGAGCTTATTGGCTTCGATCTTGGAAATATCCAGCAGCAGGTTAATCATTTCCAACAAATGTTCCGCACTCAGCCGCGCAAGGCTCAGGTACTCCTGCTGCTCTTTTTCAAGCGGTGTCTCCAGCACCAAATCGAGCATACCCATCACCCCGTTCATGGGCGTGCGAATCTCATGGCTCATGTTGGCCAGAAACTGGCTTTTCGCTACGTTGGCGCTTTTTGCCTGTTGAACTTGGTGCAGCAGTTCCTTTTCGTAAAGACACGCTCGGGCAGCGTTGGCCAGCTTCTCCATAAGCTTGGTCAACGACATAAGTAGACTGTGCGAAAACCCTTCACCTTTACGATAAAGAATCAGTAAACCGAAGTGGGGCAGCGACATTACATAACGCTCTCCTGCACCATCAAGGTCACAGACCCGCATGGGCAAGCTCGACGTAAAGGCGGCTTGCTGATCGTCGGTTTCAGGCAGGAGCAGACCATCGATAAACGCCAGATGTTCCGGCTGCCGTTTAAGCGTGCGCGGAATACACAGCGCGCTGTGCCACTCCAGCGTACCGGTGGTGTGTGGCAGTGCCGATGTGCTTTGCGGTACGGTGCTATTGTCTTGTGCATAGCTGAGTACGCAGGCACTAACGCAGTTAAGCACACGCGCCATGGTGCTCACGCTCTGTGTGAGCATCGGCAACAGCTCTAGGCTTTGCCCGATCGACAGCGAAATTTCGTAAAGAAGATCGCCTTCTGCCAGCTTATTCACGCGATATCCAAGAGAGTGTTGATGGTGTAACGGGGTATATCATGGATTAACCCAGCGCGCCTAGCACCACGGTCTTGTTATAAAAGGCGAGATAATCGCTACCGCTATTGGCGATTTCCCCCAGGGTAAAGGCGCCAAAGACATTCTGACCTCGGCTGACCTCCTTCAGCTCATGGGTAATCATGTCGTCTAGAAAAAGTACGCGAGAGATACAGTCAATCAGCAGCAAATCAACCTGCGCCCCCGGTGCCAAATGCGCCGTAGCCTGGCGATGGGCACAGGCGGCGGCTCCCATCAGCGTTCCCGGATTGCCATGCAGCAGCGTCACGCGACACCCTTCCGGCACCTCTCCTACGCAGGTAATTTCACCCTGGGCATTCATCATCAGTGGATCGCGCACAATCAGCTCAGCATCGTAGCGGGCAATACCTAACGGGTAAGACTTAGCAATCGAGAAGAAGTTATCCGCACTGATCAGCTGACCACTATGGGCGCTTATCAGACGCGCATAGATCTGTGCAGCAGGCTCCCAGTCAATACTCTTCACCACATTACGCTCGCTACTGGTGACGGTGAAGGCATCGCTGATGGGCTTCCAACCGTGGGCAACACCAATCACGCTCGGCATCGGTAGCCGTACAACAAGCGCAGCATCCTCTTTTAAGCCTATAGGCGTAATCAGGCAGGGCCGCTGTACAAAACTTAACGACCCAGCGCCGCCGCCAATAAAGTTGTGCTCCAGCCCGAACGTAAAAAACAGGCTTTCAACAAACGCGCTAATACGCGACGCCAAACCATCTACCACGACAAAATAGGTCTGCGGCCTCTCGTCTTCCGGCCATGTTGCTTCCAGGTCGGCCAGCGCCTCTTCGAACTGCGTTTGCTCAGCGCTTAATCCCTCTACCACGCCGATGCTTGGCGCACTGTTCAAGCCGACTAGAAGCGTTCCCTGACGATAATTCGCGCCTTTATAGGCAATCTGTGGGAAAACGCCACCTAACACCGGCAAGTGCGACGCCTTTAAGCAGGGGTCTACCGCGCTGGGCGTCCAGCCATTATCGTCACAGGCGAGGACCAAAATCGCTTGAACATCCTCTTGAGATGCCAGCGTCTGCAACGCATTAGCAAATCCTTTTACCGTACCGCTGGCATCAAAGTGTTGTTGCATATCGCTACCTTTGTTCGTCGATATTGCGCTTTCATCAGTGGATGGCGTATAGATGACCCACGTTCAGCTCGCCGTTACGCTAACCAACTGCTGCTGCAAGAATGCCTGGCATGCCGCTGGCTCCATCGGCCTTGCAAGTAAAAAGCCTTGTACTTCGTCCACATCCAGCGCATCCAGGTAGTCGAGCTGACGCTGGTCCTCAACCCCTTCGGCAATGGTTTTCAATCCCAACCCTTGGCTGAGCGCAGTAAGTGAGCGCACAATCGCGCGGTTCTGACGGGACTGGGCAATCTCAACAATGAAGCTGCGGTCAATTTTTAAGGTATCCAGCGGGAAGCGCAGCAAATACTCATAGGACGAGTGCCCCGTGCCAAAGTCGTCAATGGCCAGCCTAAACCCCATCCCCTTGAGCTTATGTAAAATCGCCAGTGTCGCCTGCGGATTGCGCATGGCGGTACTCTCAGTAATTTCCAGCTCGAACTCCTGCGGCTTGTGGCCATAGCTCGCCGCATGCCGCGCGATATGCTCTGCAAGCCCTGCTACCTCAAACTGACGGGCAGAAATATTGATGCCCATCACCACCTGGATTCCCTGCTGCTTCCACTGGGCCAGCTGGCGGCTCGCCTCTTTGGCGACCCAGTCCCCCACGTCAATGATCAGCCCACTCTCTTCTAACAGCGGGATAAAATCAGCCGGTGAGATGACCCCACGGGTCGGGTGGCGCCATCTCAGCAGCGCCTCAACCCCCACATAGCGGCGGCTTACAAGGCTCTGCTGGGGCTGGTAAACCAGGAAAAACTCATTGTTATCCAAGGCTTTTCGCAGGTCATTCTCCAGGCTCAATGCATCGACGTTCTCAAAAGCATGCGCGCTTTCGTATAGCAACAGCGTTTGATTGCCACCCTGCTGACGGCAAAACCGCTGCGCTAACAGGGCCGAACGCAACAGCTCATCACCGCTATGGCCGTTGCTTGGAAAGAGGCTAACGCCAGCGGTGAAGTCGACAAATATCTCTTCGCCTTTAAGGCAGTAGGTGCCTGCGAGTGGCAAAAATTTGTCGCGGCAAAACACCGGCGCATCGCGCTCGTCAAGATGAGGCATAGCGACGGCAAAGGTGTCAGCTTCTAAACGGCATACCAGTGCATCCGGCACGCTCTGCTTTAGACACTGAGCAAACATCACCAACAGCTGGTCGCCAGCCTGAATCCCCATCGCATCGTTAATGCGGTGCAGGCGGTTAACGTCGATCACGCTCACCGACCAAACCTGCTGTTTTGCACTGCTCAAGCGCTCATTGAGCAGGTTAAGAAACAGCCGACGTTTAGGCAGGTCTGTCAGCTCGTCGTGCTCTGCCAGATAGAGCGCTTTATCCTCAAAGGCACGTAGCGCGGTGACATCTTGAAAGGCACCGATCAGCTTGTGCTCCTCGGTTTTGGCCGCGCTCTGTAAACGTAGGATGCGCTCCTCGTTGCCCAACGTCAGCGTCACTTCAAGGTTAATACCCTCGCCACTGCGCTGGGCTGACACCAAGGCGGCCTCCAAACGTAAGCGGTCTGTCTGCCCAACCAGTGACAGCAGCGCTTGGCCGCTCTCCGGCAGAGTCTCGCAGCGCAGCACCTCTGTGGCTCCCTCTGACCAGCTCAACGTATCGCTTTGCTCGTCCCACTGCCAAAACCCCAGGTGCGCTAAGCGGCATGCGCTTGCCTGCTCAATTTGTGTTTCGCGTAGGGCTTGCTCGCGCGCCGCACCGCGCAGGGCGTATTTCACCCTTTCAGCTAACAGCGCAAGATTAATTGGCTTGGTGATAAAGTCCGTGGCCCCAGAGCTGAACGCTTGGTCAATAGACGCCACATCGTCCGAGCCGGTCAGCATGAGCAGCGGCTTATCGCGGTTACGGCTACCCGTTTCGCCATTGCGTACGGCTTGCACAAACTCAAACCCATTGCGCTCCGGCATATTGACATCAACCAACACCAACGCAGGGCTGTGCTGCACCATCAGCGCTAGCGCGTGTTCCACACCGGCTGCCTGCACCACGTGGTAACCGCGCTTTTTTAGCCCTGACGATACCAACAGGCGCAGCGTAGGATCGTCATCGATGACAAGCAGCGTTTCAGCAGGCGCCATACTTACCTCTATTATTTAGGATCTTTAAGAATTACTTTACGCTGTCGAACTAGTTAAATGTGTGAATCTTTGTCAATATCGCCATGGCGGTTAAAGTTGCGACCGCATATGCCCAATACCGTCGAGAAGAGAGCTTTGCTTGTGACACTACCTCTAGAATCCTTGCGAGAATTTGATATCGACGCTGGTCTTGTATATGCCGACGGCGATCAAGAGCTGTATCTTGAGGTGTTGGCGATGTTCCATGAGCAGCTTACCACCGAGTTTGCTGGTCTGCCCCAACGGCTAAGAACTGACATCACTACCGATTTAGCACGTCAAGCACATACACTTAAAGGATCAGCAAGCTCAGTAGGTGCTACCCATATTGCAGCGGCTGCACAGGTGATTGACCAGCAGATTAAAGAGGGTAAAACCTCTTTGGAGGTTGAGCTGCTGGACCGGCTACACGCATCCATTCAGTCAGCGCTTCACGAGCTCAACTCTGTCTTATAGCCACAGGCACCCGTCACTGTATCCGTGCACTAGGCGGTGGGCGGTAAGGTAAAAAGATGCATATTGGTATATTAGAAGACGATCCAATCCAACGACGCTTCCTCGTCTCGGCACTTAAGGACTGGGACGAACCACGGATTCAGTGCGATAGCTTTGAGCGTGCAAGCGAGCTTTTGAAAGCAATGAGCAAGCAAACCTTTGATCTGCTGATTCTCGACTGGTTCCTACCGGATGCCGACGGCATGCAGCTCATGAAGCGCTTGCGTCAAGATCTTGGCTGGCCCGGCCCGGTGCTTTTTATTACCGCCAGCCAGGGTGAAAATGATGTTGTGATGGCGCTCGAGAGTGGCGCTGATGACTTCCTTACCAAACCCATACGCCCCGCAGAATTACGTGCACGGATATTCGCACTCGCTCGTCGTGCCGGACTTAACAAAGACATTAGCGACGCCACCCAGGCATTTGGCGCTTACACGCTAGCGCCGAGCCACCACACCATTACCGTAAACAACACGCCCGTTGAGCTCACGGCCCGTGAGTATGAGCTTGCTGCGCTTTTTCTCTCCCACCTTGGCCAGCTCTTCTCCCGACAGAACATACTGGAAATGGTGTGGGGGGTGCGCGCAGACCTCTCCACACGCACAATCGACACGCATATCAGCCGCCTGCGGAAAAAGTTATCGTTTGACGGCACTTATGGGCTGCAGCTTAAAAGCGTCTACAAGTACGGCTACCGCTTAGAACACAAAGAGGTAGCGGTCTAAAGCCAGAGATCGACCGGCGTCACGCTAGCTGTTTGTCTTATATTCCAGCACCTGACACTCAGTGGTTTATCCACAGATCGGATTGGAGCTAGGTTTTGTACGAAAAGCCTTATCTGCTAACTTTACCTATGCAAAAGCAGCATAGGGGAAAACAATGGTCGGACGTTACGAGATTTCTGATGACGGCTGGGCACAGATCGAAGATATCGTGGCTCCCCCTCAAACCATGGGCAGACCCAGGCGGGATGACCGGAAAATGCTCAATGGTGTCTTCTGGGTACTGTGCTCTGGTGCTAAATGGCGTGATTTACCCGAGCGATATGGTCCTTGGTCGACGGTTTATGACCGGTTCCGCAAGTGGCGTGATGACGGCACCTTTGAAGCGGTACTTTCTCGCTTACAGCTTAAGTTACGTGAAGATGGGCTTATGGATCTAGACACGTGGATGATCGATGCCACTTCCGTGCGAGCCACACGCGCTGCCGCTGGAGGCGGTAAAAAGGGGGTTCAACAGAACCGCTAGACCACGCGCTCGGCCGTAGCCGCGGCGGTTTAACAACCAAAATTCATTTGGTTTGTGATCGTCATGGCTGGCCACTGGCGTTCACACTGTCTCCTGGTCAAGAGGCAGATTCTCGTCACTTCGTTGCGACATTAGAGAGCATTCATCTACCAGGTGGCGTCGGGCGTCCTCGCAAACGTAGTCGCTATGTGGTGGCTGACAAAGGATACGACAGCGATGAGCTGCGTCATTATTGCGACAGGCACGGCATGAAACCCGTGATTGCTCAGCGCAATATGCACCGAAGAACCCGGCCTGGGCTACCTAGACGGTTCGATAAACCGAAATATCGGCAACGGAATGTGATAGAACGCTGCTTTAGCTGGCTTAAAGAATGTCGCCGGATCGCCACACGCTATGAAAAGCTGGCAAGTAGCTTTAAGGCGATGGTATTCGTGGCGTGCATCGACCGTTGCTTGCGAGCCAACTTTTCGTACAAAACCTAATCTGACTACCTTCATGAAAGGTTTTGACACGCCGCATCAGTGGAACAGCACTTCATATGCAATCTGAAAGACTGCCCAGGGTCGAAATCTGCCTAAAGCAACCCTCTGTAGCCGATCCAAATAGAGGAGTAACCACTTATCAAGATTTATGCATTCCTGTCGCGGAAATAGTCATCTGTTGCCACTATTCCCAGACGATTATCTGTATTTAAGGCTCGCTCTCTATCGCTATCTTCGCTGAACAAATTTTGCACGCGGCGTTCTTGTTTGAAGTAGGCCAGCGCCCTAAAGAAACAGCTTTCGCACAGGTGAACTTCATAACGTTCGCCATCGTGTTGAGACCCATAGCCCCAATGTGCCTTAAGGGTGGCGTACTCAAGATTTTCATCTGTTACACGCGTTGTGGTTAGGCATACATCGCACACCACATCAGTGACGGCCTTGACTTCTACTTTTTCAGTCACTTTCATTGCTCTGCTCCTTGCCTACCTACAATGTGCTCACTGACATAGCATATGCAATGCAGGCCTATCCTGATTCATTTTCATCACTTAAGTGAGTGGCAGGGGCAAGGGCTTCCCAGTCATTAACACTTACAGGCTCAAATGGCAGTTTATATTTGCCGACCGACCCTTTAAGCCGCTGCAGAGAGTCACTGCTTTTGTTTACATCACTAAGCGCATTAGATTTTTCCATCTAAGTGCCTCCTGTAATGCGTGCGAGGACATGAATGCATCATCGCAATAAACTCATTAATATTAATCCACCACATGCGCTTTGACCACTGAACCGCACAGGGCTACCGGAGACTCCTATCTTGAGAGGGTGGAGTAGATCCTGGTAAGTACCATTGCATCGTCCCAAGCCTGCAGGGCAATCGCACGTAAAGAAGGTTTCTCATTCCAAACCAAGTATATGAGCGCGGTATTTATCTGAGCTGGCCACAAGGGTTCGCTTGGTCTTGAAACCGGATCCATGCGAATCAGGTTGAGCGTTAACCGCTTGAGAATGACCATTTTATGCCCAGCTTCCGCCGTTTGTGCCCGCATCTGGTCATTGGCAAAGGTCACATCCAGGCACCAGTGTTGCCGAACCGCTTTGGCCAGCTGGTCGGCATCTGGCACTAGGCTGCTGAGATAGTAACGGCTCTCATGTTCTGACGTCCGCGTATTGACTCGATAACGGAGCAGCAGCTTAGGACCAGCGGGGGAAGTGTCGCCTCTTCCTACCTCACTTTAGAGTTATCATGTTGGGCGACCGTCGCCATTACGATGCACGCCATCACCAGCACATAGCGTACTGGGTAGCCGCTTCGAGAGCGCTTATTCTCATTAGCCACATAGAACGTTACGTTTCCCGTGCCCAGCGGTTTTGAAAAACGGTTGCCTGGAGGCTTAGATTGCCATTCCACCTTATGTTGATGCGAGGGTAGTCGCTTCTTCCACTCGCTGAGCTGTTGCAGGCCAGATAACGGCGATTGAACACTGGGAGTTATTTCAATGAAGGCTTTCACACGAGCATTCAGACTTAGCACCCAACTCACGAAGGCCAGGCCGTCATCGGCATTACGAATCCATACGTGGCCGTCGGTGGCACGGTGATAGCGATAGAAAAAGCGTAGCTGCTTACGCAATTCATCTGGATGCTGCTTTAACCAACGCGACCAGATCGCTTCATACATCGCATTGATCACTGGACGTTCCGCAAGAGAGTGCGGCATCGGCAACCGTGGATGGGCGCGACTGCTCGGTGTCGGCTGCTTGCCTTTCGTCATCTGATAATGACGAAAGGCGCTTTTCCCCCGCCGCGTGGGGACTGTAAGCACACGCTGCGCGCAAGACGTTAGCCGCTCTGCCTCGCCTTCACACAAATTAAAAATATGTTCAACATCATCAAAACCCCATTGATACAAAGCATCCATCGCCGCAGCAACCTGTTCTAAAGATAGTTGACTTAGGCCTTGGCGCTCAAGCAACACCTTCTTTGGTAACTCAGGATAGGGAGTTAACGGCTGCTTGGTAACGTCTATGACAGAGCACTTGGGAAAAGCTTTCTGAAACCATAGTGGCGGCTTTTCACCGTATCGCTCTTTCCATTTACGCAGTGTCGCAGGCTTGATTTGGATTACGTTAACTAAAGACTCCAACTGAGCAATTGCGTGATTCGGAATACAGTTATCCACAGAAACAGACTGCTTGTGGCAATAGTGGTCAAGGAGTAGGCAGGTGAAATGCAAGTAGCTTCGTAGTGTCACATCGGGCGATGCATGCCCCATCAGCTGGGCGATAAAATACAGCCCTGATCGCGTGGGGCCACCAGAGAGCTGTTCCCAAAGTGCGTCATGATGAACAGGCGTTGTCCACGTTATCTCTACACCATGAAAAGAGAGCAGTAGATAATTGGCCAGCGAGTGTCGCAAATGGTGAAAGCGCAGACTGTAATCCCCGGTGATACGGCGCATGGCTTCGTGAATTTCAGCCTGCACCTGATCATCGTGTAGGGGCGCCACTGAACCACCGCCTTCACCGAACAGCATGACGCGGCCATGGCTGGCCACTGCATACCGATTGGCGACAAAGGCTTTAAAGCCTTCCAACTCAGTATCTGTCAGCAGATGGTGTAGAGGTAACTGTCTGCGTGAATCATGGCTCTTGATGCCGACATAAGTATTGTTGCGAATCAGAAGCGTCACGTCAGTAGACTCCATCTCAGGATGGAGTAAGACATCGTCCAGCTGAATAGACAGCGCTTCTCCGATCCTGAGGCCGGCACGAAAGCCGAGCACAAATATCCAATAACGAATCTGCCCCATGATGTTAGTCATCCGGGAGGCCAGATGGCTCGCTATTAAACGGTACTCAACTTCTGACACACAATTGGCATCAGCGTGATGCGCAGCAGCGGACTCGCCGTCAGCTAACGCCATAGAGACGCTTGCCACCCCCTGATCAATGACGAGAAATGAATGGAATGAGCGCAACACTGACCAACGGTAGTGGCGGTTTTTCTCTGTTTTGGCTTGCTCAACTAAAAGTTGATAAGACTCAACAAGTGCCTCAAGCCTATCCTGATCAATAGGCGTGTTTCCCATAGTCTGGAGTAGCGGCATGCTGACGCCTAGATACTTATAGAGTGTCGACTGCTTTCGCTTCTGCTTTTGGTGCAAGAACAGTAGCCAGCGGCACAGGCATTCAATAATGGGCGCCATACGCTGAGAAGCAACGACGGCACTTTCTAGTTCACGAGAAAGATCAGCAAATTTGAGGCGTTTCTGGTTTCGGCGCTTGTAGAGCATATCGTGTAACGATTTCAGCAGAGCCCGCCCTTCATACAGCGGTTGGTCACGCGCATGGCGCACGGTATCCCTTGCCGTTAGCCCGGGCCCGGCTGCTGTACATTTATCTCCTTGCTCGGCTTTTGGCTTGGTATGTTCTACGTACCCACCGGTAAGCAGTTGCTGCCAACGCTCTTCTGCAATCGACGTGCCTGGATGTTTACCATTTGCGCTATTCACTAAATAAGCCGGGACACTGAGGCGAAGAGCGGTCGTGGCAGCCTCACGAAACGCCGAAAGTGACATCTTTTCTGCCTTTAAAGCACCACAGAAATGCAGCCAAGCCGTCTGGGTATAAGCCCGTGCCTGCTGATAACCGTCACAACGTTTAGGGTGACCGAATTGATGGATATGGCGCATCAATACCGCCAAGGCGGGGACTCCTAACTGCCAGCGGCTACGTGGCAGTACTCTTTTTTTCCCTGGCATGCCGTCCGGCACCGTCTCATGCAATACCAGCCAAGCAGAAGATTCATGGATTGCTAATGTGCGGGTCGCCAATGGTAGTGCGCTCACATGCTGGCTGCCCAACAAGCTATCATTCGTCATCACATAATAAAGAAACAGCCCCCAACTGATCATGTCGGGCTCAAGTCGGCGGTGTCCAGTTTTTCCATTGCCATGTAAAAGAAGCGCTTGAAACGCCGGTTGTTGAATCACGAGGTCTGCATGTCGGCACCAGTCGCGATAAACACTTACCCTTTTGAAAGATGACGGTGTGAAAGGGCTTGCTGCTGGCCTGATCAAGTGCAACGGCGACGGAACCCGCACATCCCAACACAACTCCCGCTGCCCACGCGACAGCCCTAATGACAGGAAATTCATCTTATTGCGAATTTCAACGACCGAACGGTTGTCACCGGCTTGTAGGGCCTCTTCCCACTGCTGAGAGGTGTCTGGCGGCACATTAATATTTCGTTCACCGTGAACCAAACCGGGATGTGTTTCGTTTATCAGTTCCAGCACTGCCATTTGGTGTCGACGCCTATTGACCAGATGCTGCCGGTGACGCGCCTCAGCCCCTCCAGCCCCATCGGGAACTTGTATCAACTTCCATCCGCTCCACACTTCCAAGATATGGTCAGACATCGGCTAGCCCTTGCTGAACTGTCCACCCCGCTTCCCGGCGCATTTTATTGAGTACAGGCGCTAGCTCTCGAAACATCTCGACGGGAGTCAAAGTAGAGAAGGCACCAAATGGCTCCTGCCCTTGTTGAGTGTGCCCCATGAAAGCATTAACCAGTTCGCCACGAACCCCTTCAGCACGTAAAGCACTGCGAAGGTAATGCCGGCTGGCATTGACCGGTAGCGTAAAGACGGGCACGTGGCGCCGCAGATTCTCTGGAGAGAGCTGTACCATCTGCCAGCTGTCACTTATAAAGAACATTAGTGGTACATCTGGCTGAGGCTCACTCAACACCGCCTCGAGATGCTCATAGAGTGATGCTCGATGATAAAGCCGTGCCTGCAGCACTTCCAAGTGGCTCGCATAGTAACGTAGTTGCTCACGCAGCTCGGGCAGTAACCAAACTATACGTGCCTGACTCATCGCTTCGTCGTCCTTATCAGAGATAGTCAGAAAACCGGACGTGAAATCGATCTCTCTCCAGCGAAAAACCAGATCATTGACCGCACGGTAAACCGTCGCGAACAGTATCCAGAAAGCGATGTAACCCACGCAACAATTATGCGTTTGACGCCAACTCTCATCATTAGGCTGGAGACGCCTTGCTGCCCGCAGCTCGCTCTTCAAATGCTTAACAAGGCGTGTTAGCAATAATGGCTTGAGGTTCAGTTTACTGCCATGGTCACCGCAGTTTTGTACGGACTGCTTGAAGGCGTAGTAGTTTTTCTCTTCAACGCTGAGATGCTGATAAATACTGTTGCGCAGTGATACAGCAGCATTATGATAAAGTGTCTCAAGGTAACCAGCTGGCACGCTGTAATAGTGCGCAGCCACATCAGCGACAGTAAAACGGTGCCCAGTCAACAGGTAAGCGTCGACCCAATCGCTGGAGTGGCCGACTATCTCATCGAATAGCGCTTGACTGATACGGTGAGGAGTCAGCCGCATACGGTGGTTGCGGTTGAACTTTGAAACTGCCGCCCGCATTGCATTTTCAATGCCGCCATGATGCCATTCGGGAAACAATTCACGATATTTTGTCCGGCTCTTCCGCATCAGGCTGAGACGCGAGATAAACTTACCCATTCGTACGGGACTGGCAACCACTACCACCTCATCCACCAATGCAGGCGTGCTTTCACCGGCTGTATAGAGCAGTTTCTTGGCGTCGTCTTGGAGGCTGTTGCGCCACTCCGGCGACGGAATGGGCAGTACAAAGGCGTGCTCTTCAACTAGAAAAGCGAGTACGTCCTTGCGGTGTTTCGGTAAATCACGCCGATGGCTATACACCCGCATCTTTAGAAGTTGCTCAACGGGACGTCCGAGCCAGATCATCAATAGAAGCAGAAGGCCGGCAGAGACGTCTTCGTTATCGCGTTAGTCAAATCGCCCTCGGCCCGTAAATAGCTCAAACGCTGCTTTCGCGGCAAGTGCCAGTTCGACCCGGCTTAAACGAGCGTAGCGAAAAGGAAGCCGCTGGTTGGACTGACTGATATGCTGGATACGGCTGCTCTGGCGCCGGATCAAGTCTCTTAGATCAAACCCTGATGTGGGGGAGGCTTTACTTTCTGTGAAGGATACGGCACGCAGTGTCTGGGATTCTTTTGGATGCAGACCTGCGGCACGCTGACGACTTTGCGCCTGCTCATCACCGGCCGACTCCAACAGTTGTACCGACTGTTCTGGCCCCTCATGCTCCTCGTCATCCGAATCCGACATCTCAACGTGCCGTTCAATCGTTCGGGCCGAGTGACCACCGCCGCCCCCACCGTCTCTCGTCTTTCCCTTATGGCCAAGTACTTTTCGAACGAGCAGCTCGATACCTGAAAGCGGCTCAAGGATCTCGTCGCCCTTCAACAGATATTGTTTGTGATAGCTTTTTAGGGTGGTATCTATCTCTATCTCTACCAACAGCCCGAGGGGCTTCTTGCCATTGGCGATCGTACGGATATCACGACAAGCTGCGGTAATTTCGGAACCAATACGCGCTTGGTGTCGCTTTCGCTGAATGGCTGAGCACGCCACAACCACACCCATATGCTGCCAATAGGCATCATTGCCATAGCTTTCAGCATCGGAGGTAAGAATCAGCATCGCCCACTCAGGATGGTCATTGATAATGCCGCGCTGCTTACCCGACTGATCTAGCCACGACTCTGGGCAACTGTCGCGATCACACTCCTTCAGCACGGAGATAATCCGGACAATGTCAGTCAGGTAATGAAAGAGGCCTTGCTCCTCCTTTTTTTCGATCGCATCATCAAGATCCTCCCGAATTTTTTGGCTTCTTTGAACTGCCTGTAAAGCACGGTTCACGTTTTCCATAACTAGGAGAAGGTGGGTTAGATCATCCGGCGCTTTCAGCAGCGCAAGCAGCTTTTCTATTCTGGAAAGCTCCACGCTACTCAAAGTTGCCAATTTCTCCAAATCTGCTTGCATCACCATGTCACTGGGACTCCATGATCCGCTGGAGTTCTGACTTCCGCTTCCTTGAATGCGTGATGCGGTGCTCTTATAGTCCCATTAATGCCTTTAGATTGCGTGTGGACAGACTCTTAGGTTTTGTACGAAAAGTTGGCTCGCAAGCAACGGTCGATGCACGCCACGAATACCATCGCCTTAAAGCTACTTGCCAGCTTTTCATAGCGTGTGGCGATCCGGCGACATTCTTTAAGCCAGCTAAAGCAGCGTTCTATCACATTCCGTTGCCGATATTTCGGTTTATCGAACCGTCTAGGTAGCCCAGGCCGGGTTCTTCGGTGCATATTGCGCTGAGCAATCACGGGTTTCATGCCGTGCCTGTCGCAATAATGACGCAGCTCATCGCTGTCGTATCCTTTGTCAGCCACCACATAGCGACTACGTTTGCGAGGACGCCCGACGCCACCTGGTAGATGAATGCTCTCTAATGTCGCAACGAAGTGACGAGAATCTGCCTCTTGACCAGGAGACAGTGTGAACGCCAGTGGCCAGCCATGACGATCACAAACCAAATGAATTTTGGTTGTTAAACCGCCGCGGCTACGGCCGAGCGCGTGGTCTAGCGGTTCTGTTGAACCCCCTTTTTACCGCCTCCAGCGGCAGCGCGTGTGGCTCGCACGGAAGTGGCATCGATCATCCACGTGTCTAGATCCATAAGCCCATCTTCACGTAACTTAAGCTGTAAGCGAGAAAGTACCGCTTCAAAGGTGCCGTCATCACGCCACTTGCGGAACCGGTCATAAACCGTCGACCAAGGACCATATCGCTCGGGTAAATCACGCCATTTAGCACCAGAGCACAGTACCCAGAAGACACCATTGAGCATTTTCCGGTCATCCCGCCTGGGTCTGCCCATGGTTTGAGGGGGAGCCACGATATCTTCGATCTGTGCCCAGCCGTCATCAGAAATCTCGTAACGTCCGACCATTGTTTTCCCCTATGCTGCTTTTGCATAGGTAAAGTTAGCAGATAAGGCTTTTCGTACAAAACCTAGGCACCTTGATGCCGTGCGTCTTACGCAGCGTAATAGAGAGCTCTTTTAACTGTCGATAGACGCGCTCTTTCGCATCCACAGCCACAGGACAGTGCATCAGGCTATGGCTAATAAGCTCAAACAACGCTCCTCTGACCAAATCAGATTCGTGAGCATCTGTGATGCCTACCGAGATGAAGGCTTCTGGATCCAGCAATGCACTTACAGCATGAAACGCGCGAAAACCACTGACTACTTCGTAATGCCGCGAAACCTTTTGCACCGAAACCGGGTGGAAGATAAGTAAGGTATTGGCTAATTCAACATCCAACCATGACGACACGGGCAACTGATTGGCAACATCAATATTGACCCGTTCGATCTCACCGAGCGCCCCGGAAGGGGATTTGATCTTTCGATAGTGGCAACCTTGTCACAACATTCCTCGTTGAACTCGTCCTTGGCGATGCTCTTTCCAGCAAGAGTCCCTAAATTTTCAGCGCACCTATTTCGACTCTCTGCGAAGAAGTGTTAGTTGGTGAACAGCTCATCAAGTGAATTGGCGGTAACCACCTAGTGACCCAGGTATTCATTTGCGCCCAGTTTTAAGGTTCTCAGCCAACATATTTTTTACCCCCACAGGCTTAGAACAAAGTCAGTGCTTTACCTCGGCACGTAGCGTATCTACGTCCTCAACAGATAAGTCTGTAATCTCAGCAATCGCTTGATCATCCATTTCAGTCCGGGCGATCAGTTTGCGCGCTGCATGTCGCTTGCTGTCCAAAACACGCTGATCAGCTTCCTTCTTCAAACGCTGCTCCGTTTCTTGACGCCCTACTTGGCGCTCTTTCTGAGCCCAGTTTTCAAGATTCTCTGCCAGCATATCTTTATCCTCCACCAAACTGTTGAGCTGATCCAGATTGACCTCAGCCCCAAGCCGCTGCAAATGGCGCTTAAGCCATCGGGTGATAATTTTATCAATCCGATCTTTGTGGGGATCAGCCTGAATGATGGCCACAACCCGATCCACAGCCTGCTGAAGCCCCTGACGATCTTTGGAAGCTTTCTCGATACTAAACACCCCGCTCAGCGGTGTTTGCACCAAACCTAACTCTTCGTCAGTATAGCGCGCCTCGTCCACTAGGTAGTAGCGCAGGTGTGGCTGATAAGCGCGAAGGAAGCCCCGCGGCTCAGGGGTATGAATCGCCCCGGATATTCTAGACACCCGTTAGGCTCTTAAAGTAACGCCTTTCATACTCAACCGGTGACAAGTTATCACTTGTGCCGTGTCGGCGCTTTGGGTTGTAAAACATTTCAATATAATTGAACACGTCACATCTAGCTGCTTCGCGTGTTGAATAAATCTGTCGCTTGATTCGCTCTCGCTTTAGAAGTTGAAAGAAGCTTTCAGCAACGGCGTTGTCATGACAGTTACCACGTCGGCTCATGCTGCCTACCAAGTGATTCGCTTTCAGAAAGCTTTGCCAGTCTCCACTGCTAAACTGGCTTCCTTGATCCGAATGCACCATCACCGTTCCTTGTGGCTTGCGTCGCCAGACTGCTGATAACAAAGCATCCAGTACCAACTCCGTAGTCATGCGAGACTTCATCGACCAGCCAACCACTTGACGAGAAAACAGGTCGATAACTACCGCTAAGTAAAGCCAGCCTTCATAAGTGCGGATGTACGTGATGTCCGTCACCCAAGTAACATTTGGCGCTGTTACTTCAAACTGACGGTCTAAATGGTTAGGGGATACAACAGCCGGTTTTCCACCGCCATAGCCGCCAGGGCGTCGTCGATAGCCTGTCTGAGAACGTAAACCTTCCCTACTCATAAGACGCGCCACACGGTGCTTCCCGCAAGCTTCGCCAGCTTCACGCAAGTCCTGGTAGACCTTGCGATAGCCATATACACCGCCGCTTTCAAGCCAGGAGTGCTTGATCAATCCCAGCAAGCGCTCATCTTCTCGCGCTCGATTAGAGAGCGCTTTTTTACACCATGCGTAGTAACCGCTGGGGTGCACTGCCATCATCTGACACAAGCGACGTACCGAATATTGGCTCGCATAATTTTGAATAAACGCGTACCTCAGTCGGACTCCCTGGCGAAGTACGCGGTGGCCTTTTTTAATATGTCTCGCTCTTCTGATACGCGTTTGAGCTCGGCCTTCAAACGACGGTTTTCAGCTTGGAGATCATCATCTTCTTGCCGTTGTTCTACCGGCTTATCGTAGCGCTTGATCCAGATGTACAGGCTGTGACCTGACACGCCTAGCCGCTCAGCGACCTCGGCCACGCGATGGCCGCGCTCTACCACCTGCTTGACGGCTTCGATTTTGAATTCTTCAGTGTAGCGGGGATAGCTCATGGTTCCTCCTAGATACCTTTAGTATAAGGCCTGGAGGTGTCTACGAAACCTGGGGCGATTCAGTAATCATCTCAAAAACATCTAGTGGTGCCGTCCAGGGCTTCGAGCCGTTATAAAGCACCACTGGAAACACAGGTGGCAAGCCTTGGCTTGGGGTAATGACCTTCTGCTTGAGCAGCTCGCTGTAGAAACAGGCCACGTAATGCATTAATCGGATCGGCATCGTGCGATCTACCGAGGACTGAAACTCCAACAAGATATACAGATAGACCTCCTGGGTTACGCCTTCCCAAGTGACGTTAACCGACCACACCACGTCCTCGATCTTCTCTTCAAACATCGGGGTGATGTAGTAGCCGCTGTGTTGCTTCAACGTGGCGAACTCCATCAGCTGGGCAATCTCGGCGGGTGCAAAGCCTTCAATCAACTGCTGAACGAACTCCGGATAGCTGAACAACTCCTTGTAGCCGGTATCATGATGTTTGTGAGTAGTATCGGCCATGCACACTCCTGTCTTTATCGTCTAGTCCGGTTTTGAGCATTATTCCAACACACGTTATCTGCCTGCACCCACGACATTGATCAGGAGCTTGCCGCGACAAGACCGTTAAGGTTTTAGCTACGTCAGTCCAGCCTGAACCGTTTAACTTTCATTTCTCGCCCAAGCGCTGTCATCGCTCGAAGACAATGTCGACGTCGCAAATTACGGCATCACGAGTTACGTGAGAAGGCTTACCTCTAGTCTTCAATGATATTCACGCCGACTTGATGCTCAGCGGCAGCCTAACGGTCACTTATGCTGTAAATTTTGAATTTAATTTTGTGACAAAGATAAGCGTACGCAATTGAGCTTAAATTACCTAGCCAGCATTTTAAAAAAATCGCTGAAACCCTTTCCTTCGGCTATTTTCGGCAATTAAAAACAAATTATGAAACTCAAGGAAATCCAAATAAATCCGGCTCATAACCCGAAGGTCATCGGTTCAAATCCGGTCTTATCGCGGGCTTGCTTGCCATCTTTGCGCTTTAAGCCACAGGGTCAATGGCTATTGATTCGCTGAATATACCCTGCTGTCGGTGTGCGGCAGCGGGGCTCTTCCGAACACAATCCATGTGTCCAATGCGGGCCCTAGCTCCTTGACGACACGTAGCTGCTGGGGGTTCTGGGACTGTATTTCTAAAGCACAAATACCAGCGTCGTACTCTCCGTTCAACAGGCCTTGCGAGACGTTGACGATCGATGGCTTTTCAATAAGTACTTCGTAGTGCGATAGGTCTGTGTAAAAACGCGTAGCAGGCTGTAGGGCTAGCGTTTTGGGGGTATCGACACCTGCCCGCGCAACAATGGCCAGGGGTTTGCTGCCAGCAATGAATGCATCCACCGGGAAAGCGCGATGCATATAGCGACCCACGCAGTTTCCGTGCTCCGCGTGGGCAGAGCACTGCAACACATAGTCAACGCTGCTGGATAGCAGCGCCTCGAACGCGTCTTCAAACGCGGTATAGAGCATAATGCCGCCTTGTTGCGGAGCATGCCTATCAAGATAGCGGTTCGCTACCAGTTCATGGTTGCTACCTGTGGGGCCCTAGCGTTGCTATACGCACGTTATTTTCCTTATCTTTGTTAATTTAGGTAGTGAGTATTCCCACCCCTTCCAGGCCTTCTTCCAGTGTATCTCCGCCCCCCAATGGCCCTACTCATTAAGTGCTCCGGCCATAATAAGATCTCCTGACTGTAAGCGGAATAGGCATGACAGCTGGTCACTTACGCTTTCTTGGATCCTGGATTCATAGAGTAAGCACAGCACTTTGGATCACAAGGTAGCGGCAGGAGGACCAGCGCCGGCACCCTCTCTGCCTTACCTACCAAAGTGAAGCAAAATATGAGATACCGACAGCTAACCCAGGGCCAACGATACCCAGTTTTTGCCTATCTTGAGACAGGTATTAGCCAGCGCCAGATCGCTAAAAACGTTGGTGTTCACAGCAGCACCATTAGCCGCGAGATAAAGCGCAACGGGCGAGCCCGTGGCTATACTCACACAGGACGAACGGCAAGTAGTCAGCGACGACGTGCCGCCTAGAAAGTGACAAAGCGACTGCCCAGCCTGATTCGCTGGGTAACAGGCCAACTGATGGACGAATGGAGTCCTCAGCAAATCAGTGGCTTTATGGCCAATGCCAGCGGGGCTTACGTGAGCCATCAGTGGGTAATCTCCCGAAAAACCAAGGTCCTCAAAAGTAGGATTTTCTGTAAGCTAAACGCAGGAGGGAATCGGGTGAAACTGCCTGACTCAAATAAAAAAGTCTTCAGGATAACCGGGGCGGTTCAATACGAGAAAAACAGACAACGGAATTAAACGCCTGCCAGTGGCTCAAATCTCGTGTGCTTTTGCTTTTTCCTTGTTAAAAACAGCCATATAATAATATAAATTAAAATAATCGCTTAAGAGTCCCCCCAGCATGTTCCCACGCTCTACCAAACATTTGAACGATGCGCTCAAGCAGCACACAGCATGTATTTACTTTTCACCCGACGGTACTATTCAAGATGCTAGCCCACTCTTCCTCAAAACGGTGGGCTACTCGATAGAAGAAGTTCGCGGTAAGCACCATCGTATGTTTTGCTTTACAGAAGATATTCAGGACGTGGCCTATGCGTCTTTTTGGGAAGCACTAGCAAAAGGTGAAAGCCAGCAAGGCCGCTTTCGCCGTGTCAATGCACATGGTGAAGAAATATGGCTGGAAGCAACCTACTTACCTGTTAGAAACCGTCGTGGCAATGTGGTGCGTGTATTTAAAATCGCCAACGATGTCACGACAAAACATCAAAATGCGGCTCGTGAACGGGCCATCTTACAGGCACTTGATAACTCTATGGCAGTGATTGAATTCACTCCAGACGGTTATGTTATAGATGCCAATCGCAATTTTGAAAACACAATGGGCTACTCGCTTGTTGAGATTCGCGGCCAACATCATCGGCTGTTTTGCGATAATACCTTTTATCAGCAACACCCAAATTTTTGGGGAGAGCTTAGCAGTGGTGATTTTAAACAGGGCAAATTTCTCCGTTTAAATGCGCGTGGGCACGTTGTATGGCTTGAGGCCACGTACAACCCAATCATAGGACCCGATGGTAACGTGGAAAAAGTGATTAAGTTTGCAACGGACATCACTCAAGAAATGCTTGCCTCTGAAGCGGCCAAAACAACGGTAGGTAGTGCACGCACGTCGTCTAGCCAAACCGAACGTATTGCTCAAGAAGGCCTGGAGCATTTACAACAGGTTGTCTCCCACTTTCAACATGCTGATGACACCCTCAGTCAAGCACAAAGCCTGATTAATGCACTGAGCGCTCAGGCTGAACACATTAATAAAACAGCCAACACAATTGCTCAAATTGCCAGTCAAACTCATCTACTTTCCCTGAATGCTGCTGTGGAAGCGGCAAGAGCCGGAGAGCATGGGCGTGGATTTGCCGTCGTTGCTAATGAGGTTCGCCAGCTTGCCAAAGGCTCAGGCGAAGCGGTCAATGAAATTACCCGCGTGCTAAAAGAAAATAGCGCGTTGGTTAGCAATACTGCTAAAGCCATGCGACTCGTCGTTGAGCAAGGGCAAACCAGCCAAAAAAGCGTACAAGAAATTGAAGCGATTGTGACTGAGATTCTCCAGGGAGCACAGAGCGTCTCCAGCTCTATCGAACAACTAACACTGAGCCCGCCTCATTAATAAGCAGTCCAACACCTATAGGCTGGCCTTTACGTCACTTGCCTCATCAATGCATAGCTATCACCCTGCCTACCTTACTTATCGAAATTAAGTAGATGGCTTCACTAATTAGCGCAGCGCGTGTATACGAATAGCAGAAACACCATAACGATTCGTGTGGAGTAGGAAAAATGACCGAGCTGTCGCAACACTTTTTTTTGACAGACCCCAGCCAGGTAGCACTTTTGCACGGCCACCATAATCATGGCCTTATGGTGCTGTCGATCCTGATTGCGGCGGGTGCTGCTTATGTTGCGCTTGCGTTGGCTGACAGTGCTAAGAGCAGAAACATGCGCAATATGCGTCAGCTGCCCATTCTGTCTGGTGCTATAGCGCTCGGCGCAGGGGTATGGTCAATGCATTTTATAGGCATGATGGCCTTCCAGTTACCTATCCCTGTTAACTATGACTTCGCAGTCACTATTTTTTCCATGTTGCCAAGCTTCATTGCTGCTTGGTACACCCTCAACTTACTGTCGCGCGGAACCATTAACAGCACTCGCTTAATCCTGGGCGGAGTGGTGGTCGGATCTGGTATTGGCTTAATGCACTATAGCGGTATGGCCGCCATGATGATGGACGCCGAGCTTCGCTATAACCCATGGTGGTTTGCGCTTTCGATTATGGTGGCCATCGGGTTAGCGATGCTAGCACTATGGATTAGCTTTGGCTTGCGAGAGCGCTTGAAGTTGCGTTCTAACCAAGTTCGTCTGATCGCCGCAGCAGTAATGGGGCTGGCAATTAGTAGTATGCATTACACTGCCATGCATGCCGCCCTATTCGTGGGCTTCGTTCCAGACAATATATCCATAGATGGGCACGCGCAAAGCAACTTAGCGTTGCTGGTAGCGCTGGTTGCAATCGTCATCGGGTTATTGGTAGCAGGGTTAAATGCCCTAGTAGGCTACCGCCGACTCTACATGAAAAGCAGCGAAACAACGGCGCGACTTCAAGCGATTTTTGATACCGCCGTGGATGGTCTGATTACTATTTCTGAAGAGGGCATCATTCTCAGTTACAACAAAGCCGCTGAGCGCATCCTCGGCTATAAGGCGGAGCAGGTAGTCGGTTGTAATGTTAGCGTGCTTACCCCCGAACCACACCGAAGCCATCACGATAACTACTTGAAGCACTACCTGCACACGGGCGATGCCAAAATTATTGGTACTGGCCGGGAAGTAGAAGCTGTTCACCAAGATGGCCATATAGTGCCAATCCGGCTTGCTATCGGTGAGTCTAAGCTACATGGCCGTAGCACCTTTGTGGGGTTTATTACCGATATTTCTGAGCGCTATGCCATGGAAAAGGCCTTGCAGCAGCGCGAAGAGCAGTACCGCACGCTAATGGCCAATATACCAGGGAGCACCTTCCGTTGCCGTGACGATGCACACTGGTCTGTGGTGTTTGTTAGCGAGGCCATAGAGAAGTTAACTGGGTGGACAGCGCACGAATTTATGTCCGGCAAGGTCTCTTTTAGCGGTTTGATTCACCCTGATGACATACCGAACATTAAAGAAAACCTGCAACACGCCATGGACGAAAAGCGGTCGTACAGCATCGAATATCGCATGCGTAATAAAGAGGGCCAATATCGCTGGGTGTCAGAATCAGCCACTGGCGTCTGGGTAGAAGATGAGCTGCAGTTTATTGACGGTGTCTTACTGGACTTAACCGATCGTAAGCTGATGGAGCAGGATCTGGTAACGGCCAAGAATCGTGCCGAGCAAGCAGCTGAAGCCAAAAGTGCGTTCCTAGCCAATATGAGTCATGAAATTCGCACGCCGATGAACGCCATTATAGGCTTTACCGATCTGTTACTTGATAGCCAGTTGGAACGTGAACAAAAACAGCATCTAACAACCGTGCGAAGCTCTGCGCGCTCCTTATTGAGTTTGCTCAATGATATTTTAGATACCGCAAAACTGGAAAGCGGTGCCACCGAATTAGAAACAGCCGACTTCTCGCTGCGCTCCATCTGTGAACTTCTTACCTCTTCCTTTAAGATCACCGCAGATAAAAAAGGGCTGGAGCTGCACCTGGATTACCCTGATAGCGTGAGTGATTTCTTTCAAGGTGATGGGCTACGTGTTCAACAGATCATCACCAATTTATTATCCAACGCTGTTAAGTTCACCGAACAGGGAGAGGTACTGGTTAAGGTTCGCCACGATGAAAACATGGTACATATCAGCGTACATGACTCTGGTATTGGTATTTCAAAAGATCGGCTAGAGAAAATTTTTGACCCCTTCTCCCAAGCGGATGCCAGCATAACGCGCCGCTATGGCGGCACTGGGCTTGGCACTACGATCGCCCGGCAGTTGGCCGCACGCATGAAGGGGAGAATTGAGGTTGACAGTAAAGAGGGGCGCGGCTCGATTTTCACTGTTTCTTTACCACTTCCTATCGGCAAACCTGTCCAGCCACAACTTGATCAACAACCCGAACCAGATTTACCGCCATTGCATATCCTGGTCGCTGATGATGTGCCACAAAATGTACAGCTACTGCAGGGAATGCTGCAGCGCCGGGGCCACCAAGTCGATACGGCGACCGACGGTAAGCAAGCGCTGGAGCGGTCGACGGCAGAGCGCTACGATATTGTACTGATGGATGTCCATATGCCGAACATGGATGGTCACACAGCCACCAAAGCGATTCGTAGCTGGGAGCAAGAACAAGGACACCCGCGCCTACCCGTGATTGCTTTGACCGCCAGCATTATGGAACAAGATCGGGAACAAGCACATGCAGCTGGCATGGACGGTTTTGCGACCAAGCCCATCGATGCGTCGCTGCTGATGCAGGAAATCGCTCGAGTCATTGGCTTGCAGGCCGCACAGAAACCTGTGCCGCAAACACCAGTAGCAGACAGTAAGAAAACATTAATTGACTGGCAGCGCGGCACTCAGCTTTGGGGAGATGTGCAACAGCACTGGCAGGCCATCAAGACCTTTATTGCAGAACCTCGTAACCAGCCATCGGTGCTATTAGCGACTGGGCAACCAACCCTGGTCGATATCAAAAGTTATGGCCATCGACTGCGGGGAGGCGCTGCCAATTTGGCGCTGACCAAGCTGGTAGCTATCGCTACCGAGCTAGAGCAAGCAAACCTAGAAAAACATAAGCACTTCATCAAACAGATTGAGCAGTGTTTTGAGGAGATCGAACAGGCCTTACAACAGAACAGGCCAGACACTAGCGAATCGTCAGCGCCTGATGCTGCCACGCCTGCTTCTGCGACTGAGCTTGACGTGGAGCAACTGATTAAGCAATTGCAGCAGGGAGAAGCGCCCGCTCAGAAAATGCAAGCCCTAGAACAGCGGGTACCCGCAGAGCTTTACTCACGCTTGATTGAGGCCGTCAATAATTTTGAGCCAGAGCAAGCCGCTGCCTTGTTAGCCGAATACATGTCATCAAACGAGTAAGATGCTGAGCTTCAATTTTCTTTGGCACCGCTTAGTATGAACGGGATAGCAATGACTGAGTTAAAAACACTACTGTTAGTTGATGATGAGCCGATCAATCTACAGGTGCTTCAGAACATTCTGAACAGCAGCTATCGACTGCTATTCGCTAAAAATGGCGAGCGTGCGCTGCAATTGGCCCGTGAACAGCATCCAGACTTAATCCTATTGGATGTGATGATGCCAGGCCTAAGTGGACATCAGGTATGCCAGCAATTAAAAACCGAACCCCACACTGCAGATATACCGGTGATATTTGTCACTGCTTTGTCTGATCCGCAGGATGAAGCAAAAGGCCTTGAGCTCGGCGCAGTAGATTATGTGACTAAACCGGTTAGCGCTCCAGTAGTCAAAGCCAGAGTCAAGAATCATTTGTCGCTGGTACGGTTAGATGAGCTTAAACAAACCCGGCTCGCAGTGGTGCAAAGGCTAGGCCGTGCCGCAGAATATAAAGACAACGAAACTGGCCTGCATGTCATTCGCATGAGCCTTTACACTCAGTTACTAGCCCTACGCCTAGGGTTTAGTGAAGCTGCCGCAGAAGAACTTTTGAATGCCGCCCCTATGCATGACGTTGGAAAAATAGGTATTCCTGATGCCATTTTAAGAAAACCGGGACCGCTTGATGCTGATGAGTGGCGCGTTATGCAAAGTCACACCGCCATAGGCGCGGAAATTCTTGGTGATGACGATTCAACATTGATGACATTAGCCCGTAGCATTGCGCTTTATCATCATGAAAAGTGGGATGGCAGTGGCTACCCCAAGGGGATTAAGGGCGAAGACATTCCTATCGAAGCGCGCATTGTGGCATTGGCCGATGTATTCGATGCCCTGACGAGTGAGCGTCCTTATAAAAAAGCCTGGGCCGTAGAGGA
The DNA here is from genome assembly GCA_002966495.1 of Halomonas sp. GFAJ-1. NCBI lineage: Bacteria > Pseudomonadati > Pseudomonadota > Gammaproteobacteria > Oceanospirillales > Halomonadaceae > Halomonas > Halomonas sp. GFAJ-1. The sequence continues at coordinate 394,189 of CP016490.1, forward strand.
TGCAGTGGCATTAATCGAAAAAGAGCGCGGCCATCATTTTGACCCAGACATCGTCGATGCATTTCTACAAAGCTTGCCAGAGTTGCTAGCGATTAAAGATCAGTGGCAACAAGAAGCACCCAAAAGTTAAGGCAGTGCCATCAACAACGCATTACTGTGTCGCCACTCAATCAGAAAGTGGCGTCGTCCAACGCAGGATGGGCACATCAGTCTTTGATCTATGTGCCCCCGGACGTTAGTAGCATAGAGAGTGCAGAAACCTGGGGGCCATTACAACCCAGTATGGAACTCCAGCGCTTAACATCATAGACTCAGTATATTGAGGTGAAAAAGTATGGGATGCCCCTGACCAGCTCTTAAAGTGGTTAGGTTATAGCCAGAGGGAGTGCAATGAGCGATTCAAACAACCACAAAATGGAACAGCTACTCTCTGCATATAGAGAGCGCCTAATGCTCTATAAAACAGAACTTGAAGCCCTTTGGCAGACAGCCGATCATGACGTTAGAAGCGTTCAACATATAATGAGCATTGCCCATAAGCTGAACGGCTCTGGAAAAGCTTATGGCCTTGTGGAGCTGTCCCAGTTGGCACGCGAGCTAGAGCAAGCATGTGAGACTGCAAAGGCTCTCTCCCTCAGAGAGCTAAGGGCAAGCTTATCAATCCCGATACACGCTTTACTAGCGACTCTTGAGCGTGAAACGATTGCACGACACAGCAATCGCGCGCCAAATTGCCAGCCGAACAGTGCGCTTCAGGTAAACGATACTTCAAATACCATTGATATCTTATTGATAGATGACGACCCTGATTTTTCGAATCAGTTGAGCGAAGTACTTAGCCAATATGGCTATCAGGCTCATTGCCAAGATGATATTACGCAGTTAGATCAAGCTATCGCAGACTATGACCCCGTGGCTTTGATTGTTGATATGGACTTTTCCGGCCAGCGCTTTGCCGGTGCCAATCACGTCAGTAGCTGGCGTCAAAGCAGTGGCGCTCCATTACCTGTTTTTTTCGTGTCTGGGTATGACTCTTTTGAGCTACGCCTCGCATCAGTTAGGGCCGGAGGAACGCACTACCTTCGAAAGCCTCTGGACATACCTAAGCTGGTCTCGCTGCTCAATTCAGAATTAAACATTGCCCCAAGCGAGCCTTATCGCGTGATGTTAGTCGACGATGACAATGACTTACTCAAACTCTATGACGAGTTTTTAACTAACGCAGGTTATAACGTCACTATCGCCACCAGTGCTCAGGATGCATTAAGGCTATTAGAACAAAGCCACCCAGAACTGATATTAATAGACGTATATATGCCTGGCTGTAACGGCATTGAGCTCGGTAAAATCATCCGCCAGCATGAAGAGTTTGCAACTATACCGCTGTTATTCATGTCTGCGGCAGCGGATACCGATATGCAATTAGCCTGTGCTCGGTTAGCTAACGATGAGTTTATCAATAAGCCCATCGAGTTATGGCGTTTATTAATGGTCGTCAAGTCGAGAGTTAAGAAAGGGCGCCACCTGCGCTCCCACATAGGCACATTGACTGTCGCTGATGCACAAGCTGCTCATGACTCACTGACAGCGTTGCCCAAACTTGCTAGCTTGCTGCGTGATATTGAAAAAGCACTGCCAAGCCAAACGCCAGAAAACGTAATAGCGGTTGCGAAAATCGACATTCGTGACTTTCACACTATTAACAACCTCCACGGCTATTATTTTGGCGATGAAGTCTTACAGCGACTTACCTGGGAGTTAACCCAGCGTATAAACCCAGGCGATACGCTATATCGGGAAAGCGGAGATGAATTTCTGCTTCTAACCCAAGCGCATACAAACCAAGCATCTGTAGAGCGCTATATTAGCAGCCTTATAAAGGCTATCGAGGACGCTCAAATAGTGTCGAAGCACGGCATGATGGTTCTTACAGCAGACGTGGGCGTCGTGTTTTCTACAAAAAACAGCACCGCAGGAGAGCTACTCGACCATGCCGACATGGCGATTTTTAAAGCAAAGAAATCACCCACTGCAGAGGTCTGCTATTTTGATGAAGCTCTAAAGCAGGCTCAAAAGCAATGTTTCCTTTTAGAAAACGCAATTCAAAAAGGGCTTGCTAATGATCAGTTTATCGCCGTGTATCAACCAATTTACCAGGTAAACGACAATAAACTCGCTGGTTTTGAGGCCTTAGCCCGCTGGCAACACCCCGAGAGAGGGCTGCTTGGCCCAGGCGAATTTATTCCTTTGATGGAAGAGAAAGGCCTAATATCTCGTCTTACCTACCAGATGTTAACGCAGGCATTATCACAGTGCGCTACTTGGCATCGTAAGCACCCTCATTTGTTTATGTCGCTTAACCTGTCTGCTAGAGATATCCAGAAACCACTATTTTTAGATCATCTAACATCCTTATTGTCCCATTACCAGCTAAACCCATCTCGTATTGTGCTAGAGATAACAGAATCCCTACTGCTTTTCGACTGGCAACAGGCGAGTTACCTGCTTCGGCAACTCGGAGATTTAGGTGTTCAGCTAGCACTGGATGATTTTGGCACCGGATACAGTTCATTAAGCTACTTACAACGCATTGATGCCGCCAAGTTAAAAATAGACCGAAGCTTCATACATCAATGGTCTTTGACGGGCGATGCACGACTGTTACAAACCATGGTGCAGTTAGGCAAGACAATGAATATGTCTATCATCGCTGAGGGTGTAGAAAAAACAGAAGAGTTGTCATTTTTACGTCAGCTAGGCTGCGATCAGTACCAGGGCTTCTTGGCCGCTAAACCTATGATGGCAGAAGAAATAGAGCAAACGCACTGGGCCTAGCGAAATAACTGCCCTTTAAACCCTAACCATTGTGCAGCTAATGACATAATTCAAATGCGGCCTAGTGCACATCGCGCACACTAGGCCACTTTATAGCGGCTAGAAAAAATTAACTAAGTTTATCTCTCGACAGTCGCGTAGACCGAATGCGTGCTTTAATACCATCAATTAGCGTATCTGCCGATAGCCGAGATTTAAGTAAGACGGCCTCAACCTGCTCATGCTGCTGATGCGTCATATCGCTCCCTGATAAGATGACGATTTTGGCTTCAGGTTGGCTAGCACGAATTTCAGGGATTAGTGTCCAACCTGACCCATCAGGCAGCCCAATATCGAGCAATACCACGTCATACGCCTGCTCTTTCAAACGCGAGCGAGCACTCTCTAAGGTATAGGCTGCCTCAAACGTAAACGACTCACCGGCCATCGCCGCTACCACTTCATGTAAGTCGAGATCATCTTCAACATGCAGAACCCGTGGGTGATGCTCGCGATTAGCTGACAACTGTTGTTGAACCATGTCAATTAATCGAAGTTGATCGATGGGTTTAGCTAGCCAATCGATATTGGTTGCATCGCCATTGATCGCTAAGCGCCCTTGCTCTACTTTCGCTGAAACCACAACAATCGGTAAATCAGCGGTATCAGGGTGTCCACGCAAGGTACGGATAATCTCCAATCCGCTGGTGTCTGGGAGCATCAAGTCCAAACTCACAAGGTCATACTGCGTGTTTTGAAGCACGCTCAGTGCCTCTGCCCCATTAAAGGCAATATCGACCCGATACCCTGCATCGCTGAGCATCATGCTTAACAGAGTGGCCACATCCTTATCATCTTCAACCACCAAAATACGGGGCGCGTCACGGTTCTCAGCGTCCATCTCCAGCGGCTGAGAGGCTTTTACCGCCGTTTGCGCCAATGGTAATTCAAAGAAAAACCGCGAGCCTTCACCCTCTGTAGACTCAAAATCAATGCGCCCTCCCATATGCTCTATTAGTTCTCGCGTAATGGCGAGTCCAAGGCCGGTTCCCTCTTTAGCACGGGTATCCGAGGAGTCTGCTTGAGCAAAACGCTGAAACACTTTGCTACGAAACGAGTCAGCAATGCCTGGGCCACGATCAATCACGCTGACGACTGCGTTATGATTTGAGGTTTCAACAGTCAGCGTGACCTCCCCACCTTCGGGTGAGAATTTAATGGCATTGGATAACAAATTGGCCAGCACTTGCATCAACCGCGAAGGATCGACATTTACCATCAAATCAGGTGATTCATCAGCCAGCAGCAGTGTCACCCCATTCTCACTGCCATAATGGCGATTAGCCTCTAGGGCCTGCTCGATCAACGGGGCCAACGCATGCACTTGCATATCGAAATGCAACTTTCCTGCAGCGATTTTTTCGATATCTAGTAAATCATTGATTAAATGGGCTAAACGCTTACTATTACGATGAGCTGTCATTAACAGCTTTTGAGCTTTTTCTGGCATCTCACCAAATGCCCCTCCCACCATTAAACCGAGGGCGCCAGAAATAGACGTTAACGGCGTGCGAAGCTCATGGCTAACAGTGGAAATAAACTCACTCTTAAGCTTGTCTGCTTGCTTACGCGCTGTAATATCCTCCGCGATACCCAGGTAGCCGCTAATATTATCGGCGCTATCGCGCATGGGGGTCACGACTAGCGATACCGGTATACGACGGCCACTCTTATGAACGTATGTCCACTCTCGTGTCTCCGAGCCATCTCTCTCGGCGTGTTCTACAAATACCCTAAACCCTTCAACCGTTCGGTCTAGCTCAGCACTAAGCTGTTCTGAGCGCAGCTCTACTTCGTCTTTGAGGTGTAATATAGCCGGGGTTTGCTTACCTACCATGTCTGCCTTACTGTAACCCAGCATATTCTCGGCACCTTTGTTAAAGGCGGTAATCATGCCGTTCGTATCTGTCGCAATAATGGCTACTTCAGATGCCGCTTCTAGAATGTTAAATAAAAAACGTTCAGCGTTACGAACAGCAGTATCCGCCGCTTTCCGCTCATAAGCTAAACGGTTCATCGCCCGCGCGAGGGCTCGTGCCTCTGGCCCGCCCCTTTCACGGAAGTCATCATCAAAACGTGCGTGGTCGGCCATTTGCTCGATACGCCGTGTGATTCGTTCTATGGGGTGCGTTAAGCTTCGTGCAACCCAGGCCCCCACTAGAGCAACGAGCACCATGGCGAACAGTGCAATCCATAGAAACTGTCGAAAGGATGCTTTTACAGGTGCGATGGCTTTCTCATAAGGAATTGCTCTTAGTACGACCCAACCGAGAGAATCCAATTGTTGGCTGGCCGTAAGATATCGTTGCTGCTGATATTCAACGATGGTTCCCGGTGGGTTCAGTGCCAGAGCGGCATCGACAAATGCGTCAGCACCATCATCTGGTAACGACGCTACCGTATCGACACGCTCTAACATGGAGACGTACAAGCGGTGTCTCGGGTCAATGATTAGAGTCGTACTAGATTCAGCCTCCTCTAAGCTAAAATTATCGATAAGCGGCGTGCTGGAAAGATCTAAGACTCCGCCCACATACCCCATAAGACGATCGTCTGAAGACAGCATAGGCTGCAAATAGGAAATAAGCGGCAGCCCCGTTGCACGTCCAATAATGGGCTCAGAAATCACTGCATCTTTAGTTTGCCAGGCACGCTGGAAGTGAGGACGGTCGGCATAGTTGGTGCCTATACGCCCAGGAACGTGGCGGTTTTCTGCGATAGCCGTGCCATCCGCATCAAAAACCAGCAAACCATCAGGAAACAGGTCGCCAGCAACCGAAGGTTGCTCCAATAAGGTTTGTAGCTCTTGATCGCTACGTAATCTGCCATCGTCATTGAGTAAGCGCGTTGCAAAGGCTTCTAAACCAAGTTTTCGCTGCTGCTGGGATAGCTCCAGCTCAGAGGCTAATCGCCTGATCTCAGACGCCTCACGCTCCACCACAATAGACTCATAATCAGCAACCATGACTTGATACACGGTAACTAGAATCCCGCCAACGAGAATACCGCTGGTGGCAAATACGAGCAGAACAATACGCACACTCAGCGGGATTTTCAGCATTGGTGATACCTTGGTAAGGATATAAAGAAGTCAGCGCCCTCACCTACCGCATCACGGTAGCCAATGTCGCCCCTCATCTGTTGGCAAATTTCTTGGCTAATGGCTAAACCAAGGCCGGTTCCTGACAGCTTGCGCGTATTGCTGCCATCTGCTTGCGCGAAACGCTGGAACAAACTGGCACGAAACTCAGGGGCAACGCCAGCACCATAATCGCGCACGGAAATCTCGACAGTGTCTTGATGCAGCTTGACCGCTATCTCCACCGCTTTCCCCATGGGAGAAAACTTAATCGCATTGGATAATAAGTTATTAAGTGCTTGAATAAAGCGAGGGCCATCAACCTCAACCCAGACACTTGGCACAGCGTCCGAGAGCTGAATAAACACCTGATGTTGCTTACTGTAGCCATGCATGGCTTCGATGGCTTCGTGCAGTAAAGGGGCCAGGGGCTGCACGCTTACATTCATCGGCATTTTGCCAGCAACCAACTTTTCTATATCCAGCAAATCGTTAATCAGTGTTGTCAAACGTTTGGCATTGCGTTCCGCGGCATTGACGAGCGACTGCGCTTTTTCGGGTAACGCGCCTGCCGCCCCCCCTTTAAGTAATCCAAGTGAGCCTTGGATAGACGTGAGAGGCGTACGCAACTCATGACTGACAGTAGAAATAAACTGGTCTTTCATTTTATCCAGCTTACGGCGCTCTGTTATATCTTCAATCAGCGACCAAATTACCTGCTGGCCGTTCTGCTCTCGGCTTAGCATGCCTTGTAAGCGGACTGGATAACGACTGCCATCTTTACGAATATACTCTTTTTCGAAAGGACCATAGCGTCCCGTCGTTTTTAAACTTAAAAGCGCCTGCTCTTCTTCGGGCAGATACTCTTTTGGCGTAACGTCCCAATAGCTCAATGACACAAACTCATCGCGTGAATAGCCTGTTGGGTCGATCAGCGCATCATTCAAGTCAATAAACTGACCTGTTTCGAAATCATTGAGGGCAATACCAATAGGTGAAAAATCAAAGAGTCCTCTTAGTCGTGCTTCACTACTTTCCAGGGCCAAACGTGCCTGCTCTTGCTCATGAACATCTCGCAAATAACCGTGCCATAAGGTGCTGCCATCAGCGAGGCGCTCAGGTTTCGCCTGTCCCAATACCCAGCGATAACCGTGTTCATTAGACTGCACTCGGTATGTCGCCTGCCAGTCTCCCAGCGTATTCGCTGAATGCTCGATAGACACACTCACAGCATCCAAATCATCGGGATGAATTTTTGCCCACGCAGGCGTGGCATCGTGAGCGGCTTCTTCGGGGGTCAGCCCATATAGAGCTAGAATTTGAGGGGAGCTAAAAGGAAATGTGACGCGGCCATCGGCAAACCTGCGGAACTGATAGATAACGCCCGGTAGCTGGGCAGTCAACTTACTAAGACGCTCATGATGCAGGCTGCTCGCTAAAACACCGGATAGCCAACGCGCCAGTAAACGTATAAAAAGCTTCTCTCTATCATCGTAATCTTCTAATCGCGCATTTCCTGCGGAAAAATTGAGCGTTCCAAATGCACTACCCTCGACCTCAATGACAATACCAGTATAAGCGCCTAGCGGATGCTTCTCATAACAGGGATGGTGTTTTAATTCGCAGCTCTCGGCATTAGCAATAAACAGTTCGCGCGCTTGCTCCGAGTCTCCTGAAAAAACATGGTGGCACCAAGTATGCCCCAACGCGAAAGATTGACCTGCATATATCGCGGTACCTAAAACGGCATCCACCCAGCGTACCGTATAAACATCACCCTCGATTTGGCTAAGAATCGCCAAATCCATGTTCAGGTAGTGTCTTGCCTTTTTTAGCGCATAGTTGATTTTTTCATCGAGCGTCACGTGTGAAGAAAACGCGATTTCGTTGAGCAGCATCAATGCATCATGATGCTTGTTTAGCTGGCTTGCCGTATTCCGTTCACGGGTAACATCAACAATGAAGCCCTCAAGAATAACAGGATAGGTAGCATCATTTCGTATGCACTTCCCTCGCTCTTCTACCCAACGCCATGCGCCGTCCCGGTGCTTGATACGATACTCAAAATGCCACTCTGTATCGTCAGTCATTGCAGCGGCGACCGCCTTTTCCAATGCAGGCGCATCATCGGGATGAATTAAATCAGCGTAACAAATGCTTTGATTGCCAATTAACTCCTCGGCGGGATAACCACTTACCTGATCCACCTGCCCGCTGATATATAGCATTGTCCAGTGTTCATCAGGTAAGCAGCGGTAGGTCACGCCAGGCATATTATTGATAATAGAGGCCATTTGATCGTGGTGGTTGGCAACCAGTTCAGTTTCTAGTGCTGAACATGACTGATGACGGAGTTCATCAGCGTGTATTAACTCTTCAACCGTCGCGGCGAGGTCTTCAAGTATCGTGATTTGCTCCGGAGACAGTACTCTTGGTTGTGTATCGATCAGGCAAAAGGTTCCAATGCTGTGCCCACTACGGGTGTGCAACGGTATACCCGCATAAAAGCAGATATGAGGCGCGCCGATGACAAGAGGATTCTCAGAAAAACGAGCATCTTCTAATGCGTTTTCAACAATTAAGGGAACGTTGTCCAAAATCGTGTGGCCACAGAAAGAGATACTCCTTGGTGTTTCTTTGACGCCAAGTCCTTGGCATGATTTGAACCACTGCCGATCCTGATCAATTAATGAAACCAACGCAATGGGTACTGAAAACAGTTCTCGGGCGAGGCGTGTGATACGGTCAAAACGCTCTTCACACTCGCGATTCAGCAAACCTGTCTCAACCAGTGCACGCTGGCGCTCGGTTTCATTTTCAGGGATCGGTGGTGTCTTCATTATCAACCTCTGCTATCACATCCGGGGCGGTGCTCACCTGACGCTAAACAAACACGGTTACGGCCACTGTGTTTGGCCTGATATAGCGCTTGATCAGCTCGATTAAGCAGAGACTCAGCCGTATCGTCAGGAAAATGCTGGTTATCCACCACGCCTGCTGACAAGGTGCAGGAGAACGGTTCTCTGCCCCCAGTAAACTGGATCGCTGCAAAGTCTTCACGCAGACCGTTTACCATACTAATAGCATCATCGGCAGTACATTCGATCAATACCAACGTAAACTCTTCTCCACCGTACCGGCCTAGTTTATCGGTCCCCCGGAAACGTTGACGCAACAACGTACCCACAGCGGCAATCACCAGGTCACCGACCGCATGCCCATGGGTGTCGTTCACCGCCTTGAAATGATCAATATCAAGCATTACCACACTAAACGTTTGGGGCTTGCGTTGCGCGAGTAGCCACTGGTCTTGTAAAGCTTCTTTAATACTCGCGTGTTTAAGAAGCCCGGTGAGCGCGTCTCTATTTTTAGTATCCTCAAGCTTACGCAGTCGCATGACGCGGGATCGGCACAGCTTGATAAGCAGGTCGTTATCGATAGGCTTTTCGAGAAAAGCATCCCCTCCTCTCAATAACGCCTGGCCGCGCAACTCTGCATTAGATTCGCCAGAGAGGTAAATAATAGGAACTTGCGACCAGCGCTCCACTTGGCCCAGCAGAGCCGCTATTTCTGCCCCAGTGATTCCCGGGAGCCAAAGATCCATCAGGATTAGCTCTGGGTTAACATCACTAATCGACTCAAATAAGGCGTCAGGACGGTTAAACACACTGACCTGCATACCAGCCTCTTCAAGCACGCATTGAAGATGGAGGGCTAATTCGACGTCATCCTCCACAATCATGACACGCTCAGGCTGACTATCTTGCGTTTTGATTCGCTGCGCTATATGAGCGGCCAGTGATATCATGTCCAAAGGTTTGACAAAATAGTTTTGCCCGCCGCTGCGCAACGCATGGAGTCGCGCAGTAAAGCTTTCCTCAGTACCCGTAAAAAAAATTGGGCAGCTGTAATCTTTCAGATACTTTTGCCAAAAGGCTACCGGATTTTCCTTAATCGCTTCGCGCTGAGTGGCGCGATGGTCAATCAATAGCAAGTCTGGAGGCACCCCATTATCTTGGTGCAACGCTTCAGCATCTTTGAAATGCCGTACTTGGAAGCCAAAGCTGTAAAGCTGTTGAACCATATATTCCGCTAATATGGCATCTCGCTCTACCAGCCAGATAGAAGGGGCGCCATCAACATCTGCCAGGCGAGTGGTCTCCATGCCCACCACTGACTTTTGGCTTGTATCTACTTCAAGCGCGTTTTGTAGTTGCTTAATCCAACCCGACACAGGCAGTGATTGCTTGACATCTTGCTGTAGAACCTGCGTGACCTGCATTTCGTACTCTCGGGCTTGGCGCCCAAGACTTTCAAAGCCGAAAGTGCCTGCTGAACCTGCCAGGGAGTGAAGCGCTGAATTTAATTGCTGCAGGGTTTCATCGCATGAAGCATCTCTTTCAAGGCGCCCAGCAAGCTCGGTAAGCAGTTGAAACTCAGAGGAAAGACGCTTTAAGTAAGCTTTAGAAAGCGCCTGTAAGCGCTGAGAAACAGCCTTAGAGGAAGCAGTATCAGTCATGGAATTTTTTCCAAATAGCTCGAACGTCGTCAGCGAGCGTCATGGGGTCAAACGGCTTGGCGATTACATCTATCGCCCCGAGATCTTTATATCTTGCCACTTCCTCAGGGTGAACTTTAGCGGTCATAAAGGCGACCGCTGTTGTTGCGCTAACGTACCCATGCTGCCTCAGCGCCATCAGCGTGCTGGGCCCGTCCATACCCGGCATCATGACATCAAGCAAAATCATTTGTGGCGTAAATTCGCCTACTTCCTTTAATGCTTGCTCGCCAGACTCACAGATTTTAGCCGTTAACCCACCTACATCCTCTAAAGCCATACTTGCAATATCGCGGATATCAGGGTCATCTTCGACGTACATCACTTTTACAAGCGTATCCATATAGCACCCTCACAACTCTTTTAACCAGTAAATGATATTTCCACCGTATAACCTTTGTACTATGCCACTAGAGATGGCGACTATGAGCAGCTCGACACCCACTGCAATATTACCTCACCGTGAGAGCTACAATTCAGTATCATCACTGCTGCTTAGCTTAGCCACGTCTGCTTTTGCATGAAAAGATCCTATTTAGCCCTTAGCGACGTGATTACGTCCTAGGTGTTTTGCCTTATAAAGGGCCCGGTCGGCGCGAGCCATTAAGCTCTCGTTGGTATCATCGGCCAAGTAGCCTGTTACGCCAACACTGGCGGTAATAGGCACTGGTTGCCAAGTATGCGCTTCAATGGCTTGTCTTAAGCGCTCTAGAGCGTTGTAGGCTTCTTCAAGTGACGTTTCTGGCATTAGCAGTGCAAACTCCTCGCCGCCGATGCGGGCGGCCAGGTCACTGCCCCGCATCTGAGAGGCAAGCAATAGGGCAAGCTCTTGTAATACCTGGTCTCCTACGGCGTGCCCATGGGTGTCGTTAATGGGCTTAAAGTGGTCAATATCCAGAATGGCTACGCTAAACGCATCCGAGTGGCGGCTGACGAGTGCGCGGGCAAGACGCTCTTCTAAAGCGAGATCGAAATGGCGCCGGTTAGGCAAACCGGTGAGCGGGTCACTCCTAGCTTCGTGCCCAAGCTTTAAGGTAAGGCGTTGAAGTTCTTGGTTATGAGACTCCAGTTGGGTGCGCATCAACTCCAGTTCGTTAATCATCTTGCTCTTTTCTGCTAAAGCGCACTGAGCCGCTTGTCTCGCCTCTAGCAGGTCACGCTCTAGCTGGTCTTTGCGGGCAATTGGTAACATGGCAATGAGGGTTATGGGGGGGTCGGGCGAATCTATGCGGCGCGCGCTGCAGAGCACAGGGAACGGGTTGCCGTTTTCCACGTGCAGACTAAGGTGCACTTCATCTACAGCCCCCACATCGCTAAGCCTAAACACCAGCACCCCTTGGTAAAGTAGGCGTGCTTCTGCGGTAAACAGCTCGCTAGCGGGCCGGTTAAGCAGCTGTTTTTCCGTGCGGCCAATCCAGTCACTTAGCGTGTCGTTAACCTGAAGTATCCTTCCTTGCTCGTCTAATACGACTAGGCCCGAGGGGGCAAGCTGCCAACAATCGGAAAGATCCACGGGCTTTACTGGCATAAGTGTGAATTTCTCTGTTTTGCGAGGTTAGCCTGGAGTGCTTCAGCCAAAGTGTCTGGGTGTGTCATCTGGGGGTAATGGCCTCCCGCATCGAGGACCACTAACTCGCTCTCAAAGAGATGCTGTTGTAGGTACTCAGCAGCTTCAAGAGGCACAATAGCGTCGCGCGATGTTTGAAAAATGGAACTCGGTACCGTGACCTTAGGCAGGTAGTGGCGGGTATCGCCCAGAAAAATAGAGTGGGCGAAGGGCCGTAATACATCCGGTGCTATGTTCAAAAAACGCTGTTCCAGGTTGCGTTGGTGCGGCTCGGTAATGGCGTCTCCCAGTGCCACACGCGATATCGCACCTGCCCAATCCAGGTAGTTTTGCTCCATCAGTTGCATCAGGCCCTCAAGCTGCTCGTGAGTATAGCCGCCGTGATAGTCGGGCGGGTCGTCCAGGTAGCGCGCAGAGCTGCAGATCATCCCCAAGCGACTAAATGCGTTAGGGCGCAGAATAGACGCCAGCATTCCAATGGTGCCACCGATGGAGTGGCCTACCATAATGGCGTTTTCCAACTCCAATTCATCACATAGCGTGGCGATATCTTCGGCATGACCAGCGGGCGTTGTATGCCGCTGGTTATCGTAGAACTCAGGGGCAGCACCACCGAATCCCGCAAGATCGACGAAAATCAAGCGGTAGTCATTTTCCAGTGCAGGGATGAGACGCCGCCATACTGTCTGATCACACCCGAAGCCATGAATAAGCAGTAAGGGCGTGACGCCTTGGCCGTGCTCATTGACATTGAGAAAGTGGCGAAGTGAGGTCATAAAAGCTCTCTTTTATAATTATAACTAATACTATTACGTCAGTATGTGCTAAGGCGTTAAGCTGATCAACGCTATTGAATAAAGCAAAAAATGAATACTTCAGATTAGCTGTGGCATAAACCATTGAAGCATTACCGAATACTGACGTTTGGTATCGGCTAACCTTTGTGGTGGCTGATGGGGGTGGGACTGAATATCAAGGTCACCGCGCTTCTGAACCTGCTCAGTAACAGTGGCCACATCAGACCGCTCGACGGATGAAAACCGCGAGTTGTTTCATGCAACACAAGCACTTCGACAGCTGTGACTTTAAAGGTGGCACCTGCTCCGACCAAGTTATCGTTCTGCACTACCAGGGTAGCGAAAGGAGCCTACCCATATGTCGGGAACCCGCAGCATTTGAACTGATGCTCGATAGCACCGTCAGAAGGGTACGAGAAAAGGGTTGGCTTTCGCCGACAAGGTATTACTCTCCACTCTTGCAGTATGGGGACATAGCGGAGCATTTATGGACTACGAACATGCAATTGTGAAAGTCGAAGACGGCATTGTCACTCTGCTTTGCAACAACTGCGGCTCTGCCATTGCTAAGGGTGCTCAACACGAAGATAGGGAGCACTTTTGTACAATGTGTATGAGCGGTAATTGCAAAGCAAAATTCAAGACAGAAAAGTAACAAGTTGGGGCTGAGGCATAGCAGCGCCGGCGATGAGCGACAAATGTTGCGCAACGACATCGAGTCCACAGGACTTCGGATCGTCGCCCTAGGCCTCATCAACAATCATGCAACCCACCTCGAGAGACGGCTTCACGTCTCCAATGTTGAATGCGGTCAATTGCATGATGCTGGACATGAGGGCTACCGTAGGCGCTGCTTCAAACAGCATGTCATTCCTTGTTCGCAAACTCTTCTGTGTCGATATCGGCCTGCTGTGCCTCGTTATATCGAGCACCCGCGACCTCGCTAGGCAGCATCATCTGATTAAGCTGCACCAACGCCGCGTCATTTAACACTAGCTGCTCGGCCTTGAGGTTTTCCTGCATATGGTTAATAGAGCGCGACCCAGGAATGGGAATCACATGGCTACCCTGCGCCTTCACCCAAGCAAGCGCCAGCTGAGCGGGGGTGATGGCCAAATCTTTCGCCATGTTATTAAAGTGCGTTAGTAGCGTCAGGTTGTGGATGAGGTTATCGCCATTAAAACGCGGCATACCCCCGCGCATGTCGCCTTCTGCGAAGTCGGTATCGGCGTGGATAGCGCCAGAGAGAAACCCGCGACCCAACGGGCTGAAGGCCACCAGCGCTGTGCCCAGCTCTTTACACGCTTGGCTGAGGGCAATCTCGGGGTTACGCGTCCACAGTGAGTATTCCGACTGAACGGCCGATACCGGGTACTCAGCGTATGCTTTGCGCAGTGTGTCTGCGGAGATTTCCGATAACCCCACCGCGCGCAGCTTACCCTCTTCCACCAACCGGCCAAGGGCTCCAACGCTCTCTTCAATGGGCACCTGGCGATCCATGCGGTGGAGGTAGTAGAGATCCAAATGATCGGTTTTCAGGCGAGCCAAACTCTCCTCGCACTGACGTCGCAGCGTCTCAGGCCGTCCATCGATCACTCGCTTACCGCTCTCTGGGTCGATGGCCATCCCGCACTTGCTAGCCAGCAGCAGCTCTTGGCGCTTCGAGGCAAACGCTTTTCCCAGCAGCCGTTCGTTAGCGGTACCGCCGTAAAGCGTGGCCGTATCAAAATGGCGATAGCCCATTTCAAAGGCGTCGTTCAGCGCCTTAACGCCCTCCTCTTCTGGCACATACTGCCCATAGCCATGGGAAAGGTTCATACACCCCAAACCAATACGTGGCGACGCCACTTCTTTCAAACGATCATAAAACCCAGACATTGAAAACCTCGCTAAGGGTGGTGGGTTACGATGCGATCACCTGCGGGCGATGGGTCGCCGCTGCATCTGGCATCTGGGCGTTTAACCACGTAGGCAACCGATGTTCAAGATAGTAGCGTGGCCGCCAGGGGCTGCCTTCAATAAACCCCACGTGCCCGCCACTAGGGAAGAGTTCTAAAGCGACGCAACCCGGCAGCATGTCTGCCGTTGGTACGCTGTGGGGGTAGATAAAAGGGTCATCTTCAGCGTGCACAATAAGTGTTGGCACCTGAATAGCCTTAACAAAAAAAGCGCTACTGCAACGCTGGTAGTACGCATCGGCGCTATCAAAGCCATGTAACGGCGCCGTGACCCTGCCATCAAAGTCCCAAAACGTTTTCATGCCCTCCAGTGTTTCAAGCGCTCTTAACCTCGCCAGCTCCTCTTGACAGCCCTGCTGACGGAACGCACTCTGCTTGGATTCCACATAGCGGCGTAAATCGCGCAGAAAACGTGCCTGGTACACTCTAGAAAAGCCCTGGCTAATTCGATCAGCGCAGTGGTCTAAACGAAACGGCACCGAGACCGCCACGGCGCCCAGCAGCGGGTTATGACGCCCGGTTTCGCCGAGGTACTTGAGCAACACATTGCCGCCCAGCGAGTACCCCACCGCCGCTAGCGGCTTATCGGGGTATCGAGCCGCTAGCTGTTGGATAATATCGGCCAGGTCTTCGCTAGCACCAGAGTGATAGCCCCTGGCGCGATGGTTAGGCTCGCCGGAACAGCCTCGCCAATTGACCGCCACACTCTGCCACCCCTGCGCTGCCAGCGCCTGCTGCTGGCCCAAGATATACAGCGATTTTGAACTTCCCGTAAGCCCATGGAGCAGAATCGCGCAGCGCGTCTGTTCACCTTGCGGGCCGTACCAATCCAGATCAATAAAGTCGCCATCTTCCAGCGTGATGCGCTCACGTTGGCGCTGTAGTTTGGGCTTAGCGCGGAACAGCGGGCTAAATAGCGTTTGTAAATGCCCACCGGGTAGCCAACGCGTAGGGCGAAATGAAGAGTGAAGCGAACTCATGCTAGTGCGCACCCGCAAAGAAAACCGCTGGCTAGCTTAGCAAACTTTTCTCAACCGATAGCAGGCCTCCTAGCCCCTACGCAGAGCGCCTCGCCCCTACTGCTACCGTTCAGCCAAACCAAACGGGCATCTGAAACGTTATCCCTATAGTCGCGTTAGCGTCATTTGCGTTAGCGTCCGAACAGACGATTGAAACTATTAAGCCCTCATAGTGGTCGCTTGTAATGGCCTTTTGTAGTTGTCGATAGCTGGCCCGCTAGTTCACGGGGGCTTGCTGATTTATTCTTAATGCCGCATTCGCGTTCCATGACGGAAGGATAGCCATCTCTATGCTGGGATTCCTGCAAGGATTTTCCTATGGCCTATTTATGACCTGCCTGCCTTGGCTGCTGGTTGGTCTGTTTAATCCTGGTTTGGCGCTTCCGATAGCGGTTCCCAGCCGCTTACGGGTTATCGGCCGTTACTGCCTGGTGGTTCCCTCGATCAGCATGCTGCTGTGGCTGACCTCCCTGTGGGGTGGTTTTAGCCCTAGCTTGTTTGGCTGGCTCGCGGGCATTGTCGCCATTCCCGTGGCGCTGCCCGTTGAGCGGACGCTGCGCGGCTGGCTAGCCCGTCGCCGCATGCGGCGCCAGGAGGCCCAAAGAGAGGCCGAGGCACATCAGCGCCGTGCGCAGCAGGAGCGCAACGCCTATGAAGCGGGTGTGTTGGTGCTTGATCCGGCAAGGCCACCCGTGGGAGCCGACGACCTTGTGCTGGCCATGTGTCGGGCCAAGCAGAGCCTGCTCGATGTGCAACGCCCCGATCTGGCGATCCTCACAGACCGCCTCTATAGCCGCTACCGCCATGTGATGGACGTCCTGGGCGAGCGGTTCCACACGGGCGAGCTGACCTTTGAGCGCTCAAAAGGCTTGGTCACTCAAGTTTGTTATGGCGCGGTGGATACGCTAACGACCATGACGTCTCAAGCGCGAGGCGTGGTGAGCGTGGACGGCAATTACGTACGCGGCCGACTAGAGCGGGAGAGTAACCGATTGGGCGAAGAGGAACGCGCCGCCCTAGTGCGGCGCCTTGATCTTCTGGTGGAGACTGAACACCGGCTGAATAAGCTTTCTGCCCGTATCGAATCCGCCCTCACCGTGCTCGACGATACCGCTGTTTCCATGGCGCGTATTGAGACCGCTCGCCCCCAGGCGACGGTCACCACCGAAAAAGCGCTGGAGGATCTACGCCGCTTCGTCGAAGGTGCGGATCGTTATGCACGCAAGGATTAAGCTGGCAGTCAGTGCTACCTTGCAGTTTTAAAGCGATTTTATTTAATCGGTTCTATTTAACCGTTTTTTTAATAGCCCAGGAGTTATCTATGGCTCAGCAATCCGGTGACAAACGTCGTCTCTCCCTGCCGCCGGTAGACGAGATAGCCGACCAGCTAGGGGCTAGCCAATTAGGGGCGCGTCAGGCCGATTCGGACAATTTTGATGCCCGTGACATCGACCCTGAGCTTGAAGCGATGGCTGACAACTTTGTCGAAGATATCCTTGCCGAAGGTGACGAGACATCGGCAGCTCGCCAACGCCGAGCCGTGGACGAAATGGGCCTTGAACTACAGCAGCAAGCCGCCCATCGTAGTGCCATGCTACAGACCCCGCTGCGCCAGCTGGCCCACCAGGGCGACGAAGGCGGGCCGGTCGCCAAGGCACTCACTGATTTACGTGGGCGCATGGAAGGGCTGGACCCCGCCCGCCATCGCCTGGCGCCTACCACACTGGATCGCATTCTTTCGGTCATTCCCGGCCTCGACAGCCGCCTGCAGCGCTACTTCCGTAAGTTTGAGAATGCCCAGCAGGCGCTGGACGCCATCATTGAGGAGTTGGAAAGCGGACGCGACATGCTCCATCGCGACAACCTCACCCTCAGCGATGACCAGCAGGCCTTAACGAACATCCTTGCCGAGTTGAACCGTCAAGTTGCACTGGGCCGTATGATCGACCGCCGATTGTGCGACGAAATCGCCGCTCGCGACGGCGTTGATCCGCGGCGCCATTTCCTTGAGGAGGAGCTGCTCTTTCCCCTACGCCAGCGCATCCTCGACCTCCAGCAGCAGCTGGCGGTGAGCCAGCAAGGCATACTGGCGCTAGAGGTCATCATCCGCAACAACCGGGAATTGATGCGCGGCGTAGACAGGGCCATTAATGTCACCGTCTCTGCGCTCACCGTCGCGGTAACCGTGGCCATGGCAATGGCTAATCAGCGCCTAGTGCTAGACCGCATTGAAGCCCTCAACACCACCACGTCGCAAATGATCAGCGGAACCGCCAAGGCCCTGCGCCAGCAAGGCGTTGATATCCAGAAGCGGGCCTCCGGCGCGATGCTCGATATGCAAGTGCTTGAGGAGGCTTTCAGCGAGGTGATGGGCGCCATCGATGATCTTTCGAGCTATCGTCAGGAAGCCTTGCCCCGCCTGGATGAGCAGATCGAGCGCCTAGCGGCCTTGTCCAAGCAGGGCAATGCCTCCATCGAGCGCCTGCAAGAGGGTAACGCGTCGCAGCCACAGGACGACCGTGCCCCCCGCTAATCCCGCCCGCCTGCCGACGGGCTAATTATGCTCGGCGGCGCCTTCAGCACCCTCCACGGCCCTCTCTTGGGCCTCCTGTTGTTCCTCTGCTACAGCCTTTGACGCTGCATAATATCTGGCACGACAACTGCTGCTTTTAAAGCATCCCCACTGTCACACAAAGACCGTTCTTGGACTTGCAAAATGCGACATCCTGGCACATGCTGAAAAAATATTGACCAATCGGTCAAACCATTACAACCCATACTCCCCTTAACAAGATCAACAAGAGACACGGCGATGATCGACTTCCTGCTCAACGGGCAGCCCCGCCAGTGCGAGGCAGCCCCCGAAACCAGTGTGCTTGAACTGCTGCGCGAAACCCTTGGCACCACGGGCACTAAGGAGGGCTGCGCCTCTGGTGACTGCGGCGCCTGCACCGTCGCCATTGGCGAAACAGGGCCTGACGGCGAGCTGCGCTATCACAGCGCCAATGCCTGCATCACCCCGGCCTATCAATTGAATGGACGCCATCTGGTGACCGTGGATGGCCTCGCCGATGGCAACCAATTACACCCCGCCCAGGCCGCTATGGTTAAGTGCCATGGCAGTCAGTGTGGCTTCTGCACGCCGGGTATTGTGATGTCGCTGTTTACCCTTCACGAGCAGCAGCGTAGGGAACCCGACAAGGCCCTGGCCCCGCTGACGCCACAACGCCTTGAGGCCGCTCTAGGGGGCAACCTCTGCCGCTGCACCGGCTACCGCCCGATCCGCGACGCCGCGCTGAGCATGAACGAGCACCCCGAACATCGCCCGCTTTGGATGGACGCCGCCGCCCCTGAGCCGAAAGCCGCACCAGCCGCAGTTGAAAGCCTCTTTGCCCAGCCCACGACACTCGCCGAATTGGTCGAGTGCCTGGAACGCCACCCCGAAGCGCGGCTGGTTGCCGGGGCCACCGACCTGTGGCTAGAGAGCACCCAGCGACTAGCTCGCTTCGAGCGGCTTATCGATGTCACACGCGTCGCCGAGTTGAACGTGATCGAAGAGACCACCCTAGAAGATGGCCGACGCGGCTGGTGGATTGGCGCGGCCGTGACGTATAGCCAGATTGAACCGCTGCTTCAAGAACACTTTGACGCCTTTGCCCATCTGTTACACCGCTTAGGCTCCTCCCAGATTCGCAACCGGGGCACCCTGGGCGGCAACGTGGCCAATGCCTCGCCCATCGGCGACACCCCACCGGTACTGCTGGCCTTGGGCTCGCGTCTGCGCCTGGTTGGCCCCAAAGGTGAGCGCGAGCTGCCGCTTGATGACTTCTTCCTCGACTACAAGCGAACCGCCCTGCAGCAGGGTGAAGCGATCCGCGCTCTGTTCCTACCCCACCCCGTGGAGGGGGAAACGCTCAAAGTGTGGAAGCTTTCCAAACGGCGTGAGGACGATATTTCTGCGGTGCTCGGGGCCTTCGCTTGGCGTTTGGAGGATGGAGTGCTCCGCGACGTGCGCCTAGCCTTTGGCGGCATGGCCGGTATCCCCAAGCGTGCAGCCCAGGCCGAAGCAGCGCTTGAGGGCAAAGCGCCCTCATCAGCGGCCTTCCAAGCGGCACGGCAAGCGCTGTCTCAGGATTTCCAACCGATGTCCGATGTGCGCGGCAGCGCCCACTATCGCCAAGTTTCCGCCGCCAATCTGCTCGAACGCCTGCGCCTGGTGCTGAATACTGAAAACCAGTCCCAGGACGCCACCAACAGCCCTCGGGAGGTGATGCTCCATGCGTACGCTCACTAAGCTCTCTACAGCGCCGAATGCTAAGGCGCCCAGCGATGCTGCCGAAGACGTCAGCGCCGACTCCGCGGCTGCACGCCACGAACTCGATGGGCGCATCAAAGGTGCTGGCCCCCTGGCCCGCGACACGCTTCCCTATACCAATACTCACCCGCACTCCCAGGCCCATGAGAGCGCGGTGAAGCATGTCACCGGGCGGGCCGCCTATATTGACGACCTGAGCGTCCCGGCCGATACGCTGCACGTGGCCCTAGGCCTCTCTCCCGTCGCCCATGGCCGCTTGACCCGCCTCGACCTGGACAAGGTCCGCGCCATGCCCGGCGTGGTGGATGTGATTGCCGTGGATGATGTCCCCGGCCATACCGATATCGGCCCGGTCTTCCCCGGTGACCCGATCTTCGTGTCGGATACGATCAGCTACGTCGGTCAGGTTATTTTTGCCGTGGCCGCCGAGAGTCATCGCGCTGCCCGCGAGGCCGTTCAGGCCGCCGTCATAGAGATTGATGAGCAGCCAGCCTGCCTGGATCCCGTCGCCGCCGCTGAGCGGGAAGAGTTCGTGCGCCCCAGTCATGTTCAGCAGAGCGGTGACTGGGAGCAGGCGCTGAAGAACGCCGCCCTGGTGGTGGAAGATGAGCAGTTTGTCGGCGGCCAGGAGCACTTCTACCTGGAAGGCCAGGCCTGCCTGGTGCAGCCCACCGAAGATGAGGGCGTGGTGGTCTTTACCTCCAACCAGCACCCCAGCGAAACCCAAAAGCTGGTAGCCGAGGTGCTGGGCATTCCGTTTCATGCGGTGACCGTAGAGGTACGCCGCATGGGCGGCGGCTTCGGCGGCAAGGAGACCCAAGCGTCACCCTGGGCCTGCATCGCCGCGCTTTTCGCCCGGCGTACCGGACGCACCACCCGGGCGCGCCTACCGCGTGGCGACGATATGCGTGCCACCGGCAAGCGCCACCCCTTCCATAACCGCTACCGGCTGGGCGTCGACGAACAGGGCGTGATTCAGGGCGGCGAGATCACCTTGATTGGCGACTGCGGCTATTCGCCGGATCTCTCAGACGCCATTGTCGACCGCGCCATGTTCCACAGCGACAACGCCTACTCCTTGGGCGATGCCCGCGTGACCGGCCACCGTGCCCGTACCCATACTGCTTCCAACACCGCCTTTCGCGGCTTCGGCGGCCCCCAGGGCATGATGGTGATCGAGGCGGCCATGGACGACATCGCCCGACGCATCGGCGAGGACCCTCTGACAGTACGCAAGCGCAACTTCTACCGCGCCGACAGCCAAACGACCCGTCGTGATATTACTCACTACGGCCAGCAGGTCGATCAGATCGGCCTGTTGCATGATCTGGTCGAGCAGCTTGAGACCAGCAGCGACTACTGGGAGCGGCGCCGTGCGATCACCGAATTCAACGCCGAGAGCCCGATCATCAAGCGTGGCCTAGCGCTGACGCCGGTGAAGTTCGGCATCTCCTTCACCGCGAAGCACCTCAATCAGGCCGGCGCGCTGCTGCATGTTTATACCGACGGCAGCGTGATGATCAACCATGGCGGCACCGAGATGGGCCAGGGCCTGCACACCAAGATCTGTCAGGTGGCCGCCCGTGAACTGGGGCTGGATACCGAGCAAGTCCGCATTAGCGCCACGCGCACCGATAAGGTGCCCAACACCTCGCCCACCGCCGCCTCCAGTGGCACCGACCTTAACGGCCAAGCGGCACGAGATGCCTGCACGAAGCTCAAGCAGCGGCTGTTCGATTTTGCCCATGAGCACCTCTATCAGGATCAGGGGCTTGACCGCGAAGACATGCGCTTGGAAGACGGACACCTGATTGCCGGCCACGGCGAGAGCGAACGCCGCATTCCCTGGGGCGAATTGATTCAGGCAGCCTATCTGAATCGCATCTCGCTCTCGGAGAAAGGCTTCTACGCCACCCCGCTGATCCACTACGACCGCAACGTCGGCCAGGGGCGCCCTTTCTACTATTACGCCTTCGGCGCTGCGGTGGCAGAAGTCAGCGTGGATATCCTCAGCGGCGAGTACCAGGTTGACCGGGTCGATATTCTTCAAGACGTAGGAGACTCGCTGAACCCTGCCATCGACATCGGCCAGGTGGAGGGCGGTTTCTTCCAGGGCATGGGCTGGCTCACCAGCGAAGAACTGAAGTGGAACGATGCCGGACGGCTGATCTCCGACGGCCCAGCCACCTACAAAATCCCCACCTATGGTGATCTACCGCCGGTGTTCAACGTCAAGCTGCTGGAGGGACACCCCAACTCCATGGCCAGCATCTATCGCTCCAAGGCCGTGGGGGAGCCGCCCTTTATGCTCGGCATGGCGGTGTGGTCCGCGCTGCGGGATGCCCTGGCAAGCCTTACCAACTACGTCGAGGCGCCGCGGCTCGATACCCCGGCCACGCCCGAGCGCGTGCTGATGGCGGCTGAGGCTCTACGCGCCCAATACGGTTCCCAGCACGACGCCCTGTACAACAAACGGCCGCTGGAAAAAGGTGACGAGTGATGAACACCCAGCGCCCCGAAAGCTGGCATGAGGCCCTGCACCGCCTGCAGCGGGACGGCCTACCCCATGCGCTAGCCACCGTGGTGACCAGCGCCGGTTCCACCCCCCGGGAGCCAGGCGCTCGCATGGTGATCACGGCGGATGCCGTCCACGACACCCTGGGCGGCGGCACCTTCGAGTTTCAGGTGATCGACGCGGCCCGGGAGCGGCTGGCGAGCGCTGAAACCGGCATGAGCCTTGAAGCCTTCTCCCTGGGTGGGCGCAGCGGGCAGTGTTGCGGCGGCTTCGTCAACGTACTGTTGGAGGTCTTCCCCGGCAGTGCGGCGACCCTGGCCCTCTTCGGCGCCGGCCATGTCGGTACCGAGCTGGTACGCCTGGCCGCTCCGCTGCCCTGGCGAGTGCTTTGGCACGACAGCCGCGACGCTGTTTTTCCCGCCTGGGCTGAGGCGCAGCCGCGCCTAACCTGTCACCACGCAACTGACCTACGTGCCGCCGTCGCGGCGCTGCCTGCGAACAGCCACGCGCTAGTGCTGACCCACGACCACGCCGAAGACCGCGAGCTGGTGGATGCCCTGCTGCTGCGTGACGACATGGCCTCAATCGGCCTGATCGGATCACACAGTAAGTGGGCTAGCTTCCGCTCGCGGCTGACCGATGCCGGTCATGACGAAGTGGCGCTAACCAGGGTGCGCTGCCCCATCGGTATGGCAAGTGGTGGCACCGGCGGCGACAAGACGCCCTATGCCATTGCGCTAGCCACACTGGCCGAGCTGCTGCCCCTGGTGGGCGCCCATGAGCGGGCCGACCAACGCGGCCTCGCCCCAGGCGAACTACGTGCTCTCATCGACTAGCACACTTCTTAAACATGCGCCGTCGCACTTCATAAACATTCGAAAAAAAGAGCCCCTATCATGACGACAAACGACTCGCGCGTGATACGCGCTGAACTGCTGAGCTTCGATGCCGACCCCGGCGAGGGCGACACCCCTGCCGAAGGCAGCGTTTGCCATATCGAAGACGCTGCCCTGTGGATCGAGAATGGCCGCATCCGCGCCATCGATGACTATGCGCGACTCGAACCCACCCTGCCCCCCGGAATCGAGGTGATCGACCACCGTGGCAAGTTACTGATGCCCGGCTTCATCGACAGCCACGTGCACTACGTCCAGCTTGAAATCATGGCCTCCTACGGGCGGCAGCTACTGGATTGGCTCAACGACTACACCTTTCCTGAAGAGTGTCGTTTCGCTCAGTACGAGCATGCCTTGGCGCTCTCTGATGCGTTTCTTGATGAGATGCTGCGGGTGGGTACCACCACGGCCCAGGTGTTCTGCTCCAGCCACCCCAGTTCGGTGGATGCCTTCTTCACCGCCAGCCGCAAGCGCGACCTGCGCATGCTGGCGGGCAAGGTGCATATGAATCGTCACGCCCCTGAGGCGCTCTGCGACGACACCCATGGTGGCATTCGCGACGCCGAGCGGCTAATCAGCGAATGGCACGGCACAGCGCGGCTCGGCTACAGTTTGACGCCCCGCTTTGCCCCCACCTCAACCCGCGAACAGCTAGACGCGACGGGCGGGCTGTTGCGGAATGACCCGAGCCTGTGGCTACAGACTCACCTGTCCGAAAACACCGGCGAGCTGGACTGGGTGGCCGAGCTATTCCCCGAGAGCCGCGACTACCTTGAGGTCTACGAGCAGTCGGGCTTGGTAGGGCCACGCAGCACCTTTGCCCATGGCATCCATCTTGACCAGGGGATGCGCCGCCGACTGGCGGATCGTGGCGCCAACCTGGCCTTCTGCCCCAGTTCTAATCTGTTCCTTGGCAGCGGACTGTTCGACCGCCACGCCGCACGCGATGTCGGGCTCAACGTGACCTATGCCAGCGACGTTGGTGGGGGAACCGACCTTTCCGGGCTAGCGACCCTCAAAGCCGCTTATCAAGTCGGGCAATTGCGGGGGCAGCCCCTAACCGCCTGGCAAGGGTTCTACGGCCTGACACTAGGCAATGCGCGCTCCCTGTCACTGGATAGCAACATTGGCCGCTTAGCCCCCGGCATGGAAGCCGACTTCGTGGTACTCGACCCTGATGCCACACCGCTGCTGTCAAGACGTCAGGCACGCTGTCGCACCCTTAGCGAGCGCCTATTTGCGCTGATGATGCTGGGTGATGATCGCAGCGTACTGGAAACCTGGGCGGGCGGAAGGCGCCAGCACGCACGGGATTGACCACTGGGCCCACCAGGCGATCAACGACGACTTTTAACAACGATCTCCAACAACAATCTCCAACAACAATAGGATCACCTATATGGAACCGAACTCCTCCTCCCTTGCCGAGAAGAGCACCGCTCGGCCTGCTAACTGGCTGGACCACTATTTTGGCGTGACCCGGCGCGGCTCATCGATGCGCACTGAAGTTCTCGCCGGGATCGCGACTTTCCTGGCGTCCATGTACATCATTGTGGTCAACCCAGCCATTCTCAGCGATGCGGGTATCCCCTTCTCCGCCGCGCTCTCGGCCACGGTGCTGATCAGCTTCATGAGCAGCCTGGCCATGGGGCTTTATGCCCGCAACCCCATTCTGGTCGCCCCGGGCATGGGCATGAACGCCCTGTTTACCTATACCCTGGTACAAGGTGCAGGGCTCTCCTGGGAAGTGGCGCTGGGCTGCGTGTTCTGGTCCGGGGTGCTATTCGCCGTACTGGCCATGTTCAACGTCCGCAAAGCGATCATTGAAGCCATTCCCCCTTCGCTGCGCTACGCGATCACCTGCGGCATTGGTCTGTTTATCACCTTCATCGGCTTCAAGAATGCGGGCTTCATTGTCGGCAGCGACGCGACGCTGGTGACGCTAGGCGCTATGGATGCCAGCATGGTCACCTTCTTCATCGGCATGATGGCGACAGCGATTCTGGTTATCCTGCGCTTCAACGGTGCGCTGATTCTGGGTATCGCCCTGACCACCCTGCTAGCATCACCCATGGGCCGACTGTGGGGCGGTGACGTGGTCGTGGAGTGGAGCGGCCTGGCGGCCTGGCCTGACTTCAGCGCGGTGATGCAGGTGGATATTTGGGGAGCGCTGAAGGTTGCTTACCTGCCGTTCATCTTCGTCATGCTGTTCACCAACTTCTTTGATGCCTTATCCTGCTTCATGGCCCTTTCTGAGTCGGCCAACCTTAAAGACAAAGATGGCAACCCGCGCAACCTGAAACGCTCCATGACCGTCGACGCCTTCGCCTCGATGATCGCGGCGCCGTTGGGTACCAGTGCGGCTCAGACCTTCATCGAGTCTGGCGCTGGCGTGGCCCAGGGCGGCCGAACCGGCCTGGTGGCGGTGGTCATCGCTCTGCTGTTCTTGCCTTTCCTCTTCCTCTCTCCGCTGCTTTCACTGGTGCCCGGTATTGCCACGGCGCCTGCCCTGGTGCTGGTGGGGCTGTTCATGCTGGCGCCGATCAGCAAAATCGAGTGGACGGAGTTCGACCAGGCTTTTCCGTCTTTTCTGGCCATCATCTTGATGCCGCTGACCTACTCGATCACCCTGGGTATCGCCTTTGGCTTCCTCAGCTTCGTCCTGATCAAACTTTTCACCGGCAACATCCAAGCGATCAAACCGGCCATGTGGGTCTCAGCTGCTCTTAGCGTGGTGATGCTAGTGACCACGCACTAACCCCTCTTTTTCATATGTTGAAAGTGGCCGCCTTTCGCGCTTGCGGTCACGCTACTGGCGTGAGCGCTTCGTCGGGGTGAACCAATGCTTGCCAGGCTTCAAAGGTGGTAAAAAACACCTGCCCGGTAAGTTCGCGATAAAGGTCGGTCCCTTTTAGGCGGTCCATAACGGGGCCTTTCACTTCGGCTAAGTGCAGCGTAGCGCCAGCATCTTTTAGCCGTCCGTTAATGGCTTCTAGGCTTTCTAATGCGGAAGCATCAATGATGTTGACGGCCTGGCAGGTCAGCACAATGTGTTTCAGCGACGGGGAGCGGGCGGCCAGCGCCATCACGGTGTCTTCCAGGTAGCGAGCGTTGGCGAAGTAGAGGCTTTCATCAATTCGCAGCATCGCCACATGCTCATCCGTCTCAACCTTATGCCGCTGCACGTTACGAAAGTGCTCAGTGCCCGGGACCCGGCCCACAACAGCACTGTGCGGCTGGCTGGTTCGGTAAAGGTGCAGCACCAGCGAGAGCACCACGCCACCTACAATGCCCACTTCCACGCTATGAAGTAGCGTTAACAGCAAGGTCGCCACCATGGCCATGCCATCGCTGCGGGAGTACTGCCATGTTCGCTTAACCGCGGGTAAATCAATCAACGTGCTTACCGCCACGATAATCGTAGCCGCCAGCGTCGCGGTAGGTAAAAACGCCAACAAGTCTGTTAACAACAGCGTCGCCAGCACAATCCCTAAGGCCGTGAATGCACCTGCCAGCGGCGTTGCGGCTCCTGCTTCAAAATTAACTACCGAACGGGAAAACCCACCCGACACCGGCGAACCACCGCTAACGCCAGCGCCCAAGTTCGCCATTCCCAGGGCAATCAATTCTTGGTTAGGGTCGATCCGCTGACGGCGTTTCGCCGCAAGGGTTTGCGCCACAGAAACCGACTCCACAAACCCAACTAGACTGATTAGCAGCGCCGCCGGCAACAACCCCACCCACAGCGATTGATCAAGGCTTGGCAGCGCAATAGCTGGCAAACCGCTGGGCACAAAGCCCACCACATCAACGCCGTGTTGATCCAAGCTGAAGCCCCAGGCCAGCAGCGTCGTAACCATTACCGCTGAGATTGGCGCGGCTTTCACGACGATACCGGAAACGCTGACAGAAGCCCCCAGCGCTATCAGCCACTGCTGTAGGTGTTTACGACAGACCAGCAAATAGCCCCACACGCCTAAACCAATCATTAACGTGATGACGTTCACCTGCTGCCACTGGCCGAACAGCGCCGCTAATAACTCAATTACGTTATGACCGGACGCCTCAACCCCTAAAATATGCTTGAGCTGACTAATGGCAATTAAAATACCTGAGGCGGTGATAAACCCTGAAATAACGGGATGGCTTAAAAAATTCACTAAAAAACCCAGCCGCAGTACGCCCATGGCAATCAAAATAAGCCCTGAAAGCGCCGCCAGCACCAGCGCGGCCCCAATGTATTCCGGGCTACCAGGTGTCGCAAAACCGCTTAACGCAGACGCTGTCATTAGCGCAGCAACGGCCACTGGCCCCACCGCTAAACTCGCGCTGGTACCAAAAATGGCATACAGCACTAGCGGCAGCATGCTGGCGTATAACCCCATTTCCGGGGGCAGCCCTGCCAACAACGCATAGGCCAGCGCTTGAGGCACTAGCATAAGCGTTACTATCACCGCTGCCAGCGCATCCCGAGAGAACTGCGCTTGCTGGTAGCGACGTAGCCAGCCGACTAATGGCACCCAACGCTCAAGTCTCATCTTGCGCACTCACGTAGTCACTCGCCCACCGCACACTCCGCGGCGATGTTCTATTCATTAGGCTGATTTTCTAACCCCTCGCGGTGCTCTTCCAAATCAAACCCTGCGGCTTTTGCAGCAGAGAAAAGCACGGCTAGGTCGCACTGTTCGGTATGGCGTTTGGCATACGCCCAAAGATGCGTTGCACGCTTTCCAGAGCGGCAAAACGCTAAAATAGGTCGGGGTAACTGCTGCATGGCCTGTGCAAATGCCTCTACATCCGCGGGGCGATAGTCACCGGGTGCTACCGGAATATGTACCCAGTGCAGGCCTATCGCTTCTGCTTTTTGGCGGTAGGCCGCTTCATCTGGAAACTCGTCACTTTCCCCAGCCTTGCAGTTGCAGATAACTGTTTTGAAGCCTTTGGCTTTAACGTCCTCTAATGCTTCAACGGTGAGTGACGACGTAATCTCGACACCCTTTTCTAACGGCTGTGTTTGCATAGCACTTCCCCTTTTTCATAGCTCTTGTTAAACACTTAATCCCACGCGGCGCCTGCTAAAGCATCCAGTGGAAACTTTACATAACGCTTAACGTTAGCTTCTGGCGACGGTAACCGCCCACCACGCGCATTGACCTGTAGTGCAGGTTACTCGTGCGCTGTTCAGCCACCGTACTTCCCCACTGCGGCTCGCGGCCATCAGGCGTATAGTAGTGCCCCGTAAACAGCCGGGCGGTATCGGGAAGCATCGGGAAGTAGCGTTGAGCATTATGCGTTCCTACGGGCTTCGGCATTAACAGGAATAACGATAGCTCATTTTGTTATATAATGCGAACCGTCATGCTCTATTATTCCAGTAGCAACGCTCAGCCTGCCATGAGGTGTACGGCTAGCGCGAAGCCAGCCAAGGCTAAAGCCTAGCTAGACCGCGCCAGCTTGTGTTGGAAGTAGCTGCAATGCTCAAAATACACGCACAAAAAATTCGTTTTTGGCTGGGATAGCGGCGGGCAAATGCACGTTCTGCACTCAGGGGGCTGCAGTTATTTTACGAATCAGGGTGAGAGCTCACCAATACAGGCTTGGAGATTCATCCGTTTATCCACATCTAGCAGGTTATCAAGGCGGTTAACGCACTCCATCCCAATCGTTTGCATAAGGTGACTGACAGATAAGTCGCTACGAACAGGAACACCCCCTTTGATTCAAGCTTAGTCGCGAATAGCGAAGAGCAACTCCTCCATGTTCATATTAAGAAATAGATGCGGAGTAGCCTTGGAAATCATACGGTCCGCGAGTAGCGATTTTCCTTCGGCGTTAGGTAGGCATCAAACGCCATGGCCAGGTTACGGATCATTAACCGACCCGAAGGCAGCACTTCGATTGCATCGTCGCGAAGGGCGATCAAGCCGTCAACAGCCATCTCTTCCAGGCTCGCTAGAGCACGGGCAAAGTAGCTGCGAAACTCGATCCCGTGGCGGGCCTCAATAGCAGCAAACTCAAGACGCCCATGACACATCAGGGTATTAATGACATCGCGGCGCAGGCGGTCATCATCGCTGAGCTGATAGCCACGAAAGACAGGTAAACGCCCCTCCTCCATGCGGTGCTGGTACTGTGCTGTCTCCTTGACGTTCTGACTGTAGGTGTCGCCCACCTTGCCGATGGAGGTAGTGCCCAACCCGATCATGTCGCAGTCAGCATGGGTGGAGTAGCCCTGGAAGTTGCGCTGCAGCGTGCCGTTTTCACGGGCGAGGCTCAGCTCGTCATCTGGCAGGGCGAAGTGATCCATACCAATGTAAACGTAACCGGCGGCGGTCAGGCGATTGATCGTGAGCTCAAGCAGCTCTATCTTCCGCTCTGGCGGCGGCATATCCTCAGGGCGAATCAACCGCTGAGCCTTGAACAGGTCGGGTAGATGGGCGTAGCTGTATGCGGCAATGCGGTCCGGTTTCAGGTCAATAATTTTGGCCAGGGTGGTATCGAAACTCGCTACCGTCTGCAGCGGTAGGCCGTAGATTAAGTCCACACTGACCGATTCAAAGCCGGCATCGCGAGCCGCTTGAACCAGCAAGACCACCTGCTCTTCGCTTTGAACGCGATTCACCGCTTGCTGCACCTCGTGATCAAAATCCTGCACGCCAAAGCTCAACCGATTGAACCCCAGCGCGTACAGTTCATACACCTGCGCTGGGGTTACGGTGCGCGGGTCTACCTCTAGCGAGAATTCTCGCTCTGCAGGTGCCGCAAAATGGAAGGCTTCGTCCAGCGCAGCCATTAGCTCGCCTAGCTGGGCGTTACTCAGGTAGGTTGGTGTGCCGCCTCCCAGGTGTAGCTGGGTCATCCGCCGGGTGCTATCGAATAGTGCCCCCTGAACGCGAATCTCCTGTTTTAGCCACTGGAGATACTCAGCCGCACGCTCGGTGTTGTGGGTGATGATCTTGTTGCAGGCGCAGTAGTAGCACAGGCTTTTGCAGAACGGGATATGCACGTAAACCGATAGTGGCTTTGGTTCTTCAGCCTGATTACTGCGCTGGGCAGCGCTACGGTAGTCGTCCTCAGCAAACGCCGCATGAAACTGCGGAGCGGTAGGATAGGAGGTGTAGCGGGGACCCGGCCGGTCATACTTTTCTACCAGGGGGCGGTTGAACAACTGCTCATCTAGCATAATAGGAAAAGGTCTCTGAAAAGGGTCCTTGAAAAAAGATCTTTAAAAAAGGTCTCTAGAAGTGAACGCAGCAAACGCTGGTTAATATTCATACAGTATACGTTTTAAAAGCCCCCCTGCACTTACCCTCACCTGCTCTCGATGCTTGCCAGTTACTCAACCATGACCTGAGTCAAAGAGCGGCAACAAATAGGCGACTCAAACACTCAGGCATGCACTGTAATATCGACGAGATCAGTCATACTCACCCATGTTCTCATTGCAACCTACTGAACATTCATACAACATGCTTTTTATGACTGGCTGACTTATAGCTTGATTACCCACGGAGCAACGCCAACTCCATGCATCTCACCCGATTCACTGATTATTCGATACGCGTATTGATCTTTCTTGCTGCCAAGGGAGAGGAGCGCTCTACTATTCATGAGATTGCCGAGACCTTTAATATATCGCGCAATCATTTGATGAAAATCGTTCAGGCACTTAGCCAGAAACAATACGTTACCGCTATTCGCGGCAAGAATGGCGGCTTACTGCTGACCCGCGACCCCGCAACCATTGTGTTAGGCGAGCTGGTACGGGAGATGGAGCATGACATGGCGTTAGTGGAGTGTTTTCATAGTGATAACGCCTGCACCATCACGCCAGCCTGTCGACTTCAATCGATTCTTAAGGATGCGTTGTCCGCATTTCTAGACGAACTAGATAGCTACACACTGGCTGACTTGTTGGGCAATCAACAACCTCAGCTGGCGCAACTTATGCGCATTCCTACCGTCAGTGCTTAGCACTCTCTAACCTCCTGCCCGTCGACGCGCGCCTGCATTAATGGCAACGTGTAGTGCACGAGAAATATAACGTAGGCCAAGCACCAGAAGATGATGCTTAGCGTGTAGGCCCAGTGGGTGATCTGGGGAAATAGCGCCAACATGGCTGAACGCATGACGGCTGCTATTAACATCAGCCCCAGCGCTACGCCGATTCCCGGCAGGGCGCGTATTGGTCGACCGGTGTGGCCTAGTGACACCCGAGCCATCATCGCTAACATCATAACGCCCATTCTCCCAATACTTAGCGCGTGAATTGCAAGCTCAGTGCGCATTAGCCTCATAAGCGCTAATACCCACATGACGAGGCCTAAAGGAATGAAGGCGTAGCTGCCATGCAACCCCCATAGCAATGGTTCGCGCCAGCTGTGCAGCCCACCCCAGCGTGCCATGCGAAGTGTGTTGGCCAATGCCGCTAAAACCATCGCCCCACCCATTAACATCGTAGGAACGGCAACGCCCAGCATGATGGCCAACTGCAATAATACGACGCCCGCCGTACTCGCCAGCGTAACACCTTCCAGTACGGGAATCGGCGCTGGCTTGGGCCGCCCTAAACGGTTGGCGGTAAACATAGCAATCACCCGCCCGCCTACGACGGTCATTAAAAGCGTGATCAACAGCACAGCTAAGTAGGCCGCTTGGCGAATCAACTCGGCATTGCCATTCATCAACCCCAAGTGCATCGCCAGATTAGCCATCGCAAATAGCGCCAGCACAGGGATGAAGATCAAATTGCGCCAACGCTTCGCGGTGATCACTAATTTCGCCATCACGATGGCAACCACCGGCAGAAACGCAAGGTCGACCATCAGTACTAGCCAGCCCGGCAACGCCATGGGAAAGGCCATTAGCAGCCGCCCTAACAGCCATAACCCTACTAGCGCCAACAGCGGCCCGCCGCTTAAGCTTGGCAATCCAGTCCAGTTGCGCACCGCCGTTAGTAAAAACCCCGCAACCACCGCCGCCGCAAAGCCGAATAACATTTCATGCTGATGCCAAAAAATTAGGCCGCCATAGGGGCGCAAAAGGGTATTGCCGTGCCAGAACGCTAACCACACCAACATCGATGCCACGCTGAACAGCGCAGCCAGTAGGAAGAAAGGCCTAAAAGCTAGGCGCACAAATGGCAGATGCTTAAGCGTGGAGGCGGGCTGGGATGAGGCGGTCGTTGGCATGGCATAATCACGACTAATTTACTTGGAAATATCATTGTGCGCCTCGCAACCATCGAAAACTATGACAAGCATCAAAAATACATCTTATAGTTTTTAAATGCGCTAGCCGCCCCTAATGGCGGTCGCCGCTTCAATATTGCCAGTACCCAGCAGGCGAGTGTCTTAATTCGCTCTTTTATTCTGGAACCCAAGGATGGCGACACAGCGGCCGATCATGAGCTTGGTCAATATATCGGCGTGCGTCTCACGATTTTCGCGTACCGATAAGCCTTTTATAGCGTTGCCATAGCGCTCCATAACTACCTGCCACATATTAAAAATTAGCGTTCTGAGGCAGTATGACGAAACAAGTTTTTTAGGGCTAGGTAGCTTTGGGGCATGCTCTCACCTCGCCCAACTCCTTTTAATACTCCTTGATGATTAATTATCTCATTCTTAAAACAAGGAAAAACGCCATCAACAATTCGTCCAAAGCAACTAAATTAAACATTATTAACCTTTTTTGATTGCCATTCTTTAGGCTTAATTACATGATGCTAATCGTGGTTTCCGCAGCCAGCATCTATAACAATGAAAATCATTAGATTTTAAATACCCGGGGCATTTTATGTACCACGAATATCCCTTACTCGAAGCTCAACAGGAAATCCACGATCTCGCCGCTGCGGGCGCTCCTCTTACTAAAACATTGGCAGCTGTAGCCGAATGGGCAGAACGTATGCTGCCCCAAGCGCTGGTTTCTATCATGCGCTTTGACCCGGCTAACAATACCTTAAGTTTGGTTGCTAACCGCCACTTCTCACCCGCCTACACTGCCCACATGCAAGCGCTTATGATTGGTCCAGCGGTGGGGACATGCGGAAGAGCTGCTTTTGAAAAACAGCTAGTGGTGACTGAAGATATTGACCTAGAACCCCACTGGACAGCCTTTAAGGAAGTAGCCTTAGCAGAGGGGCTTCGAGCCTGCTGGTCAGTGCCTATTCTCTCGACTCAGGGGGAGTTACTCGGCACCTTCGCCACTTATTACAGGCACCCTGCCTCACCCACGCAAGAAGAGCAGAACCATCTTGCCCACAGCGCCAGTCTCGCGGCCCTTGTGTTACTGCGCCACCGCGATAAACAGCAGCACCGCATGCAATCAGAATGGCACCGCTCACTGTTTGTTAACCACCCTGACGGTGTGTATGAATTCAACCTTGAGGGTCATTTTCAACGTTGTAATACCGCGCTTGAGCGCATTACGGGCTACGCTACATCCGAGCTTATCGGCTTACACTTTAGCCAATTCATCGCGCCCAATTTTCGCGAATCAACCCAACAAGCGTTTAACACCGCTTGCCGTGGCGAGGCCATCACCTACGAAACCCTGGGAAGGCATGCCAATGGGCACTACTACTCGCTGGAAATCACTAATTTCCCAGTGATTATTGATGACATTATTGTAGGTGTTTATGGCGTATGCAGAGACGTTACTACCCGAAATAAGCAAACCGATGAACTAAGACTGCTAAAAAGAGGCATGGAAGCTAGCCCCAGCGGCATTATCATGGTGGATGCGCAGCAAAACGGCATGCCTATCGTCTTCGCTAATCCCGCTTTCTATCGTATTACCGGCTACACACCTGACGAGGTTATCGGCAACAATAGCCGTTTTCTACGCGGCCCTGATACCGGGCCCGAAGCGACTGAAGCCATACGAGACGCGATGCGCGAAAAGCGCGATATCAGTATTACCCTGCTCCATTACCGTAAAAATGGGCAGCCCTTCTGGAACCATCTTGTCGTTAGCCCCGTCTTCGACCCTGGGGGCAAATGCACGCACTACATCGGCATCCACCAGGACATTACGCACGAGAAAAAGCAGGAAGCAAAACTGGCCTACCAGGCCACGCATGATTTGCTCACCGACTTGCCCAATTATTCAGCGTTTACCGAGCAGCTATCTACCGTATTTGAGCAACACCAGCGGGGAAACCACGGCACCTTAGCAGTTCTACATCTTAATCTGGACGGATTTAAAGCCATTAACGATGGGCTGGGACACCTAGTTGCTAATCAAGTATTAGTAACGGTTGCCCGCCGCCTTGAAGGGATGATTAGCCACCCAGATATGCTGGCTCGCCTGGTAGGGGACGAATTTGCCATTCTTCTAGCAGTTAAAAAAGGCCACACCGCTGCAATTGTTAGCTTAGCTGAGCGTATTTTAACCACCCTGGCAGAACCCGTTGCCTTGGAAGGAGAGCTGATACATATCAGCGCCAGCATTGGCATTGCTTGCCATACGCCTTCTATTCAAGAGCCTTACAGCTTGCTACAACACGCCGACTTAGCACTAGAGCAAGCCAAACGGCAGGGGCGAAACACGTGGCAGTGGTACCGGGGTCGTAAAGCCGAAAACGTTAAGTACAATGTGGCCATGCGTCACGAGCTGCATACCGCACTCTCAGCTGGGGATTTTGTACTTTACTACCAACCTATAGTGGATGCCGTCAGCGGATGCATACGCAGCATCGAAGCCCTAGTTCGTTGGCAACACCCGAGCCTGGGCTTGGTATCCCCAGGTGAGTTTATACCCCTAAGAGCAAACCGGGCAGATCATTCCCCTGGGGCGCTGGGTGCTCCTGCAAGCCTGCCGGGATATAGCAGCGCTCAATGCCCAGAGTGAGCGCATACTCCCCGTTGCCGTTAATATTTCTTCATTACAGTTTTGCCGGGAAGGCTTTCTTAATGAAGTGAAACACGCCTTGCACATATCTGGATTACAGGCGGAGCAGCTTGAGCTTGAGGTAACAGAGAGCGTACTACTAGACGGAACAGGCCCCATTATTGCACTGATGGAAACCCTTACTTCCATGGGCGTACGTATAGCTTTAGATGACTTTGGCACCGGCTTTTCAAGCCTAAGTTACTTATGCGATTTGCCCACTCATAAAGTCAAACTAGATCGCAGATTTGTACAAGAGGCTCAAAAAAACCGCCGCATGGCGGCGATTGTACAAGGCGTTATCACCATGGCGCATCATATGGATATGATAGTGGTCGCCGAAGGCATTGAAACGGCAGAACAGCAGCAAGATTTATCACGCAGGCACTGCGACCTGCTTCAAGGGTACTTATTTGCACGCCCCATGCCGCTACATGAACTGCAGCAGCTTCCGGATCTATTAATGAGCGCGCCCCTACACCTCTCTTAAACGCTTATATCGCCCGCGAGCGTCACTCCAACCAACATGAGGTTTACGCTGCATATTGAACCAGGGGCGTACTGCAACGCGCCGCGCTCTTTTAGTTTAGTTTTTACCTGGTTGCGCTAGCGTAACGGCTGTGGACGGGTAAAATGCCAACGTTACCTGCTACTCAATGCTTATAAGCACCTGCATCTTATGAATAATTATGCGTCACCCGTTCACCTGTACGACGTCGTGTACATTATTATCCCCCGGTTGCACCGGGCGCAAAAACTAGTTAATAACACGCTAGATGCGTTGATTGATACGGCTAAGAACCCTAACGATTTACATACCCGTTTAGAACAGCGTCGAGCATTCACGCTGGAACTGCAGGCCACCCTCACCAATCTGGAACACCTTCTGGAGCGCTACCGCGCCGATGTTCAGACGCTACTTAAAAGTAACGGAAGCAGTGGCAACCGAGCTATCACCACCGATGAGATGGAACAAGACGCGATTGAACGAGCGAAAGATATTTATCAAAAGGTAGTGGCGTTTCAAACCGGGCGCCGCAGCGTGCCTTGGTAAGCGTGTGTTAAGAGGGTATAAGCTTTTCGCCTGTCCTATTTTTAAGGAATTGCTATGTTATCGGAGTGGTTGTCCCAAGTAGTGCTTCCCTGGGTATTGGCCGGTGTGATGATGACCATGGGCCTGAATCTGACTAAAAACGACTTTCTACACACCTGTCGCCACCCGGGCCGCTTAATGCTAGGCACCAGCCTACAGATACTGGCATTGCCGTTGCTCGCATGGGGCATAGTAGCCTTGCTACCGCTTTCGCCGTTAGCCGCGGCTGGATTGTTGCTGGTATCGCTGGTGCCTGGGGGCGCAACTTCAAACATGTTCAGCTATCTCGTACAGGGAGATTTAGCGTTATCCGTCAGTTTAACCGCCATTGCGGCGGTACTTGCCCCCTTTACGCTGCCGTTGATTATGGGCTGGAACCTAGAGTTTCTCGGCTTAAGCAGTGCCGGACTAAGCCTCCCCTACTGGCCAACCGTAGGCAAGCTGCTGCTAGTGACCCTGGTGCCTGTGCTCGCGGGCATGCTCCTGCGATGCTTACTAAAGGAAACACTGCTGAACTGGCTACTGCCCAAAATAAAGATGTTAACTGGCGTGGCGATGATTGGGGTGGTGGTCGCGCTGTTCGTTAGCCATGCTCAGCGCCTACCCCCGCTGCTCAGCGTTGAAACATTGGCGGTGCTGCTACTGTGCGTGTTGAGCATGGCGTTGGGCCACCAAGTGGCACGCCGCTTACGCCTACCACATGCCAGTGCCCGCGCCATTACTGTTGAGGTTGGCGTGCAAAATGCGGGGGTAGCTATGATGGTCGCTTTTGCGCTGCTTCAGCAGCCCGGCATCGGTTTGGTTCCCCTGCTTTATGGGCTATTAATGAACGTACCGGTGTTTTTATGGATGTTCGCCTGCCTATGGCGAGACCGCCAGCGCACCGCGTCTATACGCTCAGCGAACAACACGTAGATTAGCCGCTGCGCTATACGCAAAAGGCTCCCCCTAGGGGAAGAGCCTTGTGATTAATGGCCGCATGCTACTCGCTGACGGCTACTAAAACGTTAGATAAACCGACCCAGCCCTACCGCTGAACGCAAACGATCCATCGTCACTGCTGCTTCTTCTCGGGCACGCTCGGCCCCTTTCTGAAGCACAGCTTCAATATGAGCGGGGTCTTCCATCAGTGCGTTATACCGCTCACGAGGTGCACTTAAATGCGCGTTTAGGTACTCAAATACGTGGTTTTTGGCATCACCCCAACCGATCCCTTCTGCATACTGCCCGCGCATAGCGGCTACTTCTTCAGTGCTAGCAAAGGCAGAGAATATTTGAAATAGAGTGCAGGTATCCGGGTCTTTGGGTTCGCCGGGCTCCAGCGAGTTGGTTTTAATTTTACGCACTAGCTTTTGTAGCTTTTTCTCGGCAGAGAAAAGCGGAATGGTGTTGTTGTAGCTTTTGGACATTTTGCGCCCGTCCAGCCCTTTTAACACTTCCACTTTTTCATCGACTACAGCTTCAGGCTGCACAAAATATTGGCCTTTAAACAAATGATTAAAGCGATTGCCAATATCGCGCGCCATTTCAATATGCTGAATTTGGTCACGCCCTACCGGTACTTTATTGGCGTTAAACATGAGGATATCAGCCGCCATTAGCACGGGGTAACTAAACAGCCCCATCGTGATGCCTTTATCGGCGTCTTGATCACCGGCCGCTTCATTCTCAGCAACCGCCGCTTTATAGGCGTGGGCACGGTTCATCAACCCCTTGGCAGAGACACAAGAGAGCATCCACATCAGCTCAGGGATTTCTAAAATATCCGACTGCCGATAAAAAATAGCATTGTCGGTATCCAGCCCCAACGCCAGCCACGTCGCGGCGATCTCCAGGCGAGACTCCTGCACGCGCTTAGGGTCTTGGCACTTGATCAGCGCATGGTAATCAGCAAGGAAATAGAACGACTGAACATTCGGGTCTTGGCTGGCCTCAATGGCAGGCTTAATCGCCCCCACATAGTTACCAAGATGCGGCGTTCCTGTCGTGGTAATCCCGGTCAGCACGCGGGTTTTGGCTGTCTGACTCATAATGTGGATCCGGCTAAATAAAGGTCAAAAAAGGTACGTCATTGTACACTTAATGCCAAATCACCGTCGCGTTTGTTGGTGGAGTGATTACTTCCTCATTTGATTCAATCTCTTCAAGGCGAATAAAGATAGGTAGACTTTGTGCTAGCAGTGCTTCAGCACCACTTTCAGTTATTTGTATAACTGCACCGAGAGCCATTACCCATGGCTGGCCTTCGCGCTCAACGGGAATTAATAAGCAGGACTTCTGCGGACAGCCACTATCTAGAATAGTAGTTGCACTGTGAGAGGCATAATCTTCCCAATGTATGCTTCGTTCGTTACTAACTAGGGGTGGATCATCCCATGCAAGGCTATTGAAGCGTGTTATTGCTTGAGAAGCGGCTATTTCAGCCCGCATTTGCGCTAGCGTTGCAGCGCGATAATTACTGGCTAAACGTTCGTCAACCAAAGCCGTCTGCATACTGACCACGCCTATCATCAATGCACTCGCTAATAGTGCCATCACTACCACTAGCGCAGCGCCCTGCTGTTGGCTCTCCATGCCTGAGGCCTCCCTTGATCACCCTAATTTAGTATGCTGTTGCGGTGAGTAATATGGAAGTAGATATCACGCCCTTCCGGCCCCAGGGGTAGAGTCACGACGCTCATTACGCTATTACTCGGCTCAGCAATCCCTAGTGATTGTGTTCTTTCACACTGGCCTCCACCTAATTTAACAAACGTCACTAGCGGCTCTGCTGCCTGCATATCTTGAACGGTACAGCGGCAAAGGGGCTCGACAGTATCGCACTGCAGGCGAAACAGCGCTTCTTCATCATTTTCAATAGCATGATGACTTCTTAAGGTGTCCGCTATCGTAGCAGCGGTATAAATCAGGGCCTCTTGTTGGCGACCCAGCGTATCTATCTGCCTAAAAACGTGGAAAGTTGATAAGCATAGTTGGCCAGCGCCAAGAATAACCACGCTGCTAATCACCATGGCTACCAGTAACTCTGTTAGCGTAAAACCGCGCTGCACATCCATGAGCACGCCACCTTACGATTGGGAGGGTAAACTAAAGTTATAAACTAATTCACCAGCATCATCATTCGCCGCCGTTAACAAATAAACGGTGATAGTAAACTGACACCCAAGGCCAGATAGCTGACTGCGTGATGCATCTGCATGAGTAAGCACCGCCGTTTCTGGATGAGTGAACCAGTGATTTTTCCAGGCGGACTCTACGGTACTAAGAGGGATATCGCTGCATGCACCGCTACCCGCAAAAGCCGCCCAAATTCTTTCCTGGGCATCAATAGCAGCCACATTAGCCAACGCATGCTGATAACCCGAGTGGGCACTTTGTAGCGCTTTAAGCTGCATAGCCGCCACACTGATCAGTCCAACGGAAAGAATCACCAGCGCAACAAGCGACTCCACCAGTGAGAAGCCTTGTTGACGACTCATTTACCAACACGCCTCAGGCAAACGCTCACCCAGTGCGTTTAATGTAATATCGCTAGCACAACCATCAGAGCGTGAAGCGGTAGCGGTAATTAGAAAACCACCGTCATTAACGCTGCCAGAGTCTGCCGAAATCGTGTAATTACCGTCTGGTGAGGTGGGCGTAATAGTACAGTCTGTATAGGTATATTGGCGCGAGTAGCAACGCTCCAGCTCGGAAGCGGCTTGCAACAAGCCTGCTTTACCATCGGTGCGTAACGAGCTTTCCACGTAGCGCATATAGCTTGGATAGCCTATGCCAGCGATGATGCTAATAATCGCAACCGTAATAAGCATTTCAATCAGTGTAAAACCGCGCTGATGATTTTTATGATTTTTTCTTTGATGACCAGCGTAACGAATAAAAAGATAGAGCACTGAAGTTTTCCTGAATCGGCTAAATCATACTTCGAGTATGTCGTAAACCGATACCGTTTGCATCACCCGCTTACAATCACTTGCTCACGCAGCTCTTTAGGCATAGAAAAAGTAATATTTTCCTCACGCCCCTGGAGTTCAACAGGTACCTCTGCGCCAAGCGTTTGCAGCTTATCAATGACGCCTTTCACCAATACTTCTGGCGCGCTGGCACCCGCTGTTACGCCAATACGGCTAACGCCCTCAAGCCATGCTGGCTCAATTTGGTCAGCATTATCGATTAAATAGGCAGGCGTGCCCATACGCTCAGA
Source organism: Halomonas sp. GFAJ-1 (assembly GCA_002966495.1). Taxonomy (NCBI): domain Bacteria; kingdom Pseudomonadati; phylum Pseudomonadota; class Gammaproteobacteria; order Oceanospirillales; family Halomonadaceae; genus Halomonas; species Halomonas sp. GFAJ-1. The sequence goes on from CP016490.1 coordinate 434,959, forward strand.
AAGTTCGCGCAGGCGATTGGAGTTGGAGCTATTGGGGCTGCCAACGACCAAGACCAAGTCGCTATCCGCCGCTAATTCGCGCACTGCATCCTGGCGGTTTTGAGTGGCATAACAGATATCATCTTTGCGCGGCCCCTGAATCTCTGGGAATTTCTCCCGTAGCGCGTCGATCACTTTAGCAGTGTCGTCCATCGAGAGCGTGGTTTGGGTCACAAACGCCAGCGTAGAAGGGTCGTTGACCCCTAGCTTCGCCACATCCTGCTCATCTTCAACCAAGTAGATCTGGCCACCGTGGGAGGTATCGTAACGCCCCATGGTACCTTCGACTTCCGGATGGCCTTCGTGACCAATCAAAATGCACTCCTGTCCACGCTTGGCGTAGCGCAGCACTTCCAAATGCACTTTGGTAACCAACGGGCAGGTCGCATCGAAGACTTTAAGGCCGCGCTGCTCAGCCTCCTGTTGTACGGCACGAGAAACACCGTGGGCCGAGAAAATCACGATCACGTCATCGGGCACTTCATGGAGTTCTTCGACAAACACGGCCCCCCGCTCGCGTAAGGTTTCAACCACAAAGCGGTTATGAACCACCTCGTGGCGCACATAAATGGGCGGGCCAAAGACATCAAGCGCGCGGTTGACGATGTCGATCGCACGATCCACGCCAGCGCAAAACCCGCGTGGGTTCGCCAGCTTAATCTGTATTGGCTGAGAGGACTCTGATGACTGCATAAAAGCGCCTTGATGCAACCTGCATCGCCGGTTAAGTGAAAACTCGTTATTACAATCAGTGTTTGGTGATGGGCGTAACGTTTAGCACATCCACTTCAAACGTCAACGTACGCCCCGCCAATGGGTGATTAAAATCAACCTCTACTCGGTCACCGTCAATGGTTTTGACCACGCCAGGCAACTCCGTTCCCGCTTTATCGGCAAAGGACATCACCATGCCAATCTCTGGCTCTTCATCACCAAAATCAGCACGCTTCAGGGTTTGGATATTTTGCGGATTATGCTGCCCAAAAGAGTGCTCAGGGGTAATCTGAAACGACCCGCTCTGACCAGCGGCCATGCCTTTAATCGGGTGCTCAAAGCCGGGCGGCAAGTTGCCATCGCCATACTGGAAGGTGGCAGGGGTTTTCTCTTTGGTGGAATCGACTACCGTGCCGTCTTCCAGCTTCAGCGTGAAGTGCAGGGTAATTTCCATACCGTCGTCGATCAGGTAATCCATAACGTTCCTCACGGTCGTATGCAAAGATTGTATCAGCGATATAGATAGGCGCCGTTACGCCGCTTTTTTGCGGCGTCGATCACCCATTATCGACTCCCAAATTAACCCTATTGCCCCCAGCGTAATACCGATGTCCGCCACATTAAAGGCAGGGTAATACCAGCCAGCAGCGTGGAACGATAAAAAGTCCACCACGTAGCCGTGTACTAAGCGGTCATAGAGGTTACCCAGGGCACCGCCAATAATCAGCGGCAGGGCAATCGCTAACAGTTTTTCATCGGCCCTCAGGCGGGAAAGCCAGATGGTCAAACCAATGCTGGCACCTACGGCAACCGTGGCAAAAAACCAGCGCTGCCAGCCGGGGTGGTCTGCCAAAAAGCTAAACGCAGCACCTGGATTATGCAGTAGCGTCAGGTTAAAAAATGGCAGCACCTCAACGGGCTGGGCGTAGTTTAAAAAGTGACTAGCCATATATTTGGTCAGCAAGTCCAACACGATGACTGCCACGGCCAGCCAAAGCCAGCGCAGCGGGCGCCCCATGGGCGGCCGCTGCTGTTGATCGTTCATCGTTGATGCGGCATTAGGCATAGTAACGAATCTCGCCGCTACCTTCAGGCAGGTTGCTGATGCAGCGACCGCATAGATCCGGATGCTCAGTATGAGTGCCTACATCAGCACGGTGGTGCCAGCAGCGCTCGCACTTCTGGTGTTCGCTTCCGCTAACCGCCACTTTCAAACCTTCAAGCTCGGTGCTTTCAGCATTGGCGGCATCCGCTAGCGGTGCGAGATGTACTTCACTGGTGAGCATAACGAAGCGCAACTCGTCGCCCAGCTTGGCAAGCGTGGCGTTCAGTTCATCGCTGACGTAAAGCGTGACTTCCGCCGCTAGGCTACCTTTGATGACTTTGGCATTACGGGCATCTTCCAGGCACTTGTTCACCGAGTGCTTCACTTCCAGCACTTGCTCCCAGAAAGCACGGCCTAACTCAGCACTATCATCTAAGGTTCCAAGACCGGTGTAGTAGGTTTCCAGCAGGACGCTGTCGCCACGCTCGCCGGGAATATGCTCGTAAATCTCTTCGGCGGTAAACGACAGAATTGGGGCAACCCAGCGGCTTAGCGCTTCGACCACATGATAAAGCGCCGTTTGCGCGCTGCGGCGGGCCAGCGAATCCGTTTGGGTGGTGTACTGGCGGTCTTTGATGACATCCAGGTAGAAACCGCCTAACTCGCGTGCACAGAAGCCATGCACCTGCTGGTACACATCCAAGAAACGGTACTCTTCATAGGCTTTTTCGATGCGCCCCTGTAGTTGTGCCGCGCGGTCGACTACCCACTGATCCAACGCCAGCATATCGCCAAAGGCCACTTGATCTTTCGCCGGATCAAAACCGTTCAGGTTAGAAAGCAAGAAGCGTGCGGTGTTACGGATGCGGCGGTACACATCGGCGGTGCGCTTCAAGATTTCATCAGACACCGCCATTTCACCGGAGTAGTCGGTCGAGGCAGTCCACAGGCGCAGAATGTCTGCGCCCAGCTTATCCATTACGGTTTGCGGCGCAACCACATTGCCAATCGACTTCGACATCTTGCGACCCTGGGCATCGACCGTGAAACCGTGGGTCAGCAGCTGACGGTACGGCGCATGGCCGTCAATCGCTGCGCCGGTCAGTAGCGACGAATGGAACCAGCCACGGTGCTGATCCGACCCTTCCAGGTACAGGTCAGCACGCGGACCGCTTTCATGGCCATGGGGGTGCGAGCCGCGCAGTACATGACGGTGCGTGGTACCAGAGTCAAACCAGACATCCAAGGTATCGGTGACTTTGTCGTACTCATCCGCTTCAGCACCCAAGAGCTCAGCAGGGTCGAGCTTAAACCACGCCTCAATACCCTCTTGCTCTACGCGCTTGGCCGCCTCTTCCATCAGTTCAACTGTATTGGGGTGCAGCTCGCCGGTTTGCTTATGCAGGAAGAACGGAATCGGCACGCCCCAGTTGCGTTGGCGAGAGATGCACCAGTCCGGACGATTGGCAATCATGCTATGCAAACGCGCCTGCCCCCATGCAGGGGTAAACGCGGTGGCCTCAATGCCTTCCAATGCCCGTTCGCGTAGGGTTTTGCCATCTTTCCCTTTGATATCCATGCCCACAAACCACTGGGCGGTAGCACGGTAAATCACCGGTGATTTATGGCGCCAGCAGTGCATATAGCTGTGCTTGATGGGCGTATGCGCCATCAGCGCGTTCACTTCGCTCAGCTTCTCGACGATATGCGGGTTGGCTTTCCAGATCATCTGTCCGCCGAAGAACGGCAGGTCATCCGCATACACGCCATTACCCTGCACCGGGTTGAGCATGTCGTCAAAGCTCATGCCATGCTCGCGGCAGGTGATGAAGTCATCCATACCGTAGGACGGCGCGGAGTGAACGATGCCCGTGCTGCCTACCTCAGACTCAACGTAGTCCGCTAGATACACCGGCGAAAGACGATCGTAAAACGGGTGACGGAAGTTAATCAGGTCCAGCGCCTTACCTTGGGCAGTAGCGATAACGCTACCGGTCAGCCCAAAACGCTCTAAACAGCTTTCCACCAACTCTTCTGCGAGCAGTAGCAGACGTTCGCCAGTGTCGACTAGCGCGTAGGTAAACTCAGGGTGAACGTTCAGCGCCTGGTTAGCGGGAATTGTCCAAGGCGTGGTGGTCCAGATGACCACTGCCGCAGGCTTGGGCAATTCGTTTAGGCCAAAGGCCGCTGCCAGTTTGTCGGCATCTTCTACGGGGAAAGCCACGTCGATAGCGTCCGATTTTTTATCGGCGTATTCAACTTCCGCCTCTGCCAAGGCCGAGCCGCAATCAAAGCACCAGTTAACCGGCTTTAAGCCTTTGAACACGTAGCCCGCATCGACCATATCCGCCAGCGCACGAATTTCGCCTGCTTCGTTGGCGTAATCCATCGAGCGATACGGATGATGCCAGTCACCGATAATCCCCAGGCGCACAAAGTCAGCTAGCTGGGTTTCGATCTGGGCACCGGCGTAGTCACGGCACAACTCGCGGGCTTTATCCGCAGCTAAGTGCTTACCGTGGGTGGTTTCTACCTTGTGCTCAATGGGCAGACCGTGGCAATCCCAGCCCGGCACGTAAGGTGCGTCGAAACCTGCCAGGTTCTTGGATTTAACAATAATGTCTTTGAGGATTTTATTAACGGCGTGACCGATATGAATGCTGCCGTTGGCGTAAGGAGGGCCATCGTGCAGAACAAACAGCGGCGCGCCTGCCCGAGTGTCGCGCAGGCGCTGATATAGGTCCATATCCTGCCATTTTGAAACGCGCCCTGGCTCCTGCTTCGGCAGCATGCCGCGCATGGGAAAGTCGGTTTCTGGCAAGTTTAGCGTGTGCTTATAATCCATAGTCCGGTCAGCCGTCGTTAGCATCGGCGGGGTCATCCGCCGAAGAGAAATCAGAAGAAATCGTATTTGAAGACATCGACTCACGCCCAAGCGGGGCCGAGGCCAGCGGAAGAGAATTCATGCAACCAGCATCCGCTGCCGCGAAATAGCGGCGCGCTCTGGCCTGATCGTGTTCAATTTGCGTTTTTAGCGCGTCAAAACTGTCAAACTTCGCTTCCCCGCGTAACTTTGCACAGGGGTAAACCGTCAACCGCTGGCCGTAAAGATCGCCGGAGTAGTCCAACAGGTGCACTTCCAGCGTGGGCCGTTCAGCCCCCACCGTCGGCCTAAGCCCGACATTCGCCACCGCGGGGTAGCGCTGTCCATTAGCCAGCTCGGCCACCACAGCAAACACGCCACGCAGCGTTAACGGCAGAGGCATCAGCGGCAGGTTAGCGGTGGGCACACCAATAGTGCGCCCTAACTGCTGATCGCGTACCACACGACCATGCAGCGAATAAGGCCTGCCTAGTAGACGCGCGACCGCGTCAAAGTTTCCGCTTGCCAGCAAGGTACGTACTCGCGTGCTGGAGACCCGTTCGTCATCGACTTTAAAGGTACGTGTATGCTCAACGCCAAACCCTGCCACTTGCCCGACCGTTTCAAGCAGGTTGAAATCACCTTTGCGGTCACAGCCAAAGCGGAAGTCGTCGCCGACCACTAAGTGCTTAACCCCTAAGCCTTCAATCAGCACCTGATCGATAAACTCACGTCCGGTTAGGCTGCGCAGCGTATCGTTAAACGGCAAACACAACACCTGTTCGGCGCCGTGGTCACGCAGTAAGCGTACTTTCTCACGCAGGCGGGTGAGCCGTGGCGGGGCTTGGTCTCCGGCAAAGAACTCCCGCGGCTGAGGCTCAAACACCACGACGGTCAGCGGCACATTCAGGCGTGCAGCATGCTCACGACACTGTTCCAGGATCGCCTGATGGCCGCGATGCACCCCATCGAAATTACCGATAGTCGCAACGCAGCCACGTTGAGCCGCTGTCAGATTGTGCAGTCCTCTAATGACGCGCATGGCACCTCTTGCCGTTTTAAAAGCGTTTGCCGTTTAAAAGCGTTTGATTATAACGAAGGCGCTGATTAGGTGCAGGCGAAGATTACCTTCACTCTCATCTTAACCACTCTTTTTTCGCCTTAGCTATTCATCTTAAAGTGACGCAGCCGCAGGCCAAGCGCTGTCAGCCATACAAAATAGAGCCCGCCCCCGAGAACCACTAACCCCGCTACCCAGCGAATACGCTGCCACAGTTCAAAATCAAGCCAAGCCTGCCAATCGGGGGCTGCAAGATAAAGGGCAATACTCATCAGTGCGCTACCACCTACCAGCTGGACTGCGTAACGCCCCCACCCCGGCTGGAAGACAAGCACCTTTTGGCGGTAAAGCAGGTAACCTAACATGCCGGCGTTTAAAAACGCTGACAGCGCGGTGGCCAGGGCCAAGCCAGCGTGGGCTAATGGCCAAACCAGTATCAGGTTAAACACCATGTTGGCCACCATGGCGATAATGCCTACCTTCACCGGGGTTTTCGTATCCTGACGGGCAAAAAAGCCCGGCGCTAACACCTTAATCAGCATAAAGGCCACCAACCCAAAGGCGTAGGCCCGCAGGCTCATGGCGGCCATTTGAATATCGTGGTCGGTCATCGCCCCATAGTGGAACAGCGTTATCAAAAACGGCTCGGCTAATACGGCCAGCGCCAAGGCGGCAGGCATGCCCAGTAGCAGCACCACCCGAATGGCCCAGTCCAGCATCGCCGAGAAGTGTTCGGTGGATTTATCCGCGTGGCGCTTAGAGAGCGCGGGCAAAATAATCGTGCCAATCGCCACACCGAAAACCCCCAGCGGCAGCTCAACCAGCCTATCCGAGTAGTAGAGCCAGGACACGCTACCTGCCACCAGTAACGACGCCAAGATAGTATCTAGCAGTAGATTTATCTGCGATACCGAAACGCCAAACAGCGCGGGAGCCATGAGCTTTAAAATACGCTTCACACCGTCATGGGCAAAATTGGGCCATGGCGTAGGCAAAAGCCCCAACCGGAGCAAAAACGGCACTTGAAACGCCAACTGGGCAGCACCTGCGATGAGCACCCCCCAAGCAAGCGCCATGGCGGGCTCTTTCATCAGCGGCATTAAAAACAGTGCTGCGCCAATCAACGAAAGGTTGAGCAGCACCGGGGTAAAGGCAGGCACCGCAAAGCGGTTCCAGGTATTCAGCACACTTCCCGAGAACGCCGTTAACGAGATAAGCAGTAAATAGGGAAACGTCAGGCGCAGCATATCGGCGGTCATCGCCAACTTTTCTGGGTCGCGGCCAAAGCCAGGGGCAAACACCCACACCAGCCAAGGCGCCGCTAACATCGCAAAGGCGGTTATTAGCGCCAGCATAGCCGTTAAACTGCCCGCCACCGCATTTAGCAGCTCGCGGATCTCCTGCTTACTGCGCTGGGTGGAGTACTCGGAAAGCACCGGCACAAAGGCTTGGTTAAACGCTCCTTCGGCAAACAAGCGGCGCAAAAAATTGGGAATCTTAAACGCCACAAAAAACGCATCAGCACCGTTTCCCGCGCCTAGAAAGGTGGCCACCACCACATCGCGTACCAAGCCCATCACCCGCGAGAGCATTGTCATGGCGCTAACCACTAACCCCGAGCGCATTAGCCCTCGGCGCTGGGGAGGCATGTTAGCTTGGGGTGGCGTGTTCGCGGTCATCACTCAATCCATAGAGACACAGGGTTGCCTTGGGCGGTGCTTTAGACACAAAAAAACCGGCCGCAGCCGGTTTTTTATAGGGCGTCTGCCGACTTACGCCGCCAGAGCCTTAATGCGCTTGTTCAAGCGACTTTTCAGACGTGCTGCTTTCTTTTTAGAAAGAACGTCTTTGTCAGCGATACGGTCAACAACCGGCTGCATGACTTTGAACTCTTCCATTGCTTTGCCATGGTCGCCGGTGTTGATCGCTTTGATCACACGCTTAATGTAGGTGCGGACCATGCTGCGCTGGCTAGCTTTCAGGACGCGACGAGTCTCGGCCTGGCGGGCGCGCTTGCGTGCTTGCTTGCTGTTCGCCACAGGTATCTCCTTGGAGAATAAAGGTTGCCGCCAATAAACGGCAACGGATTAACTATGTGTTTGTCGGCTAGGCATTTGCCAAAGCGCGACGTTTCCGTAACAACCAATTGATTTGAAAGGATTTTAAGCGCTTCCAAATAGTGTAACGAGCAGTCTAAAGGCTGCCCGTTCACGGGTCTTGTCTGAGAGGATGGCATAGTCTATCACGCGCAAAGCGGCCTTACTAGCAACTGTCAATACCTTTTAGAAGCTATACACCGGAATAGCGGGGTCACGCATCATCTCTGCGATTTCGCCCGGCGCGGCAACGCCCACTCCGTCAAGCAGATCCTCTTGGGTGTAATCGGTGTTGGGCAAATAGATCGCGCATACGTCCACAGTCACCCCTTCACCCATCAACATTTGCAGCATACCTTCTGGTTTAACCTCTCCAGCAGGGTTGCTTGGCGGGGTCTTTACCGCCTCGTCACTGGAGAAACCTTCTACCGCCAAATCGCCAGCAGCATCGCATAGCAGGATGTGTAAGTCAGCGCCCTGTTGACGCATGGCATTGCCTAAAATCATCGCCATCGTTTGTGTTTGCACGGCGTCACTGGTCAGCACCATCAGTGCCTGATCACCCTGCTCACCATGTTGATCTGCTACTGCCAATGCCGGTAATGCCAGCGCCAGTGAACCTGCTATAAATGTCAGCTTACGCATCGTCTCTTCCTTTCATTAATCATAAAAAAGCGTGTTTTAACGCGTTGTCGTTACTGCGATTCATACCATGCAACGTCCGGGTCAATTTCATAGCTCCAGGGCAACCCTGAATTACGCCAGCCATCCCGCGCCCGCACACCCTTGGAGTCACCTTCAGAAAGCGTGCCACCTTCAAAACCGTCACTTACAGAATAGACTTCTGAGAACCCCATCTCGGCAATGGCGTCCGCCGCAGGAGCGCTTCGCGTCGCGCCTGAGCGACACATAACGATAATCGGGGTATCTGCACTGGCGCGATGCGCCTCAAGGGCAGCCGCCACCTGAGCCTCAAAGTCGGTGTTACGCACCATTGGCCACGTACCGCCCTCTTTATCAAACCGCGCGGTGTCTGCTAACACCCAGGGCACGTGGATATCAGTAGGCTCAGCAAACCCCGTAAATTTGATTTCAACCGGATCCCGCACATCAATGAGCAGTGCGCTTTCATTTTGCTCCAGCAGCTCAAACGCTTCTCGGGCCGTCACGTATAACCCTAAAGTTGTCTCTCTATAGGCAGGGGCATCGTCTGCGTTAACCACGCCAGCACCCCCGGCCAGTAAGGCAAGTGAAGCAGCTAGCCCTACTAAGCCTCGTGACAAAGAGGATGACCCTAGCGCCAACGCGTTTTTGTAGGCGCCTTTATCTACACAGCCAGTCATAACAAAAACCTCTAATTAAATAACTCATTTGAATATGCTAGTACAAATAGCGCTGGGTGCAACTGTGGCGTGTTGTCACTCGACAAAAGCATGAGCCATGTCAAAAAACACAGCGTATCGGTTCGCTACGCGTCGCTGCAGCGGGGTTTATTTCTACCTGCTTCCTTGAATCCACTCGTTGCTGCCTGCATATCCATCTGTAACCTTTATTCATGCGATGCAGAGTTTACCCATGTCCATTATTGATCCCCGTACCGGCAACCCGCTTACTGCGGAGCCCGCCAACACCGCTAGCGCAGGAGAGAGTGCGAACGCACCCACTGAGCGCCCTTCAGTCACCCCTGAAGAGGTCATCATTGAGTTAAACGCGTCGAATATTCAGCAGGTGCTGGAAGCTTCTATGCAGGTGCCGGTATTACTAGGCGCCTACTCCCCCACCGACAACACCTGCAGCACCCTACTTGCAGTGCTGGATAAACTGGCGGTTGAGTACGCAGGCGCGTTCTTGTTGGCCAAGTTAGACATCGCGGCAAATCCAGAGATTGGCGGGCAGCTTGGCGTACGCTCGGTTCCCGATGTAAAACTGGTTAGCCAAGGCGGCTTAGTGGATGGCTTCCAAGGTGCGCTGCCAGAAAAAGAGGTGCGTGAGTGGCTAAACCGTTACTTCCCCGCGCCGGGTGATGCGCCCCCCAGCCCCGAAGAGCAAGCAGAAGAAGCGCTGAATGCCGGCGATATCGCCGCCGCACGGGAGATTTATCAATCCCTGGTCAGTCAGTACCCGGAGCACTACGCCTATCAGGTCGGCCTCGCCCGCGCCTTGGTGGCTGAAAAGCGTGGTGATGATGCCCGTAGCGTGCTGGATAACCTGCCCCCTGAAGAGCGCGATGCGGCCCCCGCACGCGGGGTACGCGCCAGTATAGAGTTTAGCGAGCAGGCGCTTTCCAGCGAAGAAGTCGCGGCGCTAGGTGATCGCCACGACAGTGAGGCGCAGTACCAACGTGCGCTGCGGCAGGTGGCGGATGGCCAATACGATGCAGGGCTAGAAGCACTGCTGGCGTTAATGAAGCAGGACCGCGCCTATAACGACGACGCAGCACGAAAAACGTTGCTGCAGGTATTTGATGCGCTTGGCGCCGACCACCCGCTTACCGTCACCTATCGGCGCAAGTTGTTCACACTGCTTTATTAATCAAGCTTTTAACAGCCGATCCATGCGCACTAACGCCGCTTCCAGCTGGGAAGCGGTGGTGCCAAAGTTAAGCCGCACAAACCCTGGGCAGCCAAACGCAGCGCCATCGGAAAGTGCTACACCCACCTGCTCAAGCAGTGCTTTAGCAGGCGAATCACCTAACCCCGCTTGACGCATATCGAGCCACGCTAAATAGGTGGACTCAGGCGGGCTTAGCGCCACCCCAGGCCATGATGCGACGCGCGCCTCTAAGCTAACGCGATGCTCCCGCAAGACCTCCAAAAGCGCCTGACGCCAGGACTCACCGTTACGATACGCCGCCTCCGCAGCAACTAAACCCAGCACGTTGCCATCTGGCAAAAAGCCTTTCGTGGCCGCAGCGAAACACTTACGCAGCGCAGCGTCCGGAATAATCGCGCAGGCGCTGGTAAGACCTGCAAGATTGAACGTTTTTGATGGCGCCCACAGCGTGATGGTTCGTTTAGCTAACTCAGGAAACATCGCGGCCAAGGGCCGATGACACGCATCTTTATCCAACAAAAGATCGCAATGCAGTTCATCAGAGACTACCCACAGGTCGTGGCGCTCTATCAGCTCCGCCAACTGGCTAAGCTCGTCCTCACGCCACACCCGCCCGGTAGGGTTATGCGGATGACACCATAGCAGCAGCCGAGTTTGCGGGGTGATGGCGGCTTCGAGCGCGTCAATATCCAGCTGCCAAGGCTCGCCAGCAGCCGCTGGCTCGGCTAACATCGCCTGTTGTGCTAACCGCCCCGTACGTTCGGCAACCGCCAAAAACGGTGGGTAGATGGGCGCAATGGTAAGCACGCCCTCCCCGGGCTGAGTCAGCGCCATGGCAGCAAAATGTAGCGCTGGCACGACCCCGGGTAGCCACAACTGCCAGTCAGCGTCAATGGGCCAATCGTAATGGCGCGCGCTCCACTGGCAAAGAGCTGCTGTTAGCGTAGCGGGAACTTCGCCATAGCCGTAAACACCGTGCTCAACCCGCGCTTTTAGGGCATCAACCACCGCCGGTGGGGAGCGAAAATCCATATCCGCTACCCATAACGGCAGTACCTCAGCATCATAACGGTGCCACTTTTGCGATGCATACCCCCCTTCGGGGTGGCGCCGCTCAACGGGCGTGGCAAAATCAAACGCCATAACGAATCTCACTTATTGATGGGAGTAGATACCGAGCATGCCGCAAGATGACTTTTATACCAAGACGCGCGCTGGGCTTTCGGCGCTGTTGCGGCAGTGGCGCTCGCTTGGTCAGGCCGATGCCAACCAGCTAGCGCTCATCCTGGCTGAAACCGCACGGGTCGCAAAGCTGGGCACCCCGGACGCGACGCCCAGCGGCGCGACACTTGAACAGTGGAGTCAAGATGAGCACGGCGACATACCTCTTTGGGCGCCACGTACCGCCGTGTTCCTACTCAACCAGATGCCCGCCCGCCCCACCCCACAAAGCGAAGCGGAAGCCTGCGCGTGGGCGTACTGCTGGCTACGCAACCGCTCCTTTGATTCGCTTCAGGCGGCTCAAGATGCACTCCCCGCACACTTAAAAGCGCCTTTAGAAGATGCTTTAGAGGCCGCATGGCGCGACCAGCAAGGGTTACGCTTAGCCTGACATCAACGACGCTTACGCATCGACGACTTGGGCTTGAACCCCGCCGGTTTGGTGGCCAGCCACGCTACAAAGGCGCTGATCTCAGCATCCTCTTTCAAAGCGTCAAGCGTGGCAAAATGATCAGCTAGCTCCCGCTCGCTGTAGAGCCGATGAATATGCTTATGACAGGGATGGCAAAGCCACGCAATTGCGGTTAAGCGCTCCTCCCGGCTATGACGCTTTTGATAGCGTGGCTTGTTATGCAGGGTACGCGGTATCAGGTGATGCTTGGTTAGTGGCGCAGCGCGTAGGCAAAGCTCACAACCGGCGGGCTTTGGCGGTGGAGAGAGCAGATGAGCACTTGGCTTGTTAGAACGCATCACGATCGTGGCATCCTCGCACGCAGGCAGCGCAAAAAATGAATCAATGCATCAAATAGTGTTACGCAAACGGCACACCGATAATAACGGCACAATAATATGAAGGAAATCACCTCATGATAGAAGTTCCACTGACTTGGCAGCTGGCTAAGCTGAGCCTTTCAATTGGCATGGTGCTGGGGTTGGGCGCCATTGCAGTGCGAGCTAGCCCACGTATGGCCGGACTACTTGCAGGTTACCCACTAGGCACCGCGCTGGCGCTTTTTTTTATCGGCTTAGAGCTATCTCCCGAATTTGCGACCCAAAGCGCGGTTCATACCTTAGCGGGCTTTACCGCATCCATGGCCCTAGGGGCAGGCTATCTTGTGATGGGCCGCCAGCCAGGTCTAAAGGGGGTTTTAAGCGGCGTAGCGGGAGGGCTTGTTGCTTGGCTAGCAGTGAGCAGCGTGCTTGCCCAGTTCAACTTTAATCGGGTCAGCGGCACGCTGGTGACCCTCGTCGCTATTGCCGTTTTTAGCTGGCTGTTTCGCACTGTACCCGATGTTAAAAGCCCAGCTAGCCGAGCGTTTACCTGGCCTGCGCTAGCAGCTCGCGCAGGACTTGCGACAGCCATCATTTTTACAATTACACGCCTAGCACATTGGTTACCACCGGAGTGGGCAGGCACCCTGGCCGCTTTTCCTGTCACCATGCTGCCATTTCTGCTGATTTTGCATCTCAATAATGGGCACGCCCCCGTAGCCACCGTCATCAAACACTACCCCATGGGGCTGGGCTCGCTGCTTAGCTACACCCTATGTGTATCTTATACCTACAGCACCATGGGGCTTTTTTGGGGCACCTTGGCAGGGTTTGCTACCGCCACCCTATGGCTGCTTGGTTGGATGCAGCTCACCGCTTGGTATCAGCGTCGCACCACTTGACCAAGCGCTTGTTAGGGGTAATTCTGGCTAACTTAAACCACTAATAATAAGGATACCCAATGTTTACTCGCACAATTGAGCCTGCCTTTTATGATACCGACGCGCTAGGCCATATTAACAATACCCGCTTGCCCGCGTGGTTTGAGCTGGCACGCAATGACCTGTTTAAATTATTCACACCAGACCTTAATCCTAAGCAGTGGCGCTTAATCATGGCACGCATGGAAGTCGACTACCGAGCTGAACTGTTTTACGGTCACGATATCGAACTACGTACCTACCTGACACGCTTAGGCACTAGCTCTTTTACGGTGACTCAGGAAGCACGACAGCACGGCAGGCTTACTAACCTCGGCCACACCATACTGGTGCAGTACGACCATCAAGCAAAATGCGCTATGCCGATTGAGGGCGAGCTGCGTGAAGCACTGCTAGCGCACCTGCATGACGCACCAGAGCCTGCATAACGTTCATTCCCGCCGCGCGCGTTGCGGTATGCTGGGAGACCGCCATGGCGATCCGTTATAACCTTTGGATAGATCCCGACAATACGGCGCAACACCAGGCCGTAGAGGCAGATTTAGAGCGTTTCTTTATGGAACGCTTTGCTGATTACCCCCATATCCGCTTGTTCGGCGCCGACCCCTACGATTATGATGCCCCGTTCAACCGACTGTACGACGCGCTAATGGCGCGAGCCGCCGAATACTGTGAGCGGACATGGCGCTATGTAGCCTCTCCTGAGCAGCTTAACCGCTGTTTTTTCCGCGCCGTTGGCCGCTCAAATAAATTTATTCAAGACGACCGAAAGTGAGAGAACTGCGCAATGGTAATTCGTACCGACCAAGCCCCCGACGAGCGCCAATTGGCGATTATTACGCAACAGCTCGGACGGGCTCCTCGCGGTATTGAAGCCGTTGCTGCCACCGACTCTAAAGGCACGCCTTTAGTATTACGGATGGCGCCTATCGTGGATGGCAAGCCCTTCCCGACCCTTTACTGGCTCTGCTCAGAGCTACTTAAAGTCGAAATTTCACGCATTGAAGCGGTGGGCGTCATTAAGTCGCTGGAACAACGGCTTCAAGAAGAGCCTGATTTTCTGGAAGCGTACCAAGAGAGCCACCGCGACTACGTTAAGACGCGCTGGGCGTATATGAGTAATGCGCAGCGTGATGAAGTCGCAATGTTGGGTTACACCGACGTACTCACCGAACGCGGTATTGGGGGCATTAGCAACTGGCAACAGGTGCGCTGCCTGCATACCCAATACGCGCACCATTTGTGTGGCAATAACGCCGTTGGACAGTGGATGGACGAGCACTACCAGGTTGCAGACTGCCTAGAATAACCTGCTCCGTCAAAACGCCATCAAATTACATCACTCTATTGATTGTTATAAGGACCCTCTCACTATGTCACGCATTTGTGTCTACCTCGGCTCACGAGAAGGCAATAGCCCTGTATTTTGCCAAGTGGCCCGCACGCTTGGCGCAGCGCTAGCAGCTCGGGGGCACACGCTTGTGTATGGAGGCGCACGTATTGGCTTAATGGGCGAACTAGCTAATGCAGCCCTTGAGGCCGGCGGTAAGGTCATTGGCGTGATGCCAGATCATCTTGTGGAACGAGAACAAGCACATTTCGGCCTGACTGAGCTGATTCGCGTACCCAATATGCATGAACGCAAAGCCACCATGGCCGCCAACGCTGACGCTTTTATTGCCCTGCCCGGCGGTATTGGCACTTTCGAAGAGCTGTTTGAGATATGGACTTGGGGCTACTTAGGGCTTCACGACAAGCCCATGGGGCTACTCGATACCGAAGGCTTTTATGCACCGCTGCTGACCTTTCTAGACAACACCGTTAGCCATGGCTTTTTAGCCCAAACAACGCGCGATATGCTGGTGGACGCGCCAACGCCTATTCAGCTACTAGAGATGCTAGAAGGGCAGTTACAGTAAGTAGCTCAAGCTGCAGCAAGGGCCAACGCCATCGCCAACGCACAATGGGCCGAGGGTAAAAACGCGAACTAACAGCGTGGGTCCCCGGTAAGCTGAAGCGTTCGTTGGTAGGTTAGCTGCAGCAAACGGGCATCTTCTCCAGCCCTGTGGCGGTGGATGCCCCGCTCAGCAATCACCGCCTCTTTAGTATCGCTCCATAGGGCCTGCTGCGCTTCACTGAGCAGAATACGCAACGCCTCTAAACGAAAACGGGGCAGTAGCTCAGCATGATGAAAAAGTAGCGATAGCCAAGTATTATCGTATCCCCAGCTATCGCTGTACGCTTTTCCTACCTCGCGCAACTCATCATTAAGCCAGCGTGCCACTTGTTGTACTGGGTAGCCCTCCTGGCGCAAGCGCTCTTGGGAAATCCCATGCAACAATTCTGCTTTAGGATCCCAGTGGGTCCACTCCTCTAATGGCTGAATAAGAAACGCACAGCAGCTACCGTCAGCACGGGCAATACCAACTTCAATCGGGTAGCTGCCGCGCCCGAATCCGGACGCTTCAATATCCAGCACTGTAGGTAGCGTCTCGGACACGGACTTCCTCATTTACTCATCCTATTGGCTAGGCGGTCGCCAGCTCAGCCTGTGACTGACGGTCGGCCAATCCTTGCCAGTAAGCCGCCTGTTCACTATCTATCGTCAAGCCTAGCTCGCCAAGGCGATAAGCTCGGGCAAGCCTTTCAGCTGCCAGAAAGTGCCCAGACTGAGCGGCTCGAGCATACAGAGTAACCGCATAATCCTCACGACGCGGATACTGTACACAGCCGTGCTCATGAATGCGTGCGGCTTGGTACTGAGATTTTATATCGCCTGCCTGAGCAGCCTCTAACACGTAGCGTGCCCCACGTGCTTTGTCATGGGGTGACTGGCTGCGATGAAACAGCATATGGCCGTAAATAGACAGCGCATCAGGATGCCCCGCCTCTGCACAGCGCTTGAATAACTGCATCGTTAAACGTTGCGTGCGTGGCGAGCGCGGCAGTAGCCAACGCGTATGAAACAGCTGCTCGGCGAGACGAAATTCTAGACGAGTAAACAATGATGATGCCTGCGGCATGGCAAACCACCTTGCCTATCTGTTGAGATCTTCGGCTAACAGTCGGTTCCACTTTTGACAGCTAACCATACGATTAACCAGCGTTCAGCTGGTCGATGGGCTGGCAAGCATACGCCTGCCTTTGCGTCGACTCAACCCTATTGATTTGCTGCTTTTGGAGAGCCTCGCTAACATGCCACTCACACGCTGATATTCACGGCGGAGATAACGCTTATCCTGAGGCAATTTCGCCTTATAGAGGAGATAACAATGCAAACTCGCCCACTCGGCAGAACCGGGATGGAGGTCAGCCGACTCTGCTTAGGTACGATGACGTTTGGCGAACAAAACAGCGAAGCGGAAGCCCATGAGCAGCTCGATCGTGCAGTAGCTTTTGGTATCAATTTTATCGACACCGCTGAAATGTACCCGGTTCCGCCAAAGGCAGAGACCCAGGGCTTAACCGAAGCGTATATCGGCAGTTGGTTAAAAGCTCGCGGTTCGCGTGATGATGTCATTATCGCAACGAAAGCAGCCGGCCCTGGCCTAGACCACATTCGTGGCGGGCCAAGGATGAGTCGCGACCATCTGCATCAAGCTGTTGACGCCAGCCTTGCAAGGCTCAACACCGATTATATCGACTTGTACCAACTCCACTGGCCAGACCGTAACACCAACTTTTTTGGCAAGCTTGGCTACACCCATAAAGAGCAAGAAGACGCCACCCCACTGGAAGACACGCTCGCGGCGCTAAAAGAGCTAGTGGATGCCGGAAAAATCCGCGCTATCGGCCTTTCCAATGAGACGCCCTGGGGCGTGATGCGTATGCTGCAGCTCGCCGATCAGATGGCGATGCCACGGGTCGCCTCCATCCAGAACCCCTACAACCTGCTAAATCGTACGTTTGAAGTGGGTTTGGCTGAAATCGCTCACCGTGAGGATGTTGGCCTACTCGCCTACTCGCCGCTAGGGTTTGGAGTGCTCTCGGGTAAATACCTTAATGGGGCGCAGCCACCTAAGGGTCGCCTCACTCTCTATGAGCGCTTTAAACGTTACACCTCACCAGAAGCAGAGGCCGCAACGCAGGCTTACGTTACGCTTGCCAAGGAGCACGACATAGACCCAGCTCAAATGGCGCTGGCGTTTGTTAACTCTCGCCGTTTTTTGACCAGCAATATTATTGGCGCCACCACAATGGAGCAATTGGAAAGCAATCTTGCCAGTGAAAGTATCAAGCTTGATGAAGAAGTGCTCGAAGCTATCGAGGACATTCATCGCCGAATGCCGAACCCCTGCCCGTAGGCGCGGTTTATGGCGCCAAGCGCTAGGCGGTCAAACCACCTCACTATCATACCGATAGCCTCGGTCATCGCCGAGGCTTGGTATAATCATCGCACGTATTTTCTCTCTTCTGCCACGGGATAAGGAGCAGGCTATGCTGAGCGTTATTTCCCCTGCAAAAACGCTAGACTTTGAAACGCCCTCCACTACTGATCAGGTCACCCAACCGAGCTTCCTTGAGCACAGTAAGCCTCTGATTGAGATTTTGCGTGGCTACTCACCGCAACAGCTTAGCGATCTCATGGGTATCAGCGATAAGCTGGCAGGCCTGAACGCTGCGCGTTTTTCAGATTGGCAGCCACCCTTCTCTCTAGATAATGCCAAACCTGCCGTACAAGCCTTTCAAGGCGATGTTTACACTGGGCTAGACGCCAGCTCATTTAGCGACGCTGATAACCAGTTTGCACAGCAACACCTGCGCATTCTATCCGGCTTATATGGCTTACTACGGCCACTAGACTTAATACAACCCTACCGGCTGGAGATGGGCACCAAACTGCCTAATGGCGCTGGCAACGACCTTTACGCGTACTGGAAGCCAACGTTAACGCAAGCGCTTAATAGCGCAATTGCAGAAAGTGGCTCCAAGGTGCTCGTTAACCTGGCCTCAAACGAATATTTCAAGGCGATTGAGACTAAACAACTTAGCGCGCGCGTAGTGACGCCCGTCTTTAAAGATGAAAAGAACGGCACCTTTAAGATCATCAGCTTCTATGCCAAAAAAGCGCGCGGCTTGATGAGCGCTTGGATTATTCAGCAACAAATTAACCATCCCGATCAGCTAACAAGCTTTCAAGAGGCCGGATATCAATTTGATGCAGCTGCCTCCCAGGGCGATAGACTGGTCTTTACCCGCAAAGAGGCTGATCGTTAATCACTTAACCATTAGAAAAACGTCACTGCGCGGGGCGAACGCGGCTTGAGAAAGCGCTGATGCACCTCTTTAAAAGTGGCTGTGTCACAACGGTGCAGCCACTCATAAGCGACCATGTCCGCAGTGACCGCTACCGCACCATTAGCACAGGCGCGCTCGCGGGCTAGTCGCGCTTCATCTTTCCGGCGGCTCGCCGTCGCTTCACTAAGCCAAAACACCTCATAGCCTGCCTCAAGCAATCCAAGCGCACTCTGCAACACACAGATATGCGCTTCTGTTCCGCATATCACTATTTGCTGCGCCCCTTGAGCTTGTAAGGCGTCGACAAACTCAGGCTCTTCCATCACGCTGAAATGGAGTTTTTGCCACACCTTGTGCTCGCCTAACGTGCTCAACAGAGAAGGCGCCGTACCTCCTAACCTTTCTGGATACTGCTCGGTTAGCCATACGGGTACCTGCAGTGCCTCGGCAACACCCGCCAACCAGCCAGCCTCTTCTAGAGCGGCTTCGCCACCCTCAATAACGGGCAGCAATCCCGCTTGAAAATCGACGACTAACAACAGACTTTGTTGATGATGTAAGCGCACTTTTTCACCTTATTTTTGTCTTTATAAACATTCTCAGAATAACCTACCTAGCAAGTTACACGGTAAACTAGCCCCTTATTATTTTCTACATAGCGCCTCGGCGCATACCGTCAATTCCAACGTTCTCATCGGAGAAATAACATGTTACGACAGTTTTTTGTCATGCTGCTGGTCAGCGTCATGGGCTTCAGCGCAGCCATTGAGCACGCCGAAGCTCGCCGTATGGGTGGAGGTGGCAACGTGGGCAGCATGTCACGGTCAGCGGATCGCCCAGCGAGCGCCCCCCAACAGCAGCAACAGGCTCAGGGGCAACAGCAGGGCCAAGCAGGCGCTGCCGCGGCACGTAGAGGCGGTATGGGGGGCATGATGGGCGGCCTACTCGCAGGCGGCCTGCTAGCGGCACTCTTCTTTGGCGGCGCCTTCGATGAGCTGCGCATCATGGACCTCTTGGTGATGGTAGGCGTGGCCGCTTTAGCCATTTTCGCTTTCCGTGCATTTATGCGGCAGCGACGCCCCGCATCTGTTAGCTCTGCTGCTGGCTACCAACGCGAACAACAGGAACCAACACCGGCCGCTACCAACTTCTCAGCCGCACCAGGCAGTTTAGCCAGCGGCCTGCAGAGTACGCCCGCCTGGTTTGATAAAGAGCGTTTTTTAGGAGGTGCCAAAGAACACTTTATGACGCTTCAACGCGCCTGGGATAATAACGACCTTAGCCAGATCCAGGAGTATGTAACACCTGAGCTATATAATTTATTACGCCAAGAGCGCACCGAGCACCCCGATGACAACTCCACCGAGGTTGTTAAGCTTTTTGCCGAGCTTGGCGACGTAAATGAATACGACGGATATGCCGAGGCAACCGTTATATTCCATGGGGTTTTAGAGGAAAATGGCGAACAGACCGAGTTCAACGAAACCTGGCATCTAACGCGGGCAATGCGCGATGACGCACCTTGGTACTTGCAAGGCATTGAGCAAAACCCTGGTGCCTAAACCACGCCCTACTTTTTCACGTTAATAAACGCAAAACAGCCGCTTTAAGCGGCTGTTTTGGTAAGTATCGAGACTAATCCATCTCGTTATTTACTAAGCTACCAGACTATTATTCGGCAGCTTCTTCTATGTTCTCGCCCATCTCTTCGATACTTTCACCGGCGCTTTCCATGCTTTCATCAATACTTTCACCCGCTTCTTCTGCTGGGCCTTGATTATCGCAAGCAGCTAAACCACCAAGCATCATCGCCATCAATAGTGCCATCACTAAATTCTTGGTTACTTGCTTACTCATATTGCCTCTCCTCCTGAGATAGAACTTCATAATAACTACTCAGCTATACTAATTGCCAAGGAGCCTACAACACCAGCTTAACCTGGTAACTCCTTGTTATTAAGATTATTAAAACATTTGTTTTGATCAAAATTATAAGCTCATGCCCAGTGCCTGACGATGTCTGGGCCGGCCATCTGGGCGCCGGGCTCCCGGGACGCCTCCCTGGAGAGCCCCCTTTTTTCTTCCATGCACACAAAAAACCCAGCCTGTTGGCTGGGTTTTTTGCGGTATAAGTGCCTGACGATGACCTACTCTCGCATGGGGAGACCCCACACTACCATCGGCGCTAAGCGGTTTCACTGCTGAGTTCGGCAAGGGATCAGGTGGTTCACGCTCGCTATGGTCGTCAGGCGTAACTTTTAATGTACATCATGCTGATGTCGTCGATGACGTGTTTTGTGATCGTCTCTTGTCAGCAAGCGCCTTGGCTTGCTGCTGCGTATCCGGTTCTCGTTACTACTACGACCAGACCCCTTGGGTGTTATAGGGTCAAGCCTCACGGGCCATTAGTACACGTTAGCTCAACGCCTTGCAGCGCTTCCACACCGTGCCTATCAACCAGCTGGTCTCGCTGGGCCCTTTAGGAGGATCAAGTCCTCGGGGATGTCTCATCTTGAAGGGGGCTTCCCGCTTAGATGCTTTCAGCGGTTATCCTGTCCGACCATAGCTACCCGGCAATGCCACTGGCGTGACAACCGGAACACCAGAGGGTCGTCCACTCCGGTCCTCTCGTACTAGGAGCAGCTCTTCTCAAACATCCAACGCCCACGGCAGATAGGGACCGAACTGTCTCACGACGTTCTAAACCCAGCTCGCGTACCACTTTAAATGGCGAACAGCCATACCCTTGGGACCGACTTCAGCCCCAGGATGTGATGAGCCGACATCGAGGTGCCAAACACCGCCGTCGATGTGAACTCTTGGGCGGTATCAGCCTGTTATCCCCGGAGTACCTTTTATCCGTTGAGCGATGGCCCTTCCATACAGAACCACCGGATCACTAGAACCTGCTTTCGCACCTGCTCGACGTGTCTGTCTCGCAGTCAAGCACCCTTATGCTCTTGCACTCACTGCACGATGTCCGACCGTGCTGAGGGTACCTTCGTGCTCCTCCGTTACTCTTTGGGAGGAGACCGCCCCAGTCAAACTACCCACCACACACTGTCCTCGATCCGGATAACGGACCTGAGTGAGAACGCCAATGATGCCAGGCTGGTATTTCAAGGTTGGCTCCACCCGAACTGGCGTCCGGGTTTCAAAGCCTCCCAGCTATCCTACACAGGCAACATCAGCGTCCAGTGTGAAGCTATAGTAAAGGTTCACGGGGTCTTTCCGTCTAGCCGCGGGTACACCGCATCTTCACGGCGATTTCAATTTCACTGAGTCTCGGGTGGAGACAGCGTGGCCATCATTACGCCATTCGTGCAGGTCGGAACTTACCCGACAAGGAATTTCGCTACCTTAGGACCGTTATAGTTACGGCCGCCGTTTACCGGGGCTTCAATCAAGAGCTTCGGCCGAAGCCTAACACCATCATTTAACCTTCCGGCACCGGGCAGGCGTCACACCCTATACGTCCTCTTACGAGTTAGCAGAGTGCTGTGTTTTTACTAAACAGTTGCAGCCACCTGGTATCTTCGACCGGTTCGGGCTTAGAGAGCAAGTCTCATCACCCTACGCCGGCGTGCCTTCTCCCGAAGTTACGGCACCATTTTGCCTAGTTCCTTCACCCGAGTTCTCTCAAGCGCCTTGGGATTCTCACCCTGACCACCTGTGTCGGTTTGGGGTACGGTCGCACATGATCTGAAGCTTAGAGGCTTTTCCTGGAAGCGTGGCATCAGTGACTTCCTGACCGTGGTCAGTTCATCTCGTGTCTCGGCTTTAAGGTGCCGGATTTTCCTAGCACCTCGGCCTACTCACTTTCACCAGGACAACCAACGCCTGGCTCACCTAGCCTTCTCCGTCCCCCCATCGCAATCATGTCCGGTACGGGAATATTGACCCGTTTCCCATCGACTACGCCTTTCGGCCTCGCCTTAGGGGCCGACTCACTCTGCTCCGATTAGCGTCGAACAGAAACCCTTGGTCTTCCGGCGAGGGAGTTTTTCACTCCCTTTATCGTTACTCATGTCAGCATTCGCACTCGTGATACCTCCAGCGAACTTCTCAATTCACCTTCATCGGCTTACACGACGCTCCTCTACCGCGCATTCCTAAGAATGCACCCGTAGCTTCGGTACCTGGTTTAGCCCCGTTACATCTTCCGCGCAGGCCGACTCGACTAGTGAGCTATTACGCTTTCTTTAAAGGATGGCTGCTTCTAAGCCAACCTCCTAGCTGTCTGAGCCTTCCCACATCGTTTCCCACTTAACCAGGATTTGGGGACCTTAGCTGACGGTCTGGGTTGTTTCCCTTTTCACGACGGACGTTAGCACCCGCCGTGTGTCTCCCACGCTCATACTCACCGGTATTCGGAGTTTGCCTCGGGTTGGTAAGTCGGGATGACCCCCTAGCCGAAACAGTGCTCTACCCCCGGCGGTAATACGTGAGGCGCTACCTAAATAGCTTTCGAGGAGAACCAGCTATCTCCGAGCTTGATTAGCCTTTCACTCCGATCCACAAGTCATCCAAATCTTTTTCAACAGATCCTGGTTCGGGCCTCCAGTTGATGTTACTCAACCTTCACCCTGCTCATGGATAGATCGCTCGGTTTCGGGTCTATATCCAGCGACTGTGTCGCCCAGTTAAGACTCGGTTTCCCTACGGCTCCCCTAAACGGTTAACCTCGCCACTGAATATAAGTCGCTGACCCATTATACAAAAGGTACGCAGTCACAGAACAAGTCTGCTCCTACTGCTTGTACGCACACGGTTTCAGGATCTATTTCACTCCCCTCTCCGGGGTTCTTTTCGCCTTTCCCTCACGGTACTGGTTCACTATCGGTCAGCCAGGAGTATTTAGCCTTGGAGGATGGTCCCCCCGTCTTCAGTCAAGGTTTCTCGTGCCCCGACCTACTCGATTTCACATGATCAGATTTTCGACTACGGGGCTATCACCCGCTACGGCCGCGCTTCCCAGCGCGTTCGTCTAATCAGTCACATGCTTAAGGGCTGGTCCCCGTTCGCTCGCCGCTACTAGGGGAATCTCGGTTGATTTCTTTTCCTCAGGGTACTTAGATGTTTCAGTTCCCCTGGTTCGCCTCTTACGCCTATATATTCAGCGTAAGATACTCATCTTATGATGAGTGGGTTTCCCCATTCAGAAATGCCCGGGTCAAAGGTTGTTTGCCACCTCGCCGAGCCTTATCGCAGGCTACCACGTCTTTCATCGCCTCTGGCTGCCTAGGCATCCACCGTGTGCGCTTAATTGCTTGACCCTATAACCCGAAGGAGTCTGGATTTCGCAATAATAACGATTGCCGGATACGCTTGAGACGTATCACAAAACAATTACGTATAAACACTTCTACGAAGCGTTTATGTCAGCATGATATACATTGTTAAAGAGCGGCTGTTCAATGAACAGTGATAAAGCAGTATGTTAAAACAACGTGTTAAAACACAGTGACTTATCAATGGTCACGAAACATTCACAAACGGTCGTTAAGGTACGATAAAACAATATGTACAACACAGTACGTAATGGTGGAGCCAAGCGGGATCGAACCGCTGACCTCCTGCGTGCAAGGCAGGCGCTCTCCCAGCTGAGCTATGGCCCCATTGTTTTTTGCTGACCTTACCTCTTGCCATTAATTTCTGTGAAACAAGGCAAAATGCGACGACGTATAGCCTGCTATACGAGGAGCATTTTAACGCAGTATCGCAGGAATTTGGTGGGTCTGGGCAGACTTGAACTGCCGACCTCACCCTTATCAGGGGTGCGCTCTAACCAACTGAGCTACAGACCCAAGAGGGGATCGTGCTTAAACCGTTTGCTCTATATCTGATCAGGTAATTCATTGTGAGCGCTTACCGCGAGGAGTGATGCATCGTTTAAGGAGGTGATCCAGCCGCAGGTTCCCCTACGGCTACCTTGTTACGACTTCACCCCAGTCATGAACCACACCGTGGTGATCGCCCTCTTGCGTTAGGCTAACCACTTCTGGTGCAGTCCACTCCCATGGTGTGACGGGCGGTGTGTACAAGGCCCGGGAACGTATTCACCGTGACATTCTGATTCACGATTACTAGCGATTCCGACTTCACGGAGTCGAGTTGCAGACTCCGATCCGGACTGAGACCGGCTTTTCGGGATTAGCGCACTCTCGCGAGTTGGCAACCCTTTGTACCGGCCATTGTAGCACGTGTGTAGCCCTACTCGTAAGGGCCATGATGACTTGACGTCGTCCCCACCTTCCTCCGGTTTGTCACCGGCAGTCTCCTTAGAGTTCCCACCATTACGTGCTGGCAAATAAGGACAAGGGTTGCGCTCGTTACGGGACTTAACCCAACATTTCACAACACGAGCTGACGACAGCCATGCAGCACCTGTCTCTGCGTTCCCGAAGGCACCAAGTGATCTCTCACAAGTTCGCAGGATGTCAAGAGTAGGTAAGGTTCTTCGCGTTGCATCGAATTAAACCACATGCTCCACCGCTTGTGCGGGCCCCCGTCAATTCATTTGAGTTTTAACCTTGCGGCCGTACTCCCCAGGCGGTCGACTTATCGCGTTAACTTCGCCACAAAGTGCGCTAGGCACCCAACGGCTGGTCGACATCGTTTACGGCGTGGACTACCAGGGTATCTAATCCTGTTTGCTACCCACGCTTTCGCACCTCAGTGTCAGTGTCAGTCCAGAAGGCCGCCTTCGCCACTGGTATTCCTCCCGATCTCTACGCATTTCACCGCTACACCGGGAATTCTACCTTCCTCTCCTGCACTCTAGCTTGACAGTTCCGGATGCCGTTCCCAGGTTGAGCCCGGGGCTTTCACAACCGGCTTATCAAGCCACCTACGCGCGCTTTACGCCCAGTAATTCCGATTAACGCTTGCACCCTCCGTATTACCGCGGCTGCTGGCACGGAGTTAGCCGGTGCTTCTTCTGCGAGTGATGTCTTTCCTAGGGGGTATTAACCCCTAGGCGTTCTTCCTCGCTGAAAGTGCTTTACAACCCGAGGGCCTTCTTCACACACGCGGCATGGCTGGATCAGGCTTTCGCCCATTGTCCAATATTCCCCACTGCTGCCTCCCGTAGGAGTTCGGGCCGTGTCTCAGTCCCGATGTGGCTGATCATCCTCTCAGACCAGCTACGGATCGTTGCCTTGGTGAGCCATTACCTCACCAACTAGCTAATCCGACATAGGCTCATCCAATAGCGGGAGCCGGAGCCCCCTTTCTCCCGTAGGACGTATGCGGTATTAGCCTGGGTTTCCCCAGGTTATCCCCCACTATCGGGCAGATTCCTATGCATTACTCACCCGTCCGCCGCTCGTCAGCATCTAGCAAGCTAGATCTGTTACCGCTCGACTTGCATGTGTTAGGCCTGCCGCCAGCGTTCAATCTGAGCCATGATCAAACTCTTCAGTTTAAAATCATTGTGATGCTTACTCGTTGCTTAAGGACTAGCCGAAAGCAACAAAAGCGCATCAAACTTGGCTCAAGGTTCAAACGAATTCATTCAAACTTACGTTTTCATGACCGCTTGCCTTGATATTTGGTGATTTATCACCCTCATCGGCAAGCGCCCACATGAATTACCTGATCAAATTGTTAAAGAGCGTTTCGCTAATAACTGGCTTGCCGTTGAATTGGCTTGCCTCAGCGAGGAAGGCGTATTCTACGCATTTCCTGGTGGTTGTCAACCGCTGTTTTCAGTGACTGAATCCAGCGAACGAGGCGAGCCACACAACTGCTCTAACCTACTGACAAACCGAAGGTTTTCACCTTCATTCACCGCTGGTAACGCTTGGCGCCCCCGGCAGCGGATGCGTACTTTACGGATTCGCCGCCGTCTTGGCAAGGGCTTTGTTGAAAATAAGTCGAAAAATTCTCAACTTTTGGCTTTTGCCTTGCGCATCAAAGCTAATACCGGACCAGAAGCCACATAGGCACCAAAAAGTAGTAGTAGCATTACTGAGGGCTCGACCGAGATCATAACGAACCCTAGCACCACTGCTAAAAGCACCACGAAAGGCACTGGCTTTTTAAAATCTAGGTCTTTAAAGCTGTAATAGCGAATATTACTGACCATCAAGATACCCGCAGCACCAACAACAAACAGCATCAGCAACTTGAAGCCAAAAGCATCTGCATCAAAACTGTGGAAGGTCCAGACACAAGCAGCCACAAGCGCCGCCGCTGACGGACTGGGCAAGCCGATAAACCACTTCTTATCAACACTACCGATTTGCACATTGAAACGCGCCAGGCGTAAGGCTGCACAGGCTACGTAGAGAAACGCCACGACCCAGCCTGTTTTACCGATATCTTGCAGAATCCAAGTAAACGCCACCAAGGCAGGCGCCATTCCAAACGAGATCATATCGGCTAGACTATCGTACTCAGCGCCAAACTCACTTTGGGTATTGGTCATCCGGGCTACACGGCCATCCAAACCATCCAACACCATCGCAATAAATATCGCCACTGCGGCGGAGGTGAACTCGCCGTTAATACCTGCTACCACCGCGAAGAATCCTGAGAACAGCGCAGACGTGGTGAACAGATTGGGTAGTAAGTAAATACCTTTGCGACGGATTTTCTTGCCGTTTTCAACCGCCTCTTCAACGACCTCAGTTTCCCGTAAGAAAACGGCGGCGAGATCTTCATTACTTACAGCATCGTCGCTAACCGTGTCATTACTAAAAGCATCGTGCCCAACATCGCCTTGAACGACCGCCTCGTCACTACTTGCTGCCTTCTGGCCTTTCTGAGACGCTGACTGCGGGGTCTTTTCGTGCTCTTGATCGCGAGCATTCTGGGTCATAAATATCATCCGTTTGAAGTGAAGCCACAAGAACTGTGATCTCTTTTCATTCTACACGGTGGCGCTAACTCAGCCAGTCAATTGCAGCATGCAACGTCAAACGCCTCGGGGCGCGACAATGCGCGCCCCGAGGTTCTAGTTAATGCACTAGCCGTTAACCACTTAGTTTTTCGATTTATCAACCAGCTGATTAGCGGCAATCCACGGCATCATGCCACGCAGCTTAGCACCCACTTGCTCAATTTCGTGCTCAGCATTCAGACGGCGACGTGCGGTCATGGACGGGTAATTAGTGCTGCCTTCCTGAATAAACATTTTGGCATACTCACCCGTTTGAATACGCTTGAGTGCATTGCGCATTGCTGCACGCGACTCATCGTTAATCACCTCAGGACCAGTAACGTACTCACCGTACTCCGCATTGTTGGAGATGGAGTAGTTCATGTTAGCGATACCGCCTTCATACATCAGGTCAACAATCAGCTTAAGCTCATGCAGGCACTCGAAGTACGCCATTTCCGGTGCATAACCCGCTTCCGTCAGGGTTTCAAAACCGGCTTTTACTAGCTCAACCGCACCACCGCACAAAACCGCTTGCTCGCCGAACAGGTCGGTCTCAGTCTCATCCTTGAAAGTTGTTTCGATGATACCGCTACGGCCGCCACCAACGCCTGCCGCATAGGAAAGCGCCAGCTCTTTAGCATTGCCCGATGCATCTTGGTGAATAGCGATCAGGTCAGGAATACCGCCACCCTTAACAAACTCAGAGCGCACGGTATGACCCGGCGCCTTCGGCGCGATCATGATCACGTCGAGATCTTTACGCGGCTCGATCTGGTTGTAGTGAATGTTGAAGCCATGGGCGAACGCCAGTGTCGCGCCCTCTTTAAGGTTCGGCTCGACTTCTTGCTCGTAGATAGCCTTTTGGTTTTCGTCCGGTGCCAGAATCATGACCACGTCAGCGGTTTTGCACGCTTCCGGTACGCTAGCCACTTTTAAACCAGCCGCTTCTGCTTTAGCAGCGGAAGAGGAACCTTTGCGCAGCGCGACGGTGACGTCAACGCCAGACTCTTTCAGGTTGTTGGCGTGGGCATGCCCTTGAGAGCCGTAACCAACGATGGTGACTTTTTTGGCTTGAATAAGGGACAGGTCACAATCTTTATCATAGTAAACGTGCATGGCGCAGCTCCAAAAATAGTATTCGATCAAAAAGTGATCATTGTATGGTGATGATTTTCATGACGCGTGTCAGCGTTGATGGCCACCCGTGCCGTCTTGTGCAGCACTGGGATTCGGCGTTGAGGCCACTCTACGACAGTGCGCCTATTGCGTAAAACGCTATGTTTGCAACACACTATTTCATATTATGAAATTACGCATGGTTTGAGGGTTACTATGGATTTCCGCCTACTTAAACACGTGGTCACTCTGTCAGAGACGCTACATTTTGGCCGCGCTAGCGAGCTTTGCCATATTAGCCCTTCGACGCTTAGCCGCTCTATTCAGCAGGTGGAAACTGAGCTAGGCACTCGCCTGTTTGAGCGGGACAACCGGCATGTGACGCTCACTTCTCAAGGCAGTACGTTCCAACACTACGCCCGAGAGACGCTAGAGCAGTGGGAAGCGCAAAAGCGTACATTGGCAGCCACCACGGCGCAGCTGAGCGGTGAAATCAGCATTTATTGCTCGGTGACGGCCAGCTACAGCTTTCTGTATGAATTATTAAGTGATGTGCGCACTCGCCATCCCGGCATTGAACTCAAACTGCATACTGGCGACCCCGCTGACGCCATGTCACGGGTACTAGAGGGCGCAGACGATATGGCGATTACCCCTCGCCCGCGTATTCCCCCCAGCGCGCTCGCGTTTAAATCGCTAACCCGCTCACCGCTGCTGTTTATTGCACCGACAGAAGCCCACCACTGGCTACCGCGCAAACCCGAAAGCTCAACAGCCGAACAGTGGCAGCACGTGCCGATGATTTTGTCGGAAGCCGGGCTCTCCAGAGAGTTTGCGAATACGTGGTTTAAAGCGATGGGCATTTCGCCGCGCATTTATGCCCAGGTAGCGGGTCACGAAGCGATTGTGAGCATGGTTGGGCTGGGGTTTGGCGTAGGGGTGGTTCCGAAAATAGTGTTAGATAACAGCCCGCTGGCAGAGCGTGTGCAAGTGCTAAATGTAAAACCCGAGCTACCCCACTACGATGTAGGGCTTTGCGTACTCAATCGGCGGTTAAAAAACCCGATAATTGATGCTTTTTGGGCAGCGGTAAACGCGCGTTAACGCGTTTGGTGGCAGGGCATCACTCATAAACAAGCCGCCCGACAAAGGGCGGCTTCTCACTGGTACAACGAACAACGACAGCGGCAAAGCGCGACTTACAGCGACAACACTTTATCGCCGCGAGCAATACCGGATACCCCGGTACGCGCCACTTCCAGAATGCCTACCGGCGCCATGGCCTGAAGAAAAGCATCCAGCTTGCCCG
Organism: Halomonas sp. GFAJ-1; assembly: GCA_002966495.1. Classification (NCBI taxonomy): domain Bacteria; kingdom Pseudomonadati; phylum Pseudomonadota; class Gammaproteobacteria; order Oceanospirillales; family Halomonadaceae; genus Halomonas; species Halomonas sp. GFAJ-1. The sequence goes on from CP016490.1 coordinate 464,812, forward strand.
CGTCGCCAGTAATCTGAACGGTATAAAGGCTTGGCGTTACGTCGACGATCTGTGCACGGAAAATATCCACCGTACGCTTAACTTCATCGCGAGCAGCGCCTAACGCTTTCACTTTCACCAGCATCAGCTCCCGCTCAATGTGATTACCTTCGGTCAGGTCGACCAGCTTCACCACATCGATCAGTTTATTAAGATGCTTAGTGATCTGCTCGATCACCCGGTCATCGCCAATGGTAGTGACCGTTAAGCGAGACAGCGACGGATCTTCCGTCGGTGCCACGTTCAGCGTTTCAATGTTGAAGTTACGCTGGGAGAACAGCCCGACCACACGTGACAGCGCACCCGGTTCGTTTTCCATCAGAATCGAGATGATATGACGCATCAGGTACGCTCCGTTTTAGACAGCAGCATGTCACGCATAGCACCTAACGGCACCTGCATCGGATAGACGTGCTCAAAAGGGTCAACCTTCACATCCAGGAACACCAGCTCATGCTTGTTGGCAAAGGCACGCTCTAGCGCCGGCTCCAACTCCTCAAGGGTATTCACGGTGATCGCGGTAAATCCGTACGCCTCAATCAGCATATGGAAGTCTGGCAGCGACTCCATATAAGAGTGCGCATGGCGGGATTTGTAGTTCAGATCCTGCCATTGGCGAACCATGCCAAGCGATGCGTTGTTGAGGTTTACAATTTTGACGCCTATGCCGTACTGCTTACAGGTCGAGAGTTCCTGCATCATCATCTGGAAGCTGCCTTCACCGGTGACGCAAACAACGTCGTCATCTGGGAAGCTCTGCTTGATGCCCATGGCCGCAGGGAACCCAAAGCCCATGGTGCCCAAACCGCCCGACGTGATCAGTCGGTTAGGCTTGTCGAACTTGTAGTACTGGGCCGCAAACATCTGATGCTGGCCAACGTCAGTGGTCACGTAGGCTTCACCGCGAGTAACACGGCACAGCGCTTCGATCACTTCCTGAGGCTTCAACACTTCGCCTGGTTTGGAGGGCTCGTAGAGCTTCCCTTCGCGCTCGGCGCGCCAGCCATCGATCTTTTGCCACCAGTCGCTCAGCGCTTCTGGCTGCGCAATTGATTGGCCTTGCACCAAGCTGATCATTTCATTAATAACGCTAGACGCTGGCCCAACGATAGGCACATCCGCACGCACGGTTTTAGATACCGAGCTTGGGTCCACATCCACGTGAATGATTTTTGCCGTGGGGCAGAATTTCGACGTGTTGTTGGTCACTCGGTCATCAAAACGCGCGCCAATGGCGATAATTAAATCCGCATGGTGCATGGCCATATTGGATTCATACGAGCCGTGCATACCCAGCCAACCCAGACACTGCCGATCGCTTTGCGGGTAGGCACCAATGCCCATCAGCGTGGTGGTAATGGGGAAGCCGAGCTGTTTAACCAGATCAGTCAGGCCTTCACTCGCCTTGCCCAACACCACGCCGCCGCCGGTATAAAATACTGGGCGCTTGGCTTTCAGCATCAGCTCAACGGCCTTTTTGATCTGGCCGGTGTGGCCACGAGTCACCGGGTTATAAGAGCGCATCTTGACCTTCTTCGGGTAGACGTACTCATAACGCTCGGTGGGCGCGGTCATGTCCTTGGGTATATCGACGACCACGGGGCCAGGGCGTCCAGTAGCGGCCAGGTAGTAGGCCTTTTTAAGCACTTCTGGAATTTCAGACGGATGCCGAATTGAGAAGCTGTGCTTCACGATGGGCCGCGTCACGCCGACAATATCGGTTTCCTGGAAGGCGTCATCGCCAATCAGGTGGCTCATTACCTGGCCACATAGCACCACCAATGGAATCGAATCCATATAGGCGGTCGCAATGCCGGTGACCGCATTGGTAGCGCCAGGGCCAGAGGTCACCAGCACGGTTCCAGGCTTGCCGGAAGCACGGGCATAACCGTCGGCCGCATGAGTCGCTGCCTGTTCGTGACGCACAAGAATGTGCTTCACCTTGTCCTGACGGAACAGCGCATCATAAATGTGCAGCGCTGCGCCGCCGGGATAACCATAAATGTACTCAACGCCCTCATCTTGTAAGAAGCGGGCGATCATATCTGCGCCGGAAAGCAGTTCCACTGTATTTCTCCCCTAGAGGTCTCGAGTGCGATCCGCAGGACATCCTGCGGTGTCGAGTGCGGCGGTATGCCGCTGCCGGCCCTTGCCGGCACCTGATGCCAAACCCTGGCATATGGCCCGGTTAGGGCCTGCACTCTCATCGGAAGCACTCATTTATTGCGATATAAATCAGTGGCTCCCTCACACGGCGGTTTGCCGTGTCGGGGCGTTGGCCAGGTTGGGCGGTTAGCCCAAACCCGGAAGTCCTTCGGCGGGTAAAGGCCATTGCCTACCCTTCGCGCGGGGATTAGGGGTTGCCCGTTGGTTCCGCGCCCGCAAATCAGGAACCCACAAGATTCCATTAGCGCCCTCAGCCTGTCAACCTCCGATCAAGACAAACGCAACAAACGTCGCCGTAAGCCATTAAAAAAGCCCCGCTAGCAGAGCTAACGGGGCTTTTGCCCTATTCAATTGCGCAGGGCGATCACTTGCCTAAGCGTGTAACCACGCATGCATTACTCAAATATTAATTTCCCTTCACCCGCGCTGATATGAATAGTATCGCCGGGGGCATACTTACCTGCCAGCAGATCTTGGGCCAACGGGTTCTCAATCCGGCTTTGAATCGCCCGCTTGAGCGGCCTTGCCCCATACACTGGATCGAAACCGACGACCGCCAGCTGGGCCATGGCGTCATCGCTGATCTCAAGGCTCAAATCATGTTCCGCTAAGCGTGCTTTCAAACGCTCCAACTGAATACCGGCAATGGCCTGAATTTGCGTTTGACCCAGCGCGTGAAACACCACCACTTCGTCAATACGGTTAATCAGCTCAGGGCGGAAGTGATTACCCACCACCTCCATGACCGTGCTCTTCATGACCTCATAGTCGTTATCATCACCGCCCATGCGCTGGATAATATCCGAGCCCATGTTGGAGGTCATGACGATCACGGTATTACGGAAATCCACCGTACGGCCTTGCCCATCGGTCAAGCGGCCATCTTCGAGCACTTGCAGCAGGATATTAAACACATCCGGATGCGCCTTTTCCACTTCATCTAGCAACAGCACCGAGTAGGGCTTACGGCGCACCGCTTCGGTTAAGTAGCCACCCTCTTCGTAACCCACGTAGCCTGGGGGTGCACCAATCAAACGCGCCACGGAGTGCTTCTCCATAAACTCCGACATGTCGATACGCACCATCGCTTCTTCCGTATCGAACAGGAAGTTAGCCAGCGATTTACATAGTTCTGTTTTACCCACCCCGGTGGGGCCGAGGAACAAGAACGAGCCGTTGGGTCGATTGGGGTCGGCAAGACCCGCCCGGGAACGGCGTACGGCATTAGCCACCGCCTCTACCGCTTCATGCTGGCCGATGACCCGCTCATGCAGCGCCTCTTCCATGCGCAACAGCTTATCCCGCTCGCCTTCCAACATTTTGGAGACGGGAATGCCTGTCCAGCGGGAGACCACTTCTGCAATCTCTTCTTCGGTGACGTTAGAGCGCAGCAGCTGGTGGCTGGCCGTATCCGCCTCGCCTTCCCCTGCTTCGCTAATCTTTTTCTCAAGCGCCGGAATTTTGCCATACTGAATTTCCGACATACGCCCTAAATCACCCTGGCGACGCGCCTGCTCAAGGTCAATGCGCGCCTGCTCCAGCTCTGCTTTAAACTGGGCTGCGCCTTGAATACTGGCTTTCTCTGCTTTCCAAATTTCGTCCAAGTCAGCATATTCACGCTCTAACTCGTGGATCTGGTTGTTCAACGCGTCAAGGCGTTTCTTAGTGGCTTCGTCGGTCTCTTTCTTAAGCGCTTCGCGCTCCATTTTCAGCTGGATTAGGCGACGATCCAGTCGATCCATCTCTTCAGGCTTGGAGTCCAGCTCCATGCGGATACGTGACGCCGCCTCATCGATCAAGTCGATCGCTTTGTCGGGCAACTGCCGATCCGTGATGTAGCGAGTAGACAGTTTCGCCGCCGCAATGATCGCAGAGTCGGTGATATCCACACCGTGGTGGACCTCGTAACGCTCTTTCAAGCCGCGCAGAATAGCCACCGTATCTTCTTCAGACGGCTCATCCACCAGCACCTTCTGGAAGCGGCGCTCCAGCGCGGCGTCTTTTTCGATGTATTTGCGGTACTCGTCCAGCGTTGTAGCGCCCACGCAGTGCAACTCACCACGGGCCAACGCAGGCTTAAGCATGTTGCCCGCATCCATCGCGCCTTCAGCCTTGCCCGCGCCCACCATAGTGTGCAGCTCATCGATAAACAGGATGACCCGGCCTTCTTCCTGGGAAAGCTCTTTAAGCACGGCTTTCAGACGCTCTTCAAACTCGCCACGGAACTTAGCGCCCGCCAATAACGAGCCCATATCCAGCGAAAGAACGCGCTTATCTTTCAGGCCTTCAGGCACTTCGCCGTTCACAATACGCTGCGCCAGCCCTTCGACAATGGCGGTTTTACCCACCCCTGGCTCACCGATTAGTACCGGATTATTTTTGGTGCGCCGCTGCAGCACCTGGATCGTGCGGCGGATTTCGTCGTCGCGTCCAATCACCGGGTCCAGCTTGCCGTCTAGCGCACGCTGGGTAAGGTCCATGGTGTATTTGTTAAGCGCTTCACGCTGGTCTTCAGCGTTAGCATCGTCAACGGAAGCACCCCCGCGAAGGCTGTTAATCGCAGCTTCAAGGGATTTGCGGTTAATCCCTGCCTCTTTCATCAACTTGGTAATCGCTGAATTCATTTCCAGCGCTGCCAGCAGTACCAGCTCAGAAGCGATGAACTGGTCACCACGCTTCTGCGCTTCCCGGTCGGTTAAGTTGAATAGCTTGATGAAGTCACGGGAGGGCTGAACATCCCCGTCGAACTGGCTTACCTTGGGTAAGTTATCTAACTGCTGCACCAAACCATCACGCAGGCGCGAGCTGCTGCCCTCGGCTTTTTCAACCAGAGCTTTAACGCCGGTGTCTTTAGTATCCAGCAGCGCCAGCAGCAAGTGCGCAGGGTCAAGCTGATTATGGCCGTGCCCAACCGCAAGGGACTGCGCCTCAGAAATGGCGGCCTGTAACTTGGCAGTAAATTTATCGAATCGCATGGAGTACCTCCTGGGGGTGCCGTGCGTTTGGACGCACGGTGTCTCCCAATAACGTGTCTTAAATGTGCTAAAAACGTTTAGCTTGACAAGTTAAATGGCGTCAGTTCCACACATTTCAAGAGGGCCGCATCACAAGCATAAAGGAATAGCGCTACTTAGTTGATCCAGATCACACTGGCCATGCGCCCGGTGTTGCCATTGTCACGGCGGTGGGAGTAAAAGCGCGACTCGCAGGCGGTACAGAAATGCCCGCCGCTGATGTGGTGAATCCCCAGCGCCTCTAAACGAAAGCGCGCGAGCCGATATAGGTCTGCCATGTAGTGGCCCAGGCGATAGGGGCTGTGATCAAACGCGTCCGCCGTTTCAGGGTGTACCGCGACAAACGCGCCGTATACCTCAGGGCCTACCTCAAACTGGGCGTTAGAAATAGCAGGGCCTAGCCACACTAAAATATCGTCAGGGTCACAGTTCATCGCAGCGACAGTGGCTTCCAGCACACCGCCTGCTAACCCTCGCCAGCCCGCGTGGGCCACCCCCACTTGCGTGCCTTGGCGGTTACAAAACAGTACCGGTAAGCAATCGGCCGTCAGTACCACGCAGGCATAGTCGTTGCTGCTGGCAACCGCCGCATCGGCTTCCGGCGTATCGCTTTGGTAGCTCTGCTGCACGCGCGCACCATGGGTTTGGTTGAGCCATAACAGCGGGCGCTCATCACCGATCTCTTTATGCATCAACCGACGGCACAGCGCGACGTGATCAGTGTTGTCGCCTACGTGGGTCGCTGGGTTGAACGCTGCAAAATCATCTTGGCTTGGCCCTGTTTCCCGAGTGGTGACGAACGCCCGTACATTTGCAGGCGCGGGCCAGTCGGGTAACAGCAGCGTGGGCTTTAAATCAAACGCATCGCTCATCGCATAGTCTCGTTGTCTTCGCGCAGGTAGTCCAACAACATTAGCAGATCATCGGGTAGATCGATCTGAAAAGTAAGTGTTTCACCACTCACCGGATGCACAAAACTCAGTTTGCGGGCATGCAGCGCCTGGCGCGGAAACTCACGCAAAATCTCTTTTAACGGCTCAGCGGCACCCGGAGGCAGTTTGGCACGGCCGCTGTAAAGCGGATCACCAATCAGCGGGTAGCGGGCATGGGCCATGTGGACGCGAATTTGGTGAGTACGCCCGGTTTCAAGCGTGCAGCGCACGTGCGTATGGGCGCGAAAACGCTCCACTACGCGGTAATGAGTCACCGCTGGCTTGCCCGCCGTGGTTACCGCTTGACGCTTACGGTCTTTCGGATGACGGCCAATGGGCGCATCAATCGTACTACCTGCTACCGGCTTGCCAATCACCACTGCATCATACTGACGCGATACGCTGCGCGCCTGGAGCTGTTCGACCAGCGCCGTTTGGGCAGGCAGGGTTTTGGCGACCATCATCAACCCAGTGGTGTCTTTATCCAGGCGATGGACGATCCCCGCCCGCGGCACCTCCGCTAACGCCGGATGATGATGCAGTAGCGCATTCAACAAGGTGCCATCGGGATTTCCCGCTGCAGGATGCACCACCATGCCAGCAGCTTTATTAATTACCATCACCGCATCGTCTTCGTAGACAATATCTAGCGGGATATCCTGGGGCTCAAAGCGCGTATCTTCTTCAATGGTCGCTTTAAGCACCAGCATTTCGTGACCGTGCAGCTTCGCTTTGGGTTTTAGTTTTGCGCCATCGACCGTTAATTCACCGGCGTTAATCCACGCTTTCAGGCGTTCGCGGGAGTAGTCACTGAACAACTCCGCCGCGACTTGGTCAAAGCGTGCGCCTGCTAGCGTGGCCGGTACCCGCTGCGTCGCTTCAACGATACGAGACATGCAGCACCTCTTCGATACACGAAAAACCTAGCCATGGCATGAAAACTTTTCCTTTAACGGCACCCGACGAAACGTTACTCAGAACATCGCTAAGCCTGCGTTTTGCGTCGAGGTGATTTATAGTGGGCTAACTGCGACCTATTCTACCATTTCTACTTATGGCCATCGTCGCTTTTCGGTGATTGAGGCTTGTTTGCAACGAGGATGATGATGCGCGTTTTTTCCGCTGCCAACCGCTTTGGCGCCCTAGCCTTGAGCCTTGCCCTTTTAGCAGGCTGTGCCAGTAATGGCTCAACCTCTGATGAGGATGATGAATTTGCGGGCGTACAAGAGCGCGAACTTTATGAGTTAGCGCGCACGGCGCTAGATAGCAATCGTTTCCCTATCGCCATTGAGCGCTTGGAAGCACTCGACACCCGCTACCCCTTCGGGCCACATGCCGAGCAGGCGCAACTTGAACTCATTTACGCCTACTACGAAAACAAGAACTGGGAAGAAGCCCGGGCTGCAGCTAGCCGCTTTATCCGCTTGCATCCTGACCATCCCCAGGTTGATTACGCCTACTATTTGCGCGGCCTTTCCGCTTGGCAAGCCGGGCGCTTTAGCCTGGAGCGGCTGCGCTTAATCGATATTTCAAAGCGCGATTTGGGCGCCTCCCGGGATGCGTATAACGATTTCCGTGAGCTGATTCAGCGTTTCCCGCAAAGCCAATACGCCCCCGATGCTCAGCAGCGTATCGTTTACCTGCGTGAACTGCTGGCTCAGCACGAGCTACACGTTGCTGACTACTATTTACGCCGCGGCGCTTACTTAGCCGCCGTTGAGCGGGGCCGCTGGGTTATAGAGAGCTACCCCGAAGCGACCGCCACCCGCGACGCCCTCGCCACGATGGTAGAGGGTTATAAAGGGCTGGGGATGGATGACCGCGCCAGCGAAGTGCTCGCCGTATTGCGGGAGAATGCCCCCGACCATGCGCAACTACGTGGCAGTCGCTTCGTACCCAAACACGGCAGAAGCAATTGAGAGGCTGTCTGCACCTGCTATTAGCTTAGTCCTTGTACAACTTTAAAAACCACGCCTCGGCGTGGTTTTTTGCTTTATCGCACAAAAGCTTAATCAATAAAAACTTAATTAACAAAAACTTATCTATACGAGAATAAAATGCTCCTATGGATTATTTACACAAAACATATACAAAGAGTTGTACAAAAACCTATAATAATTCCAACTACATGATAAAGTGCCTCAACGGCGCCTAGGGAGCAGGCTCAATGTTGTCCTCAGCATCTCGTTTCAACGCCATGAAAATCAGCACCCGGCTAACTATCGCCTTTTCGGCACTGCTGGCACTGCTGGTTATTCTCACAAGCGCAGGCATTTACCAAGTTAATCAAATCGACCGTGGCCTCACGTCGATTAACGATGTGAACGGCGCTAAACAACGCTTGGCGGTGGACTGGCGTGGCAGCGTGCATGACCGTGCCATTGTGCTGCGAGATATCGTGATAACTGCCGGTGATGGCAATCTTAATGCGCTGGGAAGTGAAATCGAGCGCTTGCGCGATGCCTACGACACGGCGTCAGCCGGCATGTCACAGGTGACCAGTGAATACACGGGAAGTGCACAAGAACAGAGCCTACTCAGCAGTATTAACGAGCAGAAAACAGCTACTCACGAGCTTGCCGACCAGGTCATCAGCGCCCGTCAAGCGGGCGAATATGACAACGCCCAACGGCTGATGCTTGAACAGGCCGGGCCCGCTTACACAGAGTGGTTAAACCGCATTAATCAGTTTATTGATTTACAAGAGCAGATTAACAACGCCACCACAGCGGAGGCGCGCGATACGGCGTCAGGCTTTCAGCTGCAGATGCTAGGGTTGACGCTATTTGCACTATTAGTGGGTGGCTTAATTGCCGTGTTTTTATCTCGTCAACTGTTACGTGAGCTGGGCGCAGAGCCTCATGAGGTAAAAGCTTTTGCTGAAGCCATTGGCCGCGGCGAGCTGGCGACTAAAGGCCGTTTAAAGAAAGGCGACAACCACAGCATCATGGCGTCCCAGGTGGTGATGGCAAAGCAATTGCAAGATATTGTGACCCAGGTACGCGCCTCTGCCGAAGCGGTTGCCTCCAATAGCGAGCAAATCGCTGAAGGCAACAATGATCTTGCATCACGTACCGAACAGCAGGCGAGCGCCCTAGCGGAAACGGCCTCAGCGATGGAAGAACTCAACAGCACGGTGAAGCAAAACGCCGATAACTCTGCCCAAGCCAGCCAAGAAGCGACCAGTGCTTCTAAAACCGCCACCCAGGGTGGCGAAGCCGTCCATCAAGTCGTCGCCACGATGAATGACCTGAACAAGAGCTCGCAGGAGATCGCTGGCATTATTTCCACCATTGACTCGATTGCTTTTCAAACCAACATATTGGCGCTAAACGCCTCAGTAGAAGCAGCACGTGCCGGAGAACATGGCCGCGGCTTTGCAGTGGTGGCAGAAGAGGTGCGCAAGTTAGCTCAGCGTAGCGCCGACGCCGCTCGCGAAATTAATAAGCTTATTTCCAGCAACCTGGAGCGCGTTAATCACGGTAATGAACGCGCCGAAGAAGCCAGTAAATCCACCGAAGAGATTGTCGCTGCCATCGCCCGCGTGACCAGCATTATGCAAGAGATCAGCCACGCCAGCGCTGAACAGAGTGCAGGTGTACAAGAAGTAGGGCAAGCCGTCACAGAGATGGACCAGGTTACCCAGCAAAACGCCGCCCTGGTAGAAGAGAGCGCAACGGCTGCCAACAACCTGCGTCAAAATGCCCACCAACTACTCCATGCGATGGGGGTTTTCAAACTACCTGCGAGCGCGGCCCAGCCAGCCGCACCTCTTCGCCCTAATCATGCCCTTCAGAATAAGGCTGCCCACGTACTCCCCTCAAACAAACAGGCGGCTGAGCCTGAATGGGAAAGTTTCTAATAATAATTAACCAATATAACACTAACCCAGCCGCTAGCTATTGAGTGCAAGCGTGGCATCCTTATGCAAGATGCCACGCTTAAGCCTGATTCACGAGGTTATGATGAAGCCCTCTAAAAGCCTTCTGATGGTATTTTTACTGCCTATTTTAATGATTGTATTGCCTGCCGTTTTGCTACTAATCATTGCACTACAAGTATCTCAAGAAGAGTCGCTGCAAAATCACCAGCTACAAGCTAACGATTTAGATACGTTGGTACAGATGGCTACCTTTGATCGTCAACTGGGCGATCTTCACCAGCGGATGACGGACGTACTCAGCCGCGTTGAGGATGTCAATTTAAGTGCCATGCAGCGTTACGCCGAATATGGCGTTATTAACCAAGAACTTACTCAAATAAGGAACAACATTGACCGGCTGGCGACATCCCCCCTTATTTTCGACCTCAGTCAAGAAAGCGCTGATGCTCTGCAACGCGTGTTTCATCAATACCGAAGTTTTATCAGTATGGCCAACGAAGCAGCGACCCTTAATCAGGGTGAGCCTAGCTTTTACCTCCAAGAGGCACAGCGCCACTTCACTACGTTTAATCTATTTTCACAGCAGATATTTGAGGAACTCACGTTACGCGCCAGTGCTCGGCATCGTGAGTCTTACAGTGCGCTGACTAACACGCGTGCCTCCATTCTCTGGATTGGTCTGGGCCTTTTTGCACTGCTGATTAGCGCAGCCTTATTCGCAGCATGGCGGATTAACCGACGCTTAATAACCGTCGGCGATGCCATCTTAGCGCTTTCTGATAACCACCAACCGCTGCCCGATTTGCAGCGCGTAGAACGATTAAGCCGGAAGCATATTGGGCCACTTCAGCGTATCGCGGTGGCGCTCCTCTCATTACGCGATACAGAGCAGAAGCGTCGTCACGCTGAGCGCCAGGTGCATCAGTTGGCCTATTACGACTCGCTCACCGGCCTGCCCAACTGGCGTTTAATGAAAGAGCACCTTCAACACTCACTGGAAACCAACAGCCAAACCAACACCTATGGTGCGCTCGCATACGTGGATGTAGATGAATTCAAGCGCATAAACGATAGCACTGGTCACCAAGCAGGCGATGAGCTTCTCAATCAAATGGCTGAACGGCTCCAAAACCTTGGGCAACAGTCTGCCACCATTGGGCGCTTAAATGGGGATGAATTTGCCATCATCATCGACGGATTAGATAGCGACAAGTTGAAAGCCGCCGAAAAAGCAGAGCTGTTCGCTAGCCAGGTAGCGCACACACTTACCCAGCCTTACTGCCTAGATGGTCATTACCAGTTCTTAAACGTTAGCCAAGGGCTTGTACTGTTTAAGGGTATTGACGATAGCGTAGATAGCCTATTTCAGTATGCGAATTCAGCGGTTCATTTTGCTAAGCGCGCGGGTCAGAACAGTATCCGGTTTTATGACCCTGCGGTTCAGGCTCAGCTTGAAAGTCGCACTGAGCTTGAGCGAGACCTGCGCTTGGCTATCGAGAACAAAGAGTTTGTGCTGGTTTATCAGATTCAGGTGGATAGCCAGGGTAGCGCCATTGGTGCTGAAGCCTTGATTCGCTGGCAGCACGCCACCCGCGGCTTTGTTTCTCCGGGCGCGTTTATTCCCCTGGCGGAAGAGACAGGACTCATTGTACCCATTGGCAATTGGGTACTTCACGCTGCCTGCGAGCAGTTGGTCGCCTGGCAAGCCGATGAGCACACCAAAGATTTAGTGTTAGCAGTTAATGTGAGCGCCAAGCAGTTCCAGCAGCCTACCTTTGTAGACGATGTAGCTCACGCCCTTGAGGTAAGCGGCGCGTCACCGCACAAGCTTAAACTGGAACTCACTGAAAGCACGGTGATCGGCAAAATCGACGATATCATTGCCCGCATGTACCAGCTGAAAGCGCTTGGCATCAGTTTCGCGATGGACGACTTTGGCACTGGTTACTCGTCGCTTCAGTATTTAAAACGGCTACCCTTGGACCAGATCAAAATTGACCAATCGTTTGTCCGCGACCTACATCATGACGCAGACGATATGGCGATTGTAGAAACCATTATCGCCATGGGCCGCTCGCTGGGGCTTAATGTGATTGCTGAAGGGGTAGAAACCATGGAGCACTGGAAGTGCTTAAACGACCACCAGTGCCACGCCTACCAAGGCTATTACTTTTGTAAGCCGGTGGCGGCAGCGGAGATGGCTAACTACTGCCTAGCACCTCCGCCCACGCTCACTTAACCCGTCAATGTCGATACAGACATCTACTCGCCCGGCTGCCAGCCGTTAACAATGGGGTAGCGCCGGTCACGCCCAAAGCCCCTTGGTGTCACCCGCACCCCTACTGGCGCTTGCCGGCGCTTGTACTCACAGCGGTCGACAAGTTTGACCACTTTATACACATCTTCATGGTCAAAACCTGCCGCAATAATCGCCTCAGCGCTCATATCGCCTTCGATGTAGCGTACTAAAATGGCGTCCAGCACATCGTAATCAGGCAGCGAATCACTATCTTGCTGATCCGGCGCTAGCTCGGCACTGGGTGGGCGTTCAATCACCCGCTCAGGGATGGCCGGCGACTGCGTATTACGCCAGCGCGACAAGCGATACACCCAGGTTTTATACACATCTTTAATGGCGTTATAGCCGCCGACCATGTCGCCGTAAAGCGTCGCATAGCCCACCGCCATTTCACTTTTATTGCCCGTCGTTAATACCATCAGGCCTTTCTTGTTGGAGATGGCCATCAACAGCACACCACGGCAGCGAGACTGCAGGTTCTCTTCGGTGGTATCCCGTTCGGTGCCCGCAAAGCTTTCCGCCAGCGTCCCCATAAACGCCTCAACCATGGGTTCAATGGGCATGACATCGTAATGCACGCCGAGCATCTGGGCTTGCTCTGCGGCATCTTGCTTAGAGATATCCGCCGTGTAATGGTAGGGCATCATGACCGCCTGCACCCGCTGCGGGCCTAGCGCATCGACAGCAATCGCCAGGGAAAGCGCCGAATCAATGCCACCGGAAAGCCCGAGCACCACGCCTTCAAAGCCGCTTTTATTAACGTAGTCTCGCAGGCCAGTGACAAGCGCGCAGTAGAGGCTCTCTTCCGGCGCCACATCGGGCTCAATCTCTCCCGCCTGGGGCTCCCAGGTCGTGGCGCTGGTTTGCAACAGCTGAACCGGCATCAACCCCACCTGCCAATAAGGGGCAAGTACCTTCAGCTGGCCTTGGGCATCCACACAGCTAGAGCCGCCGTCGAATACCAGCTCATCCTGACCACCGATGGTATTCACATAAATAATCGGCAGCTGTACATCTTGGGCGTGCTCGGCTAACAGGCGCAGCCGTTCGGCGGGCTTGTCTTGGTGGTAAGGCGAGGCGTTTAAGCTGATGAGCACCTCAGCGCCTGCGTCTCGGGCGGCTTGGACTGGCGTGCCTTTCCATAGGTCTTCACAAATCAACAACCCAAGCTTAGCGCCTTTATGCTCGTATACCAGGGGCTGGGTGCCCGATGTGAAGTAGCGCTGCTCGTCAAATACTTGATAGTTGGGCAGTGCCTGCTTGGCGTACTCGGCTTCCCACTGGCCGTTATACAGCACGCCTGCCAAGTTGTAGCATTTGCCTTCCCGCACGCCTGGGTAGCCGATAATCACTAGCACATCCCGAGCGATTTTTTCCGCCATTTTGGCCCGCGCTTCACGCAGGCGAGCTTCCATGGAGGGTCGCAGTAACAGATCTTCCGGTGGGTAGCCGGATAAAAACAGCTCTGGAAAAACGACTATATCCGCCCCATGCTCGATCCTCGCTTCACGCACGGCTTCAATTGCGCGGGCAGCATTGCCGGGAATATCTCCCACTAAAGGGTCGAGTTGGGCCATAACCAGCGTTAAGTCTTGCATGGGCGTTAAAATCTCTTGAGAATCTTTAGGACTGAGTGGCACCTTACTAGGTGCATTGTCCCGCAAGGCTCGCCAACTGGCAAAGGCCATGCGGTGCGCATATGTCGCTTGCCCTTGTCACATCCCACCATGGGAGCAGAAAAAGGATGAACCTTTTGATTATTCGGCTGATTATTTTTGCCGTTATTTTTTATGCCGGTTTGAAGCTGTATGGCCTCTACCGCGAACGTCGGCTCTCTCACGAACAAAGCACCCTAAAACGCCACGAAGGCGGCCAAATGGTGCGCTGCCGCTGGTGCGAGGTGCACGTACCCGAAGATGAAGCGCTACGCGACAACGAACAGTGGTTTTGCTCCAGCGCCCATCGCGACCGTTTCCTGCAAGAGCAGCAGGACAAAGAGAACCGCGACTAGCACGGCCAAAAAGTAGCGTTGACGGTTTATGCCGTTAACCGCTTAGCGGTCGGCTGAAAGGGCGTCGGGTCGATCAATGCTTCACGCCCCAGCAACTGGTCGACCAGCACATGGGTAGACGCTGGAGCAAGCACCAAACCATTACGGTAGTGCCCCGCATTCACGTAAACATTGGGCCAACCGGGCAGCGCGCCAATAAAGGGCAACCCCTCAGGCGAGCCTGGCCGCAGGCCTGCCCAGTGGTGGGCAACAGGCAGCTTGGCAAGCGCAGGCACAATGCCTTCGGCACTTTTCTTGAGCGAGGCCAGCGCTTCAGCGTCGGTGGTTTTATCAAACCCTGCCTCTTCCAGGGTCGACCCTACCAAGATCAAGCCATCGCTGCGCGGAATGACATACCGGCCATCCTTTAAAATAACCCGCTGCACTAACCCCGGCGGCGCCTGATACGCAATCATTTGTCCCTTCACCGGGCGCACCGGTAGCTGAACACCTAGCTCAGCTAATAATTGGGCCGTCCAAGCACCGCCGCACACCACCAACCGCTCGGCTCGCCTATCGCCCTGGCTAGTAGCCACGCCGGCGACCCTGCCTTCGTGCTTAATGAACCCGCTTACCGCACACTGCTCAACGAGCGTTACGCCGGGCATTGCGGCTAAACGCGCCCGCAGCGCCTGCCCCAAGCGCGGGTTACGCACGCTACCCAGGGTTGGCATCCAAAGTGCGTTACCCTCAGGTGCAGCTGCCTGGGGCTCTTTTTGGTGGACAAAAGCAGCGTCGACACGCTCAAGGGGCTTACCCAGCTGGCGCGCCCAGCCCAAAGCAGCGTCATCGTCGTCGACGTTCAGGTACAGCAGCCCTTTTTGGCGATACTCGGGGTCAATGCCCGTCTCTTCTAGTAAACGCAGCGCTAGTGTTGGATAGACCCCTTCCGACCACCGCGACAGCTGGGAAACCGGCGGCGCATAACGCCACGGGTACAGCGGTGAGACGATGCCCCCTCCTGCCCAAGACGCCTCTTTTCCACACGTGCCACGCTCTACCAGCGTGACGCTCTGACCCGCATCCGCTAGCTGCAGCGATGTCATCATACCGATGACCCCACCGCCGATAATTAAGAAATCGCTCACAAATCTTGTCCGTTTTGGCTTACATAAAAAACCATTAACGCCCTCTAGGATGAAAAGCAAAAGCCACTTGCGCTCCCCCACGCCACTACATCGACAGCCCACTAAAAGCCAATGGCCAGGAGGTAATATGCTTTTCCAACATGGCTTTGCTAATAACAGCAACAAGGGATTCACGTTGATCGAACTCACCATTGCGCTGCTGCTAATAGCGGCGTTAGCAGCGTGGGGAATACCTAACTTTCAAGCGTTTGGCCGCAACACGGCCCTCATCAGCGATATTAACAGAAT
The DNA here is from genome assembly GCA_002966495.1 of Halomonas sp. GFAJ-1. NCBI lineage: Bacteria > Pseudomonadati > Pseudomonadota > Gammaproteobacteria > Oceanospirillales > Halomonadaceae > Halomonas > Halomonas sp. GFAJ-1. The sequence continues at coordinate 480,571 of CP016490.1, forward strand.
GCAAACCGCTTTTTCGCTAGCACGAAACACAGCAATTACCCACCGCACCAGCGTCACGGTTTGCCCTGCCGACCCCAGCAGAAGTGCTTGTACCCACAATTGGAGTGAGGCCATTATGGTGCTGACAAACGATCTCTCTCGCCCTATCCGGCATGACGATATCGTACGGATTTTTCCTGCACAGGACAGCACAACGATTAAATACAGCCGAGGCTGGCGGCGCGTTAGCTATAATTCACTGGGGCAAACAAGCGGGTATAACGGGAGTTTTACGCTATGCACGCAGAGCAATGCAGGCCGAAAACTTGTGCTTAGCCAGTTTGGTCGGTTACGGGTAGATGATACGCCCATCCACTGCTAACTTTTTTCTGCCAACATGGATGAGCATTTCATAACTAAATACGGTGACTAAACTAACACTGCTAAATTACGCGATACCGTCTAAATAGCGTTCAGCATCCAGTGCTGCCATACAGCCGCTGCCTGCCGAGGTAATGGCTTGGCGATAGATATGATCCATCACATCACCACAGGCAAACACGCCCGGCACGCTGGTGGCAGTTGCGTTGCCTTCCAGGCCAGAGTTCACCTTGATATAGCCGCCGTTCATTTCAAGCTGGCCTTCAAAAATGCCTGTGTTAGGGCTATGGCCAATGGCGATAAACAGCCCAGGCGCGTGAATCTCTTTGGTAGCGCCATCTTTGGTCGATTTTACCCGCACACCGGTAACACCGCTGTTATCGCCCAGCACCTCTTCCACTTCATAGAACCATTCGAGGGCAATTTTGCCCGCCTCCGCTTTCTCGAACAGCTTGTCCTGAAGGATTTTTTCTGCCCGCAGCGTGTCGCGGCGGTGTACCAAGGTGACCTTTGAAGCGATGTTGGAAAGGTACAGCGCTTCCTCAACGGCGGTATTGCCCCCACCCACCACAATCACTTCCTGGTTACGGTAGAAGAAACCATCGCAGGTGGCGCAAGCCGACACTCCTTGGCCCATAAACTGCTGCTCAGTGGGCAAGCCGAGGTAACGCGCGCTGGCACCGGTGGCAATAATCAGCGCATCGCAGGTGTAAATACCGCTATCCCCTTTCAAGGTGTACGGTTTTTCACCTAAGCTGACCTCGTTGATGTGATCAAACAGCACTTCGGTGTTAAAGCGCTCGGCGTGCTGCTTCATACGCTCCATCAACTCTGGCCCTTGCACCCCCTGGGCATCGCCAGGCCAGTTATCCACATCGGTTGTGGTGGTCAATTGGCCACCCGCCTGCAAACCGGTAATCAGCAGCGGCTTTAAATTAGCGCGTGCGGCATACACCGCCGCGGTATAACCGGCAGGGCCGGAACCCAAAATAATCAAACGTTCATGACGCGTTTCCATGACACCACCTTTGGTCACAATTGGGCAGAGTTCGTTGCCAGAATTTGTTGAAAGAGAGTCTGCCTGAAATGGCGTCAAGTACAAGCAATTACAAGGGTTAACCTAGGCCATTAGGCAAAGATGGCTTGAAAGGCATGGATGAAACACCATGTACTGAGGGTAGAAGACGACACTAATGACAACACTATTATTAGGGTGGGCCATACTGGAGACAGCAGTGACCATCGCGCGTAGCGTGTTACGTCGCTAACGCCAAGCAATCAGAGGAGAAGGCCATGAGCAAGATACCCGATACGCAGCATACGTTAGAAGTGGGCAGCCAGACGTACCACTATTACAGCCTGCCCAAAGCCGCTGAAGCCCTCGGCAATATCGACCGGCTTCCCAAAACGCTCAAAATTCTACTCGAAAACCAACTGCGCTTTGCCGATGATGAAAGTGTCGACGTCGACGACATGCAGGCGCTGGTAGATTGGCAAAAAGAGGCGAAATCCAGCCGCGAAATCGGCTACCGCCCTGCGCGGGTGTTGATGCAGGATTTCACTGGCGTACCCGGCGTTGTAGATTTAGCATCGATGCGCGCCGCCGTTGAAAAGCTTGGCGAAGATCCCGCACGTATCAACCCCCTTTCCCCCGTTGACTTGGTCATCGACCACTCGGTCATGGTCGACAAGTTTGGCAACGCAGCAGCGTTCCAAGAGAACGTCGACATCGAAATGCAGCGCAATGGCGAGCGCTACGAGTTTCTGCGCTGGGGCCAGCAGGCGTTTGATAACTTCAGCGTTGTGCCCCCTGGCACCGGCATTTGTCACCAGGTTAACCTGGAGTACCTAGGCCGCACCGTATGGACGAAAGAGGAGGACGGCAAAACCCTTGCCTACCCAGACACCCTCGTTGGCACCGATTCTCACACCACCATGATTAACGGCCTAGGCGTACTGGGTTGGGGTGTGGGCGGCATCGAAGCCGAAGCCGCCATGCTGGGCCAGCCAGTCTCCATGCTGATACCCGAGGTCATTGGCTTCAAGCTGACCGGCAAGCTGCGCGAAGGCATTACCGCCACCGACCTAGTGCTTACTGTTACCGAAATGCTGCGCAAAAAAGGCGTGGTAGGTAAATTTGTTGAGTTCTACGGCGATGGCCTAAAAGACCTGCCATTAGCTGACCGAGCGACGATTGCCAACATGGCTCCTGAATATGGCGCCACCTGCGGCTTCTTCCCCGTGGATGACGAAACACTCAACTATCTGCGCTTAACCGGCCGTGAAGACCAGCAGGTTGCTTTGGTAGAGGCGTACAGCAAAGCCCAGGGCCTGTGGCGCGAGCCAGATGATGAGCCGATCTTCACCGACTCTCTCAGCCTGGACATGACCGAAGTAGAAGCAAGCCTCGCAGGCCCTAAACGCCCCCAAGACCGGGTGGCACTAAAGGATATGGCGGGAGCCTTCGACAAGTTCATGCAAGAGGACACCAACGCCGATTCAACCGCAAAAGGGAAGCTCTCCTCAGAAGGCGGGCAAACCGCGGTGGGCGCTGATCGTAGCTTTAAGCATGACACCAGCCAAGACGTAAAACTCAACGACCAAGATTTCAACCTTGACCCTGGGGCGGTGGTCATTGCCGCGATTACCTCCTGTACCAACACCTCCAACCCCAGCGTGATGATGGCGGCAGGGCTGCTGGCCCGCAACGCACGTAAAAAAGGCTTAACCACCAAACCCTGGGTGAAAACCTCGCTCGCGCCCGGCTCTAAAGTCGTCACCGACTATTTGGCCGCAGCCAATTTAAGCGACGACCTGAACGCCCTGGGCTTTAACCTCGTCGGCTATGGCTGCACTACCTGTATCGGTAACTCGGGGCCGCTGCCCGATGAGATTGAAACCGCGATTAACAACGGTGACTTAGCCGTTGCCTCGGTGCTCTCGGGTAACCGTAACTTTGAAGGTCGCGTTCACCCGCTAGTTAAAACCAACTGGCTGGCCTCACCGCCCCTAGTGGTTGCTTACGCGCTGGCAGGCAACGTGCAGTGCAACTTAACCACCGACCCACTGGGCCATGATGACGACGGCAGCCCGGTGTACCTGAAAGATATCTGGCCTTCTCAAGCGGATATCGCAGGCGCGGTTGAGAAAGTCAATACAGAGATGTTCCGTAAAGAGTACGGCGCGGTGTTTGAAGGCGACGATACTTGGAAAGCAATCAAGGTTCCCGAAAGTAAGGTTTACCAGTGGCCGGAGTCAACCTACATCCAGCACCCGCCTTTCTTTGAAGGCATGCAGCGCGAACCCGACGCTATTGAAGATGTGAAGGGCGCCCGAGTACTCGCCATGCTGGGCGACTCAGTGACCACCGACCACATCTCACCTGCTGGTTCTATTAAACCTGACAGCCCTGCTGGACGTTACTTGCAGGAGCACGGTGTAAAGCCCGTTGACTTTAACTCCTACGGCTCTCGTCGTGGCAACCATGAAGTGATGATGCGCGGCACCTTCGCCAACGTGCGCATTAAAAACGAGATGCTGGATGGCGTGGTGGGCGGCGAAACGCGCCACGTACCTAGCGGGGAACAGATGGCGATTTACGACGCCGCCATGAAGTACAAAGAGGAAGGCGTACCGCTGGTGGTTATTGCAGGTAAAGAGTACGGCACCGGCTCCTCGCGGGATTGGGCGGCCAAAGGCACGCGCTTATTAGGCGTGCGCGCGGTGATTGCCGAATCCTTCGAGCGCATTCACCGCTCTAACCTAATCGGCATGGGAGTAGTACCGCTGCAGTTCCCCGAAGGAGAAAGCCGCGAAACGCTAGGGCTGACCGGCGATGAGGAGGTTTCTATCGCTGGCTTAAGCGATTTAAGCCCCGGTGGCACAGTGCAAGTCGTGATCAAAAACGGTGACGGCGAACGTACCGTTGATGCCAAGTGCCGAATTGATACGGTCAACGAACTGGCTTACTACCGCCACGGTGGTATCCTTCACTACGTGCTGCGCAAAATGATCGGCGCAGCCTAAGGGTAAAACCTACCAATGCTTGCATGCCCCCACCTCGGTGGGGGCTTTTTTTTGCGTTCAGGCGTCGCTTCTACAATTAGAACGCGCGACGGCGGTAGGTACGGTACTCCGGCGACCAGCTCGCGCTTTCAATCCGCTCACGCAGCTCCGTACCGCTGGTTTTGAGCGCCACGCCGTTTTGCTGTGCTTGCGCCGCCACCTCAAAAGCAATCGATTTACTGATATCGCGGATACGCGACAGCGGCGGCAACAGCGCACCTTTACCCTCTTTAACAATCGGCGCCTCGCGTGCAAGCGCACGGGAAGCGCTCATTAACATCTCATCCGTAACACGGCTCGCGCGCGCTGCCACTACACCCAGGCCAATGCCGGGGAAAATATAGGCATTGTTGCACTGGGCGATGGGGTAAGTGCGCCCGTTATGCACCACCGGCGCAAAGGGGCTACCGGTGGCGACCAGTGCTTGGCCATCGGTCCAGCGAATAACGTCTTCGGGGACGGCCTCTGCCTGAGAGGTGGGGTTCGAAAGCGGCATAATGACCGGGTGCTCGCAGCCCGCATGCATGGTGCGCACCACCTGCTCGGTGAAGATGCCCCGCTGGCCACATACGCCAATCAACACCGTCGGTTTAATGTGAGCGATGGTCTCTTCCAAGCCTTGGCCGTTCCAGCCAGCCACTAACCCAGGGTCGTGGGCTAAGCGGCGTTGGAAATCCCGCTGCCAAGACTGATCCGATGTCATTAAGCCTTCACGATCAACGACAAAAATGCGTGCGCGCGCCTCGCTTTCCGTCAACCCCTCGGCTTGCATCGACACAATCACCTGCTCAGCAATGCCGCAGCCCGCTGAACCGCCGCCGACAAACACCACACGCTGCTGGGCGATCGTTTCTTCACGGGCCTGGCATGCCGCCATCAGGGTGCCCACCACCACAGAAGCGGTGCCCTGCACATCGTCGTTGAAGCAGCATAGCTCATCACGGTAGCGCTCCAGCAGTGGCACCGCGTTGGCCTGGGCGAAATCCTCAAACTGCAGTAGCACGTTAGGCCAACGACGTTTCACAGCGGTAATAAACTCCGCCATAAAGGCGTCGTACTCTTCTTGCCCTACCCGCTCATGGCGCCAGCCCATATACATCGGGTCATCCAGCAGTGCTTTATTATTGGTGCCCACATCAATCATGATCGGCAGTGTATACGCCGGGCTAATGCCGCCGCAGGCGGTATACAGCGCCAGCTTACCAATGGGGATTCCCATGCCGCCGATACCCTGGTCACCTAAGCCTAGAATCCGCTCGCCATCGGTCACCACGATCACTTTGACGTTATCTTTGGTGGCACTGCGCAGAATATCATCCAAATACTCGCGATCCGGATAGCTGATAAACAGCCCCCGGTGGTTGCGGTAAATGTTAGAGAACTCCTGGCACGCCTTCCCCACCGTAGGCGTATAGATAATCGGCAGCATCTCTTCTAAGTGCTGAGAAACCAAACGGAAGTAAAGCGTTTCGTTATCGTCTTGGATAGCGCGCAGATGAATATGCTTTTCAAGGTCGCTATTGCACTGCTGGTACTGGCGGTACGCCCGCTCTAGCTGGTCATCAATGGTTTCTACTTTTTGGGGCAGTAAACCCATCAAATTAAAGGCCAGCCGCTCTTCTTGAGTAAACGCGCTGCCTTTGTTCAATAGCGGCATTTCGAGTAAAGAAGGACCAGCGTAAGGAAGGTACAAGGGGCGTTTATTTGGGGTGGTCATGAGCGCTCTCTACTTTATATATCGATACACTGTGTTTCATGCTGGCACTGTCGGCGCTTTACTGCACAGCAACAAAGCGCCGACAGTGCCACCAAATGTAGTAATGTACCACGGAGAGGTGTTTAACGTAGCCAATGTTGTATTTTTACAACAGCATCTATGCCTGTGTGACTAGCAGTGCAAACGTCAAGCACCCACCACTGCTCCCGCTCTTTATTTTTTACTCACAAAACATACGATTAGCCTGCCCCGGCACACACTGCGCTGTACAGAATCACTCGGCTAAACTGGTCATCCCACTATGGCGCCCCCCGTTTAAACGAAAATGCCCCAGCGCTGTCGGTTAGGAACCGCGCCGGGGCATTAACATCGCCACGTTAATCAACAATCACGCGGTATTAGGCATTAACAGCTTTTGGCAACAGGCTTGCGCCCTTCCACGCCGTCAAAGAAAAACGGGCGCAGCTTAACCCCCACCATATTCCCGGCGAAAGCCGCAACCATCCATACCCAGCCATGCAAGCTGCCGGACGCAATACCACTGAAGTAAGCGCCAATGTTGCAGCCAAACGCTAAGCGTGCCCCGTAGCCCAGCAGAATGCCGCCAATCACGGCGGCCAGTACGGATTTAAACGGGATACGGAAGTTAGGTGCAAAACGGCCTGCCAAGCTTGCCGCCGCCAGCGCCCCCAGCATAATGCCTACGTTCATTACCGTGGTAATGTCGCTCCACACGCTGGCTTCTAACGCGGCGGCGTTGCCCGGCGCTTGCCAATAGCCCCACTGGCTAACATCGCCACCCACTAGCTCAAAGCCTTTAGCCCCCCACAGCGCAAAGGCTGCCGTAATGCCCCATGGGCGCCCCGCCAGTGCCAGCGTTGCGAAGTTCAGCAGTGCCAGTGCTACCGCACCGGCCACCAACGGCCACGGGCCGGTAAGCCACCGCTCTACGCCGGGCTTATCAATCATCGGCGCCTGCTCTAACTGCCCGTGGCGGCGTTTTTCCATAATCACCGTAAACACAGCAATGGCCGCAAACAGCACCAGGCTGATGCTGATTCCGCCGCCGACACCCGCCACATTCACCAGCGATACGGGTTGAAACGCAGGCAAGCTTTGCCACCATGCAAAATGCGCAGAACCAATCACCGAACCAACAATAAAGAACAGCAGCGTAATGAGCATGCGGGCATTACCGCCACCGGCGGTGAACAGCGTGCCCGACGCACAGCCGCCGCCTAACTGCATCCCCACCCCAAAGATAAACGCCCCAAACAGTACCGAAATACCAATAGGTGAGACAAAGCCGCGTACCTCGGTACCAAACAGCGTGCCCGCACCCAGCGCCGGGAAAAACAGCACCACCGCAATGGCCAGCATGATCATTTGGGCGCGAAGGCCACGCCCGCGGCGCTCAGTGATAAACACCCGCCATGCAGCGGTAAAGCCAAACGCCGCATGGTATAGCACCATGCCTAGTAGGCCACCCACAATCATAAGCAGGCCCGTATTGGCGCTAAACACCACGCCAATGACCAACGCTCCCAACACAATCGCCGCCGTGGCGAGTAGCGGCACACGATAGTTCGTGGAAACCGCTGCAGAGGTTATAGCCATAATTCACCTTCTCGAAACGCCAAAAGCGCCTGCTAGAAAAGCAGGCGCTTGGCTCAATGGTATAATCGTTAAAGCCTACCGCTGGCAGCAGACCGCTGGAAATTCTTTATCTAACAGTGCATATATCAAAAAAGAATATACTTCCCCCTCACACTACCGCTTCGACCACCTGGTTGCGCCCAGCACGCTTTGCTTGATATAAGGCGAGATCCAGCCGCTTAATGCACTGGGAAGGGGTATCGTCAGCATGTAACAGGGTAACGCCTAAACTAGCCGTAATCGCTCCTGCGCTAAAAGTGTGCTCAGCGATTAACTGCCGTAAGCGCTCTGCTAGCTGGAACCCATCAGCGAGGGTCGTATCAGACAACAGCATGACGAACTCCTCACCACCCCAGCGGGCAAGCAAGTCTTGCACCCGCAGGTGTTGCTGAAGTAGCCGAGTGATGTCAATCAGCACCTGGTCGCCCACATCGTGGCCGTAGGTATCGTTGACTAACTTAAAGTGGTCGATATCCAGCAAGATCAGCGCCGTGTTAACCCCACTACGCCGACGCCTAGCGAGGGCTTTATCGACTTCCTCATCGAAACGTTTACGGTTATAAATGCCCGTCAGGTGGTCGGTAACAGCACTGTGCGCAAGCTGCGCTTCTAGGCGTTTTTGCGCGGAAATATCGCGGATCATCGAGGATGTCTGCGCGACCCGGCCACTATCATCGTAATGAACAATAATGACCTGGGAAACAGGCACTTCCTCACCTGAAGAGGTTAACAGCGCCGTCTCGCCTTGCCAAAGGCCGTCGCGCAGAGCGGTTGGCAAGGCCTCCTGCTCAATGCGCTGCGCCGCCCACTCTGGATGAAAGCGGCGAATGGTCGCTGAAAGACTGCCTGTCTCTTCAGGCAAGCCATAACGCTGCCAACCGCACTGTAGGTCATCGTCTTTTTTCACACACGTGGTGGGCAGGCCATGAAAGCGCCGTCCGGCGTTGTTCATATACAGCATGGCGCCGTCCGGGCCATGCATCGTGATGAGGTCGGAGGTGCTGTCGAGAATCGCCACTAAACGGCGCAAGTTATTCTCAAGGTTGGTTTGTTCGGTTATATCCTGCACGGAGCCTAGCATCCTAAGTGCCCGACCGTGTGGGTCGAACTCTATCTGGCCCCGCTCATGAACCGTGCGCTCCTGCCCATCCGGGCGCACAATGCGGTGTATCACCTCATAAGGCGCCCCTCGCATGGCGCGATTAAACGCTGCCTGCACCCGCTCCCGGTCATCCGGGTGCACTGTTAGTAGAAATAGATCGTGGGTTATCGGCTCATCACGGGGGCGGCCAAAGATGTGATAGACCTGCTCGCACCAGCATATCTCGCCGCTCTCAAAATCAGACACCCAATTACCTATCTGGGCAATACGGTGCACATCAAGCAGGTCTTTCTCTCGCTGTAACAGCGCATTACGCTGGGCCTCACGCTCGCTGATGTCGCGAATCGTGGCCTGTAAGACAACGCCATCCGGCAGTTTCAGCCGGGAAAGCATAATCTCCGCCGGAAACTCCCTACCATTGAGGTCGCGAAGCCACCACTCCAGCGCCATTTCGCCTTTGCTAAACGCTTGCTGAATATAGGCATTGCCCAGCGCTTCACTGCACTGGCCACTGGGCTGTGTTGGCGGTGAGAAACAGAGGATATCCAACGCAAGCAACTGGGCACGATCTTCAATAGCCAATAGCGCCAACGCAGAGGGGTTAGCGTCAACAAGACGTCCGTGCTTAAAAAATAGAATTGCTTCGCGGGATTGCATAAACGCCGCCCAGTAACGTTTGAGCAGCGCTAATTCGGCGATGTTGCTGGAGCCGCCCTGAAGCATTGTGTCCATTCAGTCGTCCTTCCTAAGCACAATAAGCATCTAATTTTTGTTATGCACTTTATCATTTTGTGACTGCAATAGGTTAAGAAAACCTCATACTAACGTATTGAACTATCGGCGTAGTTAGCACTGAACAGGGCAGGGTTAAAGTGCTCAATAGGCACCGGGCGCCCAAACAGATAACCTTGATAGGCGCTACACCCCAGCCCGGCTAGCACCTCTCGCTGCTCTTCGGTTTCTACCCCTTCGGCAATTACCGACAGGTTTAAGCTTTTCGCTAAGGCGATAATGGTGGCTGCAATGGGCGTGGCCTGCATATCCCGCGTTAAATCGCGCACAAAGGCGATATCGATTTTAAGCGTATCCAATGGCAATGACTGTAAATACGCCAGTGACGAGTACCCTGTGCCAAAATCATCTAGTGCAAAACGCACCCCCAACTTGCGCAGCTGAGACATCTTAGCAATAGTGCCTGCCGGGTCGCTGAGCAGCAGCGATTCGGTGAGTTCCAGCGTGAGAAGCTTTGCAGGCGCCGTGAACTGATTCATTGCAGCGATAACCTGATCGACAAAGTCAGGCTGCTGAAACTGCCGAACGCTCACATTGATGGAAAGCTTAATGTCCCGATAACGCGGGTCATGCTGCCATTCACCTAATATCCGGCAGCCCTCCCTAAGCACCCAGTGCCCCAACGGCAGAATCAAACCGGTCTCTTCTGCGATAGGGATAAAACTCCCAGGCGATATCTGCCCCCGCGCCGGGTGTTGCCAGCGCACCAACGCTTCGGCACCCTGCGAACGCCCACTAGCATCTACCTGGGGCTGAAGGTGAAGAAGAAGCTCGCCGTGGCCGATGGCATAGCGAAGCTCACGCTCAAGCGTATGCCGCTCCTCTAATTCACGCTCAAAGGCGGTGCAGAACAGGCTCGGTTTTCCGTCGCGCTGGCGCTTCGCCTCCACCAGCGCCAACCCTGCGCGCTTAAACAGCAGTGCAGCGCCCTCCTGCTGTTTCGGCGAGAAAATCAACATTCCCACGTTAAAGCGGCAGGGGTAGGTGTGGCCGTGTAGCTGATAGTCAGCGGTAAGCGTCGCTAAGCGCTCATCGGTCAAACGTCGCGCAGCCTGTTCGGCGATTTCCATCGATGTAAGGGGAAGCGATGTAAGCAGCGCAAACTCATTGCCATCCAAACGCGCCACAAATTGGCCCGGGCAAGCCCCATGCTGCAGCCGCTGTGACAACTGGCGCAGCAGTTCATCGCCCACATCTTGACCAAGACTATCGTTAAGCACTTTAAAGCGGTCAATATCGAACAGTACTAACAGCGCTAACCGATGCGGCGCGGCGTTGGAGTGCCCACACTCTGCTAACCGCTCCTGTAGCGCACGGCGATTAGGCAGCTCTGTTAGCGAATCGTGGTACGCCAAATAACGGATGCGCTGCGCGGCCTGTTGCTCTTCGGTGCGGTCGCTTAGCAGGGCCACATAGTCCCACTCATCACTGTTTGCGTAAGTGACTCGGCTAACGCTAAGCCACGCTGGAAAGCGCCGGCCATCGCGGTGGCGCGCCTGAATTAACCCTCGCCACTCCCCCTGAGAGGCAAGGGAGTGTTGAATTTGCGTATTCAGCGAGTGGCTATCATCGCTGTAAGCAAGCTGGCGTAGAGAAAAGCCGAGGGAGTGCTCAGCATCAAGCCCTAACAAGCGTTCAAACGCGGCGTTGCAAAGGCGAATACGGGCGCTATGATCAAACAGTACAACCCCGTCCTGCAGTGCAGAAAGCACCTCCAATAAGCGCGTCCGGGTCATGTGTTCGTGACGCTCGCTGGCATCTAAACGCCGCCGCACCCAGCTTGCCGTCAACGTGAGTAAAGCAATAAACAGCGCCATACCGCCAATCAGGTAAATGAGGCCCGCATGCTCAACGGCCTCCTCTGTGTGCGCTCCCACTTGAGGCACAAACCACGCAGCCCCCATGGCCACGTAGTGCATCCCACAAATAGCCACCGAAGCACACAGCGCGGCGATAAATGCGCAGCGTCGCGAACGCTGCATGCCCCACTCCTGGCGGCATAGGCGATAGGCATAAACGGTGAGCACCCCCAGCCCTACGGCCACGGCTAATGAGAGCAGAAAGAGGTCAACCGCGTAGTAAAGGGTGGCAGGCAGTTGCATGGCGGCCATGCCGGTGTAGTGCATAATGCCAATACCCAGCCCAAGCCCCGCCCCAGCCCACACCACCGCGCGGTGGGGCAGTGCCTCCCGGGAGAGCACGGCCATGGCCCCTAAACTACCCAGTATCGCTGGAAAAATAGAGAGCGCCGTGAGTAGCGGCGCATGGGAGACGGGGAAATCCAACCGATAGGCGTGCATGCCAATAAAATGCATACTCCAAACGCCCAACCCCATTACGCTAGCGCCTGCTAGCAGCCATATTCGCCGCCAGCTTGCCCGCTGGGCCTTACCCACTAATTTAATGATATCTAAACCGGCGTAGCAGGCCGCAAGGGCGATCACCCATGACAGGAGCACTAAGTGGGGTATGTAATGACCTTGAACAGCATTTAACGCAGAGGGATCAACGAGCAGGTTAGACACAATGGGCATGAAGAACCTTTCTGATAAGGGCTTTAGATAGCTACTTTTGTAATGCCTTAATTCACCTCACTTTCACCCCGACTAAGGGCAGCCTCTTATACCTTGCGTGGCAAAATAGGGCATAGCCTCACCCTCTGTAACATCAGAAAAGTGCCGCTAACGCCCCTTTATACAGAACCCACTGAGCCGCTGAAAACCGATTCATCAACGCAAGGTTAAACCTTTGCCTTACCAGTAATACGAGTGTTAATTCTCAACAGGGTGATGGGCGGTGGCATGCTTGGCACCACCTAACGTGCCACCTAAGCGCGCCAATAATGTCACCAATAAAACCAAGAGAGATAGCGGCCTAGAGTTAACCTTGCGGTAAGCGCTGTACGCGATCATAAAGCTGCTTAGCGTTCTCTACCGCCATCGCTTCATAGGCATCAAGAGTGAACAGCACATCCTGGCGGCTGTCGTTCATTACTGTTTCAAGCTCATGGCGGTAGCGTTTTAGCAGGTGCGATAGGTTCATACGAATCATGGTGAGTTCAAGCTGAAACTCCACTTGAAGCTTGGTATAGCGTTCAATCTGGTTAGGCACCGAGCTAGTCTCCAGCACCGCGTTAATCATCTGCTCAATATGATGTTCGACCGCATTCAGCTTCGGGATCAGGTCGTTAACGACCTCTAAAGCAGAAATGGTAGTGGTGGTGGTGGGCTTCACGGTACTCCCTATGAAGCTAGCTTAAAGGCTAATTTCAGTGGATAAAAAAATTAGCGTAGCACCGTCGGTTGGCGTGTGAATGGGCGATTAGAAGAAGAATGGCAGCATATTTCACTGCACTTAAAGATTAGCGTGAGCCAGCATCGCCAGGGTATGTTCCCGCTGCTGTTTAATAGCGTTATCCAGCATCTCAAGAAGCTTGTTGTAATCCTCCGGCATCAGCTCATCCATGCCTGTGTCTTCAAAGCGAGTGAGCGTAGATTGGGTATCATCAATCAGTGCCTGCAGCTCATCAATCACGCGTTGTTGTTCATTGTTTGTAATCAATTTCTGAAGCCAAAAGGTGCCAATGTGAAAAAAGGTCGGCAAGCAAGTGTAACCAACCACTACTGATCTTTTGACTACCGTTCTTGGCACGGCCAACCATGGCGGCCTTTGCTAAACAGGTAATCAATCTCTACTTCCTACAGCAAGTAGCCATCCGCAAGTAGCCATCCCGATATTCAAAGCCACACATCTGCGCTGTCACTCCTCCATCCTTGTTAAGTGCTATACATATCACACGAGCCGTCTATCAATATGAAATAAACCAGCCAAGTGTTATTGCATTCATCCATTACGTTTTCAATGTCGATAGCATCAATAACCGTAGCGCCAATCTCCATGCCCATTACAACCTTAGAACGCGCAACACCCAGTGCTCGATGGTTGTGGCATCCAGGATGCACTCGCGGATAGCAGTGTCGGAAAGCCCCAGCAGGGTGTCAAAACCAGGCGCATAGTTTTTACTTAATCAAGCAGTGCCAAAACGGATTCCGGGATGACATTTGCCTGCGCCAACATACTATTACCGGCCTGCTGCAAGATTTGTGAGCGCGTCATATTGGCCATTTCCACTGCATAATCGGCATCCATAATGCGGGATTGGGCGGCACCTAAATTGATGGCAGTTAGCTGGTTACCTTCAATTAACGAGGCAAGGCGGTTTTCTGTTGCGCCCAAGTAGCTGCGTTTTGAATCCACCATACCGATAGCTTTATCTAAGGCCGCGAGTGGGTTACGTGGTACGCGTAGTCTAAAATCTTCGCCATTTTCACGAATTTGTAGACGAGTATGAGGCACGCCATCATCGTCAAAGCCATCAGCATCGGTTAGCGCAACAATACTAAAGTTGTTACCGCTATTAACATTGCTTGGATAGTAAACCAATACTTCAGCATTGCCGTTTGAAGTTCTAAGAACCACCTCATTGGTTCCCTCCAAGTCAACCAGCGTGGCGGTTTTATACCCCCCGATTACAGCACTTTCTCCGGGTAAGCTAAAATAGTAGTTGCCGTCTTCGCCTTGGCGCAGCACATCTTCAAACTGTTGGCCTTTCGCATCAGTGTACTGGACACTTACGTTCCTTGGATCAATCGTTATTTCAGAGTAACCGCTAACTCGGTCTCGCTCATGACTTGCGAGACCAAGGATATCTGGTTCCGGTTGTGTTGCTGTCGCAGTCGCTGCAACCGCATCGCCATTAGCATCAATCGTTACTTCAAGATCAGCTTCAAAATATGCCTGACTGCCATCAGCCTGTTGGCCACGTATCATCCACTGCCCATCAGTCTCACGCTGCACGATGGCTAAAGAATCTAATCCATTAAAATCGCCATTGAACGTTATGTTGCTTGTATCCAACGCCGATAAGTCTGTCGCCGGCGTTTCTGGATCTATAATCGTAGGCAACCCTGACAGATTAATACCGGCAAAGCCTTGAGAGTCAGCTTGCAGTTCTAAGTCTTGCTCCGGCGTAACACCGGTAAGCTCAAAGTATTCATAATTCGCACTGGAGCTGCCCGTTCTTACAAACAGTTCATCATTTTGATCGCGCACTAAAACGCCACTGGATTCTGAAAACGCAAGTTCCACTCCGCTAGTGGAGTACGTTTCACCACCAAACGTAAAGTCACCAACTATCGGAGAAAAGGAATCATCTACCTCTGGAACAATTGCGCTCGCGTTAGACGCGAATACCAACCGGTCACTTGCAGAGATACTGTCTACCTGAAAAAAACGCTCCTCACCGCTAATCTCTGCGCGAATATAGAGTTCGCCGCTACTATCCTCAGTCAGCTCGGCGGGAAGTAGTGCGCTCCCCCCAGACGATACATAGCTAACACTTGTAGCCCCTGACAAACTGTAGGTTTCACCCCCAAACGAAAATTCATCAGCAATATTCGTATAGGCGCCTGCTTCAACGGTGGTTGAAGGCTCTAACGTTGCCTCAACAGGATAAGCACGCACTGGCCCAATGGAACCGTCAGGACGCGTGCCCGTCACCGTCGTTTCTTCATAGCTGAGCGCAAAACCCGCCCGCCGATAGCTTAAACTGCCATCCGCTAGGCGCTCTTCAAGATAGTAGGTATCGTCTTGTTGAATAAGCCGTTGATTCGCAGGAAGCTCTGGCAATGAGACTGCTTCAGTTTCAAGCGTACTAGCGAAAATTGGTCGCGGTGAACCGATAGATACCTGGCTGGTGTCCGTGGCAGTATTATGCGAAGCCGTTACTGTTACCCGTGAAAAGCCACCACTACCATCGCTAGTGTAATAGCCAAAGTTATTTGAAAAGTAGAGTGGTTGTTCGGTACCAGCAGCAAAGCTAAGTGACGTATCAAGATCATACAGCGGAATATCGCGGGCGACACCACGCAAAGTGTTGCGCTCCGTAACTTCGCCGTCAATACCAGCAACATTAAGCCCTTCTAACCCTAACGCCTCCACGCTAAACCCAGGTGGGCTTAGGTCAACGCCTAAATTTTGGCCATCGTTTGCCCCCACCTGCAGCGGAATACTACCTGCCTGCCCTGTCATCAATGGAATGCCGTTATAGTTCGCTGTTTCCGCTAGCCGATCTATTTCTTGCAGGTTGAAGTTGATCTCTGCCTGAATGGCATCGCTATCACGCGTTTGGTTTGTACCATTAAGGCCTTGCACCGTTAGCTCACGAATGCGTTGCAGCTTGTCGTTAATACGGTCTAGAACACCGTGGGCCGTTTGCGAAAGCGAGACACCATCATTAGCATTGCGGGCAGCTTGGCCGAGCCCCGTACGCTGAGCCTGAAGCCGGTTGCCTATCGCCTGCCCCGCCGCATCATCCTTCGCGCTATTAATGCGCAAGCCAGAGGAGAGCCGCTCCATGCTGGTGGCAAGTGCATTTTTAGATTTGCCCAAATGTTGCTGGCTAACCAGTGAGGTGAGATTGGTGTTGATGACGGCCATAGCGCTTTTCTTCTTCCATGATACATAACGATAACTAGTTAACGGCCTAATGAGCTATAACTTTAGCGAACGTTAAAAAAAAGCGCGTTTAGGCACAATATAACTAAATGACGAAGTGAAATTTATGAGCGATTACCATAGGTTGAGTATCACCAATGACGCGCTGGTGGTCATCATCGGTCATAGCTACCTCACATCAATATCGAACCAATAAAAAAACCGACCCCCATAGGGAGCCGGTTCATTGTACTGCTTAGCGATAGAGAAATTTCCCTACCAAGGCCAAGCCTCAAATTAACCCAGCAGAGAAAGAACGTTCTGCGGAATCTGGTTGGCCTGAGCCAGAACGGAAGTGCCAGCCTGCTGCAGAATCTGCGCGCGGGTCATGTTGGCGACTTCTACTGCGTAGTCAGCATCTTCAATACGCGAACGGGCAGCAGAGAGGTTAGTCTCGTTGGTGTTCAGGTTAGTGATGGCATCTTCGAAACGGTTTTGAACAGCACCCAGCTCAGAACGAAGGCTGTCAATCTGATTTAGCGCCGTATCTAAAGTAGCAAGCGGGTCAGTCGTTCCACCCTGTGTTAGATCAGAAAAAGCAACCTCATCACCATCTAGTTCAAACGTGATGGTGTCACCAGCTACAGTACCTTCTGAAGGATCAAGCGCAATATAGAAACTAGTTGCTTCGCCCTGAGTGACATTAATCCCGCGCGCTGCTAGGTTATCAACTTCAGTCGCATCAGCAGCAGTAATTACAACTTCTGCAAATAAGTTGCCTTTATCGTCCATTTGCGCTTCAGCAGTAGGCGCTACACTAGTAGCAGCAACGCCTAATCGTGCGGACAGGTCATCAGCGAAATCATCAGTGTCTAGAGCGATTGTTTCAACTTCAGTAGTTGCACCAAAGAAACGGGTAATGGCAGTATTTTCTGCGGAAATACCCGCAGCGTCGGCCTCAAAATCAATAGTAGTTGCAGCATCACTGACTGCTGCAGGGCCAGTCACGTTGAAAGAGCCCAGGCCAAGTGTTTGAGCATTGATTTCCTGAAGGCCAACACTAATGCGCTGACCATCTTCGGAGCCAACCTGAATAGCCAGCTGCTGGTCTTGCGCCAGTACGTTAGTGCCATTGAAGTCAGTTTCGCGAGAAATACGATCAATCTCGTTCAAACGCTGACCAATTTCGTCTTGAATGGACTGTAAGTCATCCTGAGAGTTGGTGCCGTTAGCTGCTTGGACAGACAGCTCACGAATACGCTGAACGTTGTCGTTGATCTGGTTCAGACCACCTTCAGCGGTTTGCGCGATGGAAATACCATCGTTAGCGTTACGCTGTGCCTGAGCAAGACCATTGATCTGTGCAGTCATGCGGTTGGCGATGGCTTGGCCTGCCGCATCATCCTTGGCGCTGTTGATGCGCAGACCTGACGACAGACGCTCCATGGAAGTCTGCAGAGCGTTTTGGCTCTTGTTCAGGTTGGACTGGCCGATCATCGATGTGATGTTGGTATTGATCACTGACATGGGTGATTCTCCTTTCTTGGACACTGGCCTAGAAGGCCCGCTTTTCGGCCACTGTTCGTGCCGTTATATCTATTAACGGCCCAGCGATGGGAATCTTTAGGGGAAGTAGTAAAAAATAATGTAAAAGTTGGTAACTGTAGGATGAGAAAAGGCGGCTTACGCCGCCTTTTGGGTGTTTTGCTGTACGTTATGCCGCTGCAGATTACCTTCTGCGGCCCAGCTGGTTATCTAGCGCATCGAACTGCTGAGTCAGGTAGTCGCTCATGCTGTTCATCTGGGCGATCATGCCGTCTAGCTGGCTGAACTGCCTGCGGTAGCGGGCAATGGTGCTTTCAATACTTTTTTCCATGCGCTCAAAGCGGTCATCTAGGCTTTTTACACGGTTTTCTGCGCCGCTTATTGCCAGTTTAACTACGCCATTATTGCCCAGCATTTGTTCAATACTGGTGCCGAGTTTACCTGCCAGCCCACTGCCTTTTTTCTCACCGGCAAAAAAGTCGCTTAGCGCTTGGGGGTTATTGGCGACTAAATCGTTTAGCTTGGCATCATCTGCCTTTAGCGTGCCATCCCGCTGCAGGGTAATCCCAAGCTGGCTAAGGGTAGAAAGCTCCCCCCCCTCCACGCCGCTCGTCAGCACACTACGCAGGCGGCTTTCGATGGTGCGCACGGTGCTATCGCCGACTAACTCGCCAGCGGTTTCGCTGTCACCGCTAAAGCTAGTGAGTTTGCCTATGGTGCTTTTTAAGTCGTTATAGGCTTTTACAAAGCCATTAATGGCCTCGCGCTGTTTTAGCGTATCGCGCTCTACGTTAATGGTACTGGTGGCGGTTTCATCTTCGCCCAGGCTCAACTCTGAAAGGTTTAGGGTCACCCCCTGAATCGCGCCTTCAATCTGGTTTTTAGCGCTGGTAATGGTAATGCCGTTTACTTTTAGGACGGCATCTTTACCACCATTCTGGGTGTTCGCTCCTTCCGTGAAGGGGCCGGTCACTGGCTGCTTGTCAGCATCAATAAAGCTAAAGCTATCAATGGAAGCATCGGCCCCCGTCTCTTTAGAACTTAGCGCCAGCCGGTAGCCTTGGCCGTCGTTGATGATGGTTGCGTTAACACCGGCTTCTTTGTTGGCGTTAATGGCATCACGAATCGCGGAAAGGCTGCTGCCGGGGGCAATATCGATATCCACGGAATCGCCGCTACCAAAATTGAGCCGCATCGCGGTGGCGCCTTGCAGGTCTAGCGCTTCATCTTTTCCTTCGGTAATTCTGCTAGAGGCCAGCGTACCGGAGGTGGCAAGCTGGCTCACTTCCACCCGGTAGCTGCCCGGCAGTGCGCTGGCAGTGGTGGTGGCTTTAACGGCATCGCCCCGCACGCTGGCGGAAAGGCTTTGGTACAGTTTGGGGTCGTTAATTTTCGCAACTGAGTCTTGAAACGCATTCAGCGACGTTTGCAGCTGGCCAAACGCGGAAATTTTCGCCTGCTGCTGTTTTTTCTGAAGCGTAATCGGCGCAAGCTTGCCCCGCTCGGCTTCCTGAAGCTGATCAAGCAGCCCTGTTAGGTCAAGGCCAGAAC
Organism: Halomonas sp. GFAJ-1; assembly: GCA_002966495.1. Lineage (NCBI taxonomy): Bacteria > Pseudomonadati > Pseudomonadota > Gammaproteobacteria > Oceanospirillales > Halomonadaceae > Halomonas > Halomonas sp. GFAJ-1. The sequence goes on from CP016490.1 coordinate 499,854, forward strand.
CAACGCCAAGAGAGGTTATTGTCGCCATGCGGGATTTCCTCAGTGCAAAAGCTAAACCATGGCTAGTTTAAACAAGCCATTTTTAAACAACCGAACGGGCGCGCGCAGTGATACTCAGCGCCCCCATAAAATAGATATACTATTTATCGGCAGAACAGCGCACAACTTTAGCGCTTTTTCGAGCTTTCAAAGAAGGCAGGAGGTTTATCTAACAAAAACGCCTGCTTGGTGCAGGCGTTTTAGGGCATCACGACCGATTGTTACCTGCGGCCTAGCTGGGCATCCAGTGCATCAAACTGCTGGGTGAGGTAATCGCTGGTTTGGTTCATCTGGGCGATCATGCTATCCAACTGACCAAACTGGGTACGATAGCGGGAGATGGTTTGCTCGATGGATTGCTCCATACGTGTGTAGCGTTCAACCAAGGATTCAGAGCGGTTTTCAGCACCAGAGATGGCCCCAGTGACGGTACCGTTCGTGCTTAGCAGCTGCTCTATGGTTTGATTCAACTGGCCGGCCATGCCGGTTTCAGCTGAATCACCGGCAAAAAACGTCGAAAGCGCATCTTGGTTATTGGCAATGGCGTTATCCAGCGCATCATCATCGATAGCTAGCGTGCCATCCCGCTGTAGCGAAATACCAATATCGCTCAGCATGGAGAACTGGCCTTCCACACCGCCGCTGAGCACGCTGCGCAGGCGGGACTCCACGGTGCGAATGGCGCTGTCGCCCAGCAACTCGCCCGCGGCACCTGTTTCCGCATTAAAGCTGGTTAGCTCACCCATGGTGCTTTTTAGGTCGTTATAGGCATCCACAAAGCTGGTGACGGCTTCACGCACGGCGCGGGTGTCTTGCTCTACGGCAATGGTGCTGCTGCCCTCTTCTTGCAGGTTAAGCGTCACGCCTTGGATAGCGCCTTCCACTTGATTGGTAGGGCTGGTGATCGCGATGCCGTTAACGTTTAACGAGGCATCTCGACCCGCTTGAATGACATCAGCCGCTAGAGGGTTGTCAGCACCATCCCATTCAAGGCCAGATACGGAAGCTGCTTCACCGGTTTGGGTAGAGTTCAGCGCTAAACGATACTCTTCACCATCAAAGATAATAGAGGCAGACACACCGCTATCTTCGGTCGCATTTATCGCATCGCGAATATCTTCAAGGGAGCTTCCAGCAGCAATCTGTACCGGCACACCTGGCTGGTCATCACCGGCGAACTGTAGGGTTAAGGTACGATCTGTATCAGTGCGAGAAGCTTCAGGATCAGCGACCGAATTTGTCGCGAGCGTGCCAGCACTCGCCAATCGTTCAACCATTACGTTGTAGTTGCCGGGCTGCGCTTCGCCATCTGCAGCGGCGGTAACGGCACTGCCACCTACGTTGGTGGAAAGGCTTTCATACAGTGCACTATCGTTTAACGCTGCAGAGGCCGTTTGAAACTGAGCAAGGGAGCTTTGTAGCTGGCCGTAAGCGGAAATTTTGGTTTGCTGGGTTTCCAGTTGACGCTCTATGGGTTCGAGCTTGCCTCGCTCAGCTTCCTGCAGCTGATCCAGTAAGCCGTTCAAGTCTAGCCCAGAGCCAATGCCGAGTGATGAAATGGTAGCCATACAATACCGTCCTTTTTTAAAACGCCCTCTACTATCTTGACGCTGCTTATCTGTTAGATGTCGATCTATAATTTATGGTTATCGGCTATTAAACCCTAAACTTAAACATTAAAGAAAACTTTTAAGCATTCAAACGTTACCGCATGTAAATGGCAGCTTAACGCTCATCCCGACATAGACCTTGGTCTAACACACCCATTGCTTTATAATGCACTGCAACAAGCCCGTTTTGGTCCTGTTTGCAGGAGAACATTTATGCCTTCCCCGGTGTTTCAGCCCGCACCCCAAGTCGCTACGGCCGCTTACCATGTGCAGCGCAGCCTGCGTCACTGTCTTTCTACCGTTGCCGAGCTGCTTTACGACAGCGGCCACGTACTTGAAACCCTCACTCTGCCCCAGCGCGGCCTTACCCAGCGCGAGCTTAATCAGCTAGGCGCGCAGCATAACCACTGGCAGGCTTGCCAGCAGGTGCTTGAAGAGAGCGGTGCCGCGGAATTTAACGATTACCACCGTTTGGTATTAACGGCCATGGGGCGGGAGATGATGTTCGATATGTTTGGCCAAGGGGCCGCAGACTGCGCGTAGCGCTTGCTGCTTGCCGGTACGTGACACTGGCGGTTTTGAAGCTACTGTTATTAAACCATTGTTTTGAAACCAGTGATTTAAAAAAAGATATTTAAAAACCAAAGCGCCCGCAGGGGCTAGTTGAAGCCAATTACCTGCAGGCGCTTTGCTATGTCGGGGCGTGCTGGATTAACGCAGGCCAAGCATCGATAGAACAAACAGAACTACCACCACTAAACCTACGATGTAAATGATGCTACGCATAACGGCGCTCCTTGCTTTTTGCGTTTTAGAGAAATCAAAGGGTTGCTTACCTTAAAGCGAACAATTCAAGCCTAGCAGGCTTTTGATCTTTTTGCATAATGCCCCCCATCACTTCGTGATTGAACCTCTCCTGTATCTTAGCCTCGAACCTTTGCTTGTTCTTTTCCCATCTGCCACCGCTCTTTGCCAAGGTGATGCTATGCGTTTACCTGTGCTACTGATTTTCTGTGCCGCTATTTCACTGCTGTTTAGCGCTGGCGCGGCAGCCGATGCACCAAGCTCCCGCGCGCTGCAAGCTCTCGACCAGAAAACGGCGGCACTAGACCGTGTGCATGCGGTGGTCGTTGCTCACCAGGGCAGTATTGTTCACGAACTGCATCAGGGTGGCCCGGGCGTCGCTGCACCTACCAATATCAAATCGCTTTCCAAAACCGTGCTGGCGGCCATTACCGGCGCAGCCATTGAGGCGGGAGCGATCGAGTCTACCGAGCAAACCTTGGTGGCGCTGTTAGGCTCGCTACCCAACGGCGCTGACCCGAAGGTGGATGAGATTACCGTGACGCACTTGCTGGCTCAGCAGGCGGGGTTGGAGCGTACTTCCGGCAGCAACTACAGCGCTTGGGTCGCCAGCAACAATTGGGTGAATAATGCACTCTCCCGCCCGTTTGTGGATGAACCCGGCGGGCGCATGCTCTACTCCACGGGCACCAGCCATTTGCTTTCTGCGGCACTCACCCAGGCAAGTGGCGAAACCACCCACGCCCTTGCGCAGCGTTTGCTGGGCGAGCCGCTGAACATTGCGATACCCCCCTGGCTGCGCGACCCCCAGGGCATCTACTTTGGCGGCAACGATATGCAGCTTTCACCCAGGGCGCTTATAGCGATCGGCGAGCTGTATCGTAATGATGGCATGGTCGTCGATGACAGCGGAGTGGGCCAGCGGGTGCTGCCGGAAGGCTGGGTTGAAGACTCTTGGACACCCAGAGGCCAATCCCCATGGACAGGGGATGGTTACGGCTTCGGGTGGTTTATTACAACGCTTGCGGATGTGCCGGTGTATTACGGCAGGGGCTACGGCGGGCAGGCGCTCTATGTCATTCCAGAGCGGGAAATGACCGTAGTGATTACGTCCGACCCAACGCCCCCTTCTCCGGGCGGCCAGTTTCACCAGCAGTTAAATGATCTGGTCGTTGAGCTGCTACGTTGAGCTGCTATGTTGACCCACTAAGTTGATCTTCGCTGACCGCTGGTGCTTTGCGCTCTATTTGCTATAGGGCGTACCAGATCAGCTAAGCGGGTGGCCTCATTTTGGGCATCACTTATCGGCGGCACGCGGCTTTTTTGCCTGCAGTTTGGTACGAATAAAATCACCGTGGCTTACATGTAAAAGGTCTGCCAGCCGACGTATGCGGTGCTCTTCAAGCGGGTCGATGCTGCCGTCTGCCCAAGCCAGCTGCCACATTAATGCCACCAGTTCGCAACGCTGGTCGTAGCCGTAGTGCTGCTTAATTAGGCTGACAAACTGATAGTGATCCACCGCATCATCCACCTCCGCTTCTGCCAGCGCCATTAACTCGGTCACTTCGCTGTCGCTTAGCTGGTAACGGGTGGTTAACATCTGTTTGAGCGCGGTGCGTTCGGCGTCACTTTGGTCATAGTCGGCGCGCATCACTTCGCACAGCAGCGCCGCGGTGGCTAGCTCTAACGTAATGGTTCGATTTTCACGCTGCTCCGGCTCCGCCAGCGCCCGTTGGAAGAAGTTAGTGATAGCAACCAGCACGCTGTTTCTCCTGTTATAAAACCTTATCTTACGACGTCTACCACCGCCGTTAGTGCCGCGCTACGCACCGTAGCCCATCCCTCAACACTCCAACCTTCACCACTTTCCCCTCACTCTTTACGCTTAGCCAGCTGCTCTTTTAGCTGCTTGGGCACTTGCTTGATGATCAGGCGATCTTGGTGTTCATCGTACTCGATGCTGGAACCCAGCAGGTGGGAGTCAAAGCTGATGGAAACGCCACCGGCGCGGCCGGTAAAACGGCGGAACTGGCTGATGGTGCGTTTATCCGGCGGTATCTCCGGGGAAAGGCCGTAGTCGGCGTTGCGGATATGGTCGTAAAACGCTTTGGGCTGTTTTTCGTCTACCAGCCCTGAAAGCTCTTCTAAGGTCATTGGCTCGCCGCGGCTCAGCTGCTCGTTGGCGTAGTCGACTAGCGTGTCGGTTTTTTCCCGGCTGGCCTCGTCATCAAAATCCTCTTTTTCCACGTAGTCGCTGAAGGCTTTCAGCAGCGTACGGGTTTCTGCGGGGGCATCAATGCCCTCCTCCATCCCGAGCAGGGCGATTAGGCCATCGGCGAGCTTTTTGCCGCCGCGATCTTTTAAAAACGACACATACTGGGCGCTTTCGGAATCACTCTGCCACTGGGTAAGGTTTACCCGTACCGCCAGGGTTAGCTGTCGGGTATTGAGCTGGGCGGCGGGCACCGCCTGGTGCGCCTCATTAATGCCAATGCCTTCCCGCTGGTGCACCAAGCCTAAAAACAGGGTTTCGGTGTCGCCCTGGCGCAGGTGAGCAACAACCAGGTAGCCACTGACAGAGAGCTGCTCTTGCAGCGTTTGCGCTAGGCGCTCGGCCATGGCGATAGAAAACTGGGTAAAGTCTTGCTCACCGGCCATGTAATCCCGCAGCCAGGCCATCAATGGCCCGGCCTGCTCGCCCTGTTCGGCAAACCGCCCCCACCCTTTAGCTTTGGTGTTATAGGTGTCGTTTAACGCGTTCACCAGGCTTGTCATCGTTGGATCGTCGCTGGCGCTGGGGGTTTCAGCTGGCGGTGCCGTAACGGTTAAGCGCTCGCCATCTAGCGACGGTTCCAGGCGAAGCACGGTGCTTTGCAGTAGCGGCATAAGCGGGAGTTACCTTTTAAGCAGAAAGCGAAGAAACAGAAAACGAATAGCTTAAAACACTAGGGTTTTAAGCGGTAACCGGTGCGGAAAATCCAGGCAATAATGGCAAGGCTGGCGGCTAAGAACAGCAGAATCATCGCCACGCTGGCGCCAAGGCTAACGTCGCTAATACCGTAGAAGCTCCAGCGGAAACCACTCACCAAATAGACCACGGGGTTCGCCAGGGTGACGGTTTGCCAAAACGGCGGCAGCATATCAATGGAGTAAAAGCTGCCGCCTAGAAACGTCAGCGGGGTAATCACCAGCAGCGGCACCAGCTGTAGCTTGTCGAAGCCATCGGCCCAGATACCGATGATAAAACCCAGCAGGCTGAACGTGACGGCGGTAAGCACCAGAAAGGTGAGCATCCAGATAGGGTGGGCGATCTCCAGCGGCACAAATAGGCCCGAGGTAGCGAGAATAATCAGCCCCAGCAGAATCGACTTAGACGCCGCAGCCCCCACGTAACCCACCACTATCTCTAAGTAAGAGATAGGTGCCGATAAAATTTCATAAATACTGCCCGAAAACTTGGGAAAGAAAATCCCGAAGGAGGCATTCGATACGCTCTGGGTGAGCAGCATGAGCATAATAAGCCCTGGCACGATAAAGGCGCCGTAGCTGACCCCATTAATCTCGCTAATACGCGAGCCAATCGCCGCACCGAACACCACAAAGTAGAGCGAGGTAGAGATCACCGGCGAGACAATACTTTGCAGCAGCGTACGCCGGGTGCGCGCCATTTCAGCCATATAAATGGCGCGAACGGGGTAGAGGTTCATGAGCGCTCCTTGACGAGGTCGACGAAAATATCTTCCAGTGAACTCTGCCGGGTGTGTAGGTCTTTAAAGCCGATGCCCTCTTTTTCCAGCTGCGCCAGTAGCGTTGAAATACCGCGCCCCTCTGGCGGCTCTCCCGGCTGCTCCTCCTTGCGGCTCTCGTAGGTGTACACCAGCTCATAGCCATCCGCTGCTAAGCTGAGTTCTTCTTGGGCAAGGGAGGCAGGCAGCGTGGTAAGCGGCGTGTGCAGGTGTAGCGTTAACTGCTTACTGCCAAGCTTTTTCATTAGCGCCGCTTTCTCTTCCACCAGTACTATTTCACCGCGATTGATGACGCCGATGCGGTCGGCCATCTCTTCGGCTTCTTCGATGTAGTGGGTGGTGAGAATAATCGTAACGCCGTTATCCCTAAGCCCGCGCACAACGTTCCACATATCGCGGCGAAGCTCAACATCTACCCCGGCGGTAGGCTCATCCAGAAATAGAATGCGTGGCTCGTGGGAGAGTGCTTTCGCGATCAGCACTCGGCGCTTCATACCTCCGGAGAGCGTCATCAGGCGGTTATTGCGCTTATCCCATAGCGCTAACGACTTAAGCACCTTTTCAATATGATCAGGGTTCGGCGGTTTGCCAAACAGGCCGCGGCTAAAGCTGACGGTGTTCCACACCGTTTCAAACGCTTCGTTGGTGAGTTCTTGGGGCACTAGGCCGATACGCTCACGGGCTTGGCGGTAATGGCTCACGCTGTCGAAACCATCCACTACCACACTGCCTTCGGTGGGGTTAACGAGCCCGCACACCAGACTGATTAAGGTGGTTTTACCAGCGCCATTAGGGCCTAGCAGGGCAAAAATTTCGCCGCGCTGGATGGTTAAATCCACGCGGGTAAGCGCTTGAAAGCCACCTTCGTAGGTTTTGTTCAAGCCTTCGATGGTAATAATGGGGTCGTTCAAGGCGTGCTCCTCACACCGTGGCGTTGCCACCACGGTGCTTAACGGGCGCTTGGCGCCATTAGCTGCGGCTGGTGATTTCCAAAAGGTGGTAACCGAACTGGGTTTGTACCGGTCCGTGTACCTTGTTCACTTCACCGCTGAATACAACCTTGTCGAATTCAGGCACCATTTGGCCGGGGCCAAAGCTACCCAAATCGCCGCCCTGGCGGCCGGAAGGGCAGCTTGAGTGCTCTTTGGCCACGTCCGCAAAATCACGACCGTTTTCAATCTCTTGTTTCAGTGCGTTGCACTGCTCTTCACTGCTTACCAAAATATGACGGGCGCTAGCAAGTGCCATAACAAACTCCTAAATAGACATGAAAACCCAAAGCGGGTCGCCAGTTTATCACGCTGGCACACGGTTGTAGGCGTTCACATTGGCTTGGTTAAGGGCCAGCCAGGGCGCCGCTTTCGCGCAGCGCTTCCCCTATGCTTGCCATCGCCCGTTCGTGAGCACTTAGCGCAAGAGGGCCGCGACTACAGACAACAATCACCCATGGCGCTGATTCAGCGCCAACGCGCGAAGCAAGGCCAGCATCGCAACTGCGGCGGTGCTGGGTACCGGTTTTATGGGCAAAGTGGAAGGCGTTGCCCATGCCTTGTTTTAAGCGCTTTTCACCGGAGCGGGTGCGCGCCATGACCGCCAGCAGCAGTTGCCGATGTTCAGCATTGAGGTCGGCCATCCCCCCGTGGTGCAGGCTGGCTAATACATCGCCAAAGGCACGCAGCGTGCCGCCGTTCTCACCTGTTGCTGCGTAGGCATCAAAGGCGTGGTCGTAGTCGGGCTGCTCAAACGCGTTGCGGCTTACGCCGAGCGTGCGGGCAAGCGCTGCCGGGCGCTGGTTAACGCTGTGCTGGCGCAGGGCCATAAAGTCTAACCCACCCAGGGTACGGGCATCCGGGTGTAGCTGGCCATACACCCCCTGGCGCACACCCACTAGCTTGCTAATGGGGCCTAACGCCTCAGGATGGCCACCGCTGGCCGCTACCATTGCCCTGGCCCGGGCATTTACTTCATCAAGCCCCACCCGGTTAATCAGCATATCCGACGCGGTGTTATCGCTAACGGTAATCATCTGCTCTAGCAAAAAACGAAGTGTGATCGACGCGCCCGGGTCGTGCCAGTTAACGGGCCCGGCGCCATCTACATAGTCGCTGCGGGCAAGGATTAACCGCTCATCTAGGGAAAGTGTGCCCGCTTGGCGTTCGGCCAGTACTTGGGCCGCCACCGGCACTTTCACCAGTGATGCCAAATACCACGGCTCATCGGCTCGCCATGAGTAGGCTTCCCCGCTTGCCAGGTTCTGTACATAGACACCCAGCTGCCCACCAAATACTTCTTCGATGGCAGCCACGCGGGCGTTTAAATTACCCTGCCACGCGCTCTGTTTGTCGACTTCATAGTACCAAGCAAATTCGTACTCATGAGACTCGTACCCATTAATAGCGTTCTCGGCGGCATGGGCAGGCAGCACCATGAATAGCGCAATACCCAGCAACCCGACCTGTAACAACTTCAACACAGTAATGATCTCAACATAGTAATAACCTTAATAAAGTTACCTCTTATTTGTGGCGCGCCACCCAGCGGGTCAGCCAAATCCATAGCGCGGCTCCAAGTATCAACAGTCCGCCTACCCCAAGGGCCTGTGGATAGGTGTAGGTGCCTTGGCCTTCCAACAAAAAACGCAGCACCAGAAAAATCATCACGATGTGAAAAATAAACGCTTTTAGCGCATCGCTGCCAACCACGGTTAACGGCCGTAGTGCTTTAGCAGCCATGCCACCACCTGCCAGGGCTAGCCCCAAGAGCACCAACGCGCCCCCTATACTAAACAGCATAAAGGGCAGCTCAGGCGGGTGCTTACCCGCGTTGCGCGCAACCGCCATCATGGCCCCATACACATCGCCACTGGCCAGTGACACACCATAAAAAGCAGCCACCATTAGCGCGCCGATACCCATGAGTATAAACACCAAGCGGCGGCGCAAGGCGGGATCGAAGTAGCAGCGCAGTACGGCCTCGCCCATCAGCAAGCCTGACAATATTAACGGCGCCCGGCTGAGCTGCCCCCAGGCGTAGTGGTCTTCGTGGTCGACCAGCAGGGCTTTTAGAATATCGTTGCCGCCAAAGCTAACCCCTTGCAGCCACGCGGACAGTGCCGTTAAGCCAACAATAGTGGCTAAACGCGCCCATAGCGGCGCTCGTGCCCAAAATGGCAGTACCAGCGGCACCCATAGCAGAGCGATGGCGTAAAAGCCGAGGATTTCCACCCAAATAGCAAAGCGTTGGTAGAGCAGCGTATCAACGATATCGCTAGGCGCGCTGAAGGGCAGCATTTCGACTATCGTCAGCGCTTTGTACCAAAACCACACCTCGATAGCCCGCACCCAGAGCTTTAGCCGACGCTTAGGCCAGTCATCCCGCTGAGTATGCGATAGAAACGCTACCGCTAACGCGATGCCAAACACCAGAATAAATAGCGACGAGGAGAATTTGGTTAAAAAATGAATAGGCACCATGCCCCACTCGGGCACATTGCGAATGCCCACCAGCCCGCTAACGGTGTGGCTCATTATCATCAGGCCAATGGCAATGCCTCGGGCAAGATCAATCGCGTCAATCCGCCCTTCCGCCCTGGGAAGCTGTGGCACCTCCTTCCAGTTGAGCACGTGGGTAGTGTCCTTATGGTTAATCATCGTCATGGCTCATCATTGCCAGCTAACCATAGACTATTTCCGCGATGCGCCTTTCAACCTAGGCGTTGTAAGAAACGTGCGTACGCGCCAAAACAAACCGCCCCCACAGCCAAAGGCTGCGGGGGCGGTGAATGAATCGCACGCTAGCGACGCATTTAACGGCTAAGCATTACCGGCTAATTACTCGGTAACCTCTGCCTCTGCGGCGGCGAAAGCCGCTTTCTCTTCTTCGGTGATCTCTTTAATAGAGAGTTTCACCCGGTTGCGGTTGTCGATATCCAGCACTTTAACAATCACATCGTCGCCTTCGTTTAAGAAGTCGCGGACGTTGTTAACGCGCTCGGCAACAATTTGCGAAATATGCACCAAGCCATCGGTACCCGGCATGATGTTAACAAACGCGCCGAAGTCAGCGATACGTACCACTTTACCGTTGTACAGCTTGCCGATTTCCGCTTCTGCGGTAATGGCCAGTACGGTATCAATGGCACGCTTCGCCGCGGCTTTATCTTCCGCGTAGATGCGCACGGTGCCGTCATCGTCCAGGTCGATAGACGCGCCGGTGTCTTCACAGATTTTACGAATCGTCGCGCCGCCCTTACCAATGACGTCACGGATCTTATCCGGGGCGATTTTGATGGTGGCCATGGAAGGAGCATTTTCCGACACATCGGTACGGCTCTGGCTGATCACGTCGTTCATCTGCGCCAGAATGCTGATACGCGCATCGTGCGCCTGCTGCAGCGCCTTCTCCATGATCTCTTCGTTGATGCCTTCGATCTTAATGTCCATCTGTAGAGCGGTGACGCCCTCTTCAGAACCGGCAACTTTGAAGTCCATGTCGCCCAGGTGGTCTTCGTCACCCAGGATATCGGTAAGTACGGCGTAGCCGTCTTCGTCTTTCACCAGCCCCATGGCAATACCCGCCACCGGGGCTTTCAGCGGTACACCGGCATCCATCAGCGCAAGCGAAGAGCCACACACCGAGGCCATGGAGCTTGAACCGTTGGATTCAGTAATTTCCGACACCACGCGAATAGTGTAAGGGAAGACGTCTTCAGACGGCAGCATGGCTTGAATACCACGACGCGCCAAACGGCCGTGGCCGATTTCGCGGCGCTTTGGGCCACCCATAAAGCCCGCTTCACCTACGCAGTAGGGAGGGAAGTTGTAGTGCAGCATAAAGCGGTCTTTACGCTCACCTTCCAGGGATTCAATGAGCTGCGAATCACGCAGGGTGCCCAAGGTTGCAATCGCAATCGCCTGGGTCTCGCCACGGGTAAACACCGCAGAGCCGTGGGTTTTCGGCAGTACGCCAACTTCAATGGCCAGCGGGCGCACGGTGGAGTTGTCACGGCCATCGATACGCGGCTCGCCTTTTACAACGCGCGAGCGTACAACGCGCTTTTCAAGGCCGGCAAACGCACCTTTCACGTCATCTTTGCTGAATTTGCCTTCCGCTTCTTCGCCTTCAACCGCCGCTAGCTGCTCAACAGCGGCATCTTTAAGTGCTGAAAGCGCGTCTTGGCGGGCCATTTTGTCGGTAATGCGGTACGCATCGCCCACTTTGGCTTCGAACGCTTCGGCCATGGCGGTTTTCAGCGCTACATTTTCCGGCGCAGGCTGCCAATCCCAGCGCGGTTTGCCAGCTTCAGCGACCAACTCTTTAATCGCGGTGACGGCAACCTGCATTTCCTGGTGGCCGAACAGCACGGCACCCAGCATTTCGTCTTCGAGCAGTTCCTGGGCTTCTGACTCCACCATGAGGACGGCTTTATCAGTACCCGCTACCACCATGTCCAGCTCGGAAGCAGCCAGCTCTTCCACGGTCGGGTTCAGGAAGTAGCCCTGCTCTTCGTTAAAACCAACCCGTGCACAGCCAATCGGGCCGTTAAACGGCACGCCAGAGATACTCAGCGCCGCTGAGGTGCCCAGCATCGCCGCCACATCCGGGTCATGGTTACGGTCGGTAGAGAGAACGGTACAGATCACCTGCACTTCGTTCATAAACCCTTTGGGGAATAGCGGACGGATCGGGCGGTCGATCAGGCGCGAGGTGAGGGTCTCTTTTTCGGTAGGACGGCCTTCACGCTTGAAGAAGCCACCGGGGATCTTACCAACCGCGTAGGTTTTCTCTTGGTAGTGTACCGAGAGCGGGAAGAAGGGCTGGTTGGGGTTGGCTTCTTTCTTCGCAACCACTGTACACAGTACAACGGTTTCATCCATGGTCACCATTACGGCACCAGTGGCCTGGCGAGCAATACGGCCAGTTTCTAAAGTGACGGTGCTACGACCGTATTGGAACGTTTTTTTTACCGGATTCACGGCGACTTCCTTTAACATTAATATCTACTTGTCTTTTCGCTTGGGTCGTTTTGACTCGTCACCATTCTAGGCGCTGTGGCGCCATACGGCTACCAGAAACAAAAAAACGGGCAGCCCCAAGGGGCTGCCCGTTTCGGATCATTGCCGCTAACGCTTAGCGACGCAGACCTAGACGCTGAATCAGAGACTGATAGCGTTCGAAATCTTTACGCTTCAGGTAGTCCAGCAGCTTACGACGCTGGTTTACCATGCGGATCAGACCACGACGTGAGTGGTGATCCTGCTTGTTGGTTTTGAAGTGGTCCTGCAGGCCATTGATGTTGGCGCTTAGCAGTGCAACCTGAACTTCAGGGGAACCGGTATCGCTATCGCCGCGGCCGTATTCGTTGACGATCTCGGCCTTTTTCTCAGCGGTTAATGCCATCTGTCTCTCCAGTAAGCAATATGCCTAAAATTGAATGGGTGAGACCACGCATATTTGCAGTCTCAGGCTACTCTCTTCTTTCTACTAGCGATCTTTTAACCGCTAGTTTCTAACCGCAGTTTTTAACCACGGTTTCTAACTACTATTTTCGCGCAAACGGCTGCTTCCTTGCAACGCTGTTTACGAGATAGCGACGGTACTTAACAGCCGCTTAGGCGCCACTTCCTGGGCACTTTTTACAACACCAAGGCCGATAAACGTCTCGGCGTAATAAAGTCTTGCCAGCGCATCGGGCGCAAGTGCCTCGATCGCTAAATGAGCGGACTGGCCATGGGCAAGACACCCGTAGGCCGTTTCATCCACGTTTAGCGAAGGCAAATGATCCACCAGCACATCAACAGGCATCAGCTCAGCCTCACGGCTGGCTTGGCTTGCCAGCGCTTCAAGGCTTTCCAACGTCCACATCGCGTCGCTGGTAAACGGCCCTGTTTTGAGCCTTCTCAGCTGACTAATATGGGCGCCGCAGCCCAACGCTTGGCCAATATCTTCGGCCAAGGTGCGAATATAGGTGCCTTTGCTACAGCTGACCTCAAGCTCGAAGGCCGTGCCCTCAAACTCAAGCAGCCGCGCATCATACACGCTTACCCGCCGCGCTGCACGCTCTACGTGCTTGCCCTCTCGGGCCAACTCGTAAAGCTTTTTACCCTGATGCTTTAGGGCCGAGTACATCGGCGGGACTTGCTCAATCTCGCCGCGAAAACGCGTCAAGACCGCTTCAACATCCTGCTCGGTGAGGCGGCTTGGCACCTCGCGCCGTTCGATGACTGTGCCTTCGGCATCGCCGGTGTCGGTGATCACCCCGAGTTCAACTCGGGTGCGATACATCTTGTCGGCCTCCAGCAGGTGCGCGGAAAACTTAGTGGCCTCCCCCAGACAAATGGGCAACAAGCCCGTTGCCATAGGGTCCAGCGTGCCGGTATGCCCGGCTTTCTGCGCCTCAAACAGACGACGCACCCGCTGTAGCGCGTGATTGCTGGAAATGCCCTTGGGCTTATCCAGCAGCAAAACGCCATTGACCGGTAATCCGCGACGGCGACGTGCCATTAGCGCGTCTCCTCACCATTGTTGCTATCACCATTATTGCTATCACCACTGCCGTTGTCGCTTTCGCCCTCTTCATCCTGCTGGCGGGCACGGTCGGTAGAGACCGCTTCGGCAATCAGCGATGAGAGGTGCTGGCCACGGAAGACACTTTCATCATAGTGAAAGCGTAGTTCGGGTACGTGGCGTAGCTTGATACGCTTGGCAATTTGGCTTCTTAGAAAACCAGCGGCACGTTTCAGTACCTGCAGGTTCTCTTTGATACGCTCGGGATCTTGTTCGCCCAATAGGGTGACATAGATATCGGCGTAACCCAGGTCACGGCTGACGGTCGCGCCGCTCACCGTAATCATGCCTAAGCGCGGGTCTTTTACTTCGCGTTGAATAAGTACCGCCAGCTCCTTTTGGAGCTGGTCGGCTACTCGGTCGGTACGCTTAAATTCGCGCATGATTGCTCCTCGCGGCCTTAGAGGCTGCGCTCGACCTTCACTTGGTCAAAGACTTCGATCTTGTCGCCGACCTGGACATCGTTGTAGTTCTTCACGCCGATGCCACACTCCATGCCGTTGCGCACTTCTTGCACATCATCTTTGAAGCGGCGCAGCGATTCGAGTTCGCCTTCGTAAATCACGACGTCATCGCGCAGTACGCGAATCTTCTTATTACGATGCACGCTGCCTTCGATGACCATACAACCGGCGATGGCACCAATCTTCGGCGCGCGGAAGACGTCGCGTACTTCAGCAACACCCACGATCTCTTCTTTCCATTCAGGTGCGAGCATACCGCTCATCGCCTGTTTGACTTCGTCGATCAGCTGGTAGATGACGCTGTAGTAGCGCAGATCCAGACCTTCACGTTCGATGATCTCGCGGGCAGCCGCGTCGGCACGGACGTTAAAGCCAACCACGATAGCCTCAGAGGCAAGCGCCAAGTTGGCATCAGTGCCGGTAATACCACCAACACCCGAGGAGACCACGGCCACTTCAACTTCACCGGTGGAGAGCTCTTCCAGGGCGCCTTTGATAGCTTCCAGCGAGCCTTGAACGTCAGCCTTGAGGACGATGTTGACCTTGGCCACTTCATCTTGGCCCATCTGGCTAAACATGTTCTCCAGCTTGGCCTTCTGCTGACGTGCCAGGCGCACTTCGCGGTATTTGCCTTGACGGAAGTTAGCGACTTCACGAGCTTTCTTCTCGTCGGCGACAACCATGAAGTCATCACCGGCATCCGGCGTACCGCCCAAGCCTTGAATCTCTACCGGCATGGCGGGGCCAACCGCATCAACTTGCTGGGCAAGTTCGTTGGTTAACGCACGCACACGGCCGTAGTGCAGGCCAGCCAGGACGATATCGCCCTTTTTCAGCGTACCGTTTTGAACCAGTACGGTAGCCACTGGACCACGCCCTTTATCAAGACGAGATTCAACTACAACGCCCTTACCCGGCGCGGAAGGCACGGCCTTAAGCTCAAGCACTTCGGAGGCCAGCTGGATCGCTTCCAGCAGCTCTTCCATGCCTTCACCTGTCTTAGCAGACACGTGAACAAACTGGGTATCACCGCCCCACTCTTCTGAAATCACGCCGTGTTGCGAGAGCTCATTACGAATGCGGTCGAAGTCGGCACCGACCTTATCTACTTTGTTCACCGCAACGACCATGGGAACTTCAGCAGCTTTGGAGTGCTCGATGGCTTCAATGGTTTGGGGCATCACGCCGTCATCGGCGGCCACCACCAGGATTACCACGTCAGTTGCCTTGGCACCGCGGGCACGCATGGCGGTAAACGCTGCGTGGCCTGGGGTATCCAGGAAGGTCACGCCACCGTGCTCATCCTCGACATGGTAAGCACCGATGTGCTGGGTAATACCGCCCGCTTCGCCAGTAGCTACTTTGGCTTTACGGATGTAATCCAGTAGCGAGGTTTTACCGTGGTCAACGTGACCCATAACGGTCACCACCGGTGAGCGGGTGATCTCTTCGCCTTCGTAGGAGATGCCTTCGAGCATTTCCGTTTCCAGCGCGTCATCTTTCACCATCTTGACTTTGTGGCCCATCTCTTCCACAACGATGGCCGCTGTATCCTGGTCAATCGTCTGGTTGATGGTCACCGCAGCGCCCATGTTGAACATGGCTTTGATGACTTCGTTGGCCTTGATCGACATTTTGTCGGCAAGCTCAGCAACGCTGATCGACTCAGGGATTGAGACTTCACGCACAATCGGCTGGGTCGGCTTCTGGAACGCATGCTTACCGTTGCCCGTCTGGTTGCCACCACGACGGCCACCGCGACGCTGTTCGGCACGTTTTACTTTCTTACCGGCACCGCCACGTTTGCGCTCTTCGCGATCGCCACGGTCATCTGCGTCGTCACGACCTTTCTTCTTCGCAGCTGCTTTTTTGGGCGGTGCGGTACGACGGTCGGTGCGACCCTCTTTCGGCGGCGCAGGCGGCATATCATCGGGTGACGGCGTATCGTCGATTTCAAGATTCGGCACCGCAACATCAGGTGTCGCCGGCGCTTTGGCTGTTCTAGGTCTTGAATCAATCTCTTTTTGACTACGCGCGGCTTCCGCTTCTTTATTACTGCGCGCAGTCGCTTCAGCTACCTGTGCAGCACGGGCTTTCTGTGCGGCGGCTTTTTCCTCTGCTTCACGCGCATCAGAAACCTTGCGCTCTGCTTCGGCTTCCGCCATGTCGCCTACTAGCTGGCGTGGGCCAGTGTAGCTAGGCTCAGCAGCTTTCGGCTTCTCACTTTCAGCGCTTTTAACGTAAGTTTTTTTCTTACGTACCTGCACTTCAATGGTCTTGCCGCGCTCGCCGGTTTTAATGCGGCTGCGGGTTTTACGGGTCAGCGTAATGCGGTTTTTGCTTGCATCAACTTCACTGCCACCGTGGCTTTTCTTCAAAAAGCTAAGCAATTTTTGCTTATCTTCTTCAGATACAGCATCGCCTTCTGAAGCGTGCTGTAAGCCGGCTTCTTTCATCTGTTCCAATAGGCGGGGCACATCACGGCCCACCTTTACTGCAAAATCTTTAACTGTCATATCTGACATAGTGACCCTCCTCAGCCCGTGACCTGTTTACTGTGTGTTCGAATCCGATGCGTTATCGTCTTCAAACCAGGGCGCACGGGCAGTCATGATCAGTGCCGCTGCGCGCGCTTCGTCCAACTCCTCGATATCGACCAGATCGTCGACAGACTGCTCGGCGAGATCTTCCATGGTGACAATGCCTCGGCTAGCCAGAATGAAGGCCAGGTGGCGCTCCATGCCGTCCATTTCCAGCAGGTCATTTGCTGGCTGGGCACCGTCTAGGGCTTCTTCCGAGGCAATGGCCATCGTCAGCAGCTCGTCTTTCGCGCGTGCACGCAGCTCTTCTACCAATGCTTCATCGAACTCTTCGATTTCCAGCATTTCTTCAAGCGGCACGTAAGCAACTTCTTCTAGGGTGGTAAACCCTTCTTCTACCAACAGGCGGGCAACATCTTCGTCCACTTCTAAGTGCTGAACGAAGGAGTCCACCAAACTATCGATTTCCTGCTCACGCTTAGACTCGGCTTCGTCTTCGGTCATCACATTGATGCGCCAGCCGGTCAGCTCAGAGGCCAAACGTACGTTCTGCCCGCTACGGCCAATGGCCTGAGCGAGATTGTCCTGAGCGACGGCAACGTCCATTGCATGGGCATCTTCGTCAACTAGGATAGACGCCACATCCGCAGGCGCCATGGCGTTAATCACCAACTGCGCCGGGTTATCGTCCCACAGCACGATATCCACACGCTCGTTTTGCAGCTCCGAAGAGACCGCTTGAACGCGTGAACCGCGCATACCCACGCAGGCACCGACCGGGTCGATGCGACGGTCGTTGGTTTTCACGGCAATTTTGGCACGCGAACCCGGGTCCCGGGCCGCGCCTTTAATTTCGATCAGCTGCTCAGCTATTTCCGGCACTTCAATTTTGAATAGCTCAATAATGAAGTCTGGGCTGGTGCGCGACAGCTGAAGCTGAGCGCCGCGAGCCTCTGGATCAACCTTCACCAACAGCGCACGCACTCGCTCGTTCATGCGGTAGCGTTCACCGTGAATCATTTCGTTGCGGGGCAAGAAGGCTTCGGCGTTTTCGCCCAGGTCGATAATCAGGCCATCGCGGGTGGTCTTTTTGACGATACCGGCAACCAGCTCACCTTCACGATCCGCGTATTGACGTACGACTTCAGCACGTTCGGCCTCGCGCACTTTTTGCACAATGACCTGCTTGGCAGTTTGCGCAGCAATACGACCAAACGCGGCGTTTTCAATTTTATGCTCGACAATATCGCCTAGCTTTAGCGGCGGATCGCGCTGCTCAGCGATAGTCTCTTTGATTTCGTAATCTGGCGTTTCAAATTCGTCATCTTCGACAACGGTCCAGGTGCGGAAGGTATCGTAATCCCCCGTACGCCGGTCAATGTGTACCCGCACGTTGGCTTCTTCCTGATCAAAGCGCTTACGTGATGCGCTTGCCAACGCGGCTTCTACCGCTTCAAAGATAACATCGCGGGGAACGCCTTTTTCATTCGAGATCGCGTCCACGACCATTAAAATTTCTTTACTCATGCGTATGCCTCGCCAGAAAACCTGTCCTTTTGTGCATCACCCCGGCTACCTGCCGGATGCCGCCACTCGTTTAATCGTCGAACTGCGGGACAACCTGCGCAGAATCGATGCTTTCGATGGGGAAGCAGTACTCTTCTCCATCCAGCTGTAGCAGCACTTCATCACCATCAACACCGGCGAGAAGCCCTTGATACTTACGCCGTCCATCAAAAGCAACGCGTAGCTTAAGCGCGACCTGGTGGCCTTGATAACGGATGAAGTGATCCAGGGTATACAAGGGGCGTGCCATGCCGGGGGAAGAAACTTCCAACCGGTATTCACCAGGAATGGGGTCTTCTACATCCATGACGGCACTAACTTGGCGACTAATATCAGCGCAGTCTTGCACGCTGACACCGCTTTCGCGCTCAATATAAATGACTAGCCGCGAGTGCTTACCCTGGGAAATATGGTCGATACCCCATAGCTCAAAGCCCATGGCGGCAACGACAGGTTCGATCAGCGCGTGAAGCGCAGCGTGTTTTGTGGCCACAGACAAAGCTCCTATAGCCGTTGCATCAGGCACCTGGCCAGGAGAGATAAGAGAAGCTAGGCGACTGATTGGCGTTACCCGGAAATGTGTCTCTGGCTACTCGGAGGACATCCGCTCTTGAGACACGCTTGGCTCGCAAAAAGCTTTAACAAAAAGCTATTAACAAAAAGCTATTAACAAAAAGCTATTAACAAAAAGCTATTAACAAAAAGCCCCTTCACAGGAAGGGGCTTTTTGAAAGAAACCTGTAATACCACTTTAGCAACATGCGGCGGATGTCGTTAAGCTGACTCTCTCACCATCTCAGTTACTCATTAATGACCGCAACTGGGATAAAACATATTACTAGAAGATGGTAGCGGGGACCGGATTTGAACCGATGACCTTCGGGTTATGAGCCCGACGAGCTACCAGACTGCTCCACCCCGCATCAATCTAGGTCGACAATAATAGACACTTGAACCACTTACGTCAAGAACTCATTTTCAAGAACTTGCTTCAAGTACAATTTTTGTCTCAGGTGCCAACCCCTGCTTTCTTTTACAAAAGCGTCTTAGGCAAAAACTCTGGGAAGCTGACAAGCCAGCAAAACAGATGGTGCCGAAGGCGGGACTTGAACCCGCACGACCATACGGTCACTACCCCCTCAAGATAGCGTGTCTACCAATTCCACCACTTCGGCATCAGGGGAGGCTAAAGAAAGCGACATCAAGACGTTACTCGCTGCTTTCCTCTAGCACTGGCGCGGTATTATCCATACTTGCAGGGCCGTCGTCAAGCGTTGGAAGACTACGCTGCTGCTCAATGAGGCGAGAGTCGGGGATACCTGCTTCCGGGGATTGGCTCGCCTGGGTCGCAAAGTAAGCGAGCGTCATCGAGGTTACGAAAAAACCTGCCGCTAGCACAGCGGTCGTACGGGATAAGAAATTACCGCTTCCCCGCGAACCAAAAACGGTTTGCGATGCACCGCCACCAAAGGCGGCCCCCGCTTCGGCACCTTTACCCTGCTGAAGCAGGATGAGTACAACCAGGGCGATCGCAATCACCACGTGAACCATAAGAATTGCAACTTGCATGGCGTTATCCTGCTGACTGACAAATGGCGTAGAAATCGTTGGTTTTGAGCGAGGCACCGCCCACTAAACCACCGTCGATATCCGGCTGCGCGAGTAGCTCAGCCGCATTACTTGCGTTCATGCTGCCGCCGTATAGCAGCTTAAGCTGCTCGGCAAGCGAGGCATCAAAACCAGCCTGGTAGGCGCGAATACCCGCCATCACCTCTTGGGCCTGCTCAGGAGTAGCGGTGCGCCCGGTACCAATTGCCCATACGGGCTCATAGGCAATCACGACATGAAGGCGCTGAGCGGGTTCCAAACGGGCCATCACGTGACCGACTTGGCGAAGCACAACATCCATCGTACTGCCCGCATCACGCTCTTCCAGGGTTTCGCCAACGCAGAGAATAGGCGTCAGGCCGACATCCAAGGCGGCTACCAAGCGGTCAAACACCTGCTCATCGGTTTCACGATAGAGCTTGCGACGCTCAGAGTGGCCGACCAGCACATAGCCAACCTCAAACTCTTTCAGCATTCGGCCGCTAATTTCACCCGTATGCGCCCCTGAGTGCTGGGGGTTGAGCGTTTGCGCCCCTAATTGCAGCGGCGTGTTTTTGAACGCATGACGGGCCGCATCCAAATACGGAAATGGCGGTATGATAACAACGTCGATATCTGCAGACAGTGTTGCTGCCGCGAAAGCGTCTCCAAACGCTTGAATCAACGCCGTCGAACCGTTCATTTTCCAGTTACCGGCAATTAATGGCGTGCGCATTGACTATCCTCACTCAAGGTGGAGCGAAATGGTATAGGAGCAGCCTTGTCAAGACAACCGCTGTTACAGGCATAGCGCGGTTTGTTGTACAGCTTAACTCAGCAGCGCCTGCACCTGATTGGCTAGGTGGCTGGCCAGCTTATCCACATCCAGATGGGCACGACCTTCCACCATCACGCGAATAAGCGGCTCGGTGCCCGAAGGCCTGAGCAGCACACGCCCCTGGTCACCCAACTCTTTTTCAAGCGTCGCTACGGCGTGCTGCAAAGGCTCTGACGCCATTACTTCTTTGGCACTAGCACCCTTTGGCAGCCTAACATTCACCAGCGACTGCGGCACTTTTTCCAAACCTTTTAGCAGCACGGGTAAGGTTTTTTGTTCACGCATCATCAGCGCTAACACCTGAAGAGCAGAAACAATCCCATCCCCCGTGGACTGCACATGCCCGCAAACAATATGCCCCGAGGACTCGCCGCCAAGCTCCCACCCATTCTCAGCCATCATCTCCATCACGAAGCGATCACCGACCTTGGCCCGGGCAAAGGGGATACCCAGCTTTTCCAGTGCCATGGCAAGGCCAAAATTGCTCATGAGCGTTCCCACCACGCCGCCTTCCAGCAGCCCTCGCTCGTGACGGTCCCGGGCAATCAGATAAAGAATATCGTCGCCATCGACTTCGCGGCCATCAGCATCGACCAACAGCAAGCGGTCGCCATCCCCATCAAAGGCAATGCCTAAATCCGCCCCCTGCTGAATAACCGCTGCCCGCAGCGCTGCGGGGTGGGTGGAGCCTACTTGCTGATTAATATTTAGCCCGTTAGGGGAGGCCCCGATGACACTCACCTCCGCACCCAGCTCACGGAACACATTGGGCGCAATGTGATACGTCGCGCCATGGGCGCAGTCGAGCACCACTTTCAGTCCGTGCAGGCTTAAGCGATCCGGCAAGGTAGACTTACAAAACTCAATGTAGCGCCCCGCGGCATCATCAATCCGCGTTGCTTTTCCCAGCGAAGCCGCCGCTGCCGTGGTTAACGGTGCATCCAGCATTGTTTCAATGCGATCTTCTATCTCATCGGGTAGCTTTTTACCCTCCGCCGAAAAGAACTTAATGCCGTTATCATCAAAGGGATTATGGGACGCGGAAATAACAATACCGGCATCCGCACGGAAGGTGCGAGTTAAGTAGGCGATCCCCGGCGTGGGCATAGGCCCCAAAAGCGAAACATCGACGCCTGCAGCAGAAAGCCCTGCCTCAAGCGCAGACTCAAACATATAGCCTGAGATGCGCGTATCTTTCCCAATCAGCACCCGGGTAGACCCCTTTTCACGGCGCAGCACTTGACCCGCCGCCCAGCCCAGTTTGAGCATAAAATCAGCGGTAATCGGCGCCTGCCCAACGGTGCCACGAATACCGTCTGTGCCAAAATAACGTCGTGTCATGCATCAAACTCCTTGTTTAGCGGCGGCTCGCAACCCTCTTGCAACACTGCCCACGCCATATTAACGGCATCCACCGTTGGGCCTACATCGTGAACGCGTACGATATTAGCCCCCCGCTCGACCGCCATAGCGGTTAGCGCAAGACCACCTGCCAAACGCTCTTCTACCGGGCGACCCAGCACTTTACCAATCATGCTTTTGCGCGACATACCGACCAACAGTGGCAGCTCTAACGCCTGTAACGCATCCATATATTTGAGCAAGCGTAGATTATGTTCAACGGTTTTACCGAAGCCAAAGCCGGGATCGAGCAGCAACCGGTTACGGCGCAACCCTGCAGCTTCGCAGGCCGCAACGCGCTCTGCCAAATAGGCCACTACCGCACTTTCAACCGGCTGCTCATAGCGGGGTGACTGCTGCATATTCTGCGGCTCGCCCTGACGGTGCATTAAGCAGACCGGCAGGCCACTACCGATAGCAGCAGCCAGCGCACCTTCTCGCTCTAACGCGCGCACATCATTAATCATACCCGCACCGAGCGCGCTGGCTTGGCGCATGACCGCTGGACTGCTGGTATCGATCGACACCAACGCGTCCAACTCTCGCACCAGCGCTTCCACAACAGGGGACACACGATCTAGCTCTTCTTGCTCAGAGACAGCTGGCGCACCTGGGCGCGTTGACTCGCCCCCCACATCAATCATCACCGCCCCTTCGGCGAGCATGCGCTCCGCATGGCGTAGCGCATCGTCCAGGGCGACGTGCTGCCCCCCATCGGAAAACGAATCAGGAGTCACATTGAGAATACCCATTACTCGGGGAAACGAGAGATCTAGCAAGTGGCGCCCACAGCGCAAGTGAAAGGCGCTGTCCGCTGCCTGTAAAGATGATGAAGAGTCAACTGTCGATTTCATGCGGCGGCCTGATTAAAAAGAGAACATTGCTGCGTGATGACCACAGCATAACAAAAAGGCGCCCCATAATGGGACGCCTTACCCGATGACATTAGATAAGCTACTGGTGCAGTTATATTACTTGTAGCCACTATTTCTCTTCTGGAAGTGATGCTACCTCTTGAGTCGAATCATAAAGATAACAGGCCACCTCATGCTCCCTGGCGATTAACCGCCGCCTTGGCGATGGCTGAGCGTCAAACTGCACAAGCAGGCACTTGCCTTGCACATTGATTCGCGCAGCCTCCCAAAGAGAGGCATGCTTCGCAGAAAGCACCTCTTGAAGCTCTTTGCGTGCGGCCGTTTCACTGACATTTTCGGCTAGTGCTAGCTGAGCCGATAATCCAGTCACGCTAACCCCGGCTAGCTTGTGAAGCTCACCTCCTCGAATTCGCCATTCACTCATAGCAGTTGCCACATCACGCCCCTCCCAGCCACAGCATGCCATCGCCTTCGGACAGCGCGTATGAAAGTGGCAACCATTTGGAGGCTCCACGGCACTTGGAATCTCACCAGCACTTTCTAATGGCGCTTTGAATACGGCGGGGTCGGGTTCGGGGCTAGCATCCAACAAAAGCTGCGTATAAGGATGTTTGCGCTCTCGAATCAAAGTATCAGTAGGGCCGACTTCAACGATTTCACCGAGATACATGATCGCCGTTCGATCCGCCACATAGCGAATTGTCGGCAAATCATGGCTAACGTAGACAAATGATATCCCTAACTCATTGCGGAAACGCCGCATCAGGTTAAGCACCCCGGCGCGAATTGATACATCCAGCATAGACACCGGTTCATCAGCCACCATAAAGCGCGGCTCAAGCACGATGCCCCGCGCAATGGCGACACGCTGCCGCTGCCCGCCAGAAAGTTCGTGGGGAAAACGCTCCTGATAAGCACTGGCTGGCTTTAGGCCCGCGCGCTCCAAAGACTCAACCACCCGCTGCTCTAGCTCTTCACCCTCGGCCAGCTTATGAATGATCAGCGGCTCTGCAACAATATCGTAGATCGTAAAACGCGGGTTGAGCGTTTGATACGGATCCTGAAAGATCATCTGGGCACTGCGTCGGAAAGCCTTAAGATCCGCGCCTTTGAGTGCCGCGATGTTCTGGCCGTCAAAACGAATTTCGCCCGCGGTAACATCCTGGAGGCGAACCAACATTTCACCCGTGGTCGTCTTGCCTGACCCAGACTCTCCCGCTAAACCGAGGATTTCGCCTTCACGCAGCTCAAAGTCGATATCATCAACAGCGTGCACCTTGCGCTCCTGGCGCTTGCGGCCAAAGCCTTCAAAAAAGCCCTGCTCCACGGGGAAGTATTTCTTAAGCCCCTCCACTTCAAGTAGCGGTGTATCGCTAATCCGTCGCTCAAGACTCCCCGCGCCCTGCACCTGTTCACCGAGACGCTCACCAGCAATCTGCCAAGTGTCATTCCTGGCCGCCTGCTGGCGAAATTCCGCCGCCTGCTCAGGATAATGGCAAGCAGCCTGCCGCCCCTCTCCCACGTATGTTAATGCGGGGGTTTCCTCGCTGCAGCGTTGAGTAGCAAACGGACAGCGCTCGGCAAAACGACAGCCCGAGGGTGGATTGAGCAAGTCAGGCGGACTGCCCGGAATCGAGATCAGCTCCTTCTGAGCGCCCTCCAGGGTTGGGAAGGCATTGGTCAGGCCCATGGTGTAAGGGTGAAAGGGCGACGCAAAGACTTCACGCACCGGCCCAGTCTCCATGATGTGACCACCATACATGACCGCCACCCGGTCACAGGTCTGAACGACCACAGAGATGTCGTGGGTAATAAAGATCAGCGCCAAACCGCGCTCACGACGCAGCTTCGTCAAGCGAGATAAAATCTGCGCTTGAGTCACCACGTCCAGCGCCGTCGTTGGCTCATCCGCCACTATCAGCTGAGGATCCAGCGCTAGCGCCATGGCGATCACGGCACGCTGCTTCATACCACCACTCATTTCGTGTGGATAGGCAGACAGCCGCCCAGGGTCAATCCCGACATCACGAAATAACTGCTCGGCATGAGCCCAGGCTTCTTTGCGGTTAATCTTGCGGTGCGCACTCATCGCCTCAAGAATTTGGTCACCCACGGTATAGACCGGATCCAGGGCATTCATAGCGGCCTGAGAGATCCAGGCAATCTCATCCCAGCGCACCTTGCGCATGGCTTCAGGGTCGAGGTTCAACAGGTCTCGGCCAGCAAAATCAATGCGCCCCTTTGGCACTAGGCCATTAGGTGGTAACAGGCGCAGCATCGCCTTGGCGGCAGTAGTTTTACCGCACCCCGACTCACCCACCAGCCCCAAGGCTTCGCCAGGTGCCAAATCAAAGCTCACACCATCGACGGCCTGCACTGGCCCAGCCCCTGTCTGGTAGTGAATGGCTAAGTCATCGATGGTTAATAGCGGTTTAGTGGTCATCGACGTGCCCTCAAACGTGGATTGGCGACTAACTCAAGTGAGCGAGAGATGAAAAACACTGAGAGCACTGTGATCATAATTAGCAGGCCCGGTGGTAGATTCCACCACCACGCCTCGCGCCAGGCGCCGGATAGGCGAGCATTGTGCAAAATCCCACCCCAAGAGATCGATTGGGGGGGGCCTAATCCCAAGAAGGATAGCGTGGCTTCCGCAATGATCGACACCCCGACAATAATTGCCAATTCAAGGAATACCAGCGGCATAACGTTAGGGAAGATATGCAGATACATAATGCGCAAATCGGACGCCCCTGCCACACGTGCGGCTTTAACGAACGGTCGTTCACGCAGGCTCAGGACCTGAGAGCGAATCAGCCGCGCAACGGTTCGCCAGGTCAGTAGCGATACCGCCAAAATCACAATAAAGAGACTGGGCTCAAACAGCAGCACCAGAATCAGCGCAAAAGGCTCAAAGGGAATGCCATACATCACATCTACCGTGCGCATCAGCACGGTCTCGGTGCGGCCACGGAAGTATCCTGCCACCAGTCCCACATTGGCACCTATCAATACCACCAGGGAGGCGCCAAGAAAGCCTACCAGCAGGGCAATTTGAGAACCGTGAACATTCTGACTGAACAGGTCGCGACCCAGGTGATCGGTACCAAACCAGTGCTCACCGCTCGGCGGTGCCAAGCGATTCACAAACCGATCGGAGCCGATAGCAAAGAAGCTATCTTCGGTGACCATTAACGCCCTTAAGTGGCGCTCTTCGTCACTGGGCACCAGCTGCCATTCGCCTCCTGGCTCACGCTCGAAGACAATACCACTCCGCCCCACCGCGAACGCATGGCCCTCATCGGTTATCCAACCAGCGCGCATGGCGCGGGAGTCCGGAGCACTCTGGCTCTGCCAACGAGCCTGGGCATCCTCACGTACCAGCACGGTTCCCCGCTCGCCAACAATCAGCCCCGCCCCGCTATCCGCAATATGGATATGATTGAGTTCACGATTGCCGGGCAACCGCTCCAAGCTCAGGCTATCGTCCTGGGGGTCAAGGCGGAGCGCTATACCACGGTCACCGACCAGCCAGGCGCTTCCGTCTGTGTCCAGCGCCACCGCATTGAGCTCGAAGCCACGACCCACGGGGCTCACCAGCGATGTCACCTCTCCGCTGTCCAAGCTCAATAGCCAGACCGTTTCTCCACCGCCCACCAACAGTGCTGTGTCGTCGTCGCGCCAAGCGATGCCATTGACACTTAGCGGATCGGGCATCTCAAAAGTTTGCCAGCTGTCATCTGGACTCCACAGCGCCACCGTACCTTGAGCCCCAGCCACCAGGGTTGCACCGTCTTCACGAATATTGACGGCGTTCAGCGTCGTGGTGATAGGTGTATCGAGAGGC
Source organism: Halomonas sp. GFAJ-1 (assembly GCA_002966495.1). Classification (NCBI taxonomy): domain Bacteria; kingdom Pseudomonadati; phylum Pseudomonadota; class Gammaproteobacteria; order Oceanospirillales; family Halomonadaceae; genus Halomonas; species Halomonas sp. GFAJ-1. The sequence goes on from CP016490.1 coordinate 526,737, forward strand.
GACCAATCACCACCCGCATAGCGCCACACCACACCGTCGCGGCCTACTGCCATTCCTAGCCCATCGCGGTAGTCGGCAGCATTAAGGGTGACTTCGCCGAGCGGTGAAGATGCCACCCAATGTACTTGGTCACCGTCGTCGCTACGCAAGAACAGCGAGCCCTCCTCGCGCTCGTTAACAGCCAGCGGCTCATGGGTGGATAGAAACGGCGCAAACAACGCCATAGCGATAATCGACAGCAGCACGAAGAGACCCACGAGCGCCAGCCGATCGCCCAGAACAGCCTTTACAGGCTCCTGAGCACTTTTCAGAAATCGAGATCGGTTCATTTGAAGCTCACCCTTGGATCCAACATGGTGTAAAGAATGTCGACCAACAGATTAAGAGTGACCACGAAAGCGGCCATCACTAGGAAACTGGCTTGGGCAAGCGGGAAATCAGAGGTGCGCACTGAATTGAGAATTTCCCGCCCCAATCCGGGCCAAGAGAAGACTACCTCGACAACCACTTGACCGCCCGCCGCCAAGCCAATTGTCACAGCTAACTGGGTGACCACTGGCAACAACGCATTACGAGCAGCGTGAGCATAGAGAATGCGGCGTTCTGGCAAACCTTTAGCGCGCGCCATTTCGATAAAATCTTCGCCATAAACTTCCAACATGGTGTTACGCATGATCAGTAACGGCGACCCCAGATAGTAGAGAGCTACCACTAGCGCAGGCAGGATCAGGTGATGCAAAAAGTCGAGGGTGAATATTTTGTCAAAAAAGCCCGAGGCTTCGTAGGGGAGTGTTCGCATGCCGCTGGTGGGTAACCAACCAAGCCCAATGCCAAATACCAGGATAGCGATCATCCCTGTCCAAAACATTGGTGCCGAACGGAACATCAAGCCGACAAAGATACCGCTGGTGTCTACACGACTGCCCCGCCGCCATGAAAGCCAGGCCCCTAACGGCGCGCCAACAGCATAAGCAAGCACAATGGCGGGCAGCATCAGCACCATGGTGTTCCCTAACCGCTCCCAGATGATATCCGCAACAGGGGCACGGTAGTGGAAGGAGTAGCCAAAATCGCCCTGCACAATATTGGCTAAGTAGATAAAGTATTGCTCCCAGATTGGTCGATCAAGGCCAAAACTGGCACGGATGCGTTCGCGCTCCTCGGGGTTTAGCCCCTCAGTAATCAGCGCTGCTGTGGGATCCGGCAACCCTAAGCGAAAGAGAAAGAATAGCAACGTGGCGATGATAAACAGCGCCATAAAACCATGCAGAACACGGCGTATCAGATAACTGCTACGTGATGACATGACGGACTCGCTGTGAACGGCCGTTCACCCTGCACAGCCTTGTGGGTGTGCAGGGTGGTGGCACCTATATTAAGGAAGGATGTACCCGACGCGCTTAGCGCAGCAGGCGACCATCCTCGTCCCAGGAGTAACCAGCCTCTTCCAGCTCGGCACGCGCCGCTTCCATATCAAACTCAAAGCGTTCGATAAAGGCGTCATGCCAGAAGGTGTTAACCGGCGCAATCACGCTAGACCCAACCTCACCACGGCCATCGAGCAGCACATTGACCATGCGCTCACGATCACTCGCCATGGTCAAAGCACGGCGCATGGCACGGTCGTCAAACGGTTCGCGACGCAAGTTGAAGGTTAAGTGGAAGTAGCCAAAGTCAGGCACATTGACCACGGTAAGATGATCCTGGCTTTCAGCCAAGCTGATCTGGCCAGGTTCCATGCGCCAAGCAGTCACATCGATCTCGCCAGTCTGCAAGCCGGTGTAGACACCCTCCATATCGGCGTAGATGATAAACTCCACCCCATCAACGTCGATGTTATCAGCATAGAAGTGATCATCGAACTTACTGATGGCCATGAACTCCCCCCGATCAAAGCGCTCGAACTGGAAGGGGCCAGAGCCAACTGTTGGTGTCTCGCTGGGGCTCAGTGTGGACGCATCCTCTATTTCAGACCAGATATGCTCGGGCAGAATAGGAATCTGTGATAAAGAAATGCTCGCAAAGGAAGCGGATGGCTCTTTTAGGTGGAAGTGCACCGTCAGCTCATCGACCATCTCTGCCCGCTCCAGCGCTGCTAGGTAGGAGTTGAAGTAGCTGTAATCCTGGTCAAGGTAGTAGTTCCAGGTAAAGGCAACGTCACTGGCCGTTACTGACTCGCCATCGTGAAACGTCATGCCTTCCCGAAGTGTCACCTCAATCGTGGTGTCGTCAACTTGCTCTACCTTCTCAGCCGCCCAAGGGAGTGGCTCTACATCAGCGGACAGACGCACTAAACGATCATAGTAGAGGCGCATCCATTTCCAGCCCCATACCGAGGTGGATGCCAGTGGGTTAAGGTTGTCTGGCTCCTGTGGCCCACCGATACGCAGGGTGCTGCGCTCGCCTACTGGGACAGCTTCCATCGGCCCCCATTCGCTGTACAGTCCCTCGCCGGCCATCGGCTCAAAACCTTCGAAGGCATCATGGTTGTAGGCCACCACCTCATCGCGGAAGAAAAGCACGATCAACGGCGCATCGGGTTTATAGAGTTCCTGCATCTCCATGACCAGTTGCTGACGCTCTTCTGGGTCGAAGGCTTGCGATTGCTGGTCAAACAGCGCGTCAAACTCAGGGTTATTATAACCACCAGGGTTATTGCCACCTGGCGAAGACTGACGAGAGTCCAATGTGCTCAGGAAAAATTGCGGATCCAAGCGATCTGTGCGACCACTCCAACCAAGAATCGTTGCGTCAAAATCTTGCTGATCGTAGAAGCGTTCTAGAGCGGTACTAAATTCTGTGGGCGCTACTGTGACATCCAACCCCAGCTCCCTCCAACGCTCAGCAACAATAAATGCTGCTTCATAGCGAATAGGGTCATAAGATTCCGTCGTTGTAGTAAGTGTAATCGACGGTATAGGCTCTTGAGCTTGAGCTTGTATAGCAAAAGCGCCAAAACCCAATGTAAGCGCCGCCAGTAATGGTACTGAAGCACTCGGCACCCCCAAAGCGCCGATTAGTCGCTTTTTATTTATATTATGCATTTTATCTCCCTAAGGACATTGCCCAGGCAATTTAAAATTAGTTTTTTTAGTTACTAAACCAACCTAATAAACATACGTTAAACTGTCAAATTCTCCCTTTAAACACTTTTTATGCTGTTCCTACCCATACTTCCATTTCGTAGAGAAACCCAAAGACAAGTAAGGCGCCTATAGAGGCGCCTCAGATTGCTTACAAAATGCTGGCACTTTTGCCAGTGCTTTGATCCTGCACAGCAGAGTCAAAGCACTCTTACCCGCCTAGATCGACCCTTAGTGCGCTATGACAAATAAACTGCACTCCACAGTGATTGCACCAAAATAAGCACCTTAAACGACAAAGCCCCACCAAAAGTGGGGCTCGTCAGCAGTCTTAATCGCCCTGTTCAGGCCGAACAATTTAGAGAATGTTTTTACGACCCAGCAGGACCACCTAACGGATCTGAAGGGCGGCGACGAGGTTCGTCGTCATCTTCTTCACCATCATCCTGGGATGGCGTGCCGTCTACCGGCTCTTCAGCACTGGCTTCTGGCTTGTCATCATTGACGGGCATACCGCCACCAGATGAATCACCATCGTCCCAGCCTTCCGGTGGACGCGGGTCGCGACCTTCCATGATGTCTTTCAGCTGCGTGGCATCAATGGTTTCAAACTTCATCAGCGCTTCAGCCATGGCGTCCAGCTTGTCGCGGTTGTCGTTCAGAATCTGCCGCGCTTGCTCGTAGCACTCGTCAATAATCTTGCGGACTTCTTTATCAAGACGCGTGGTCGTTTCGCCAGACTTTAGCTTGCCGCCTTGACCAGGGCCGCCGAGGAACTGGTGAGACTCATCCTCGTCGTACATGATCGGGCCCATTGCATCCGAAAGCCCCCACTTCGCCACCATATTGTGAGCAAGCTCGGTTGCACGCTTGATGTCGTTCGAGGCGCCCGTAGTCACACCATTGGGGCCTAACGTCATCTCTTCGGCGATACGGCCACCAAACAGCGAGCAGATTTGACTGAGGATCTGCTGACGCGAGAGGCTGTAGCGGTCTTCTTCCGGCAAGAACATTGTCACGCCCAGCGCACGGCCACGCGGAATGATAGTTACCTTATAGACCGGATCGTGCTCAGGCATGACCAAACCGATAATGGCGTGACCCGACTCATGGTAGGCCGTATTGAGCTTCTCTTTATCGGTCATCACCATGGATTTGCGCTCGGCGCCCATCATGATCTTATCTTTAGCAAGCTCCAGCTCTTCCATAGCCACTAAGCGCTTGTTACGACGAGCAGCAAATAGTGCCGCCTCGTTAACCAAGTTGGCTAAGTCAGCACCGGAGAAACCCGGGGTACCACGGGCGATCAATTGCGGCTTAACGTCGTCGGCCAACGGCACTTTGCGCAGGTGAACGCCCAAAATGTGCTCACGGCCACGAATATCGGGCAAACCAACCGTTACCTGGCGGTCAAAGCGACCTGGGCGCATTAACGCGGGGTCAAGTACGTCAGGACGGTTAGTGGCCGCAATAACAATGATGCCTTCGTTCGCCTCGAAACCGTCCATCTCAACCAATAGCTGGTTAAGGGTCTGCTCGCGCTCATCATTACCGCCGCCCATCCCAGTACCGCGTGAACGGCCAACGGCATCGATCTCATCGATAAAGATAATGCAGGGCGCCTGCTTTTTGGCCTGTTCGAACATGTCGCGTACACGGGACGCACCCACACCCACGAACATCTCAACAAAGTCAGAACCCGAAATAGAGAAGAATGGCACTTTCGCTTCGCCGGCAATAGACTTAGCCAGCAGCGTTTTACCGGTACCCGGCGGGCCAACCATCAACACGCCGCGGGGGATAGTGCCACCCAAGCGCTGGAACTTCGTGGGATCGCGTAGGAAGTCGACCAGCTCTTCGACCTCTTCTTTCGCTTCATCACAGCCTGCAACATCAGCAAAGGTAGTTTTAATCTGGTCTTGCGAGAGCAGTTTTGCCTTCGATTTGCCAAAGCTCATCGGGCCGCCTTTACCGCCCCCAGCGCCACCCTGCATTTGGCGCATAAAGAACATAAAGATGGCTAGAATCAACAGAATCGGGAAGCTGGCGATCAGCAGGCGCACCCAAATGCTTTGCTGCTCGGGCTCTTTACCGACAACCGTTACGTTGTTGCTCAACAGATCGTCCATCAGCTTAGGATCTTCTGCCGCAGGGCGAATGGTTTGGAACTGTGTACCATCCGTGCGCTCACCCGTGATGGTATAGCCATCAATAGTGACACTACGCACCTGCTGATTTTGCACCTGCTGCACAAACTGAGAGTAGTTAGTGGCTTGCGGTGCACTTTCCGTACTGAAATTGTTGAACACTGTCAGTAGAACGGCCGCGATGACCAACCACAGAATCAGGTTCTTCGCCATATCATTCAAGGGGCTACCCTCATTACAAGAATCCGTCAGTTAACCGCTAATACTCAGACCTTACACTAGAGCTTAACGTTCAACCATTGCCAAAGCGCATATGGCTTTGGGCCATCTGTGTCACGCTCGTCCAAGATGCCTAATGTGACACATGTTCCGCTTGCCTGTCTGGCAATTGCGGCGATAAAACTTAGCTATTACGGTGAATCAGGTCTATTGAGCTGCCTAGCTGCCGGTTAACTGTGCCTAACACAGCATGCAGCTGGTCAAAAAACAGTACGACACCCATAGCGCGCTATCAGCAGCCCGCAGCTAGCTACAACTAGCCACGAAACCCTTCCGCCAGAAAATAGACTTCACGGGAGCGCGCCCGGGAGGCATCAGGCTTACGTGTTACCACCCGATTAAAACTACCGCGCAACGCCTTCAAGTAAGCGTCAAATCCTTCGCCTTGAAACACCTTAGCCAAAAAACGCCCCCCAGGGGGTAACGTTTCCCGGGCAAGCTCTAAAGCCAATTCTACCAGATACATAGCTTGAGGCTGGTCAATTGCTGCCATACCGCTCATATTGGGGGCCATGTCTGACATAACAAGGTCTACTGGGCGATTTCCTAAACGCTCAAGGATCGCGTTTAGCACGCGCTCTTCGGTAAAATCACCCTGAATGAAGTCAACCCCCGCGAGGGCATCCATCTCCAGTATATCAGAGGCGATGACCACACCTTCAGGCCCCACCTTCTCTGCGGCTATTTGACTCCACCCGCCAGGTGCTGCCCCTAAATCAATCACCGTCATGCCGGCACGAAAAAGCTTATCCTTTTCATCCATCTCCAGCAGCTTATAACTCGCCCGCGAGCGATAGCCGTCTTGCCAGCTCTGTTTAACGTACTGGTCGTCAAAATGTTCCTTCTTCCAGTTATTGCTGGTCTTGCTCACTGAATGTTTACGACTTGGGGGCTTTTGCTGCATGTGGGAATCTAACACTGATATAAGAGATGGGCGCATTTACGCGATTGCTTTCACTTAGCGGCATTTCACCGTAAGATGGAACGTTAAGCGCTAACCGGGATACCGCAAGATACCATGAGCTTGTCACAGGCACAAAAGAAAGCATTTCGTAGCATTGGCCACCACCTGAACCCGGTGGTCACCGTTTCTGAGAACGGCGTCTCCGAAAACCTGCTCGCAGAACTCAGCCGCGCGCTCAATGATCACGAGCTGATTAAAGTGAAGCTTGCCCTGCCCGAGCGCGACGACCGCGCCGCAATGGTCAACGAGCTACTGGCCAACAGTAAGGCCGAACTGGTGCAAACCATCGGTAAAATGGCGCTACTTTATCGCCGCAACCCAAAGGCCAACCCGAAGCTCTCTAACGTTGTGCGCTTTGAGAGCCACCACGGTCGGCACTAGCGCCTGCTCCACGTCTAAAAGCGACGAGCAGCGCTAACATCGTCAGCGATGCAAAAAGCCCGAGGCATTAACTGCTTCGGGCTTTTTTTAGCACGTCATTAGGCTACCAAAGCGCGGGCGCGATTAGCGCCCGCGAGTGGCGACGAACTAGAGATGCTCTACGCTCTCAATTTCGTACTCAACATCACCGCCGGGTGTCTTCACTACCACCACGTCGCCCTCTTCTTTACCAATCAGAGCACGGGCGATAGGTGACGTGACTGAAATGCGGCCCTCTTTAATGTTGGCCTCATCTTCACCCACGATACGATAGGTTACGCTGGCATCGCTATCCAGATTCAGCAGCGAGACGGTTACACCAAAAATCACCTTACCCGTTCTCGGCAGCTTCGTAACATCAATCACTTGAGCAACAGAGAGCTTGCTCTCAATTTCCTGAATACGCCCTTCGATAAACCCCTGCTGCTCGCGAGCGGCGTGATACTCGGCGTTCTCTTTAAGGTCGCCGTGTTCACGCGCCTCTGCGATAGCGGCAATCACTTGAGGGCGTGCCTCGCCCTTCAAATGAGCAAGCTCATCACGGAGGCTCTTTTCTCCCGCTACCGTCATCGGGACCTTGTTCATTGCGTTGCTCCTGCATGCAGATCCTGAAGGCGCCGCACCGTAATCTCCCTACCGTACTCAAGCGCCATGCAAACAGCATTAGCGCCCGCCAAGGTGGTCGCATAGGGCACCTTGCGCGAGAGAGCAGTACGGCGAATTACCGAAGAGTCGTTAATAGCCTGACGACCTTCCGTAGTGTTCACAATGTAGGCGATTTCGTCGTTCTTAAGCAGATCGACGATATGGGGACGGCCTTCGTAGACTTTATTGACGTGCTCTACGTCGAGCCCGGCAGCTTCAAGTGCCGCTGCCGTGCCACGCGTTGCACATAGTGTGAAGCCCAATGTTAGCAGAGAACGCGCCACTTCGATAATCCCCTGCTTGTCCGGCTCGCGCACTGACAGGAATGCTTTACGCTCGCCATCCAGCGCAGGAATCGCTTCACCCGCGCCCAACTGTGCCTTGAAGAAGGCTTCGGCAAAGGTGTCGCCAGACCCCATCACTTCACCAGTAGACTTCATTTCTGGTGAGAGGATCGGGTCTACGCCCTGGAACTTGTTGAACGGGAAGACCGCTTCTTTGACGCTATAAAAATGCGGGATAATTTCGCGCTCAAACCCCTGCTCGGCGAGCTTTTTACCGGCCATGCAACGTGCGGCAATTTGCGCAAGCGACGTGCCGATGCACTTAGACACAAACGGCACGGTACGCGAGGCGCGGGGGTTCACCTCAATCACGTAGATCTCGCCATCCTGCCACGCGAGCTGGACGTTCATTAAGCCTTTAACACCCAGCTCAACGGCCATCTGCTTCACTTGGTCACGCATTTCATCCTGCACATCGGCAGGCAGCGAGTAAGGCGGCAACGCACAGGCGGAGTCACCGGAGTGAACGCCTGCTTGCTCAACGTGCTGCATAATGCCGCCGATCACCACTTGCTGGCCGTCGGACACCGCGTCGATGTCGACTTCTACTGCGGCACTCAAGAAGTGGTCAAGCAGCACCGGAGAGTCATTGGAGACTTTCACCGCATGGGTCATGTAGCTTTCAAGCTCAGAGGCGTCGTAGACGATCTCCATCGCCCGGCCACCCAGTACGTAGCTGGGGCGAACCACGAGCGGATAGCCAATCACTTCTGCCTTAGAAAATGCTTCTTCAAAGCTACGCGCCGTCGCATTAGGCGGCTGTTTCAGCCCAAGCTTGTCGATCATCACCTGGAAGCGCTCACGGTCCTCAGCGCGGTCGATGGCGTCTGGCGTGGTGCCGATGATCGGCACGCCTGCGGCTTCCAGCTCACGGGCCAGTTTCAGCGGTGTTTGACCACCGAACTGAACGATCACGCCTACCGGTTTCTCTTTATCGGCAATTTCCAGCACGTCTTCCAGCGTTACCGGCTCAAAGTAGAGACGATCCGAGGTGTCGTAATCGGTAGATACGGTTTCCGGGTTGCAGTTGACCATGATGGTTTCATAGCCATCGTCGCGCATAGCGAAAGCGGCGTGAACACAGCAGTAGTCGAACTCGATACCCTGGCCGATACGGTTGGGGCCACCGCCAAGTACCATAATTTTCTGGCGATCCGACACATCCGCCTCGCACTCCTCTTCATAGGTGGAGTACATGTAGGCGGTGTCAGACGCAAATTCCGCAGCACAGGTATCAACGCGCTTATAAACCGGGCGAATACCAGCGGCCTGACGGGTTTTGCGGAACTCTTTTTCCGACACGCCAAGCAGTTTTGCCAGGCGCGCATCGCCGAAGCCTTTGCGCTTGAGCTGGTAAAGCTCGCGGGCAGAGAAGTCAGCGAGCGTGCGCTTGGCGACGGCGTTTTCAGTCAGCACTAAGTCTTCCAGCTGCACCAGGAACCACGGGTCGATATTCGTCAGCGCAAATACGTCCTCAACGCTCATACCTGAGCGCATGGCGTCCGCAATGTAGAAAATGCGCTCGGCACCGGCGGCTTGAAGCTCACCCTGAATGACCGACATGTTATCCGGCGTAAAATCGGTGATGATCGGATCAAGGCCATCGTTACCGGTTTCCAGGCCGCGCAGGGCTTTCTGCAGTGACTCTTGGAAGGTCCGGCCAATCGCCATCACCTCACCCACCGACTTCATCTGGGTGGTCAGACGGTCATTGGCCTGGGGGAATTTTTCAAACGTGAAACGTGGAATTTTGGTTACCACGTAATCAATCGAGGGCTCAAACGACGCGGGCGTGCGGCCACCGGTGATGTCGTTTTGCAGCTCATCTAACGTATAGCCCACGGCCAGCTTGGCGGCGATTTTGGCAATCGGGAAGCCCGTCGCCTTAGACGCCAGCGCCGAGGAGCGGGATACCCGCGGGTTCATCTCGATAACCACCAAGCGGCCGGTTTTCGGATCCATACCGAACTGGACGTTGGAGCCGCCGGTTTCCACACCAATCTCACGCAGTACCGCGAGGCTGGCGTCACGCATGATCTGGTACTCTTTATCCGTCAGCGTTTGCGCAGGCGCAACGGTAATGGAGTCACCGGTGTGAACGCCCATAGGGTCGAAGTTTTCAATCGCACAGACGATGATGCAGTTGTCGTTGCGATCGCGTACCACTTCCATTTCGTACTCTTTCCACCCCAGCAGCGACTCATCAATCAGCAGCTCGTGGTTATTGGAAAGTTCGAACCCACGCATACAGATCTCTTCGAACTCTTCCTTGTTATACGCCACGCCGCCGCCGGAGCCGCCCATGGTGTAGGAAGGGCGAATAATGGTCGGGAAGCCCAGCTCAGCCTGAATCTCCCAGGCTTCATCCATACTGTGCGCGACTTTCGCTTTCGGGCACTCTAAACCAATGCGCTTCATGGCCTGATCGAACAGATCGCGGTCTTCGGCCATGTTAATCGCATCGGCGTTGGCGCCGATCATCTCGACATTGTACTTTTCCAGCACGCCGTGCTTTTCAAGCTCAAGGGCACAGTTCAGCGCCGTTTGGCCACCCATGGTGGGCAAAATAGCGTCGGGACGCTCGGCTTCAATAATCTTTTCCACCGCCTGCCAAGTGATTGGCTCGATGTACGTGGCATCGGCCATGGCGGGGTCGGTCATAATGGTAGCGGGGTTGGAGTTAACCAACACAACCCGGTACCCCTCCTCGCGTAGCGCTTTACACGCCTGAGCACCGGAGTAGTCGAACTCGCAGGCCTGGCCGATAACGATCGGACCAGCGCCAATAATAAGAATGCTGTTGATATCAGTACGCTTTGGCATAACGGTTCCCGCAAAAAAGTGGTGACGATGAGCAACAAAAACGGCGTAACGTTGGCAGCGCTGCGTTAGCGACGCGCTTTCATCATGGCGATAAAGCGATCAAACAGCGGCGCTACATCGCGCGGCCCGGGGCTCGCTTCCGGGTGCCCTTGAAAGCTAAACGCCGGGCGGTCAGTGCGCTCAATGCCCTGCAGGGTGCCGTCAAACAGCGAGCGATGCGTTGCCCGCACGTTACTGGGCAGCGTTGCCTCATCAGCGGCAAAGCCGTGGTTTTGGCTGGTGATCATTACCGTGCCGGACGCTAAGTCTTGCACCGGGTGGTTAGCACCATGGTGACCGTGGCTCATCTTGAGCGTCTTCGCGCCGGAGGCCAGTGCCAGCAGTTGGTGACCAAGGCAGATACCAAATACCGGCGTGTCGGTTTCCAGCACCTCTTGAATGGCTTTGATCGCGTAATCGCAGGGTTCAGGATCCCCGGGGCCGTTGGCTAAGAAAACACCGTCCGGGTTCATCGCCAATACCTCGGCGGCTGGCGTTTGCGCCGGCACAACCGTCAGACGGCAGCCGCGAGCGGCCAGCATGCGCAGGATGTTAAATTTCACGCCGTAATCAAACGCCACCACGTGATAAGGGCGCTCACGCTTAGTCATGTCGGCGTAGCCCTCACCCAGGGTCCACTCGCCCTCTGACCACTCGTAAGCTTCTTTACACGAGACTTCTTTAGCCAGGTCCATGCCTTTCAACCCAGGAAACGCCTTCGCCGCCGCCAGCGCCCGCTCAACCGCATCGCTGCCCTCTGCATCCGCCCCTGCCAAAATCGCGCCGTTTTGCGCACCCTTATCGCGCAGAATGCGCGTTAACCGGCGAGTGTCGATGTCGGCAATGCCCAGTATGTTTTGGCTTTTCAGATAATCCGAGAGACTTTGCTCAGAACGGAAGCTACTCGCCATAAGCGGAAGATCGCGAATCACCAGGCCCGCTGCTGCAATAGACGCCGATTCCACATCTTCGGAATTAATGCCGGTATTGCCAATATGCGGGTAAGTGAGCGTAACGATTTGACGGGTATAAGAGGGGTCGGTGAGGATTTCTTGATAGCCGGTCATGGCTGTATTGAACACCACCTCACCGCTTGTGACGCCATCTGCGCCAATCGCTGTACCGTGAAATACGCTGCCATCTTCTAAGGCCAATATCGCGGGTTTGCTCAATGCGGGGTTATTCAAAACAAGTTCTCCCATGCTGGTGGGAGCCTGTGGGCGCAGGCTCGGCGATCCGGTTACGGCGTTTTTATAAGCAAACGTCGGGTCGTAAAAAAGCGGGACGAAGCCGATAATAAAAAAATCGGTTTCATCCCGCTTGTTGTTCTCTTCCACGGCGAGTTGCCATGGCGCAGCGTTTGGCTGACTATTTTTTCTAACCTAAGGCCAGTGCAACAAGCGCGGTGCTTTTTTACAGAGCATTCTCTACAGATGTTCGTTCACTGCAGATATGCTGCTGTTTTTTGCAGCCACTGGGCCAAAATTTTTGGAATGTTACAGGAATTTCAGGCCAAAGACTACCCCTGAATAGCAGAGGTGTTTAGCAATAGTTCGCTGTTTAAAACATTCGCTACCACCTACTCCAGCCCCAACACATCCTGCATATCGTAACGGCCCACCTCTTTGCCAGCGACCCAGCGCGCCGCGCGCACCGCACCTTTGGCAAAGGTCATGCGGCTGGAGGCTTTGTGGGTAATTTCGATGCGTTCACCTTCAGTGGCAAACATCACCGTGTGCTCGCCGACAATATCCCCCGCACGCACGGTAGCAAAGCCAATCTCTTTATCAGTGCGCGGGCCACACTGCCCTACCCGCTCATATACACCGTGCTCTTTGAGGGTCCGACCGATACTTTCCGCGACCACTTCACCCATTTTGATCGCCGTACCTGAGGGCGCATCAACTTTATGGCGGTGGTGAGCTTCGATAACTTCAATATCGTAGCCTTCATCACCCAGCGCCTTAGCTGCCGTTTCCAAAAGCTTCAGGGTCAGGTTAACGCCGACGCTCATGTTCGGCGCGAACACCATGGCCACTTTATCGCGGTAGCTATCAAGCTGGGCCAGCTCGTCATCGCTCATGCCGGTGGTGCCAATCACAATGCGTTTGTCGTGCTCGGCGCAGAAAGCCAAATTGGCCAGCGTTACCTGGGGCGCGGTGAAGTCGATCAGTACATCGAAGTCGTCCACAATCGCACTTAATGAATCCACCGCTGCCACACCGCGCTTACCAACGCCCGCCAGTTCGCCAATATCCGCACCAGCCAGGGAGCTGCCCGGCTCAACAATTCCGCCTGCTAGCGAGGCATTAGCCTCTTGCTCAACCGCGTTCACTAACGTGCGGCCCATACGGCCAGCCACGCCTACAATGGCAATTCGGGTCATGACAACTCCTGCGCATGCGCCGTTCGGCATCACGCGTTAGATAAAAATAAGGACAAAAAAGTGGCCGCGATTATAACAGACCGCCCCCTTAGTTTTCCCAGACGATTTCCAGCGGCTCGTCTTTCGCCATGCGCACTAAGTGGCTCTCCACCACGCCCTCTAACTGATCGAGGTGCTCCTCCTCCAGCGTCTCAATAGACACCAGCAGCCGTTCAGGCTCGGCATACATTAAGCAGGTGCCCGCCTCAAAGGTGATCGTGGCTTGCTGCTCGCTTTGCTCAACGTCGAACTTATGCGCCCAGTGTTGGCAGAGACGGCTCATCAACCGCTCGCCGGAGGGGGTCGCAATTTCAGCACGGGATAAAGGCATCGAAGTCTCTCCATGTAGATAGCGAGTGAGTACCCACTAGCCTAATCCGCGTGGCGATAAGAGCCAAGCAGACAATGAGCACTTATTACAACGATGCGTTCACTTAGCAACTTCCCATAAAAAACCAGCACCCAATGGGTGCTGGTTTTTAGCGTCGTTACGCAAACTGCATAAGATGAAATAAAGTTTTTACGGCTTCATCTCTTCAAAGAACTTCTTCACGCTGTCGAAGAAACCGGTCTTCTTCGGCGAGTGGCTATGGCTGTTGCTGCCATCGAAGCTCTCTTGCAGCTGGCGAAGTAGGTCTTTTTGCTCGTCGTTGAGATTGACGGGCGTTTCCAACACCACTTTGCACAGCAGGTCGCCGGGGGCGCCGCCGCGTACCGGTTTCACACCTTTGCCACGCAGGCGGAAGAGTTTGCCGGTTTGGGTTTCCGGCGGGATCTTCAGCTTCACGCGGCCATCTAGCGTGGGCACTTCAAGCTCGCCACCCAGCGAGGCATCCACAAAGTTGATCGGCACGTCGCACTGCAGGTGCTTACCGTCGCGCTTGAAGATGTGGTGCGGCTTAATGGCAACCTGAACGTACAGATCACCCGGTGGGCCACCGTTAACGCCGCTTTCGCCTTCGCCATTAAGACGAATACGATCTCCGGTGTCCACGCCCGGCGGTATCTTCACCGAGAGGGTGCGGGTTTCGCGAACGCGACCTTCGCCGTTACATTTATGGCACGGCACCTTAATGTGCTGGCCACTGCCGTGACAGGTTGGGCAGGTTTGCTGAACCGCAAAGAAGCCCTGCTGCATACGTACCTGACCATGACCATGGCAGGTGGGGCAGGTTTCTTTACTGGAGCCTGGCTCAGCGCCACCACCATCGCAGCGGTCACACTCGATATGGCGCGGCACTCGGATGTCTACCGTGGTACCGGCCACCGCACTCTCTAGATCAAGCTCTAGGTTGTAGCGTAGGTCGGACCCTCGGGCTGGTGCGTTGGGGCCACGACGACGGCCACCGCCGCCACCAAAGATATCGCCAAACACATCACCGAAGATGTCGCCGAAGTCACCAGCGCCACCGCCGAAACCACCGCCACCAAAGCCGCCGCCTTGGCCATCCACACCGGCATGACCAAACTGGTCGTAGGCCGCGCGCTTTTCGCCATCGCTTAGGATTTCGTACGCTTCAGACACTTCACGGAATTTTTCCGCTGCAGTGTTATCGTCCGGGTTTCGATCGGGGTGGAATTTTTGCGCCAGACGGCGATAGGCCTTTTTGATCTCTTTCTGATCGGCCCCTTTTTCGACACCCAGGACTTCGTAATAATCGCGTTTGGACATGGGTCCTACGCCTCCTGGTTAGCTACGCACTTAATAGGCGTCTCGGCCGCGGAAACAGCAACGCGGGAGTTGCCTCCCGCGTTACCACTTTCCTTGGCAGAAAGAGGTTAATTACTGCTTTTTCTGATCGTCGTTGACTTCTTCATACTCGGCGTCAACCACATCGTCGTCCTGCTTGGCGTTAGCATTTTCAGCGCCTTCACCCTCAGCCTGCTGGGCTGCTTCCGCCTGCTCAGCGTACATTTTCTGCGCCAACTGGCCAGAAGCTTCGGTCAAAGCATCCAGTTTCTTCTGGATGTTGTCCTGATCGTCGGTTTTGATCGCTTCTTCCAGCTCAGTGATAGCGGTTTCGATGGCCTGTTTTTCGTCATCGGTCGCTTTATCGCCCGCTTCCTGTACGGTTTTGCGGGTGGCGTGAATCATGCCGTCCGCTTGGTTACGTAGCTGTACCAACGCTTCGAATTTTTTATCTTCGTCAGCGTGGGCTTCAGCATCGCGCACCATCTGCTCGATCTCTTCATCGGTCAGACCGCTAGAGGCCTTAATGACGATCGACTGCTCTTTATTGGTCGCCTTGTCTTTGGCTGACACGTTCAGAATACCGTTGGCATCCAGGTCAAAGGCCACTTCAATTTGCGGTACGCCGCGCGGTGCTGGCGGAATGTCGGCGAGATCAAAACGACCCAGCGACTTATTCTGCGACACTTGCTTACGCTCACCCTGAACGACGTGAATCGTCACAGCCGTTTGGTTGTCATCCGCCGTCGAGAAGGTTTGTGTCTTCTTGGTCGGAATCGTAGTGTTCTTGTCGATGAGCGCAGTCATCACGCCGCCCATGGTTTCAATACCCAGGGTCAGCGGGGTAACGTCCAACAGCAATACGTCTTTAACGTCACCGCCCAGTACGCCACCCTGAATCGCAGCACCTACGGCCACCGCTTCGTCAGCGTTGACGTCTTTGCGCGCTTCTTTACCGAAGAAATCAGCGGCTTTCTTCTGCACCATCGGCATGCGGGTCTGACCACCGACCAGAATCACTTCGTCGATTTCAGACGCAGAGAGACCAGCATCTTTCAGCGCCATTTTGCACGGCTCAAGCGAGCGTTGTACCAGCTCTTCAACCAGTGACTCCAGTTTGGCACGCGTCACCTTCACATTAAGGTGTTTCGGGCCTGTGTTATCCGCCGTGATGTAGGGCAGGTTAACATCCGTTTGCTGGGCGCTGGAAAGCTCAATTTTGGCTTTCTCGGCGGCTTCTTTCAAACGCTGCATGGCGAGGTTGTCGCCGGACAGATCAATGCCGCTATCTGTCTTGAACTGGTCAACTAAGTAGTTAATCAGCGCCAGATCGAAATCTTCACCGCCCAAGAAGGTGTCACCGTTAGTGGCTAACACTTCAAACTGGGTTTCGCCATCAACGTCAGCGACTTCGATGATCGAAATATCAAACGTACCGCCACCCAGGTCGTAGACCGCGATGGTTTTATCACCGCGCGTCTTGTCCATGCCGTAGGCCAGTGCAGCAGCGGTTGGCTCGTTGATGATGCGCTTAACGTCCAAACCAGCAATACGGCCAGCGTCTTTCGTCGCTTGGCGCTGGCTGTCGTTGAAGTAGGCCGGCACGGTGATAACCGCTTCCGTCACTTCTTCGCCCAGGTAATCTTCGGCGGTTTTCTTCATTTTCTTCAGCACTTCCGCGCTTACCTGCGGCGGTGCCATTTTCTTGCCTTTTACTTCTACCCACGCGTCGCCGTTATCTGCTTCAGCGATTTTGTACGGCACCATTTTGATGTCTTTTTGTACAACGTCGTCTTTGAAGCGACGGCCAATCAGGCGCTTGATGGCGTAAAGCGTGTTTTCAGGGTTAGTCACGGCTTGGCGTTTCGCCGCCTGACCTACCAGCGTTTCACCGTCGTCGGTGTAGGCAATGATGGAAGGCGTGGTACGACCGCCTTCGGCGTTTTCGATTACTTTAGCGCTGTCACCATCAAGCACGGCCACACAAGAGTTGGTGGTGCCCAGGTCGATACCAATAATGCGTCCCATAGCAAAAACCTCGAATTCGTTTGTTACAAAACTGAAAAGTTCGTTTTTTAAAACAGTGTGCGGGCGTATCCCGCGGGGTTGACCCTTATCTGGGGGCCGCTAGCAGCATTTCAAGGGCTTTTTTGTGCTTAGCGGCAACCTTTTCTTACTTAGCTTTTTGGCTAACCACCACCATGGCCGGACGCACTAAGCGTCCGTTGAGCAGATAACCCTTCTGCATCACGTCCATAACGGTATTTGGCTCAAGCTCGGGATTGGGCACCATGGTCATCGCTTCATGCACCTGCGGGTCGAAGGGTTCGCCCTGGGGGTCAATACTCTCAACGCCAAACTTGTTGAGCACGCCCAGCTGCATTGTCAGGGTCATCGAGACACCCTCACGGTGAACATCCGACGCACCGTCTTGCATGCTTTCGAGCGCTTTTTCGAGGCTGTCCACAACGGGCAGCAATTCTTTGACAAACTTCTCAAGGGCAAACTTGCGGGCTTTTTCGGCTTCTTGCTCAGCCCGGCGGCGTACGTTCTGGGCTTCGGCCGCAGCGCGTAGGGCCTGGTCTTTAGCCTCTGCCAAGCTTAATTCCAGCTCTTCTACTTGAGCAGCCAGCACGTCAGCTTCTGGGCTGCCTTCTTCACCCTCCAGCGGAACCTCATCGTTAATCAGCCCTTCGAGCTCGTCTTCAATTAGGCGCTCTTCAGCGGATTGCTCGGTGACTTCCGCTTCTTGCTCACGGCGGGCCAACTCATCATCCATGGGGGTTTGCGGTTCTTTAGCCATGCCTTGCTCCTAAAAATAAATATGCAGTGGTGCCCAAAAGCGGCACACCAGAGTTAAGTAGGGAGTATTAACCACGTATGCAGCCTATATGGGGGCCATAAAAGCCATCTCAAGAGCAGCATTGAAGTGAGTTATCGACTACTGTATAAAACAACAATCATTGGATAAGTATCCAGCTTCTGTGCCGCACCGCCTCAGGAGGCCTTATGCTCACTCAGCTTGCCATCCAGGACTACGCTATTGTTGACCGTCTGGAACTCGATTTAACCCGTGGCATGACCGCCATTACCGGGGAAACCGGGGCGGGTAAATCGATTCTACTGGGCGCCCTTGGCCTCTGTTTGGGTGAGCGTGCCGATGCTGGCAGCGTGCGCCACGGCTGCGAACGCACCGACCTTTCTGCCCGTTTTGATATTCAGCACCTGCCTGCCGCCGTGGAGTGGTTAACCGCCCGAGAACTACCCACAGAAGAGTGCTTACTGCGCCGGGTAGTCACCGCCAGCGGGCGCTCTAAAGCATGGATTAACGGCCATCCCGCCACGATTGCCGATCTAAAATCGCTGGGTGAGCAGCTGATCCAAATTCATGGGCAGCACGCGCATCAAGCACTCATGCGTGAAGAGACTCACCTTGCGCTGCTGGATGATTATGCGGGGCTGCGCGAAAGCAGCCAGCAGCTCGCAGACACATTTCGCGAATGGCGAAGTGCTAGGCGACGGCTGAAAAAGCTCAGCGAAGAAGGCAGCGAAGTGGAAGCCAAGCGCCAGCTGCTGCGCTATCAAGTAGAAGAACTCGACCAGCTTGGTTTGGCAGAGGGTGAGCTTAAAACGTTAGAAGAAGAGCAGCACACCCTGGCCCACGCGGAAGAGACCCTGCGAGAAACTCAGTTTGCCGCCGACTGTTGCGCCAGCGACGAAGGGGGTGCGCTCTCTTTGCTGAATCAAGCTTACGCTCATTTAAGCGCCCTTCCGGGGAGCGATAAGGGCACACTCGCCAATACCTTGGCCATGCTGAGCGATGCCCGCATTCAGGTTGAAGAAGCCTCTAGCGAGCTTAGCCGATTGGCAAGCACCACTGAGCTAGACCCAGAGCGCTTGGCCTGGGTGGAAGAGCGCATGGGGGATGTTCACCGCATCGCCCGCAAGCATCATGTTGCTCCAGAAGAGATTTGTGCGCTGCACGCCCAGCTGAGCCACGAGGTCGCCCAGTTAGAAAGTAGCGATAACGACCTGGAGTCGTTAAGCACTTTGGTGGCTGAGTGCCGGGAGCGCTACCGTAGCGATGCCAAAAAACTCAGTGAGGCACGGCAGAAAGCCGCCGTGCGCCTGGGGAAAGAGGTGCAGCAGCAGCTGGCCTTCCTAGCCATGGGCAAGGCTCGCTTTGAGGTCGATGTTACGCCCCGTGATACTCCCACCCCGGAAGGGCTGGATCACATTCAGTTCCTGATTAGCGCAAACCCAGGCCAGCCCGCAAGACCCCTTACCAAAGTGGCGTCGGGGGGAGAGCTTTCGCGTATCAGCCTCGCAATTCAGGTCGTGGCAGCGGCTCACTCTACTATTCCTAGCCTGGTGTTTGATGAGGTGGATGTGGGTATTTCAGGGGCAACAGCAGAAATTGTCGGCCAACTGCTACGTAAGCTGGGGGAAAATGGCCAAGTGATGACCGTGACCCACCTCCCCCAGGTGGCCGCTCAGGCGCATCAGCATCTACATATCGAAAAACGCGCCAAGCGGGATACTACGCTGACCCACATGGCGCTGCTAGATGAACGCGGGCGAATTAGTGAGCTGGCTCGCATGCTTGGGGGCGTGACGCTCTCCGACCAAACACTGGCCCACGCCCGTGAAATGCTCCACGCCAGCCAGCGCCTGCCGCATTAAGGGTTAACCACTGCAGCGCCACCCGCTTGGCGCTGCAAGCCCTTACAACATCCGACTCGCCTGCTCCATCACTGTGCGCCTCAGTGCTGCAAGCGGTGCGCTTTCTGTTTGCCAAAAGTGCCAATAGAGCGGTACATCCAGGGTAAAAGCGGGCCCTACGTCCAGCAGCTGACCGCTTTCGAGGTAATCCGCCACCTGTAGTTCCGGTAACATACCGTACCCTAGGCCATGGAGTGCCATTTTGACGAAGCCCTCAGAAGAGGGTACGCGATGCTGACGACCAGGCGGCGGCAGCCCCTGCGCCTCAAGAAACTGGTGCTGCAAGCGGTCGTCTCGGTTAAAAATCAAGCAGGGGGCGTCAACCAACCGCCAGGGGTCACACTGCGTGCGATAGCGCTCAATAAAGGCAGGGCTTGCCAGCGCCCGGTAACGCAAAACACCTAGCGGGCTTACCGCGCCCCCATTAACCGGCTGCGCTTCAGCACAGATACACGCCATCACTTCGCCATTGCGCATCCGGCCAAGCCCCACCTCTTGGTCTTCAACCACTAAATCAAAATCCATCTGATGACTTAGTGGGCAAGCCGCTATCGCCTGCGCTAACCATGTGGCCATTGAATCCGCATTGACCGTCAATCGCACCTTAAGCGGCTCCCCCTGCGCTTCGTCTAACAGCCCCAATTCCAGCTGCTTAACCTGCTGCAGGTGGTTATTCAAACGACGCCCCAGCGCTGTCGCCACCGACGGCGAGCGCCTTAGCACTACTGGTTGGCCCAGGCGGTGCTCTAGCTGGCGAATTCGCTGACTAACCGCTGATTGGGTGAGGTGAAGCTTCTGCGCTGCTTTTTCGAACCCACCCGTTTCAATAACCGCACTCAGTGCTTCCAATAGCCGGTAGTCCAACATTTCGCCCCCTTAATAGCATGAAAACTGATGTGAACAGCACATTGCTCAAATTTGCAGCGTAATAAAAAGTGCTTTGCACCATGGCGAGTACGAGACGTCGGCCAAACACGTATTTTTCGCACAACGGTCAAGCACTAATCACAGCTTTTCACACGCTTACCCACCTACTACCCACCTACTACCCACACACCCATCCACACATTTATCCACAACTACATGCACACGCCTGCTCACTAGGGGCTGGAAAGCGCTGTGCTGCCGACGCTGTAGATAGCCCTTGGCATAAGAAATGCTTATGTAGCATAAATATTATTCGTTAGATTAATAAACAAGCCCACACTTACTGTAAAAGGCTCATTAATCAGCATTAGAGGCACTTCGCATGACACCGTCGCTACTCACGGGCTTTGGCATTTCCCTGGGTTTAATTGTCGCCATTGGCGCCCAAAACGCCTGGGTGCTTAATAAAAGCATGCGCCGAGAGTACCCCTGGGTCGTAGCTGCCATTTGCGCCAGTATCGATGCCACCCTGATTACGCTGGGTGTTTATAGCATTGAGTCGCTTCAGCAACGGCTACCCACACTGGTACCGGTCATGACTTGGCTAGGGATAGCGCTGCTGTGCTGGTTGGGTGGGCAAGCTTTCAGGCGCGCCTGGCAGGGCAGCAGCGGTTTGTTAACCAGCCAACAGCGTGGCGCCCATAGCGGCTGGCAGATTGCGGGCCAAGCAGCCGCTATTTCGCTTCTAAATCCGCACGTATACCTTGATACCGTTGTACTTATTGGCAGTGTCGGCGTGCAGCAAGCCAATACAACGGCGTTCGTTATTGGGGCGTCGTCTGCTTCGCTACTGTGGTTTTTCTCCCTGGCGGGGTTTGGGCGCTTTCTTGGCCCCAAACTGCAATCTCCTCGCGCATGGCGAATCTTTGATACGTTAATTGGCATCATTATGTTGCTAGTGGCGTTTTCACTTGCCCCCACTGCAACCGGCTAAAATAGAGATAAAAATGCCCGATATAAAAACGCCCCCAAGGCGCAAGTGAAACGTCACTGGCTCCCTGGGGGCGATTTTTTAGCGCAACTAACGGCTATTTTTTATTCCTAGGGCCACTGTCTTGGCGCGTAATGTCCGACCCGCGAGGGCGCACATACAACACAAGGGCGTGGTCTACTAGCTCGTAGCCGTGCTCTTCCGCTATTTCTTGCTGGCGACGCTCGATGATGTCATCAAGAAACTCGATGATTTCACCGCTTTCCAGACACACCATGTGATCATGGTGGTCTTCTTGAGTCATCTCGAATACCGCATGGCCACCGTCAAAATTGTGACGAATCACTAAGCCTGCCGACTCAAACTGAGTCAGCACGCGATAGACGGTTGCCAGACCAACATCCTCGCCCGCATCAATCAGTGTTTTGTACACTTCTTCTGCGCTAAGGTGGTGTTGGCCCGAAGCATTTTCGAGAATCTGCAGGATCTTGACGCGCGGCAGGGTCACTTTCAGCCCGGCTTTGCGCAGTTCATGGTTCTGATCGGCCATGGTTGCTCTTCGCAGTAACAGGTTAGGTCGGGTATGATCGACCGAAACCACGATAGTGAAGAACAGGCTCAAATGCAAAAATTGACTCGTATCATTACCCTTTCCGTTGCCCTAGCCGTTGTTAGTGGCTGCAGCTACGTTGGCGTTTACAAGCGCGACATTCCCCAGGGCAACCTGGTCACCCAAGAGATGGTTAGCCAGCTCCAACCAGGCATGACCCAGGAGCAGGTAACCTACGTCATGGGTCGTCCGCTATTGGAAGCGCCCTTCGACTCACAACAGTGGGACTACGTTTACCGCCTCGACAAAGCCTACAGCGGCGTCGAGCAGCGCCGCGTTACCCTTACCTTTGATAACGCAGGGCGCTTGGTCAGTATTGATCAGCAAGGCAACTTCTCGGGTAACCTTCCCATCAGCACCGATAGCGGCGTAGGCCCAGCGGTAGAAGGATCCGACCCGCTAGACGCGCTACCTACGCCTACTCAGCAAGCACCCACCCCTGAGAACGCCCCCAACCCGCAGCCGGTGATTATGACCGAGTAATATTACTGGCCCTTGGCTTGGCGCTTTGCGCGCTCAAGCCTTGCGGCTTTGGGATCAACCTGCAGCGGGCGGTAAACCTCCACACGGTCGCCCGCGCGCAGGACTTCCTTTTCAGGCTGACGCAGCGCTTTGCCAAAAATACCCAGCGGCGCCTGTTCAAAGGTAGTGCTAGGCAGCTCAGGAAACAGGCTCGGTAAATCGGCGAGTGCCACTGCCTGGCGCGCCGTTGTACCCTGAGGCACCCTAACGGCCACTAGACGCTGCTTATGAGGCAACCCAAAGGCGACCTCCACGGTAAACGCATCAGCGTCCATACAGCTCGTCAGCACGTTTAGTGAAAGCGTCTACCAGCTGTCCAGCAATTTGCTGAAAAAGTTTGCCAAACGCCATGCCCAACAGCCGATTGCTAAACTCAAAATCCATTTCTAGGCTAACCTTGCAGGCATCTTCCCCCATGGGGATAAACAGCCAGCGACCTGTGAGCCGCTTGAAGGGGCCTTTCACTAACGACATTTCTATCCGCTCGGGCGCAAAGAGATTGTTACGGGTGGTAATAGTTTGTTCAACCCCGGCGCGCCCTAAGGTCATTTCGCCGATTAAGTGAACATCATCGCGCTCAAGCAAGCGCGCGCGGCGACACCCCGGCAAAAATTCGGGATAGCGTTCGAAATCATTGACTAAATCGAACATTTGCTGGGGGGTGTGCCGCACCAAGGCGGTACGATTAACGGTTGGCATTGACCTCTCCGCTGACTTCACAGTGCCCAAAGCGTATCATGGGAAACATTTTTCAGACCTTGAATGGTATCACGCATCCCCCTATAACGAATGGGGGCGCTACCGACAGATCAACGATGAGGTTCCATGGCCACTAAGAAAGGTAAGAGCAAGGGCCCCAGCAGCAGCGTAATTGCCCAAAACAAGAAGGCGCGGTTTGAGTACCACATCAACGAGGTGCTTGAAGCCGGTTTGGTGCTTGCTGGCTGGGAAGTAAAGAGCTTGCGCGCCGGTAAGGCGCAGCTGACGGATACCTATATCCTGGTACGCAACGGAGAAGCATTTCTGCTGGGTAGCCATATCATGCCACTGAATACGGCAAGCACCCACGAGATTGCCGACCCTACGCGCACGCGAAAACTGCTGCTACATCGTAAAGAGATCGCCAAAATCTTTTCGATCACCCAGGATAAAGGCCATACCTGTGTGCCGCTCAAGCTTTATTGGAAGCGCAATAAAGTAAAGTGTGAGCTGGCGTTGGTGACAGGTAAACAGCTGCATGACAAGCGCGCAACTGAAAAAGATCGCGACTGGAGCCGTCAAAAAGGGCGAATCATGCGGGAACATAACAAGGCTTAACTGGTCAATTAGCAGCGAGCACGTTAGAATGCTCACTTGTAATAAGGGGGCGACATGGTTTCGACGCCGGTGACAACCCTTGCGGTGCATGCCGAGAGCGTGATGTATCTCGTAAATCCCACATCACAATCAAATAGTCGCAAATGACGAAAACTACGCTCAAGGCGCGCTAGCAGCTTAAACACTGTTAGCTTCTTGTCTGGCCCCAAGGTGATGTGCCTATTCATCACTGAGGGGATACGAGCTAAAGCTGATAGGACCGCGGTTGGTGGTGTCTTCTCTCCAACCGTTAAACTTTAGAGGGCTCGCGTGACTGAATCCTGACCGTCGGAGTCAGTTGCGTTAAAACAAATGACGGAATCTAAGCATGTAGAGCCAATAGGCGAGTGCTGGCGGACGCGGGTTCAATTCCCGCCGCCTCCACCACCTTACTATACAAATCAAGCACCTACGGGTGCTTTTTTTGTGCCCGAACAATCACTAAAGCGATTTCCATTTAACGTGGGTAGCTAATTCGTCTATGCCTCTTCCCGCATAGCCTAAAAAGAGCGCGATGCGCCCTGTTATATGAATCGAGCAGGATTATCAGTTAGGATACCTTCAACAAACGACACGGGGTGTCCTGGCGTTACGCCAGGGCTGAGATAAGACCCGCTGAACCTGATCCAGTTCATACCGGCGAAGGGATGTCACACTAATGCCCTGCCATGGGCCGGTATGCATCCCTCGCCTTTACGAGGGAAATACCATAATGCCAACAACACCCACCGCACTCCCGCTTTCCCAGCAACTTGTGTTGATCACCGGCGCTAGCCGTGGCCTAGGCGCGTGCCTAGCGCACGCGTTTTTAGCCCAGGGCGCACGGGTTATCGTCAACTACTTAAACAGCACTGACGCGGCAAATGCCGTGGCGGCACACGCCCCTGAGCGCGCGCTGGCAATACAAGCCGACGTGCGTGACCCTGCCGCCGTGAAGGCGATGTTCACCACCGCGCAAGCACATTTTGGGATGCCGATAACCACGCTGATTAACAACGCCCTGCCGGATTTTTCATTTAACGGCGACGCCCGCCCATCTCCAGATACACTCACCTGGGAAAACCTCGACCAGCAGCTGCAGGGCGTGGCACGCGGCGCGCTCAACACCATTCAGGCGGCGCTGCCGGGCATGCGCGAACAGGGTGGTGGGCGGATTATCAATATTGGCACTAACCTCTTCCAGAATCCGGTCGTGCCTTACCACGATTACACCGCTGCCAAGGCGGCGCTGCTGTCGCTCACCCGCACGCTTTCCAACGACCTGGGGCCTGACGGTATTACGGTGAATATGCTCTCGGGCGGGCTGCTGCGCACCACCGATGCCTCAGCAGCTACGCCTGAAGCGGTGTTCGACCTCATCGCTGCCAACACCCCGCTGCGCCGCGTCACTACTCCGGAAGAGTTTGCAGATGCAGCGCTGTTTTTCGCATCGCCTTGGAGTCGGGCTGTCACCGGCCAAAACTTGGTGGTCGATGGCGGGTTGGTTAAAAACTAATGACAACACCGATGCATCTCAATCTTTTCATCATGGGCTGCGGGCATCACAAAGCCGCGTGGCGCGAACCGGGTTCTGCTGCCGAGCGCATGGGTGACATTGGCTATTATGAGTCGCTGGCACGCACCGCTGAGCGTGGAAAATTAGACGCCGTCTTTTTTGCCGATGGCCATGCCGCAGGCAACGTGAGCGGAGGGCCGCAGTGGTTTTTAGAACCGTTGACGGCGCTATCCGCTATGGCCCGCGCCACCGAGCACATCGGCTTGATTTCGACGATATCCAGCACGTTTTTTAGCCCGTTTCATGCGGCGCGAATGCTCGCTTCGTTAGATCATATTTCTAACGGCCGCATGGGGTGGAACTTAGTCACCTCGATGTTTGATAGCGAAGCGCGCAACCATGGCTTTGAGGCCATGCCTCCTCAGCAGGTGCGCTACGACCGCGCTGAAGAGTTTGCGCAAACGGTGTTAGCGCTCTGGGATTCATGGTCCGACGATGCGTTACGCTGCGACCGAGCGGGCCAGTATGCTGACCCACGCAAAGTGCGGCCTATTGAGCACCATGGCGAACACTTTTTGGTCGATGGCCCGCTAACCGTACCGCGCCCACCCCAAGGGCATCCTGTGCTGTTTCAAGCGGGGGCGTCTGAACCGGGGCGCAACTTGGCAGCGCGCTATGCAGAAGCGATTTATGCGGTGGCCTACGACCTCCCCTCGGCGCAAGCCTACTCCCAAGACATTCAGGCCCGCGTGCGGGCGGCTGGCCGCGCGCCAGTGGCGATTATGCCTGGGCTGGTCACGTATGTAGCGCCCACCGAGGCCGCCGCAAAGGCAAAGCAGCGTGAACTGGATGAGCGGTTACCCACCGAAGATTCGCTGCATCAGCTAAGCCAATTTATCGGTCAGGATTGCCGCCACTGGGAACTGGATGCACCGCTGCCTAAGCTACCACCCTTAGAGGATTTTGCTGGCCCTAAAGGGCGCTATGCCACCATTTTGCGCATTATCGAAAGCGAATCCCCGACACTACGCCAGCTATTAGGCAGGTTAGCGGCCGGCGGTGGCCACTGCACCATGGTGGGCACACCCGAACAGATTGCGGATGAGATGCAGCGCTGGGTAGAAGGCGGTGGCGCAGACGGCTTCAACCTGATGCCGCCGACACTACCGGGTAGTATTGAGGACTTTATTGAGCAGGTCGTTCCACTGCTGCAGGCGCGTGGGCTATTCCGCCGTGAGTACACGGGTAACACCCTGCGTGACCATTTGGGGCTGGCCCGCCCGACAGCGTAAGCGATGCAGGGCGGACATATTAGCGCTATATCGACTGCCCGGCATTCACCCCCTAAAGCGGCGCACTGCCGTGTGCAACAAGCCAAAATCATACGCTGGGCGTGACGGCAGGACACGTAAGAGCAGTAACGACACCGCCACGGGCACCAGCGCCGCTAGTAGGAAAGACTCCAATAAGGTTGCCGTACTCGCTCCGGGTGCAGGGAACATTGCCAATCCCGCCACAAGCCCCAGCGCGGTACTGATAACCGCGTTAAGGCCCGTGTAACGACGATAGAAAAGCCCAAAAAACACCGGGAATGCAGCGGCTGAGCAGAGCAAATCAGCGAGCAAAAATAGATAAAGCACGCTGTACCCCTGGGAGGCGACCCAGGTAACCGGGATGGCAGCCAATACAATCAACCAGCGTGACATACTCATCAATGAAGCACTGCTGGCGTTGGGGAGTAACCGCCCCATATCCACAGCAATAATACTCGACGTTGCGCTAATGGTGGAGTCCGCGCTACTCATCACCAACGCGAGGCCCAACGGCACCAGCGCTAAAGCGAACCATAACGGCACATCCGCCAATAGCACGCTAAACAGCGCCACAGAGCCGTCACCTTCAAGCCCCAGCCCTACAAAGGCCAACCCAAATAGCCCCATCAGGGCCACCACGATGAAGCTGCATACACCACTAATCCAGAAGCCTCGGCGCAGCACCTTGGTATCTTTCGCCGCGTAAATACGCTGCCACGTACCTTGATAAAAGAGTCCGGTAAGCGCTACGGCAAGAAAGAACGTTAACCCTGCGCGTATACCGCCTATATCGCTCACCTGCAGGAGCTGTGGCGCACTCTCGGCAAGCCCTGCAAGCGTTGGCGCAACGCCACCGGCAGCCTGCCAGCCAAACACCAGCAGCAGCCCTAGCAGTGGCATAATCACCACCATCTGTAACTTATCCGTGTAAATGGATGCGCGCAGGCCGCCGTAAAAGGTATAAATCAACGTGGCGACCATCACCACACTGGCCGTTACCCACAGCGGAATAGGGGCCAGCAGACCCACCATACGGGCAACAGCGGTTAGCCCAGCGGCCAACAAAATAAAGAGGTAAAACAGCATAATCACGAGCGTGAATGCGTACATGGTGCGGCCATAACGGTGGATAACGAACTCCGTCAAGCCATGGCCTTCAGGGATCAGCTCGCGCATGCGTCGGCCAAGAGGGATCATCACTAGCCTGGGCACCATCGAACCAAACGCATAGCCTAGCACGGCACCAATGCCACCCCAGGTAGCGGCCTGGGCGGGGCCAAACAGAATCCAGGTACCTAGCGTGGTCGCGACCAGCGTAAGCACCGTGGCACGGGTATTCTGGCTATTGCGGGCGATAATGTAGTCTTCAAGATTATCGCGATGACGGCGGGCATAAAGCAGGCCTGGCACAGCTAGCGCAACGGCACATAGCGACAGCCACAGGCCAGTCCAGATAGGGTCAAGCATCATGAAAGCGGGTCCTCTTTGCCTGTTGTTAGACCGGGCTGTGCAGTGGGCGCACGGCAGGCAGGCGAAAGCAAAGAGGGAGTATTGTTAGGCTACATCCTTCCCTTCGCCGGCATGACCCGGATCAGGTTCTAAGGGTTACCAACGCCAAATGGCGGTGGAGTCTCAGCCAGTGCAGGCTCCCCTAGGACAGCAGCTACCCTAGGTGCTGAGACGGGCGCTGTCAATTGAGGATGCCCACGGGCACCTCTCAGTAACCGACTCAGCAACGTCTAGCTTATCGGACGCTAACTCAACCATAACTCGATAAGCATGTGGTAAAGCGGTATGCCCAGCATGACATTGAGCGGAAAGGTAATCCCCAGTGAGGCGAGCATCGCTAGGCCGATATTGGCCTGGGGTATGGCCGCGCGCATCGCAGCGGGAGCAGCAATATAAGAAGCGCTGGCAGCAAGTGCCGCCAGAATGACCACCGAGCCGACCGGGAGTCCCAATGCCGTGCCCATGAGAATGCCCAGCATGGATAGCAGCAGCGGCGTGATGAGGGCGAAGGTCACCAAGCGCCAGTGATGCCAGGGCATTGGCCGCAAAGTTTGCGCAGCGGTTAACCCCATTTCCAACAAGAACAGCGCCAACACCCCCTTGAACGCCCCCGTGAACAGCGCAGTGACTTCTTCCCCTTGGAAGGGCCCGTAGAGCGTTCCAATGACCACACCGCCTGTCAGCAAAATCACGCCACGGTTGGTGAGCGTCTCATGCCACAGCTTACGAGTACTTTCTTTTACCGCCGCGCCTTGATGGCGCCTAAATAGCGCAATCGCCACCATAATGGCAGGCAGCTCCATGGCCACTAAATAGAGTGTGACTTCACTGCCCACGGCCAGCTGCCGCGCCTCCACATAGGCCAGCGCCACCGCAAACGTTCCCGCACTGACCGAGCCGTAGTGGGCGGCGATACTAGCGCTGTCCGCCGGGGAAAGGCGTACCCAGCGCCGCAGCACCGGCATTAGCAGCAGCGGCGTTAAAGCAGAGAGTAGCGCAACGCCTAATAGCTCGGGTACCAATCCCCAATGAATATTCCCGTGCAGCGCCATACCGCCCTTTAAGCCGATGGTCAGCATTAACAGCAGGCTTAACGTGTCGTAGGTGGCTTTGGGTACCTGCAGGTCTGACTTCACCGCCCCTGCTATAAGCCCCAGTAAGAAAAACATCACCACAATATCTGGCATCGCTGACGCTCCACAGGGTTAAAAGAGGCTGCATTTTGCGTGGATTTACGGATGACAACTAATAATAACTTGAAAGACAGTCATAGATAATCATCTATACTAGCTGGCGTAACCAAAGGGCACCTCAGGAGCGCCTAGAGCCATGAACATTCGCCAACTGACATTTAGACTACTGCAAGTCTATGTCACTGTCGTGCGCTGCGGATCGATCAGCGAAGCCGCAAGACAGCTGCACCTCACCCAGCCGACGGTCTCCCAACAGCTAAAGCGGCTAAGCGAGGCAGTCGGTAGCCCACTACTGGAGCATCATCTACAAGGGCTTACCATGACGGCCACCGGGCAGGCGCTTTATCAGGCAAGCCGGGATGTCTTAGGCCGTTTTGATGACTTTGCAGATCAACTCAGTGATTTTCAGCAAGGCAGCAAGGGGCGCTTTAGTATTGCCCTGGTGAATACCGCCCAATATGTATTGCCACGCTTACTCGGCCCGTTTAGCCAGGCGTTTCCTGAGGTGGACGTAACGGTACATATTGGCAACCGCCGCCAAGTGTTGGCACGCTTTGAGCGTCAAGAAGACGACCTTTATGTATTTAGCCATCCGCCTGCTCTTGCCCATGCCGTGGCAGCACGCTTTATGCGCAACCCGCTGGTGGCCATCGCTGCCGCTGGCCACCCCCTTACACAGCACTCATCAATCACCATGGAGCAGCTGCTTAATGAGCGCTTGTTGCTGCGCGAACCGGGGTCAGCCACGCGTATGCTACTGGAAAGTTGGCTACAAGAGCATGGGCTAACCATGAAGAAAACCCTGCAAATGGCCAGCAATGAAGCGATTCGCGTTGGCGTGGCGGCGCGCATGGGGGTCGCGGTGCTATCAGAGCATGTACTGCCAAGCGAGCATCCCGAGATATCGATTCTTCCGGTAGAAGGCTTACCCATTGAAAGCCACTGGCAGATGATTGTCCGCAATGACCAGCGGCTTCCCCAATCCGCCCAGCGCTTTCTTCACTATGTCAACGCACATCTTGCCCAGTGGATCGAGCCACGCTTCATATGCAATGAGCTGGATGCGCTGCTTCACAGAGAGCATGAGCA
Source organism: Halomonas sp. GFAJ-1 (assembly GCA_002966495.1). Taxonomy (NCBI): domain Bacteria; kingdom Pseudomonadati; phylum Pseudomonadota; class Gammaproteobacteria; order Oceanospirillales; family Halomonadaceae; genus Halomonas; species Halomonas sp. GFAJ-1. The sequence continues at coordinate 557,263 of CP016490.1, forward strand.
TAGTCGCTGTCACTAGTCACTAGCGAGCTCCGGCAAATATCAGCGATAGCTACTTCAACAAAATCTTATGTTTTTTATTAGCAAAATAATTAGTTTCTAAAAAAAGACGTAATACCTGCCTTATTAGCGGTTTTCATTCGTTTTTATTCCGTATTGCAATGCAACACGGATTGATAAACTAGCCGCGATTAACCCTCTCCCCTTCTAATCTTTATTAGGATAAAGCCCATCATGTTGATGTTGCAGCAAGACCCCAGCCAGCCGCGAGTTTCTCGCCGCTGGCTTTTTCTGTTTGCAGCTTTACTACTCGGTATAAGCCCTGCGGCTTTTGCTGTCACCGGAGATATTGATTTAACCACGTCTGTTATCGGCTTCTTTGCAGTCGCAGTTTTCGTTTTGGCCTACGCGTTAGTTATGGCTGAAGAGAAAATCCACATGCGCAAGTCCAAGCCTGTACTGGTAGCAGCCGGTATCATTTGGGGACTCATTGGCTGGGTGTACGTCCAAAATGGCATGTCGGAAACGTCAGAACATGCGTTCCGTGTGACCCTTTTGGAGTTCACCGAGCTAATGCTGTTCCTGCTAGTAGCGATGACCTATATCAACGCCATGGAAGAGCGCCGGGTATTCGATGCGCTGCGTTCGTGGATGCTGCGTAAAGGCTTTAGCTACCGCCAGCTGTTCTGGCTAACGGGTGGCCTCGCCTTTGTGCTATCTCCCATTGCCGATAACCTAACCACGGCGCTACTCATGTGTGCTGTCATCACCAAAGTGGCTGAAGGTGATAAGCGCTTTATTAATCTTGCCTGTATTAACGTTGTGGTGGCCGCCAATGCCGGCGGGGCCTTTAGCCCATTCGGGGACATCACCACGCTGATGGTGTGGCAGGCAGGTATGGTCGCTTTCCAAGAGTTCTTTGTGCTCTTCTTGCCCTCTCTGGTCAATTTCCTGATTCCTGCCGTCATCATGAGCGCCTTTATCAAAGACGAGAAGCCCAGCAGCGTCTATGAGGATGTATGGCTAAAGCGCGGTGCACGGCGAATTATCGCGCTGTTCCTGCTGACCATTACCACCGCTGTGTTGTGCCATACGCTGCTGCATCTCCCGCCGGTACTCGGCATGATGACCGGGCTTGGCTACCTACAGTTTTTCGGCTATTACCTGCGCCGCACGCTACCTCAATCACTGGAGCGCAAACGTGAACGCTATAGCCGGCGCGGCGACAATAAAAAACTTGAGCAGCTAGGCGGCGTGGTGCCGTTCGATGTGTTTAACCGCGTGGCACGCGCTGAGTGGGATACACTGCTGTTCTTCTATGGGGTGGTGATGTGCGTAGGCGGTCTTGGCTTCATGGGCTACCTTGGGTTGCTTTCCGAAGCGCTTTACACAGGCTGGGATGCTACCTGGGCAAATATAGTGCTGGGGGTCGTATCGGCGGTGGTGGATAACATTCCGGTGATGTTTGCCGTACTCACCATGCAGCCAGAGATGTCCCACGGCCACTGGCTATTGATCACGTTAACCGCAGGCGTAGGCGGCAGCTTACTCTCTATTGGCTCAGCAGCAGGAGTGGCCGTTATGGGCCAAGCCCGCGGCGCTTACACCTTTATGGGCCACCTGCGCTGGGCACCGGTTATTTTTCTCGGTTACATCGCCAGTATCCTCGTGCATCTGTGGCTTAACGCCGACAGCTTTACTGTCTTTAATTAATAAATAACCGCCATAACACCTAATGCCCGCGCCAAGCGCCTACAAGCGCTGCGCGGGCGTTTTAGTAAGCTTCAAATAAATACTCGATTGGCGTTGGTCTGCCCAGCAGGTACCCCTGGTAGCGGTAACACCCATGCCCCCGCAGCCATTCCAACTGCTCTTTCTTCTCGACCCCTTCGGCCACCACGGTTAGGCCCAGGCTTGCTGCCAGAAGAATCGTCGTATCCACAATCGCAGCATCGGTTTTGTCGGTCAGCAGCTCACGAATAAACGACTGATCGACTTTGAGCTCATCAAGTGGCAAGCGCTTTAAGTAACTCAACGACGAGTAGCCCGTACCAAAATCATCCAACGCAAAGCGAATGCCCTGGGCACGCAGCTTAAGCATGGTATTGCGAACTCTGGTCGGCTCCCGCATGAGCAGGCTCTCGGTTACTTCCAATATCAAACGGTTTGGCGGCGCCTGAGTTTCAGCTAATAACGCCTCTAAATCCCGCACAAACTCAGGGTGTTGGAACTGCACTGAACTGACGTTGACCGAAATCGTCAACGATGAATAGGCGGGCTGGAAAGCCCACTTCGCCAGCTGCTCGCAGGCGGATTTAAGTACCCAGTAGCCAATGGGTAAAATTAGGCCATTCTCTTCGGCCAAAGGAATGAAGGTCCCGGGAGACACCCAGCCGCGCTGCGGGTGGTACCAGCGAAGCAGCGCCTCTACTCCGACCGTCACGCTGCGATGGTCAACCTGCACTTGATAGTGAAGCGCCAATTCGTTACGCGCCATTGCTTGGTTCAGGTCACCTTCTAAACTGGCGCGCTCCAGTACGCTGGTTTGCATATCCCGATTAAAGAAACAGAGGTTATTGCCGCCCGCTGCTTTGGCCTGCTGAAGCGCTATATCCGCCTGCTGCAATACGCTATTCATGCTGTGCTCTGTCCCTTTAAATAGCGTAATACCAATGCTTGCGCTAATCGGTAGCGATCGGTCGTTGTGCAGTTGGGAAACAGCTTCAAGCAGTTGGCACGCGACACGCTCAGCGCTCAGCCCAGCCACCTCGGGCTCTTCCCCTAGCGCATTTAACAACACGACAAACTCATCGCTACTTACCCGCGCAACAGTCGCTTCCTGGATGACTTTATAAAGCGACTCCTGCAGCTGCACTGCAACGTTAATCAACAGCTGATCACCGCTCTCATGACCCTGGATATCATTGATAAGCCGGAAGTTATCAAGGTCAATAATCAGCACGGCACTGAATGTCGACACGTCATCATCTTGTTCCGTCACTAATGCTAACGAATCCATCAAGAGGCGCCGATTTGGCAATCCCGTTAAAGCGTCGTAAAAGGCTAAATGATGAGTGCGCGACTGCATCTCCAAGTATTCTGTCAGCTCGGTTGAAATACCGCATAAGCAAGGCGCCTCCCCTTTACGCATCACAAGGGGCATTTTTATGGATAAAAACGTACGTACCCGCTCTTCACCCTTGAGCAAGCTGTGCTCTTCCAGCGTCGTTTTTTTGCCCGACGCTAATACCTGACGGTCAACTTGATGCATTTCTGCGGCGCTTGCTGCATCAAAAAAAGCCTCATCGCACTGGCCGATGATTTTCTCGGCAGGCAAGCCAAACAGCTCGCTAACTTGTCGGTTAACAAAGCGGTACTTCAAGGAGGGTGACTTGATGTAAATATGCGCATCGACACTATCCAAAATAGTCGCCAATAGCGCTTCATGAGTAACGAGCTGCTCACGGTTAGCCACTACCCGTCTTTTTAGCAGCACATTGCAGCCCAAGGCCAGCATCAAGAAAAGCGTCAGCAGGCCAACCCCCCACCACAGCCAAAGGGGAACTAAAGGGGGAGGCGGGGTGGAAACGCGCCAAGCGCGTAACGTATCAAAATAGACAGAATTACTATCCTGTTTCCAGGCTCTGAGCGTTGTATCAATACGCTCTAGTACGCTATCAGAGACTTGATAAGAGGCTGCATAAAATAACTGTGCGGGCTGGAAAATAATCGGCGTCTCTCGCAGGCCATATTCACGAGCACGCCAATCACCATATAAGTGATTAGACGCCACCAGATCAGCCTCATCACTTGCAACGGCTTCAAAGCCCTCTGAAAAACTGTTAACCAACACCCACGTTACCGGCACACTAAAACGCTCGGTAACGGCCGCTAAATACTGTTGCTGTATGGCATTCTCAACCACCGCCACGCGCATTTGGGCCAGATCCAAAATTGCCTCAACACTCATTTCTTCACGCTGATAGAGCAGTGACCAGCTGTGCATCACCGGTTCTTTATGGAAAGCAAAGCGCTGGGCGCGTTCCTCACTCCACGCAACATCAGGCAGCAGGTCAATCTCGCCCTGCTCTAGCAGCGTTAGGCAGTGTGAAAATTCACAGCTTAGGCTCTCTAAATGCCATTGCTGCTCCTCAGCAATCGCTTCTAGCAACTCACCCAATACCCCCCGCAGCTGGCCTTGGTTGTCAGCAAATAACTTCGGTGGATTGTGGTAGACCCCAACAAGTAGCGCTTCACTCGCCAACGATGAAGGGGCCCATAGCCACATGCTGACCAGCATAGCGCCGGTAAGCCAGCGGAGGGGGGAACACCGAGCCTCGCTCTCAGTAGGCGAAAAGCGGACGCCGAGTGGTTTTCGCGTGCGCGAGATCATCGGCCCTACTCACCGGGCATGGTGAGCGGGCCTGCCCGCACAACTACTCGCTGCCACGCAGCATCATTTTCGATACGCGCTACAAACGCGGCAATGTGCGGGTACTTTTCCAGTGACTGGGTAGCCGCCACGGCTTGAAGCGGAAAACTCATTTGTACATCAGCCCCACTTGGCCAACGTCCGGCGAAGTTTTCCTTTGAGCCCAGGTGCTTATTAATAACGTCTAAATGCTGGTTCATTTGTGGCTGAATAAAACGCTGGCGCACGGTCGAACTAATGCCTTTAGCCAGGGGCTTAATGAACCATGGTGACTGTTTGGGGATTTGATTAAACACCAGGCCCATCACCAACAGGGGCATCAATGAGCCTTCGGCATAGTGTAGCCAGTAGCGATAATCTACCCAGTCATTCGTATCAGCCTCCGCTGGCTGCAGGCGCCCTTCACCATAACGGCTGATAAGGTAATCAATAATAGCGCCAGACTCAGCGACGGTTAATTCGCCATCGGTAATAACAGGAGACTTACCTAGCGGGTGGATTTTTTTAAGCGCATCTGGCGCTTGTTGAGTTTTACGATCACGCTGATAAACCTGGATCTCGTACTCAACGCCTAGTAATTCAAGAAGCCATAAGATTCGGTGGGAACGGGACTTTTCCAGATGATGAACGTGAATCATAAACACTCCATGGGGCGACTTGTCACGCTGCCAACGGGTCAGCGCCAGTTATCCTTTTACTGCAAGCTTATATAGCGTAGCACCCTTGCAGCGTTGAACCCTATGGAAGTGTTAAGCAAAGCTTAGTTTTTGACTCAAGACAACTATTTGCACAATAGGAGTGCAAATAGCGCACCATTTTGGTCACATTGACGCTCTACTTACTTATGCTTTGTGCTCGTGGCGCCACTTTGCCAAGAGATCAGCGAATGACCATTTACCCTGCAACCAGGGAGCCAATAAACGCATTGAAAGCGGGATAAATACAAACACCATAACCGGGGTAAGCATCAGCGTGCTAACGACTACCCGGGGAACTAACGCCCAATCCGCGATGGCGCCGCCAAATAACCATTGAAACATTAGTGAGACAGGGAAAAACGCCAACCAAACGGCCACCGCTTGCTTCCAGCGGGGCGGGGTAACCCCTGGGTTAACCTGAAACCAAGCATCAAGACCCGTCGCGCGATGCTCATGGGGGGCCTCATACAGGTCTTTCCCACGGGCAAGCCAGGCGTGGCGTGAAGCGGAATGTTCCCAGGCGTTTAGCGTGTCGCTGCTGCTAAATCGAAAAATAATTTGATACTCGTCGTCATCTTTTGGCGGCGCCAATACGCCTGACCCCAGGTAGCCTGGAAAGTCAGCCGCTAGTTCACGCCCTTCATTTAACCAACGGTTAAAGTCTTGATAGCGGCCATTCGCCACGCGGCGGGCCACCATTAAGGTGACAGGTGAAGCAGACATGGTATATCTCCTAAAGATACTACAGCCATTGCCGGGTAAGCAGGCTGTTTACTAGTGGGCGGGTAAGCCCGTTACTTGCACTGCAGTATACATGCAATGTTGGTGCCATGTGGGCACTGATCAAGCGCTCAACGCTTTGAGAGCGGCTGGATGCTAACAAAGCGCCCCTGATCAGAAAACTCAAGCCGAAAAATGCCCTGAACACCCTCTCTTGTTACAACACGGCGCAGCGCTTCGGCAGGAAAAACCACCCAGCGGCCATCCACACTACGGGTACGCACATTGGCGTAGCGACCTTCATAGTGCGCTAGGCATTCACTCTCGGAGAGATGGATAACCACATCAATGGCAGGCATAAACACTCTTAAAAAAGTAACACTTAATATTGAGCAGATAATAATAGAGCGGTACTAAAGAGGACAGCACTTACGCCCGCTAGCGACTCCCAAAGCAGGCAAATGCCGAGAAAAACAGAACGCCATATTTGCGCACCAGGGCTGGCTCGCTGATACTCAAGACTACCTATAACCATTTATACGCCGGTAACTGCTTATGGAACTCTCCTTTATGAGTGCGTTTATTGCTTCGCCCATAGCGGCCAGTAGCCCATCGTCGCCCGCTATCGCCGAAGAAGCACAGCGCCGCGCTCAAACCGACGATGCTACGCAGGTGAGCGAAGATGATCAGCGCGCCAGTGAAGCAACAGGCCCCACCCGGGCGGACGGCACCCCGTTAGCACCTGAGGAAATCCAGTATTTAGAGCAGCTAAAGCAGACTGACCGGGCGGTGCGCCAGCATGAAATGGCCCACCAGATAGCGGGCGGCCCTTATACTGGCGGCGCCTCTTACGAGTATGAGATAGGTCCTGATGGCAAGCGCTACGCGGTTGCCGGCGAAGTGCCCATTGACTACGGCCCGGTTCCTGGCGACCCACAAGCGACAGTGGAAAAAATGCAAACGGTGATCGCCGCGGCCTTAGCGCCTGCCGACCCCTCACCTAAAGATTATCAGGTCGCTGCCCAAGCGCGACAATACCTGCTGGAAGCTAAGCTGGAAGCGGCCTTAGAGCAGAGTCAAATGAATCAAGCACGTAACGATGGAGCCGCCACCAGCCCACCGGAGCAAGCCGCCTGAATCGAGCCGCCCAGGTTAAATCCCTTATAACCCTAGCGGCGTTGAAGCGTTGCCATATCCTTATTGCAGCGTTGCTAAAGAGTGCCAATCATTGCGCTGCGGCCACCCCTCCAGCCAAGCTGGCATTTCACACGGGGGCATAGGGCGAGCAATGCCATAGCCCTGGGCAAGCTCACAGCCCAATGCCATTAACGCTTTCGCATGGGCCAGGGTTTCAACACCTTCGGCTAACATCGGCCGCTTAAAGCGGTTAGCCATGTAGATTACGCTTTCCACGATTGCCATATCGTCCTGGTCGCTCAGCATATCGCGTACAAAGCTCTGATCGATTTTGATTAGATTAACGGGCAGCTGACGCAAATGCGTTAACGACGAAAAGCCCGTTCCAAAATCATCAATGGCAAACCCAACCCCTAAGGCTTGGCAACGTGCCATGTTTTTTAGCGCTGCCTGAATATCGTGCATGGCAGCGCTCTCAAGCACTTCGAGCTTAAGCATGGCAGGCGCAACCGTAGGGTAACTAGCTAGCAGCTCGGCAAGCCGCTCACTGAACTCTTTACCCAGCAGGTGGGCAGGGCTGATGTTCACGTTGATAGGCAGCACAATACCGGCTTTTTGCCATTCGGTAAGCTGCTGTAGTGCCTGCTCAATCACCCACTCCCCAAGGTCGACCTCCAGCGGCGTGGCATCAATAATGGGTAAAAACTGGGCCGGCGAGAGCAGCCCCTCATCTGGGTGCTGCCATCGAATCAACGCTTCCACGCCCACCACTCGCCCACTGGCCATATCTACCTGAGGCTGATAAAAAAGCCGCAACTCGTTGTGGTTAAGGGCATCCATGAAACGCTGACGCTGCTCATGACGCACTTGCAACAGACGATCTTGGGTGGGGTCAAAAAAGTGGTAGGTATCCCGTCCCCGCTGCTTTGCTCGGTACATAGCTTGGTGAGCATGGCGCAGCAGCACATCGCCCTGGGAGTGGTCATTTGGGTAACGTGTAATGCCCAAACTCGCGGTGAGATAGATGCTTTGTCCATCAATCACCAGCGGTTTTCGGATCGTGGTCAGCAGCTTTTCAAAGAAGTGCTCATCGTCGCTGTGGTGCAGTAGCAGCACAAACTCATCGCCTCCCACCCGCGCCAACACATCATCGCCAAACAGCAGGTGGCTAATACGCTGCGCAAAGGTGGAAAGTAAACTATCCCCGACATGGGCACCTAGCTGCTCGTTAACCGTCTGAAAATGGTCGATATCCAGGGAACATATTGCCAGCGGTAGTTGTTTGGCTTCCGCATGCTGGATCGACTCCTGAATCAACTGGGTGAGTAGCTGAAGGTTAGGCAACCCGGTCAACGCATCAAAAAAGACCTCACGTTTCAGGTGACGCGCGTGGGCAGGGATGGCGGAAAGATCAGCCAGGACAACGACATGGTGGTCGACCTGCCCCTGTGCATTACGCACGCGATTTATCGACATCATGCCAGGGTAAAACTGGCCGTCGTGGCTGCGGTAACTCACTTGGCATTTACTGCGATCCCGAAGCTGCTGTTGCTCACGCATGAAGCGCGTGGTGCGGCTGTCGTCGAGGGATAAAATGCTAAACGCCTCTAAGGATTGGCCGTAGACCTCTTCAAGGCATAAGCCGGTGAGTTCACAAAACGCGGGATTAACGTCGGCCACACAGCCGTTGGCATCGGTAATAATGATGGCTTCGTTGGCGAAATTAAACGCCGACTCAGCGCGAAGAAGCGGTGCACCGGGGGTGGTTTTCGACGCTAGGATCGTCGACATAGAAGTTATGGACCCAGTCGTTCTCGACCCAGTCGTTCTCGACCCAGTCGTTCTTGAACGTGCAGTAGCACTATCCAGTTCAGGAGCATCATGATTAGTTTGCAGAGACAACGCCAGCTCCTTAAGCAGACTCAGAGACTGACACGCGCAGCTGCGTTCTCCTCATCTAACTCAGTATAGGTTGGATTACGTTTAGCCATACTACCACCACACACAAACACTATGTTTTACATGAAACAGCGATTAGTCAACGCGACAAGGGTCAAGAAACATGCAAAAACCACCCCTACGCCGATGATGCTGGTTTAAGGCGCAACCCCTGCCGCGCCTAAAAAGCGCTGCTCCCAATAATCGATATCCAAGGGCACGCTGACCACTGCCCGGCCGCTGCCAGGGGCGTGAATCATCTGCCGGTTACCGCGATAAATCCCAACATGCGAGGCTTTCGCGCCACTGCCAAAAAACAGCAAATCCCCAGGACGGGGAGTATCAACCGCAGGCAGTGCCCGGAATTGATCATGGGCGGTACGGGGAACACGAATACCTGCTGCGCGGTAAGTCATTTCAACTAACCCCGAGCAGTCCAGCCCTTCTGGAGAGTTACCGCCAAAACGGTACGGCGTACCAATGGCTTTTTGGGCATGGGAAAGAATCAGCGCTCGCTCCATGGAGATCCCCGCCTGAGCACCAGGCGCAGATGGCGGGGCAACCTCTTTGCCGGCACACCCAGCTATCAGCAACAGGGCGAACAGCGTGATTAAGCGCTGCAGAGGCATCAACCGCCGCAAGCGGACCAGCGGCACAAAGTACATAGAGAGCACACAGGGAAACGGCATAAAACGCTCCAGCGCGGCATGTTAGCAATCGCTTTATCATGGCCTAAGAGCTGGTGACTCGCTACTGATTCATGGCGCGGTTTATTTAACGCCCAATCCACTCAACGAAGGTGGTTTCTCCCAGCGCATGGCGCTCATGGCGTAGTCGGCTCATCGCGGCATAGGGCAAATCCATCACTAAGCTATTGCAAAGCGGCTGTTCCAATACTTGACGCAGCAACGCGTTACATACAAACAGGTGGGCGACCACCAGTACATGCTTGCCCGGTGGGCTTACCAACAGTCGCCGCCAGACATCACTGACCCGAGCATCCAATGCATCTACTGTTTCCCCTTCGGGTGGAGCCGCTTGGGAAGGGTTATGCCAAAACGCGCTCATCTGCTCGCTACCCTCTTCGGCAAACACCTGAGCATGGGTTTTGCCCTCCCAGCGCCCCAAGTGAAGCTCAGCTAGGTCATCCTCCACCTGTACCGGCAGGTCGAACTCTTCACCTAACCACAGCGCAAATTCACGACAGCGCAGCAGCGGTGAGCTGATAACGGCATCATAAGGCAGCCGCCCATCCACACTTTGTCGCATCACGGCATCACTCACTTGCTGCCAACCGGCTTTACTCAGCGGATGGTCGGTACTACCACGCAGCATGCGCCCGCCGACTGGCTCGCCGTGGCGCATAATATCGATGGTCGTGATAGTGGCATTTGGAAAGCGCATGATCGCTCCTTACCCTGGCTGTCTGGCTAGATAATAGCGTGGCGTACACGGGCAGAGATCCACTCTGAGACCAATACCGTGGCAAAAATCATCACAAAGATAACGCTAACCTGGTTCCAGGCGAGGCTGTTAATCGACGCGTTAAGCTGCAAGCCGATACCGCCAGCGCCAACCAGACCTAGCACGGTAGACTCACGAATATTAATGTCCCAGCGATACACGCTGATACCCGCGAAAGCAGGCATAACCTGGGGCAGCACACCGTAGTTCATCACCTGTAGACGGCTGGCGCCGGTGGCGCTAATTGCCTCAACGGGGGTGGGGTGAATCTCTTCAATGGCCTCATAGAGCAGCTTGCCGACAAAACCAATTGAGCGCAGCGCGATGGCGATGATTCCCGCCAGCACACCGGGGCCAAGAATGGTGACCAGCAGCATGGCCCAAATCAGCGAGTTAATAGAGCGCGATGAGACGATAACGGTGAGCGCTAGGCTGCGTACCAGCGGGTGCGGCGTAGTGTTGCGTGCGGCTAAAAATGCCACAGGAAACGCCATGGCAATGCCCAGCACGGTGCCTAACGTAGCGATGTTCAGCGTATCCCACATGGGCTTCCATAGCACGCTGGCATACTCCCAACGCGGCGGCATCATTCGGCTGATCAAGTCGCTGCCTTGGCGGCCCGCATCTTCGACAAACACCCACATGGTGTTATCAGAAATCACTTTCCAGCACAGTAGAAACAGGCTGATGCCGACAAGCCAGGCGGCGTACTGAAGCCACTGGGCGCGAGTAGTGCGCCGCTGCCACAGCGGCGCGCCCTGGGGTGTTGTTGAAACTGGCATAACGTTTCCTCTTAAAGACAAGCGGCGTGGGGTTATTGCGTCCAGCGACGAACGTAGCTGGAGGCGTACTCGCTCATCAGTACAATCGCGATGATAATTAACAAGATGGCGGCAGAAGTACCGTACTCATAACGGCTGAGTGAGGTGTTGAGAGTCGCGCCAATGCCGCCCGCCCCGACAATGCCAATCACCGATGACTCACGGAAGTTGATATCCAGCCGGTACATCGACAAGCCAATTAAGCGCGGCATCACCTGGGGTTGGATGGCATGGTTCATGGTTTGCCACCAGCTCGCCCCGGTGGCGCGCACGGCTTCTACCTGCCGCCAGTCGAGGTCTTCAATATCTTCTGCCAGCAGTTTGGCCATAAAGCCAATGGTGGCAAACGCCAAGGTCAGCATCCCGGCAAACGGCCCAAAGCCGAACATCACCACAAATAGAATCGCGATGATAATTTCCTGGAAGGTGCGCGAGACCGCAATAATGGCGCGGCATACTGCGTAGATGGGTAAGGGCGAGATATTGCGCGCCGCCCCCAACCCCACGGGAATCGCCAGCAACACGCCAATCACCGTAGAGGTTAACGTCATGGTGAGGCTTTCCAGCAGACCCGCCATAATGTCGTTTTGGCGACTAACAAAGTCGGGCTGCAAAAATGCCCCGAGAAAATTCAGTGCGCGCCCAGAACCTTCCGCCACACGCGCCCAGTTTACTTCGACAGACGCTAATGCGAGCACCAAATACACGACGCCGCCCAGCACCAACCCCCAGCGCATACGCGGATTATCAATCAGCGGTAGCCTCCGCCAATGGCCTTGGCGTGCCGCCTGTTGACGCGCCAGCGTATCAACACCGCTCATAGCGCGCCTCCGCTGGCAACACTGGCCAACGGCCGCTGCGTGTGGGCAGCATAGGGTTGGCGAGTGAACGCATTTTCCTTCTCTTCAACATCGCCACTCTCAACAGGCTCAGGCGACGTATCCCAATACTCTTCACCGTATATCGTGGTAAGAATCTCGCTGGTTAGCTCACTTGGCTTGCCATCAAAGACGATTTCACCTGCCCGCAACCCCACAATACGGTCGGCAAACTGCTTCGCCAGCGCCACATCGTGAATATTAATGATCGCTGCAAGTTCCCGTTCAGCGCATAGCTCACGAATCAGTCGCATGATTTGCCGGGAAGTTTTTGGGTCAAGGCTCGCGGTGGGTTCATCGACCAGGAGCAGCTTAGGGCTTTGTAACAGCGCACGGGCTATGCCAACCCGCTGGCGCTGGCCGCCAGAGAGCGCATCGGCGCGCTTGTCGATGGCATGGGGAAGGCCAACCCGTTCAAGTAGCCGAAACGCCTCGGTCACGGCTTCCTGAGGGTAACGGCGCAAAAAGCTACGCCAGAATCCAACATAGCCTAGCTGACCGGAGAGCACGTTATCCATCACGGTTAAGCGATCCACCAAGGCGTATTCCTGGAAGATCATCCCCATGGAGCGACGCGCGTGGCGCAGACGATTGCCTGATAGCTTCGTCAGCTCGATATCTTCCAACCGAATGCTGCCTTGGGTGGGCTCCACCAAGCGATTAACACAGCGAATCAGGGTGCTTTTACCCGCCCCAGACGGCCCAATCAGCGCCATGACCTGGCCTTTGGGAAGCGCCAGCTCGATATCAGTAAGCGCACGATCCCCAGTGGGGTAACGTTTGCCAACGCCGGTAAGTGTCAACATGGGTTTTACCTCATCTTCATAACGGTTCGGCCAGAAGGTTGCCCTTCTGGCCGATGGGGTTGCACAGCTGCCAAAGGGTTAATCGCAGTCGTAAGTCACACCGTTGGCTTCAGCAATGGTGCGAATCACAGACCAATGCTCTTCATAGGTGATCGGGATAAACTGCGCTTCACCGGAATTGGCAAACTCAGCCTCAAGGGCGGTGCCTTCCCAGTCGTAGCTGAAGAATGCGTCTTGAATTTGCTGGGCAAGCTCAGGCTTTAGATTGTGGGCAACGCCATAAGCCGTGGTGGGGAAGGTTTCGGAGGTATAGATAATCTCGTAATCGCCTTCGCTTACCACACCGCGCGAGATCATCCGAGTAGCCACCGAGTTAGCAATGGCGGCAGCATCGTAATCTTTATTCACTACACCTAGCACAGAGTTATCGTGAGAGCCGGAGAACGCGGTCTTGTAATCGTTATCGGCTTCTAACCCATACTCAGAGCGCAGCAGCGCAGAGGGCGCACGGAAACCAGAGTTAGAGGTTTCTGAGGTAAACGCCAATTGGCGACCTTCAAGGTCTTCAACGGACTCAATACCGCTACCGGGATAGGTAATAATTTCCATCTCATAGCCGTAGCTACCATCTTCACTCGCCATAATGGCGAAGGGGCGAAAGCCACCACAGTTAACAGCAACCGGCACACCGCCTGTGTTGAAACCCGCGACATGCAAGCGGCCTGCACGCAGCGCCTCTTGCTGGGCAGCATTCGACTGCACGGGGAAGAACTGCACACGCTTACCGGTTGCTTCGCTTAGATGATCCAGAAAGCCAGACCATACATCCGCATAAACAGCAGGGTCTTCAACCGGCGTATAGGCAAAGACCAAGGTGTCCGGGTCGACCCACTGAGACTCGTCAGTCGGTGCATCGGCAACCATATCGCCATCGTTGTCTACGTAGCGCGAGGAGAGGTCGGCGGAGGCGTTAACTGCTGCCAGCGCAAATGCACTTGCAACAGCAGCGCTAATCAATGTGCGGGAAAGCGAGTTAGAAAGCGTGGGAGCGTGCATGCATCACCTAAGTGGCTGTTCAAAGATGACGCTATCCTGCCAAGCCTGCATGACAGCAGCGGGTCACTCTCGTGACAACCTAGTGACGTCTCAATGACAGCAAAGTGACACCCCTTAGCTAAGGCAGCACGCGTCAGTTCCGTCGATCTATAAAGAGACTATTACCGACTATTTTTTTCGCCTGATGTTTTAGCTCGGAAAGTTGGGCGGCAATGTCCAGTGCCTTGCAGGTGCTGGGGTCGATAATGGGTTTAACCGCAATCGACACGCTAACAAAGGGAAAGAACGCCGTAGCACCTTGGCGGCTTTCAATAGTGATACCGCCCTGCAGCAAGCGCGACAGCAAAATAATCACGAGATCACCGCGGGCCTAGCCATAAGCATCGTTAAACGCTTTGAAATTATCTAAGTCGACGTAGGCGGCTGCGAACACTTAGCGGGCCCCTTTGGGCCCGCTACTCTTTTTGTACTGACTTTAGTTAACGGTAATTCTGGCAATTTCCTCGCGCCATGATGGCTTCAGCGATGCGTTCTATTCCCTGGCGGTAGGCGGCTTGGCGATAGGTGACTTTCTCTTTCTCCGCCCGCGCCAACACGCTTTCTGCCTGCACACCCAGCAGGCTATCTAGGCGCTGATTGACCTCTTCTTCTAGCCATTTTTCGCCTGCGCGGTTCTGCAGCCACTCAAAATAGCTAACAATGACGCCGCCAGTATTAGCCAAGACATCAGGTAGCACAGGTATTTCGCGTTTGGCTAATACATCATCGGCATCGCTGGTTAACGGCCCGTTAGCAATTTCAAGAATCGCCCCCGCCTGCACATCGTCAACGTTATCGCAGTGAATTTGGTTCTCTAGTGCCGCTAACGCCAACACATCCACCTCAAGCGACAGCAGTTTATCGCCTGCCAGTGATTTACCTTGTTTACTCTTGGATAACGAACCGTGCTTGTCTTTGTCCTGCTTCGCAGCGTCAACATCAAGCCCGTCCGCGCTGTAAATAGCGCCGCTTGAGTCCGATACCGCCACAATTTTATAACCCCGCTCACTGGCTAGTCGGGCAAAATGATAAGCAGCATTACCAAATCCCTGCACGGCAACGGTGGTCTCTTCTGGCTTGCGCTCTTCGCGCTCGGCCCACAAATTCAGCACTTTTAACGCGCCGCGCCCGGTGGCCGCTACCCGACCCGGGGAGCCCCCTAGAGACAGCGGCTTACCTGTGATAGCGGCAGGCGCTTGGGCACGCACGATATGTTCGTACTCATCAATCATCCAGCCCATTACCGTAGCATCGGTATTTACATCCGGGGCGGGAATATCTCGGTCTGGCCCCATAATATCGGCAATGGCACGAATATAGCCCCGAGCCAACCGCTCTCGCTCAAGGGAGGAGAGGGCCTTGGCATCTACCTGTACACCACCTTTCCCCCCGCCATAAGGTAAGCTAACCACCGCGCACTTCACCGCCATCCAGAAACTTAGCGTGGTGACTTCGTGCTGATTAACGTCCGTATGGAAACGCACGCCACCTTTGGCAGGCCCTAAGCTGGTATCGTACTGAACCCGCCAAGCGGGGAAGGCCTTCAGGCTTCCGTCATCCATGCGGATTGGCACACTTACCTGCAACGATAGGCTCGGCTGCATCAACCGTGCCTGGGCATCCGGGTGAATATCCAACGCTTCAAATACCGCCTCCAGCCGCGAGCGGGCATCTTCAAAAAGCGCCGCGCCTGTTTCAGGGGTCAGGGCTTGCAGCGTCTTCTTTTCAGCTTGCGGTTTACGTGTTTTGGATGCTTGCTGCTTTGCTTTATGCTTTTTCGCTTTCGCATTGGCCATGTAGCACTCTCCTTCTGCTTGATAGGCGCCAGCGCCTGCTCATAAGGGACCTAGCACTTTGTAAGCGTAGCAGCTTGGTAAATGCACACGCTTTTTAACTTGCGAAATCCCAGCTTTTTCTCACACTTAGGCTATTCGCACGGATGCCCAGGGAGAACATAGTGAGTCCAATAACACGTAGCGCCCTAGCTTGGGGAAGCCTTTACAGTTTACTTGCCCTGCTGCCGATAGGCTGGCTGCTGCTCTCACCACCAACACCCCGCAGTTGGCTTGGTGAAGCGGCGGTGTTGCTTGGCGCACTCGCCCTAAGCATCATGGCACTGCAGGCGTTAATATCGGGCCGACACGCTTGGTTTGCCCATGAGATCGGTTTTGATAACGTACTCCAGTTTCATCGCCAGATCGGTATTGGGGCGCTTTTCCTGGTTATTGCCCACCCCGTTGCCCTGTTTATCGCCCACCCTTCGCTGATTCACTTTCTTGACCCACGAGAAGAAACCCTGCGCGCCCTAACCCTGATAGCGCTGCTAGGTGCCAGCATTGTGCTGATTATTAGCTCGCTCTGGCGAAAACGTTTTGGGCTACCATATGAGTGGTGGCACCTACTCCATGGCGGCTTAGCGCTGTTTATCGTTTTTGGGGGGCTTGGCCACGCCATAATGGCCCAGCGTTACACTGAGGGCTTGGTTACCTCGATGGGTCTGGCGCTGCTTATTCTGATTCCGGCCTGCTTGGTACTCGAAACCCGCTTATTAAGGCCATGGCGTATGCGCCGTCGCCCCTGGCGCGTGGTGGACACAAAGCTTGAGCGCGGCGATACCACCACACTGACGCTTGAACCCGCAGGCCCTCACCGCTTCACTTTCCAACCGGGGCAATTCTTCTGGATTACCCTGGGCGACACCCCATGGTCGCTACAGCAACACCCTTTTTCGCTCTCATCAAGCGCTGCCAGCAGTGGTCGTATAACCTTCAGCGCTAAACGCCTGGGCGACTTTACCCGACAACTACCCAAGGTAACCGCCAATACACCTGCGTTTATTGAGGGCCCATTTGGCGCTTTCATCCCTCGCCCCAACAATCCCTCGGGGCTAGTAATGATCGCAGGGGGAATTGGCATTACGCCGTTTATGAGCATGCTCTACACCTTTCGCGACCAGCAAGACCGCCAACCGATTTGGCTGATTTATGCCAACCCCACCTGGCAAGAAGCCACCTTCCGTGACAACCTGGATGAATTGGCTCAGCAACTTAACTTAACGCTGATTCACGTTATTTCAGACCCCCATGAGGGCTGGGAAGGGGAAGTGGGCTACGTTGACCAAGATCTCCTGGCCCGCTGCTTGCCCCAGGATGATGGGAAGCGTGACTACTTTATTTGCGGCCCGGACCCCATGATGGATAGTGCTGAAAAGGGCTTAATTGCCCAGGGCATCGCCCCCACCCATATTTTCTCCGACCGCTTTGACATCGTTTAGGGAGTTTTTATGCTGCATAACTACGCAAGATACGCAGGGGGGCTAGTGCTGGCGCTATTAGTCGCCGTTGTGCTCCTGGCAGCGTACGCCCTGCAATGATTCACGAGTGCCTTCTGTGATAGTGAGCAACGCGCCCAGCGAGCACTACTCCGCTCACCTTAGCTCTCAAGCAGCCCGCGACTTAGCGTGGCTAATCGCCACACCGGATGTCGTTGAGCTACCGCCGCCCATCCCCTGTGGCGGCAAGCCAACGCAACAAGAGCTTGGTTTGACGGACAGCATAGACGCCTGGTTGGCGCAGCTTACGCCAAAGCTGAACGCGCTGGATGGCAGGTTAGCTACCCGTATGGGCCACTACCACGAACAGCTTTGGCACCTGCTGTTAGATAATGCCCCTACTACCCGGCTTTTGGCCAAGAACCTACGCATTACGCAGCGGCGCAACACGCTCGGCGAGCTGGATATGCTCTACCGTACCCGCGACAACACCGCTCCCGTGCATTTGGAAGTAGCCATTAAGTTCTACCTAGGGCTACCCGAAGGGCCGGGAGATGCCACCAGCCAAAGCCGCTGGATTGGCCCTGGCGGGCTAGACAGCCTAGCGCTGAAATGCAGCCATCTGCGCCACCATCAGCTGCCCATTTCGAGTACCGCCGTCGCGCAGGCACTGATCACCCAATGGCTAGCGCCAAGGGACCTTGGCCCCACCGCGCCGCTTAACGGCCAGCTCACCCAGCGCCTAGCCATGCCCGGCGTACTGTTTTATCCCTGGCACACGGCAATGCCGCCGCCCATCGGGGCAACAGCCAATCATCGGCGCGGTAGGTGGTGTTATATAAAAGATTGGCCAGCGCTTGCAGCCCAAACGAGTGAGTCACTGCACATGGCGTGGTTGGAGAAACCCCATTGGCTGGCCCCGCCACCTAAAGCGGCGTTTCAGCCAGCCAACGAGGAAATGGCAATCGTGAAGCCACTGATTGAGCGCTACGGGCCACAGCAGGTGATGCTTTACGACCCAGAAGCGGAGACAGGAACAGCAACAGCAACAAAGATGCAGCCACTGGAGCGTCTCATCCTTGTCCCCAATGACTGGCCACGCCAAGTGCCGCTGCCGCCCCGCCCTCGCGATTAAACAATCACTTCGCTAAACAGCCACCTTGCCGTTAAACAGCTACTTTGCGGTTAAACAACGACTAAGTTATCGCGGTGGATCAACTCGTGAGCTTCTACGTACCCCAGGATTGCTTCAATCTGGTGGCTTGGCTGGCCTGCTAACTGACGAGCTTCCTCAGCTCCATAGTTGACCAACCCTTTGGCCACGCGCGTGCCCTGCTCATCCACGCACAGCACCATATCACCGCGCTTAAAGCTGCCCTGCACTTCGCGCACGCCCACTGCCAGAAGGCTAGAGCCTTTGCCACGCAGTACGTTCACCGCGCCGGCATCTAGCACCAAGGTGCCCCGCACCTGCAATTGCCCCGCCAGCCAGCGCTTGCGGGCGGCGATAGGTGCCTGGTCAGGCCGCAACAAGGTTCCCAGCGCTTCGCCTGCCATGACGCGAGAAATAACGTCTGGCTGACGACCACTGGCAATCACCGTGACTGCGCCAGAACGGGCCGCGAGCTGCGCCGCGCGTATTTTGGTGCTCATACCACCGCGCCCCAAGGCCCCACCACTGCCTGCTACAGCGGCTAGCCGTGGATCGTCAGCGCGCCCTTCGGCAATCATCTGAGCATTGGGGTCGTGGCGAGGGTCGGCGTCAAACAGCCCCTCTTGGTCGGTAAGCAGCAGCAGTGCATCGGCTTCTAACAGGTTGGCAACCAGCGCGCCGAGGGTGTCGTTATCGCCAAAGCGAATCTCGTCGGTGACCACGGTATCGTTTTCATTGATCACCGGCACCACGCGCATCTCGACCAAGGTACGCAGCGCCGACAGCGCGTTGAGATAGCGCTTGCGGTTAGACAGGTCATCGTGGGTAAGCAGAATCTGAGCCGTTAACATGCCGTGGCGAGCAAAATGCTGCTCGTAGCACTGGGTAAGGCCGTTCTGGCCCACCGCTGCGGCGGCTTGAAGCTCATGGACAGCGCTGGGGCGTGCTTGCCACCCCAGACGCACCATACCGGCGGCAACCGCGCCGGATGAGACCAGCACGACCTCGATACCCTGCTGATGCAGCGTGGCGATCTGGTCGACCCAGCCACCAATCGCCACCTCGTCCAAGCCACGGCCATCGTTGGTGAGCAGCGCGCTACCAATTTTAACCACTACCCGGCGGGCGCTGCTTAACGCCTCCCGGCCGGGCAACTGCTCATTGCTTTCCACGTCGCGACTCTCCCAAGCCTTTTCGCTCACAGCCTTGCTTCCGTTAACCCTGTTGACGCTTCCCACTCAACCGAGGGTCGGTTATGGGGCGTACTCTACCTCGACATCGTAATCATCATCGTCGAAATCGTCGTCGTCTTCGTCATCGTCCCGCTTACGGCGGCGGCCAAGACGCGCTTCCGTACGGGCTACTGACTCCTCTTCCATGCGGCGGCGCATTTCCTGCTCGCGGGCATGAGCTTCTTCATCTTCATTTTCCAGACGCTGCTGCTCGGTCAACCAGCGATACGCTGCCTGTACCAGCTTGTCAGTGCCGTCGTTGCTGATTGCCGAGATGCGGAATACCGGGCCATCCCAGTTCAGCGCTTGGATAATCGCCTCGGCGCGGGCTTCGCGCTCATCTTCTGGCAGCAGGTCAAACTTGTTCAGCACCAACCAACGGGGCCGCTCAGAAAGGGCTGGCGAGAACTGACCAAGCTCGTGAATAATCGCCTGCGCCGCTTCCACCGGGTCGGACTCATCGAAAGGTGCCACATCCACCACGTGGAACAGCAGACGCGTGCGGGTCAGGTGCTTCAAGAAACGCAGCCCCAAGCCCGCGCCGTCAGAGGCACCTTCAATCAGCCCCGGCACATCTGCCATCACAAAGTGCTCGTGCATACCCAGCTTCACCACGCCCAGGTTAGGCACCAGGGTAGTGAACGGGTAGTTGGCTACTTTGGGCTTGGCCGCAGATACCGAACGGATCAGCGTAGACTTACCCGCATTCGGCATGCCAAGCAGACCCACGTCCGCCATTACCTTCATTTCCAGGCGCAGGTTACGGCGGTCGCCTTCGGTGCCCGGCGTGGTGCGGCGAGGCGCACGGTTGGTCGAAGATTTAAAGTGAATATTGCCCAACCCACGGCGACCACCTTCGGCCACCAGTACCACCTGACCGATATCGGTGACATCGGCGATGACCTCAAGGGTATCCTCATCGATCACCGTGGTGCCCACCGGCACTTTCACGTGCAGGTCTTCACCGGCTTTACCACTCATCTGACGGCCCATGCCACCCTGGCCGTTTTCAGCTTTATAAAAACGCTGAAACTTGAAGTCAATCAAGGTATTCAGTGAATCGTCACCAATCAGGTAGACGCTACCACCATGGCCACCATCGCCACCATCAGGGCCACCTTTGGGCACATATTTTTCGCGGCGAAAGCTCAGACAGCCATTGCCGCCTTTACCTGCCTCAACAATAATCGAGGCTTCATCGACGAACTGCATTGGATTCTCCCGGCCGCTTCCGCCGCCCTAACTGCAATATCCCGCCCATTAATAACAGGCAAAAGGGATCGAAAAGACAAAAAAGCCCCGCCATGGCGGGGCTTTTATTTCGTCATCTTCGCTCTGCGCAACAGCTGTTGCTTAGGCAGAAACGATGCTAACGAATTTACGGTTGTTCGGACCTTTGGTCTCGAACTTCACGAAGCCGTCGTTCAGAGCGAACAGCGTGTGATCACGGCCTAAGCCAACGCCAGTGCCTGCATGGAAACGTGTGCCACGCTGACGAACGATGATGCTACCTGCGCTGGCTGCTTGGCCACCGAACAGTTTCACACCTAAGCGTTTGGACTCGGAATCGCGACCGTTGCGCGTGGAGCCGGCTGCCTTTTTATGTGCCATTGCAAAATCCTCCTAAAGGAAATAGCTGCTTACGCAGAAATTCCGGTAATTTTGACTTCAGTGAACCACTGACGGTGGCCCTGACGCTTCATGCTGTGCTTCCGGCGACGGAATTTGATGATCGTTACTTTATCGCCACGGCCGTGGGAAACGATCTCAGCAGACACTTTGGCACCGCCGATGAAGGGCGCGCCAATGTTTACGTCGTCGCCGTCTGCAACCAGCAGCACTTCATCAAACTCAATCGTTTCGCCGGTAGCGACTTCGATTTTTTCGAGCTTGAGGGTTTGACCTTCTTTAACACGGTACTGTTTGCCACCGCTTTTAATAACTGCGTACATGTCGCTCTCCGGACTTGTCGTTAATGCCGGTTACGCCCCGCGTAACCAACGCTCATCGCCTTCCGCTCTTATCGACCTGCTGCGAGTGGCGCCCCTTTTGGCAGCCATCTGACAGGGAGCATGATGAGTGGGTCGCGAATTATAGCGACTATCGCTGTCTACCACAAGACTACAAGGCCTTGTCAATCACACCTTACGCCATGAGCGCTTAGCTCTACCTTGACGCCTCACAACCAGCCCCATAGCATGGCCTCAACTACCCCACCCCCGCGATGAACGGAACCCATGACAGCCAACGTCTCTCAAACCCCGCCTGCCAGCCCAACGCCTTCACCGCTGCACGCCGTGGTGGCCGATGACTTTGACGCCGTAAACCGCACCATTGTCGCGCAGCTGAACTCCAAGGTGCCGCTGGTCGAAACCATCGGCCAATACATTATTGAAAGCGGTGGTAAACGCCTGCGTCCGCTGCTGGTGCTGCTGGCGGCCCGCTCGCTAGGCTATGAGGGCGACAAACATATTACGCTCGCCACGCTGATCGAATTTATGCACACCTCCACCCTATTGCACGACGACGTGGTGGATGAGTCGCACATGCGGCGTGGCAAAAAAACCGCCAACGACGCCTGGGGCAACGCACCTTCCGTGCTGGTAGGTGACTTCCTCTATTCGCGCTCATTTCAAATGATGGTCGATGTAGGTTCCATGCGCATCATGGCAATTCTTTCCAGCGCTACCTGCATTATCGCCGAAGGGGAAGTGCTGCAACTGACTAACATTGGCAACCCCAGCATTTCTGAAGCGGACTACTTTGAAACTATTCAAGGTAAAACCGCCATGCTGTTTGAGGCCGCCTCCCACAGCGGTGCCGTACTTGCAGACGCTACACCTGGCCAAGAGCGCGCCCTGCAGTATTACGGCCGTTATCTAGGCCTCGCCTTCCAGCTCATCGACGACCTGCTGGACTACCAAGGCGATGCCGAAGCCATGGGTAAAAACGTTGGCGACGACTTAGCAGAAGGCAAACCTACCCTGCCACTGATTCATGCCATGGAACGCGGCACGCCGGACCAGGCTAAGCTGATCCGTCAAGTGATTCGCCAGGGTGGGCTTGAGCAGCTCAACGAAGTGCTTGAGATCATCAACGCCACCGGTGCGCTGGAATATACCCGTGCACGCGCCGTTGAGATGGCCAATAAAGCCCTAGCTGAACTGGACGCCCTGCCCCCTAGCCCCTACCGTGATAGCATGGCGAACATCGCACGCTTAGCGGTTGATCGCAAAGCATAAAGTCCGCGCAACAAAGCAACGGAGCACGTAAAAAGAGGCTTGAAAAAAGCCCTTCGCCTGCGTATGATTCGCTCCGTTGTTAAGCGCTGCCTAGCACTGTTTAAGCAACGTTCGGAATATAGCTCAGCTTGGTAGAGCGCTGCCTTCGGGAGGCAGAGGTCGTAGGTTCGAATCCTGCTATTCCGACCAAGAATTCTATTAAAAACGGCCACTTAGCTAACGCAGCAAGTGGCCGTTTTTTGTTGGGGTGGCGCTAGGTTCCATATAGGTGACAGCGCCAACAAGCCACTACAGGTAAGGTAA
The DNA here is from genome assembly GCA_002966495.1 of Halomonas sp. GFAJ-1. Taxonomy (NCBI): domain Bacteria; kingdom Pseudomonadati; phylum Pseudomonadota; class Gammaproteobacteria; order Oceanospirillales; family Halomonadaceae; genus Halomonas; species Halomonas sp. GFAJ-1. The sequence goes on from CP016490.1 coordinate 580,450, forward strand.
GCTATCGGCCTACTCTGTCAAGCCTGAAAACGATTGGCCATTCCCCTACATTTTGGAGCGTGTCATGGGCGTTCTTCATTTACTGACTCGCAGAAGTGGCCGCCTTCGCGCCTCGCTTGCCACTTGGATAGCGCTATTAGCTTTGCTGCTGGCCGCGCCAGCGGTCGCCAATTGTGCACTTCCCTCCACCACCGACATAGTCAGCATCAAGGGCGACAGCCAACAGCCTGCGCTCCCCGAGGGCAGCGACGTCGTTGTCGACGGCATTGTGACTGGCGTGTTCCTCGGCAGAGACAACCTTAACGGCTTCTATCTTCAGCAATTCACTGACCCCGGCCCGGCGGGCGTGTTCGTCTATATGCCCAGGGTCACACCGAGTCAGGCTGAACGAATCGCCCCTGGGCAGCACCTGCAGCTCCACGCGGAGGCTGGCAGGTTCCACGATCGGATTCAGCTCCAGCGGGTCGCGCAGATCGAGACCTGCGCCAACCATCAATTGCCTGAGCCTATAGAAGCAACCTGGCCTCTTAACGAAGATCAGCTGCACCAGCTAGAAGACCTGTTGGTGGTGTTCCCGCAACCCCTCACCGTTACCGGCAACTATGAGCTTGCACGCTACGGCACGCTGAAGCTGGCCGCAGAGCGCCTGTTTCGGCCAACAAATACAGCGGAGAAAGCGACTGAGGAGGGGGCTATTTTGCTGCTGGACGATGGCAGCTACCGTGCTTTCCCAAGCCCCATCCCCTACCTGGATACCAACGGCAGCCGCCGAGTAGGTAGCACCATTGAGGGGCTGACCGGGGTTATCATGCAAGCCTTTGACGCCTATCGTTTGCAACCAACTGAAGAGCCGCGTTTCGAGGATACCAACCCGCGCCCACAACCGCTGACCGCCCCGGGTGATCAGCTGAGAGTAGCGACCTTCAACGTAGAAAATTATTTCACCACCCTAGGGGAACGGGGAGCTGCCAACAGCGATGAGCTGGAACGCCAGAGAGCCAAGCTGGCCGCTGCGGTCTCAGGCCTTCAGGCCGATATTCTTGCGCTGGTCGAAGTCGAAAATGATCCGGGCGCTCTGGCCGACCTGATCAAGCAACTAAGCACGCGCACAGGCATCCGCTATCAGGCCGTCGGAGGTAGCGCAAATCGTGGGTCTGATGCCATCAAGGTGGCACTGATCTATCGGCCAGACCGAGTGGAAGCGCTGAGCGACCTATATGCAGACAGCCACCCTGCTCACCACCGCCCTCCTTTAGCCGCTTTTTTTCGTGATATGAACGGCGGCCCAGCCTTCGGAGTAGTGACGGCGCATTTCAAGGCTAAGTCGGGCTGCCCATCCCATGGGGATATTGACCGTGGCCAAGGCTGCTGGAACGAGCGCCGAGTAGAGCAGGCTGAGGCAATGCGTGACTTTTTGGCCCAGCTTGCCGATACCGCCGGTCATCAACGTCTACTGCTAACCGGCGACCTTAATGCCTATGGCGCCGAAGACCCGATCCGTACCCTGGTTCATGCGGGCATGGTCGATCTGCTTGCTCGCGACCTGCCGCCTGAGCACCGCTATAGTTATGTCTTCCGCGGCGAATCAGGCTACCTGGATCATGCATTGGCAAGCCCCGAACTGGCTGGCTCCGTGACCCAAACGAAAACGTGGCGAATCAACGCAGATGAACCGCGTTTTCTTGGTTATGACGGGCCGGACACTGCGCACGCTTATATCCAGCCCGATCCCTTTCGCTCTTCAGATCATGACCCGGTTGCCGTGGACTTAAGCTGGCCTTAAGCCCCAGTTCACCAATAGCCAACGTTGTGATAATACACAAGGAAGCGCCACCATGACCGACTCAACACCTTCTGTCATCCTGCTCGATGGCGGCATGGGCCAGGAACTACGCAAACGTAGCCGCTACCCGGCCTCGCCTCTGTGGTCAGCACAGGTCATGCTCGATGAGCCGCACCTGGTCACGGCGGCTCACCGCGACTTTATTGAGGCCGGGGCAGAGGTCATCACGCTCAATAACTACAGCGCCACCCCTCAACGGCTAGCGCGGGATGGCGACCCAGCGCTGTTTGCAACGCTACATGGGGCGGCACTTGCCGCAGCCCGACAGGCGCAGCAAGAAAGTGGCCGTGCTGTCCTTATTGCTGGCTGCCTGCCGCCTCTGGTGGCAAGTTACCATCATGAGGTAGTGCCTGATGACGAGACTTGCCTGGATAGCTACCGCCAGTTGGTGGATGCCCAAGCAGGCGTAGATCTCTTCATTTGTGAAACCATGTCACTGGCGCGGGAAGCACTGGCAGCCACCACTGCGGCGGCGGAGCGCGATACCCGGGTATGGACAGCATTTACCGTCGACGATACGGATGGCACACGCCTGCGCTCTGGCGAGCTTCTTGCTGACGCGGCAGAAGCGACTATGTCCGCAGGCGCTGAGAAAATACTCGTGAACTGCTCCGTACCCGAAGCCATTACCACGGCAATGGGCGTGCTGGCAGCCGCCAACATTCCCTTCGGTGGCTTTGCTAATGGGTTCACCTCTATCGCAGCACTTCAGCCAGGGGGCACCGTGGACACATTAACAGCGCGAGAGGATCTGGGCCCACAGGCGTATGCTGATTACGCGCTTCAGTGGGTGGAACAAGGCGCGACGGTGGTCGGTGGCTGCTGCGAAGTCGGCCCTGCCCATATTGCGGCTATCGCCACACGCTTAAAAAATGCCGGGTACACGCTGACAACCCCCTAGGGCGCTAGCACCCACCAGCGTGGCAGCAATGCGCGCACCTTGGTCTGGGCAAAACGATCATCCAGTAACACCACTACCCCTTCGTCCTGGGGGCTACGAATCACCCTACCGGCGGCTTGCACGACTTTAATCATGCCAGGTATGCGGTAGGTGTAATCGTCGCCCTGGCCGAAACGGGTGTTCATGCGCGCTTTCAGCGCTTCGTTAAAATCGTTGAACGGCGGCAGGCCTAAGGTAGCAATAAACGCACCGATTAAGCGCTCGCCAGGAAGGTCTATCCCTTCGGCAAAAGCCCCGCCTAGCACTGCAAATCCAATCCCTTTACCCCCTGGGGTAAAGCGCGCCAGAAAGGCGTCGCGCTCGGCTTCCTGCATACCCCGGGTTTGGGCAAACGTCGGTACGGTGGGGTGTGCGTGATGAAGCTGCGCTTTCACCTGTTCCAGGTAAGCAAAGCTGCTAAAAAACGCCAGATAGTGGCCAGGTTGACGCTGATACTGATTGACCAAGGCTTCTACAATAGGCGCCAAAGAGGCCTCGCGGTGATGATAGCGCGTGGAAATATCGACGCGAATACGCACTTCCAGCTGGCGGGCGGCAAACGGTGAGGCCACTTCCCGCCACACGCTGTTTTCGGGCAACCCTAGTAAATCGCGGTAGTAGTGAAATGGGGACAGCGTGGCTGAAAACAGCACAGCGCTGTGGGCCGCCTTGAAGCGCGGCGCTAGAAAGTCCGCTGGAATGACATTGCGCAGCCCAAGTACCGCATCGCCCCGGCCATATATAGCAAGATCGCACAGAGAGTGGTCACCAAACCGCTCCGCCAAACGGCAGAAGGCCAACGCTTCAAACAACAACTCTTGAAGCTCCACGCTTGCGGCGTCGGGGTGTTCAACCAAATAATCGGTGATCGCGCCAGCCAGCGTGTACAGCGCAGCCATCAGCTTGGTGGGCAGCGCATCAAGTAAATGGTAACGCTGTAACGCCGCTGCATCGGTGGACACTTCCTTCGTTAGCGCCTGCCACTGCCTACCGACCCGGGCTAACGATTTTGCAAGCGCGGGAGGTGAGCGGCGACGCAGACGGCTCAAGCGCTGCTGGGAAAGCTCTGCGCTGTACATGCCCCGCGCTCGTTCAACTAAGTTGTGCGCTTCATCTACCAACAGACCTACCCGCCAGTCGTTGGCGTGGGCCAATCCATGCAGCAGCGCATGAGTATCAAACCAGTGATTCACATCGCCCACCACCACGTCGGCCCAGCGGGCTAACTCTTGGCCCAAATAGTACGGGCACACACTGTGGGCAAGCGCCACCTCACGCACTCCATCGCGATCAAGCCAGCGACGTGCCACCGCAGCTTGGCGGGCGGCAGGCAAGCGGTCATAAAAACCGGCCGCCAACGGACAAACATCGCCCTGGCAGGCGGTGCCGGGGTATTCACAGGCTTTGTGCTTGGCCACCAACTCCAGCACACGCAGCGGCACCGGGGGTGTAGATGGTTTGGATGTAGATGAAGTGGATGTAGAAAGACACGCCAACGCGTCCAGAGCCAAGCGACGGCCTGGGGTTTTCATGGTCAGAAAAGCCACTCTATCCAACTGCTGGCGGGGCATTGCCGAGAGCATCGGAAACAGCGTACCAAGGGTTTTGCCAATGCCCGTAGGGGCCTGGGCCAGTAGGCACCGCCCGGTGCTGGCCGCCTTGTATACATCTTCCGCCAGCGCCCGCTGACCAGCGCGAAAATCCGGATAGGGAAACGTGAGCCTAGCCAGCCATGCATCCCGCTCCTGGCGATGGGCAGACTCCTGCTCCGCCCAGGCCAAAAAGCGCTGGCACTGATCGGTAAAAAACACCTGCAATTCGGTTGCGCTAGCCTCGTGGGTGAGCAGCGTTTCCTGGCCGCTGGTAATCTCCAGATACACTAACACCAGCGTGACCCGCTCTAGGCGGCGCTCGGCACATAGCAGTGCGCCGTATATCTTTACCTGTGCCCAGTGCAACGCGCGCTGATTAGCCGCCATGCGATCTAGATTGCCACGGTAGGTTTTGACCTCTTCCAAACGGTTAGCGTTGGGATCAAAACCGTCGACGCGGCCCGCCACGCGAAGCCCCTGATACTCACCGGAAAGCGGCAGTTCGGCCAGGTAACCCTCGCCCCGACGGCTAGCCACTAACCCATGCCCTGCGATGCCTTCCAGAGCGCTGGGGGCTGGCGTAAAGCGGTGGTCAAGGTCGCCTTCCCGAGCGGTGAAATCGCACAGCGTGCGCACCGCTACCCGATAGCGGCTCATTCGGCTTCTTCTAGTTCAGGCCCTTCTGGTTCAGCCCCTTCTACGTCAGATTCAGGCTGCCAGCGTACATGGCACACCTCAACGGGCATGCCGAAGCGGCAAAAGAAGTCGATCCAACGGCGCTGGTTATCTTGCAGGCGATCTCCCGGCCCTTTTACTTCTATCATTTTGTAGCGTGGCTCGCCGGGCGGTGCATCCGGCATTAGCTGAATCAAGTCAGGCAAGCCCGTGCGGTTATGCTTAAGGTCATCTAATAGCCGCATAAAACAGGCACGCAAATGGGCAGGCGGTAAACACTTAAGCGCAAGCGTCAGCAGTGCTTCACTGACAACTCCCCAGTGAACAAACGGCGATGCGATGCCCTTTTTGGCGTGCCACGTTCGAAGGATCGTGTCCTGGTAGCGGCCGTCATCCAACTGGGCTAGGCAGGCGTCGATATCGACTTGGCGCTGGCTAACAAAATCGTCGCGGTATAAATCCGCAGGCCCGCTGTGAAACGGGTGAAAAAACGCCCCTGGCAGCGGTTTAAAAATGGCCGGCCAGAGCAGCAAACCAAACAGCCCGGTCAGCAGGCTATTTTCAACGTAGTACACCGGCGCGTTAGGGGTCGCCATATAGTCAGCAACGGCACGCTCAACTGGCTGAGGGCCTGGCAAATGAAGCACATAGGTGGGCACCTGAGCCGCCTGTTTATTAGACACCGTCGAGCGCTCAACCTGTTGCGGTAGTTTGCGTGCCAAACGCGGTAACAGCCGCATCAAGGCTTGGATCTCGCCTTCCTTTGGCTGCGCGTCCAGCGCGCTGACCGTAAGTTCATAGGCCTCTGAATAACGGCCCAGACGCTCTAACACGCGCAACCTGCGAATACGCGCATCGCTGTTATTGGCATCGGCGTACAGCGTTAAAGCTAACGCTGCATCGCCACCACGCTCGGCCTCACGGCCCATGGTAAGCAGTAGCCGCGCCCGCCGAGAAGCTAACCAACGGTTGCTGGAAGCAGGCGGCACCTGTGTGGAAAGCGCCTGCGGCGGCTCGCCGTCGTCCAGGCGTTCGCGCAAGCGGTGAAGCGTTAAGTACGTTGTCACGTCATCGCGGCTTTGGAACGCGCGCGACGCTGCGGTTAGCGGTACCTGCTCAAAACGCTGCAGGCCCAGCTCAGTTAGCACGAACTCTGCCCAATCCTGACGTAGGTTGCCAAAAAACATCAGCCGTAGGCGGTCGCAAAGCGCCATCACCGTCAGCCGCACAATCTGCGTTGTTGACGTTGGCCACCACTGTTGAAGGGGTGCAAACACCTGGAACGGCTCGTCCAGCGCCGTTTGAAGCGCAGCTTTCGTGCTGTTGCGCGCTAGGCCTGCCTTGGTGATTTCACCTGCCAGCGCCTGGCGCAGCTCACTCAGCCGTAAGAGGCGAAACAGCTCACGGCGGCTTAACTGCGGTGCGTCGTCTACCCAACCAAGCGCTATCAGCGGTGCCAGGGCCTGCTCCGCATCTCCGATTTCCTCATACATCAGTTTGTCCAGGCGAAACAGCTCACCTTTACGCATCACCATGCGCACCAGTAGCGCTTGGGAAGCTTGGGGTAGCGTCTCAAAACGGCCAATAGCGTCGCGCTCGGAAGCACTTAATAGATCATGGTGGCGGGTGCTTACCCATGCCAATACATAACGAAAGTTCGTCAGGTAATAGAAAGGGTCATCTAGGGAGGCGGTCGCTGACGCGACAAGTGCACTGTTCATCTATCCATTGTAACAGTGCTTAATGGAGCAGGTTAACCCACCCGGTGTTGATAGAGCACGTCCAGCGCGTCTGCGTCATCCGGCTGCTGATCGGGGGTCGGGGCTTCTGCGCGAGAAGAGGGTTTGAAGACCGCGGGGTTGTGGCTGCCCACCAGTACATACCATTCCGCTTCACTTAAATAGTGCTGACACCAGCGGCCTAAACCGTCGGCCAGCTGCTCACGGCTATACTCGCCGCTGCGAAAAGCGTGGGCCAAGTGCAAGAGGTCTTGGCGGGCGGTACGGGCACGGGCGTTACCGCCATGTACTTTGGAAAGCGGGCAGCGTCGATCATAGGCCGCGTTGGTTAACGCATTTAACCAACGCTCTACTTCATGTGCCTGAATACCGCCGTAAACTGCCACACTCCACTCCATGCTAAACGGTTATTTGATATTACTAACGTTGACTGAAAGGTCATTAGACTGCCCGATTTTGGGATAACTGTCATCTTCTCATCCCGCGGCTAGCCTCGCCCCTGCTCAAAACCTTGCAAGACGTTCACCACATTGACACCGATCTCTTCAACGGCATAGCCCCCTTCCATTAAAAACACACACGGGAGCCCAGCGTCAGCTAGGCGCTTACCCAGGGCAGTAAAGTCAGCGTGTTGAAAGGTAAAGGCACTTATAGGGTCGCCTTCAAATATATCCACTCCAAGCGATATCACAATAAGCTCGCATTCAGCTTGATGAATACGCTCCAGCGCCTGTTCCAAGGTAGCCATCCACGTCGCTACCGAGGTACCTGGTGGTAGCGGGTAGTTAACAGTATAGCCTTCCCCCGAGCCTTCGCCGATTTCATCAGCGTAGCCAGAGTAGTAGGGGAAGGTTACCTCTGGGTCGCCGTGCAGCGATAAAAACAGGACATCGTTACGATGATAGAAAATGTGTTGGGTACCGTTACCGTGGTGGAAGTCGACATCCAGCACCGCGACCCGGCGCTTACCGGCACTCACCGCCCGCTGGGCGGCTATTGCGGCGTTATTGAAAAAGCAGTAGCCGCCAAATTGATCATAGGCCGCGTGGTGGCCGGGCGGGCGGCACAGGCCAAAGCTTGGCTCGCCCGTTGCTAGGGTATAGTCGACGGCGCCCAAGGCGGTGTCTTTGCTCGCCATGGCGGCGGCAAAAGTGCCTTCAGTAATGGAGGTTTCCGCCGCTAGGGCATAATAGCCTAGCTGGCCACTGACAGAGCGGGGGATTTTGTCGCTCCGCAGGGTGCGCGCTGGCCAAATATTAGGAATGGCTTCCCCTTCATGCCCGGCGGCTTGCCAGGCCTGCCAGCAATTTTCTAAAAACGCGATGTAGTCTGCATCGTGCACCGCAAGCACCGGTGCAAGTCCGTAATCACTGGGTGCGCGCACCTCAAAGGCCGCCTTGCGCAGTGCGCTAAGCACTAAATCTATACGTTCCGAGCACTCGAACGGCGCCACTATTGCGCCATCATGTAGTTCGCTTCGCGCTTGCCGCCGGCGGCTGTCTTCGGAGAAAAATGTCAGCATTGCGAGTCCTCATTCAATAGGGAGTAAGGCCAGCGAGCAGCCCATTGGCGTTTTTGCGAAGGCGATTGCTGTTTCAATTGGTACTCCGCCCGGCTGGCGGCGGCACGGTCAGCAAAGGGCTGCGCCCCTAGCAGCGCTATCGGCGGGTTAGCCCGGGTATAACGTGCACCTTTTCCACTGCAGTGGGCGTGGTAACGCTTGGCAAGGTTATTGGTAATCCCTGCATAGGTGCCGCGTTGGCACTCCAATAAATAGAGATACCACTGAGTCGCTGCCGCTGAGTGTGCCGCCGTTACCATATCGCCTCGCTAAGGCATGGGAGATGAAGAGAGTGCCTGAGCCGTCATTAACTGCTCCAATGCCGATAGCGGCATTGGCCTTGCTAAGCCAAAACCCTGGAAAAAATCGCACTGGTAAGTGAGTAGCCGCTGATGCTGCTCATCAGTTTCGACGCCTTCGGCCACCACTTTTAACCCCAGGTGGTGAGCCATGGAAATAATACCTTGCACGATAGCGGCATCGTCATCGCTATGGGTTAACTCTTTAATAAAGCTGCGATCAATTTTAACGGTACTAATCGGCAAATGCTTTAAGTAGCTCAAGCTTGAAAAGCCGGTACCAAAATCATCAATTGAGACTTTAATCCCCATACTGCGCACCGAGTGCAGAATATCAATAGCATTGGCCGTGTTATCCATCAAAATGCCTTCTGTCAGTTCTAGCGTTAGCTGCGCTGACGGCATCCCTGTATCCATTAGCGTTGCGCTCAGTGTTTCCAGAAAACTAGCGCGATGAAACTGCAGGGGAGACAAGTTGACAGCTACGCATTTTGCTCCCAGCCCTTTATCGTTTAACTGCTGCATATCCGTGCAGGCACGGTTAAGCACCCACTCGCTAATAGGCATAATTTGCCCTGTCGCTTCTGCCAGCGGGATGAATCGATCGGGGGAGATATACCCCTGGGTAGGATGAGGCCAGCGCAGCAAGGCTTCTAAACTGGCAACTTGGCCATCGCGGTTAAAGATCGGCTGGTAGTAGAGTTCAAACGCTTGGCGTTCAATAGCTTCTTGTAGGTCATTGCGCAGCGTGACCCGCTCGCTGGCGATATCGTGGCTGTTGTGGTGAAACCAGGCGTAGGCATTGCGTCCCTGCTGCTTGGCCCGGTACATAGCGATATCGGCTTGCTGAATCAGCGTTTGCGGTTGAGGTGTGTCTGGCTGACTCATGGCGATACCGACGCTGGCACTTAAATGAAGCTCGCGCCCGTCGATACAGTAAGGCTTTGACAAGGCAGGCAACAATCGCTCAACGACCTCTTCTGCCTGGGCCTCATGGGGCGTGTTGGTCAGCAGCAGGACAAATTCATCGCCACCCAAGCGCGCTACCGTATCCTCTTGACGTAGCGTATCGCGTAAGCGCTGGGCCACTTCTACCAGCACTTGATCTCCTACCGCGTGGCCTAGGCTATCGTTAATCGGCTTGAAATCATCTAAATCAACAAACAGCACACTGATACGCTGATGATGCATGTTGGCTAGCGCAAATTGCTTACACAGCGTTTCCTCAAACAGCATACGATTGGGCAGCCGCGTTAGATCGTCGTGACTCGCATAGTAAGATAAGCGCGCTTCAGACGCTTTTTGCTGGGAAATATCGTGCTGAATGCCAACGAAGTGCGTTACCTGCCCTTCTTGATCCCGCACAGGCGCTATATATAAATCATTCCAAAACGGGGTGCCGTCCTGCCGATAGTTGCATATCGTAACGTGGACTTCGCGCCGCTCTTTGATGCCGCGTCTTAGCTGTGCAACCACCTCAGGGTCGCTATCTGGCCCCTGCAAAAAGCGGCAGTTGTGCCCAATAACGTCTTCCTGGGAGTAGCCGGTTATTGCCGTAAATGCCTTATTGGCATACACAACCGGTGTGTCAGGCAGGCTGGCATCGGCAATCAGCACCCCGTTCACGCTAGCCTCAACGCCACGTTCCAGGGTGCGCAAGCGGGTTTGTTGTTCACGGCTAGCAGTCACATCCTGGGCAATACAGTGCACGCCCACAAAACTGCCATTAATACTAATCGGTAACGCGACTAAATCGAGAAGATGGGCTTCTCCATCACGATCCCGAAGAGTGAGCTCAAACCGGACACTGTTGCCCATCACTACATGTTTAAAATACTCACCCACACGCTCAACATCCGCCCCCTCGATGAAGTGCGTAAAATGCTGGCCAATAATGTCAGCGTTGGCATATCCGGTGATGGCGCCACAGCTATTATTCGCCGTCACGAAACGCCCCTCGGCATTGAGAGAAAACACGGCATCGGGGTGATGTGTAAACAAAGAGCGGTAGTGCTGTTCGCTTTGCTCTAATGATTCCCGTGCCAGAAAAAGCTCTTTAGTACGGCTCATGCTAACGATGACGACGCCCACGCTAAACGCCAGCAACCAGCTCAGCAATAGCCCCCCTAGGGCCACTGCCACCGGTATGACGCCTACCATATACCAATTATAATGCTCGCCGGGATACGCATGTAGCGTTACGTTTATGCCACCGGGCAGCCCCACATGACGCGATACTATTGCCTGTACAGGCGCCAGCGCCTCATTCGCACTAAAACCAGCGGGATGAAGCACCATCAGTGTTTCGGCCCTGCGGTTTATCCCCACTTGAAAAGGCCCCAGGCCTAGCCTCAGCTCTTGGCCTAGTAGCGTGCGCAGGTCAAATGCCGACAGCAGTTGCTGTTCACGGCTCTCGATGGGCACCGCCATCATCACCACGCTGTTCTGCGTCTCATCGGGCTGAAATAAACGGGGGCGGCTAAAGGGCACGGCTAGCCACGACTGAACCAAAGGCTGGTTCAGCTGCTCTAGTAGCCATACATCACCGTCGTTGCTACGCCCTTGCGACCAAACTGCCTCGCTCTGGGCATTCACTAACGCGATGGCTTACAAACTGGGCGTATCAAGGAAATAGCGCTGTGCGTCGCTCTCATGTAGCACCAGCCCCTGCTCAGCAGGTACTACATCCAAACGGTTTGCCATTCGCTGCATTAGCTGTAACCGCGCAGTCATCACCTGCTCAGCATTGAGTTGAACACTATCAAGCAAGTAGCCAGCCTGCTGTTCAATCTCGTTGCGCTGGTTGATACTCAAAAACAGCCAGGCTAGGCAACTGATCACGACGCCCCCCAGCGCGACGATCACCGTGTGTTTGCCTGGGCTTAAGCGTTTAGAGCGCTCGCGCCAACTGGCCACCAGCAGAGCCGTCCCGGTTAGAAACACAAACACCAGTGCAGCAAGGGGTGACGAGCTAAAAGGCGGACGATAAGCAACGCTTGCTTGCCACATCAACACGATGACAACGCCACCAAACAGCCATAGGCCCAGCCCCACCGTGCGCCAAACCATACGGCTGCGGGAAGGCGCAATACCTAACCAACAGCAGAGATTAATCAGCAAAAGCATGACGGCAGATAGCGACGTAATGCGCGGCTCGCCGGTTATCAAAGAGGCGCTAACGCCGTTATCCACCTGGTTGTGTAATAAGGTGTATATCAGCAGTATGGATAACAGCGTAGCGCTGGCGAGCCTGACAACGGCAGCGTGAAAAAGCGTGGCCAACAGGGCACTGCCAATCAGTACCGTGACGATAGACGCGTCGGGCACTAACATGGGCCCTACCAGAATGCCCGGGAACATCATCCAGCCGATTAACCCCGCACACCCCATCACTAGAAGCGTTGCCGCTGCCATTAGCAGCAGCGTTTGTGCTGCTAAGTCTCGCGTATTTAATGGCATGAAACGCACTTACTCCTTTTCAACGCTTGCACGCGACTAGCGCTGAAACTGTATCGCACCGGCAAGGGCCTGCAGTTGCTGATACTGCTCTTCCAAGTAGTGGCCGTAGGCATCTAAGGCTTTAAAATCAACGAAAGAGCCATACGTTTGCTCTAGTGCATGCACCAACTCGGGCGCTGCCAGCGCTTGCTCGAATGCTTTGGCGACGACTCCCAACCGCTCTTTCGGTGTATTCAGCGGTGCAAATAAGCCACGGTCAGTGGTGTTGACCAGCGCAATGCCCTGCTCATGCAGTGTAGGCACATGGGGTAAATCAGCCAGCCGGTCTTCGCTGGCCACGCCAAGGGGTAATAAAGCGCCAGCATTAAAAAGCGCGCGCGCCGAGGGCAAGTTCAGCATGGCAAAGTCCAGCTCGCCTCCCAGTAACGCTTCCACTTGGGCGCTGGTGCCCGGGTAGTGAACAAATTGTACATCCGCCGCTGAAATGCCTTCTTCGGCAAAAAAATGCAGCCAAAAAAAGTGATCAGTCGAGTGCGGGATAACGCCAAACAACAGCGGCTCGCTCTGCTGGTGAATCAACCTCTTGATGTCCCCAGCCCCTGTAGCAGCGTGGCCTGCTCTAGTAGCAGGAATGTTGACCGTTCGCGTAAGCAGTGCCACCGGCGCAAACGCTTGGTGAGAGTACGCGGCGACTCCCGAGAGATAGGAAAGGTCGATGGTTTGGTGGCTGCCTAGCAGCGTGTAGCCATCGGGGGCGCTCTCCTTGACGAACTGAGAGCCCAAAATAGCGCCACCCCCTGGCATGTTAACGGTGGTGATGGGGGCCTCAAGGTACTCTTGGGCCTGAGCAGCCACAGCGCGCAAAAGCACATCGGTAGCCCCACCCTCGCCATAGGGCACAACTAAGGTAACCCCTGCAGAGGGATAAGGCTCATCGGCTAGTAATGATGCGCTCACACTCAGCCCCATCACCCCTGCACCCATCACGGCGAACCCGGTCACGCCAAACCCGATCACGCCAAACCCTTGTAACAGCGTTAACCAACGCCAGTAGAAATACCCTACCCAGTGTTGGCACACAGATAATGGTTGATGGACGGATAGTGCTCGCTGCTGGCTCATTGCTTGGAATGCCTCATCCTTCTTAGCGTTAGCTACTCACCGCAACATACCTTTAATTTACGCTCGCTACCACATAAGCACCGCTCATTTCGACGAGGCTTTAGCCGCTCAACCCTAGGATCGCCATCCACATACCACCAGCGCCCCTCTTTAAAGCGAAAACGCGAGATCTCCTCTAACACATGCCAGCCGCCTGGCTCACGAAAATAGGCTCGAAAATGCACGCTGCCGGTGCTGCTACTCGGCGGGGGCGCAGCCACAATAACCAGCGACTTCCATTGAGTATCCGGGTCTGGCGGCAAGTGTGCTGGCCGCGTGGTGGCGTACCAGGAGTTTAATAGATAATCCGGTTGATTCAACGCAAAGGCTGTGTAGCGCGCGCGCATAAGCGCTTCTGGCGTGGGCGCGTTAGCACCTTGGAGATAGGGCTGGCAACACCCTTGTAGCGAAGTATTGCTGCCACATGGGCAACTATCGGTGGCTAACTGAGTCATAATGGTGGCTCTAGTATGAACAAAGAGTAGGGGCGCAGTAGATAATTTGTTTTGATATCACCTCAGTGTAAATGTATCGGTGCTGCCCTAGAGTAGGTATAGTATCAAAGCAACATCACTAGACAGACGGAGTACGCAACACGACCGATCATTCTTTCCAAACGCAGTGGAGGTTCTCCTATGAAGGTTTATAAACCGGAATGGCAGTGCACGTTTAGCGTAAACGAAGGCGCGGTAGAATCAGCAAACTGGAAAGAGCGAATCGCGTGGCGGCTAAGAGCGTTTGCCGACCGTCTTGAAGGCGGCGGACGCACAGTGAAGATCGACTGCAACGTCTCTCCACACGTTAGCCAAGACGAAGTCGATACCTGTTTAGGGAAAGGGTTTGAAGTGACCCAGCGGCTGCTAACCCAGCTGGCCCGCCAGCAGGCCTGTGAAGATGTGATGCGCCACGCAAAAGCAGAGCTTTACGAAGAGCAATCTCAAGCTTGAAGCAGTAGAGTAATATCTTAGAAAAGCACCCGCCCGTTGTTAACAGCTTTTGTTAATAGTTGGCGGGTGTTTTTTATTGGACGTTTTTCACCTAGACCTCATCCCGAAAACGGCGTTTCTAACGCTTCGCCTAAGCGCTGCATAAACGCAGAGCACGCGTTTAGCTGAGTTACCTCAATATACTCATCCGGCTGGTGCGCCTGGGCAATACTGCCCGGCCCCAAAATAATCGTTTGCAACCCCTTCCCCTGGAACTGCCCTGCTTCTGTCGCGTAAGCAACCGCGTGGCTGCAGCAGTTATCAGGCAAATGGTCTTTAGCCAAGCGGAGCACCTGATCGTTATCGCGGTCGGCTAAGCCTGGCACCGTAACGTTTAACGGCTCTGTGACTATCTCAACCGTTTTGCCTTTCGCCGATAGCGCCTCGCTAAGCTGAGCGCAGTACGCCTCAAAACGTGCATATATTTCGCTGAACGACTCCGTTGGCAGGTGGCGAATTTCCCATTCGAACTGGCACTCACGCGCCATGATATTGATCGCCGTACCGCCTTTAATTTTACCTACATGCAAACTGGTATGGGGCACATTAAACGCTTCGTCGACTCGCCCTTCTTCTACTAGCGCCGCCATAGTGTCTTCAATAAAGGTGACCAGTCGCGCGGCGATATGAATCGCCGAGGTACCCTGATTCACTTGGCTACTATGGGCTTCGCGGCCAATCACCGTGGTACGCAGGTTGGTAGCGCCCTTTTGCGCTACCACCGGCTGCATGCTGGTGGGTTCCCCCACAATGACATGGGCCGTGGTGGTGTAGTGTTCATAAAAGCGTTTAATCAAGCTAGGGGCACCGACGCAGCCAATCTCTTCGTCGTAAGAAAACCCAAAATAGATAGGCTGCTTAAGGGGCGCGTTCACCCAGGTGGGCACCATGGCCAGCGCGCAGGCAATAAAGCCTTTCATGTCACAGGTGCCACGTCCGTACAAGCGGCCATCACCGCCATCACATAGGGTAAACGGATCGCTCGACCATGGCTGGCCTGCCACTGGCACCACATCGGTATGGCCAGAAAGCATCACACCGCCAGGGGCATCAGGGCCTACGCGGGCGATCAAGTTGGCTTTGGTGCCGCAGGGGCTCATGACGCGCTCTGAGCTAACGCCGTAGTCTGCCAAATAGCGCTCAACAAACTCAATCAAGGCCAAATTGGATTCGCTGGAGGTCGTGTCAAATGACACAAGCTTCGCCAGTAACGTGGTTGCGTCTGTCATAGGACTCTCTTAATTCTCTGATTTTCGCCACACTAGCACTGCACCAGGGCTTTTCCTACTCAGCGAGTTAACCGATAACTGCTAAACGTGACTGTCACGTCAGCTTCATCGTGCATTCATAAAAACGTCATCTACACTACTTATTGTTCAATGCACCCAATGAATCCAAAAAACGCATTGTCGAGAGCTTACGGGCCAGACCGACCTGGCGACTCAAGCTCAGACCTACAAGGAGCTGTTATGTCTCGCTTCACACTGCGCGCACTTGCTATTGGCGTGGCCACTGCCAGCCTTAGCCTATCTGCCCACGCCACCACAGAGGTCAACTGGTGGCATGCGATGGGTGGTCAGTTAGGAGAAATTCTTGAAGGCATCACCGATGACTTCAACGCTTCACAAGACGATTACCGCGTGCGCCCCAGCTATCGGGGTAACTATACCGAAACGATGACCGGTGCCATCGCGGCTTTTCGTGCTGGTGAACAGCCCCATATTTTACAAGTCTTTGAAGTTGGCACGGGCACCATGATGAATGCCGCCGGTGCGGTATATCCGGTATACCAGCTGATGGAAGACCACGGCCGTGCGTTTGACAATGACGCCTTCCTGCCTGCGGTGGTCGGTTACTACACCGACACAGAGGGCAACATGCTCTCCTTCCCGTTCAACTCGTCAACTCCCATCATGTACTACAACCGTGACGTGTTTGAGGAAGCCGGTTTAGACCCCGAGCAGCCGCCGCAAACGTGGCAAGAGATGGAAGCCTTCTCAGCGCAAATCCAGGAATCCGGTGCTGCTCGCTGTGGTTTTACCTCCTCTTGGCCTAGTTGGGTGATGCTGGAAAACTTCTCAGCCATGCATAACTTACCGCTGGGCACGCTGGAAAATGGCTTTGGTGGCATAGAAACAGAGCTGAATTTCAATAACGAGCACGTCGCCCGCCACTGGGACAACTTGAAAGCCTGGCAAGAAGAGGGGCTTTACCGCTGGGGCGGCCCAGGCGCTGGTGACGACGCGGTGCCTATGTTCTACGCCGGTGACTGCGCGATGTTCTTTGGCTCCTCCGCTTCTCGTGCTGACATTGCCGCTAATGCCGACTTTGAGGTTGGGTTTGGCATGTTACCTTACTACGATGATATTGACGGCGCACCGCAAAACTCAATCATCGGCGGCGCTACGCTGTGGGCCATGCAGGGCCACGATGACGAAGAGTATGAGGCCGTTGCCGCTTTCTTTGACTACCTCTCCCAACCTGACGTGCAGGCCGATTGGCATCAGCGCACTGGCTATCTGCCGATTACTCAAGCGGCCTGGGATTTAAGCGAGGAGCAGGGGTATTACGACGAGAACCCAGGTGCCGACACGTCCATCAAGCAAATGACCCTCAACGAGCCCACAGAAAACTCCATGGGCCTGCGCTTTGGTAACTTTGTGCAGATTCGCGACATCATCTCCGAGGAGATGGAAGCCGTCATGAGCGGTCGCAAAGATGGGCAGCAGGCTGCTGACGATGCGGTTCGCCGGGGTAACGCGCTGCTCCGCGATTTCGAAGCCGCCAACCAATAAGCTAGTAACTTCTTCGCCGCCTACCTACCCGTAGGCGGCGCTTTCGTTTGTTGTAAGGTGAGCTTCCATGCAGACTAAACGCATGACGTTTCCTGGCCGCTGGTTGCCTTATGCACTGCTGGCTCCCCAGGTCATTATTACGCTGATTTTTTTCATCTGGCCTGCGGGCAAAGCGATGTATCAATCGCTGCTACGCGAAGATGCTTTCGGCCTGCGTAGCACCTTTGTGGGTCTGGAAAACTTTGCCCGACTGTTTCGTGACGGCGCGTACCTCAACTCACTGTCAGTCACCGTGGTATTTGCCGTCGGCACCACGCTGATTTCCATGTCAGTGGCGCTGCTGCTCGCCAGTACCGTGAACCGCATGATCCGCTCTCGAAGCACCTACACCACACTGCTCGTATGGCCTTATGCCATTGCGCCAGCCATTGCCGGGGTGCTGTGGTGGTTTATTTTCAACCCCTCTATCGGCATCGTGCCTTACCTGCTGGAGATGGTGGGTTACAACTGGAATCACCGTACCTCGGGTAATGATGCCATGCTGCTGGTGATTTTGGCTGCGGCCTGGAAGCAAATTTCCTATAACTTTTTGTTCTTCTTGGCAGGCATGCAGTCTATCCCCCAGTCGTTGATTGAGGCCGCCGCTATTGATGGCGCAAGCCCCATGAAACGCTTTTGGACCATCGTGTTCCCCCTGCTCTCACCCACCACGTTCTTCTTGATGGTCGTTAACGTGGTGTACGCCATGTTCGATACCTTCGGCATTATCCACGCCACGACCCAGGGCGGTCCCTCTCAGGCCACCAACATTCTGGTTTATAAAGTTTACGCCGATGGCTTTATTGGCCTGAACCTCGGCTCTTCGGCAGCACAGTCCGTGATTCTTATGATCATCGTGATACTGCTCACCGTTGTGCAGTTCCGTTTTATTGAGCGGCGGGTGAACTACTAATGGCGCACGTTCTAACCTTTACCGATAAGAGAGCCTTGTGATGGTTGAAAATCGCCCCTGGGCCAACCTGTTTGCCCATACCATTCTCATTATTGGCGTCGCGCTGGTGGTGTTTCCAGTGTATATCGCCATTGTTGCCTCGACCCATGGCCCGGGTGAATTCTTACGCGGCACGCTGCCCCTACTGCCTGGCCCCCACGCCATCGACAACTACACCGCTATGTGGAGCACCGGCCTTTCCCGCGCCGGCGCGCCGCCCGCCGGACAAATGCTCTGGAATAGTTTTGTAATGGCGATGGCCATCACAATCGGTAAGCTCTCCATTTCGCTGCTGTCCGCGTTTGCCATTGTGTACTTCCGCTTCCGCTTCCGGATGTTCTTCTTCTGGATCATTTTCATCACCCTGATGCTGCCGGTGGAAGTACGCATTATCCCAACGTTCCAGGTGGTCGCGGACCTGAAAATGCTCAACAGCTTTGCCGGGCTCTCTATCCCGTTAATTGCCTCGGCGACCGCCACGTTTCTGTTCCGGCAGTTTTTTATGACCGTACCTGAAGAGATGCTGGAAGCAGCACGGGTCGATGGCGCGGGGCCGCTTAAATTTTTTAAAGACATTTTGATGCCGCTGTCGATTACCAATATCGCAGCGCTGTTTGTGATCATGTTCATCTATGGCTGGAACCAGTACCTCTGGCCGCTGCTGATCACCACCGACCCCGACTACTACACCATTGTGATGGGCATTCAACGGATGACCACCGCCGCCGATGGCGACCCGCAGTGGCACTTGGTGATGGCGGCGGTGGTCATGGCAGCACTCCCCCCTGTGCTGGTGGTGCTCTTTATGCAGCGCTTATTTGTGAAAGGCCTGACCGAGACGGAGAAATAAGATGGCCAGTATTACCTTGGAAAGGCTAAAGAAAACCTACACAGGCAATGTCGATGCGGTAAAAGGCATCGACTTGCACATTGAAGACGGCGAGTTTGTGGTGCTGGTAGGGCCTTCAGGCTGCGGAAAATCCACGCTACTACGTATGGTGGCGGGCCTTGAAACCATCACCGATGGCACGCTCAAAATCGGTGATCGTGTGGTCAATAAGCTCGAACCCGCCGAACGCGATATTGCCATGGTGTTCCAAAACTACGCGCTCTACCCGCACATGACGGTGTACAACAACCTCGCCTATGGCCTGAAGAACCGAGGCTTTAAAAAAGATGAGATTGAAAAGCGCGTACGCACTGCTGCCAAAATGCTTGAAATTGAAGACTTTTTAGAACGCAAACCGCGCAAGCTTTCTGGCGGGCAGCGCCAGCGGGTGGCCATGGGGCGCGCGCTAGTGCGCGAGCCAGCAGCCTTTTTGTTTGATGAGCCGCTTTCCAACCTAGACGCCAAGCTACGGGTACAGATGCGCGTAGAGATCAAGCAGCTTCAGCGGCGCCTGAAAACCACCAGCCTGTACGTGACCCACGACCAGCTGGAAGCCATGACCCTAGGCGACCGCTTGGTCGTGCTGAACGCTGGGCAAATTGAGCAAGTGGGCACACCCATGGAAATCTACGCCCGTCCGGCGACGATGTTTGTGGCTGGATTTATTGGCTCCCCCGCCATGAACATGTTGCCCATTGAGTACTTAAACGCACGGGGCTCCCAGGGGCTATTAGACAACTTGGCAGAAGGTACAGATATCGTCGGTATTCGCCCAGATGACATGCATTTAGTACCACCAGCAAGCCCCCACTTAACTGTCGATTCGACGCTGGCGCTATTTGAGGCCGCCGGTGCTGAAAGCCACCTGTATGTAACCCTCGCCGATAGTGACCAGCCTACGGTCATTCGCGTGTCAGGCCAGCCGCCGGTCGCCGAAGGCGAAACACTGCGCTTTTACGTTCCCCTAGGCGCACTGCACCCCTTTAACAGCGCCACGGGGCAGCGCACTGACGCGTTAGAAGAGACTGTCCTAAACACAACTCTGAAAACATAGACGCAGAGGCACAACCCTAGAGACAAGCCCTGGAAACACCGCAAATCCCCCCGGCGGGTAGCGCTTGCCGCCCGCCGCACCGTGAGCACTTATTAACACTCCCCTCTGCGGCACTACATTCATACGGGTGTCATCGTTCACCGTTAGCATGCCATTAAGGCTAAACGAAACGGTGACCACTATGGCGAACCAACCGCGCGCACCGCTAAGTGACGAAGAAATCGCTTACTTAATTCAACTGGCTAATGGCAACGCTATTGCGAGGCAGCGCAGGCGTGAAAAAAAGCGGTCACGTTCATTGCGCCCGCCATCACCAGGGGAGTGACTCCCCATTGCTATGCCAAAACCCGCCACTGTTCTCTAGTGTTAGCGCTTCAATACGCGCGGCGATGCCTAATGCTGCCTCTTGGGGGCTGATCAACCCACCAAAATTCACCATGCGTGTTTGCACATAACCGGGATGTAGTTGCGCCACCGCAATACCTTGAGGCTTCAAGTCCATCGCCAGCGATTTCCCAAACGCATTGAGCGCCGCTTTAGAGGCACGGTAGCCATAGCGTCCACCGGAGTCGTTATCCGCTATTGAACCCATCCGGCTAGTGATATTGGCAATTTTGCTGCCCTTTTTAAGGGTAGGCAGAAGCGCTTCGACGACACGCAGCGGTGCATAGGCGTTGATCTCCATCTGCTCACGGATACTGTCGAAATCAACGCTGCCCAGGGCCTCATCGCGAAGCAGCCCCGCGTTGTTAATTAGCAGATCGACCGTTTGGCCATTAAGCGCCTCGGCTAACCGGGCAACATCGTGGGGATGAGTGACATCAATTCCATCGAACACGTGATCCGCAACGCGATCCAGCTCTTCTGACGACTGACGGCAAACGCCTAGCACGCGCCACCCAGCGTCAACGTAGTACTCAGCAAGCGCTAAGCCTACACCCCGGTTAGCTCCGGTAATAACAACGGTTGATTTCATTCTGGCTCCCTGCTGCTTTTATTGATGAGGACGAAGAGGATAGAACATCTATACACGTCCAGTGTAACTGGCTCTCGACAGGTGTGTTGTAAAGCCTGCCCTATCTATGGAGTAGCCTACGCAAACTAGCGCAAGCCTGTCATCAGTTCTTCATCCTGCTGTCTTACCAGTGTCACCCGCACGGCCCACCATGGCGTTAAATGTGATGAGGGATGAATCGCACATGCGGCTTTGTATCGTCAGCGAAACATGGTCACCCGATGTCAACGGTGTGGCGCACACCTTGGGCAGGCTATGTCGCGAACTAAAGCGCCAGGGCGTGACAGTGGATGTGATACGCCCGAAACCCAGCATTGCCGGTAAAGCATCAAAGGTGACAAGCGAGCTTCAGGTGCAGCGGCTAGCGCTACCTGGCTATGCCGAGGTGCAAGTGGGGCTTTGCACACCCGCTAAAATACGGCGTTTTTGGCACAAGCACCGGCCTGATGCGGTGTATTTAGCTACCCAAGGCCCACTCGGTTGGGCGGCTCGCCAAGCGGCACGGCGGTTGAAAATTCCGCTGGTAGCGGGTTGGCATACCAACTTTGACCACTACTGCCACGACTATGGCGTGCCCTGGCTATCAGCGATTACCCGCCGCTACTTAGGATACTTCCATAACGGGTGTGCGCTCACGCTGGTGCCTACTCACCAACAAGCAAAGGCGCTACAGCAGCAGGGCATTCATGATGTGAATGTGCTGTCTCGCGGCATCGACGGCGAACACTTTTCACCCGCACACCGTGACTCCCGGCTGCGTCGCCAATGGGGCGTTACCGACCATCAACCTGTTGCTCTTTATGTAGGGCGCCTAGCGCCGGAAAAAAATCTAGCGCTACTTCAAGAAACCCTGCAGGCCATGCGTAATGTTTGCCCTGATATGGCACAGGTGATTGTTGGCGACGGCCCGGGTCGTGCCCAGTTGCAAAAGGCACTGCCCGAGGCTCACTTTACTGGGTTTGTCGATAAATCGACCTTGGCACGCCACTATGCCAGCGCCGACATGTTTGTGTTTCCTTCGCTTTCGGAAACCTGGGGCAACGTAGTGAGCGAAGCCATGGCAAGTGGGTTGGCGGTGGTGGCCTACCAGCATGCCGCCAGCGCTGAGCTGATTCAAAGCGGCCATAACGGCATTACCGTTACCCCAGACGACACCGCTGCCTTTTCACAGGCAGCCATTGAGCTATGCCAACACCCTGCCGACTACGCGCGCCTTGGCCGTGTTGCCCGGCTACGAGTGTTAGAACAGAGCTGGTCAGGCATTGCTGAGCAGTTCACGCGTTACCTTCACCAAGCCCAGGAGAACCACCATGCGTCCACGTCCGCTTGCCGTATTCGACCGTCTTGACCTGTGGGAGTGGCGGTTTTGTCAGCGCATCACGCTGCTAAGCCTCTACCGCCCTTGGCGCCTTACGCTGCAAGCGGCTAGCCGATTAGGCGACTGGCCGGTATGGGTAGCGCTGATTGCCGCTCAGCCCTGGCTGCAGCCTCAGCATGGTTGGCGTTTGGCGCAGTACGCCGCCACTGCCTGCTTGGCGATTGTTGCTTACCGGTTGCTTAAAACTCGCCTTTGTCGCGAACGTCCGTTTATTACCTACCGCAACGGCGTGCACTGCGGCGAACCTGCCCGTGACCGCTACAGCTTCCCTAGTGGTCATACCATGCATGCGGTTATGTTTTGCGTATTAGTCGCCGCGCATACCCCGTGGTTACTGCCGATTGTGCTGCCGCTTTCACTGCTGATCGCCGTTTCACGGGTGGGCCTGGGGTTGCACTACACCAGCGACGTGATAGCAGGGGCTGCCATCGGGTATGGGTTCGCGCTTCTTAGTCTTTATGTCATGGGCTAACGCGCTTGATATAGCGTCGGTTTAATAGCGCTTTAAACCATTTCGCACTACGTTTACATCATTCCTGTCTATTTTTAGGCTTAGCCGAATCGCCTTCGGCGCCAGCTATTCATCAAGGAGTGATGAAATGACTTTATCAGTGGGTGAGCTGTTTATTGCGCTGGTGATTATTGCCCTGGTTTTGCTGGTAAGTAACGCACTACGCCTTTGGCTACCTTGGCTGCGGCGACTTTTCTTACCAAGCTCAGTGATTGGTGGGTTACTTCTACTGCTTCTTGGCCCTGACGTTATTGGTCGGTTTATGCCGACTCTATTTACAGACAGCCCTGGGCTATTCCCCGCCTATGTCCAAGAAAGCTGGTCGGCCCTGCCGGGCCTGCTGATTAACGTCGTATTTGCCGCACTTTTTATAGGCACCGCCATTCCTGGTTTACGCGCCATTTGGCTACGTGCTGGGCCGCAGGTAGTCGTGGGACAAACCATGGCCTGGGGCCAGTACGTGGTAGGGCTTAGCCTCGCGCTTTTAGTGTTAGTACCCATTTTTAATATGAATCCAATGGTAGGCGCACTTATCGAAATTGGCTTTGAAGGTGGCCACGGTACCGCCGCGGGCATGGCCGACACCTTTTCAGAACTAGGCTTTGAAGAGGGGGCTGACTTGGCATTAGGGCTTGCCACTATAGGCATTGTTTCAGGAATCCTGATCGGCACCGTGCTGATCAATATTGCTGCCCGCAGAGGAGTGGTAAAGCTTGAAGGCGAGCAAGAAGACCCTGACGAGCTGATGCGTCATGATGATCGCCCCTCAACCGAAGAGTTTAGCGAGTTTAAGAAAGACCTGATGCAAGAAGCAGGCACTACCGACCCACTCAGTCTTCATATCGGCTTAGTGGGCATTGCGATTGTCATTGGCTGGCTGCTGCTCACCGCCCTTCAGTGGATCGAGCAAATGACGTGGGCGCGCAATGACGGGCTGGAAATATTAGCCCACGTGCCGCTATTCCCGATTGCCATGATTGGTGGAGTGATTGTTCAACTGTTTATTATGCGCTTTAACTTGGAGCGGCATGTATCCACGCGAACCATGTCACGCATTGCAGGTACCGCGCTCGACTTTACCATTGTTGCCGCTCTGGCCACTCTGTCGCTCACAACGCTAGGTGACTACTTTATGCCTTTCTTACTGCTTGCTCTGGCAGGTATCGGCTGGTCCCTATTCGTACTGATCGTCATTGCCCCACGGGTGATACCTGAAAATTGGTTTGAGCGCGGCATAGGTGATTTTGGCCAATCCATGGGGGTCACCGTTACCGGTTTGCTGCTGATGAAAATGGCCGATCCCAAAAATAAATCTGGCGCACTTGAAAGCTTTGGCTACAAGCAGCTGATGTTCGAACCCGTCGTGGGGGGCGGACTATTTACAGCCGCCGCGCTACCCCTCATCGCCCAGTTTGGGGCGCTTTCAGTACTTATATTTACCGGCATTTTAACCCTCAGCTGGTTAGCCTTTGGGTTGCTCTATTTTGGACGCATGGTGCCTGAGGGCGGGAAGGGTCGGTGGCATAAAAGTAAATAAAAATGGCTACTTAAAACACCAACGCCCGCAGCTGCGGGCGTTGGTGTAATGATGTGGCGGGCTCATCTCTCAGGAGGCATATCGTCAATATCGTCGACAGTCGCCAAAAATGATGTTTTAAACATCATGTAAAGCCCAAGCCCTGAAAACACTAGAAACAGCACGAACATGCATAACATCAGTACCATGGCCATAACGCTCGTCCCTGAAGGTGTGCGGCTGCTGCGTTGACGTTTTATAACCGCTAAAAGTTGCGTGTCCCGCAAGAATAGACCAAAAAGCCTTGCTCATCTGTACAAAAAGCCGAGTGTTACGCAAAGGTTTTAAGAAATCCTAAAAATATCAGCGCGTTATTAAATCACAAACATGCAAAAAAACCACCTCGGTTAAACGAGATGGTGATTTTGCATCGTTGCCGCTCCATGACCTTGATGACCAACGCTTCCCTGCGCAGGTAGTAACAAGCAAACTGAGCGTCCTTTTAAATCCTTTTCAACTGCTGGCCTCCGTGCCTTCCTGACTTACCTGTCAGCTTACTCGTACTATTTTTCTGTCATTGCCAATTACCATCCTTGCTAACGCTTCCTTTGCTGGCTTCAATAATCCTTTAACTATAATCCTTTAAATGACAGTGTTTCTTCAGGGTACACCAAGTAACTGCAGACAATAGGCCAACAAGCCAAGATAAAGGATTAATATTATTAAAAACATAGATTTACTAAAAAATGATTTGCTGAAAAATCGACTGGATTGACTTAAAAAATCGTTTTCTAGTGTATAAAACTGACACATGAGACAAAAAGTTGCGGCAAACATCAGCATTCCCCCCCTTAAACCTGTGGCATCAGTCGCCAACTGGGCTTATTTTAATCAGTGAACCTCTTTGCCCGTGCTG
Source organism: Halomonas sp. GFAJ-1 (assembly GCA_002966495.1). Taxonomy (NCBI): domain Bacteria; kingdom Pseudomonadati; phylum Pseudomonadota; class Gammaproteobacteria; order Oceanospirillales; family Halomonadaceae; genus Halomonas; species Halomonas sp. GFAJ-1. The sequence continues at coordinate 605,770 of CP016490.1, forward strand.
GGCTCGTGTCCTTGTAAGGAATTTTCGATGAAGCGCACACTTTTACTTGGCGTGTTAGTACTGGCGACCCTACTTGTTATCAGCGGCTGCAATACCATTCGCGGCGTGGGTCAAGATATCGAACAGGGCGGCGAAGCCCTCCAACGCTCAGCAGGTAGCTAACCATTATGATGACCGTCTACCTCTCCCACGGTTTGGAAAGCGGCCCAGGTGCGTTAAAGATCCAGGCGCTCAACGGCATTGCTGAACAGCTAGAGGATTGTGAACCAGTGGTGATGGACTACCGAGGAATGCCGGAACCACAACAGCGTTTACAGCACTTGTTGGCCACCATGTCATCCCGGCGCGACACCCCTGCACGCTGTGTTTTAGCAGGTTCAAGTATTGGTGGCTGGTTAAGCGCGTCTGTGAGTGCTCAGCAGCCGGTGCTTGGCTGTTTTTTGCTGGCCCCCGCGCTGGGCTTACCCGACTACCCAGAAACTTCGCCCACTATTCAAGCAGCCGTTACGCATATTATTCATGGGTGGCGAGATGATGTGGTTCCGCCCGCCCCGGTGATTGAACGCGCCCGCCTGCAGCGGCTATCGTTACGCTTGGTCGATGACGACCACCGTTTACACGACAGTCTGGATACTATTCTTGCTGATTTTAAGCGCTTTTTAAGCCAATGCGCCGCCTTTAACCGATCACGCTAGACAATCTTCTTGGCGGTATCTCAACAAATATTCGACATACACCCCACAAACCTATACAAATAGTATACGTCAATCAGGAGAGTGCTCATGTTCGGACTATTTAAGCGCGACCCCAAAAAGAAGCTACAGCAAGAGTATGAACGCAAGCTGCAGGCGGCCATGGAAGCCTCTCGTAACGGTGACATGCGAGCTAACGCCACCTTAACCGAAGAAGCCGAAGCCCTGCTGGCCGAGATCAACCGCCTCAAAGCGGCTGAGAAGTAGGCGCCTCGATGAATTCACGTTGGATAGTCGCCTCGCTAGTAGCGCTTAGCTTAACGCCGCTTAGTGTGAACGCCAGTTGCCCCAGCCCAGGTGAGTGGTGGCAAGCTAATCAATCGGTGCCCAATAACGAACTTCTCGCTCAGGCTGCCCAGCAACAGGTAGTGCTACTAGGCGAGCGGCATGACGACATTGACCATCACCGCTGGCAGCTAAGCACGCTGGCGGGGCTGCACGCATTGCGTAATGATATGGTGATCGGTTTGGAGATGCTGCCACGTCACGCGCAGCCGGTACTAGACGACTGGGTGGCAGGTGAGCTGAATGAAAATGAACTGCTAGAACAGACCCAGTGGCAAGAGACATGGGGCTTTGATCCTGCACTTTACCTACCCATTTTTCACTTTGCGCGATTACAGCAGATTCCGCTCATTGCCCTAAACATTACCCCGGCGTTGCGCCAGCGCTTGTCTGCAGAGGGATTTGAAAACGTTCCCGCTGACCAGCGCCACCACATTCCCGCCCCGCAAGACGCGCCTGCCGCCTACCAACAAAGGCTGCAAGCGGCATTTGAGCAGCATGCCATGGACATGGACGACCCTGACCGGCTAACGCGCTTCATTAACGCCCAGCTCAGTTGGGACGTCGCCATGGCCCACGGGTTAGCCGACGAAGCTCGTCAGGGATATTTGGCCGTAGGTTTAATGGGCCTGGGCCATGTTATCTATAACGAAGGTGTTGCCCACCAGCTTAACGGGATGGGCGTAGAGCACGCCTTGAGCCTGTTACCCTGGGAGCGTAACGAGTGCCAAATACCCGACCCTTCATTAGCAGATGCTGTGTTTGTGCTTGAGGCGGATGCTCACACTCACTCTGCACCTACTAATCACAACTAGTCTCCCAGCTGTTTTTTCTCACAGACCGCATTAACGGCGTCGCATTTACTTAAAAAAGCGTTGATTGTCGCGTTTAAATGTTTCATTGCGGCAAGTTGATTATTGCCTGCTCGACTCATAGGGTGGTGATACTCAACTCATTTCAATAAAAAATAACTATGACGACCGATATCGCAGAACGCCGTAAAAATCTGTGGTCAGGACTGGGGGTTACCCTCCTCTCCTGCTGGCTGCTGATTTGGATTATCCCTCGGTATGGTGGTTCAGGCATGGCCTTTGGCATGCACCCCCAACGCCTTGCCACGCTAGGTGCTTGGGTAATGCTGTTATGTGCCGCTGCGCTTGCGTTTGTTAGCCTGATCCAGCTCAAAAAAAGCCGTGCGCCACTGTTTAAGCTCCCTCCCCTATCAAACGTTTGGCACCAATCTTGGCCTTTCTGTTATGTGCTTTTGTTTATCGGGCTAGCCACGTTTATCCCACTTACCTGGTTAGCTCCTTTTATTGTAGGCACACTGGTCGCGCTGCTTGGTGAACGACGCTGGTACGTTATTCTTCTGGCAGCGGCCATTCCGACCGCAGCGCTCTATTTATTAACGGTTCATCTAATGCGCATAGGGGTGGTCTGATATGCCGGAACTTAGCGCAATTACGGGTGCATTTGGCGATGCATTAACCCTGCACTCCATTAGCGTCATCCTTGGCGGTGTACTATTAGGTTATTTAGTCGGGGTCATTCCTGGCTTAAACCGCTCCGTTGCCATCGCGATCGCTATTCCCCTCACGTTCTATATGTC